>WNZI01000016.1 GCA_009728235.1 Vibrio cholerae | reverse complement strand
CCCGCCCGCTGGTCCCGGCTCGACGCCACCTTGGAGGACATCCCGAAGAGCTCGATGAAGCCACGCGCCATCGACTGGTCGAAGGTGTCCCCGGAGTCGTAGGTGGCGAGGTTGAAGTCGTACAGGCCGACGTCGGAGCGGCGCCCGGTCACCGTGGCGCGGCCGCCGTGAAGGTCCATGCGGATGTCGCCGGTGACGTACTTCTGGGTGTCGTCGATGAAGGTGTCCAGTGAGCGCTTGAGCGGAGAGAACCACTGGCCGTCGTACACCAGTTCGGTCCAGCGCTGCCCCACGGTCTTCTTGAAGCGGGCCTGCTCGCGCTCGATCGTGACGTTCTCCAGTTCGCGGTGCGCGGCGATGAGCGCCATGGCGCCGGGCGCCTCGTAGATCTCGCGGCTCTTGATTCCCACGAGGCGGTCCTCGACGATGTCGATGCGGCCCACGCCCTGCGCACCGGCGCGACGGTTGAGCTCCTCGATGGCCTGCAGCGGCGTGACCGCGTTGCCGTCGATGGCCACGGGGATGCCCTCCTTGAAGGAGATGACGACCTCGTCGGCGGCGGGCGGGAACTCGGGCGACTCGGTGTAGTCGTACACGTCCTTGGTGGGACCGTTCCAGATGTCCTCGAGGAAGCCGGTCTCGACCGCCCGGCCCCAGACGTTCTGATCGATGGAGAACGGGTTCTTCTTGGTGGTCTCGATCGGCAGGCCCTTCTCCTCAGCGAAGGCGATGGCCTTGTCCCGCGTGAGCGCGAGGTCCCGGACGGGTGCGATGCACTTCAGGTCGGGGCCGAGGGTCTGGATGCCGACCTCGAAGCGCACCTGGTCGTTCCCCTTGCCCGTGCAGCCGTGCGAGACCGTGGTTGCGCCGAACTCCCGGGCGGCCGCGACGAGGTGCTTGACGATCACGGGCCTCGAGACGGCGGAGACGAGCGGGTACGCGTCCATGTACAGCGCGTTGGCCTTGAGAGCCGGCATGCAGTACTCGCTGGCGAACTCCTCACGGGCGTCGGCCACGTAGGCCTCCACGGCGCCGCAGCCGAGCGCGCGCTGGCGGATGGTCTCGAGCGACTCGCCGCCCTGTCCGACGTCGACGGCCACGGCGATCACCTCGGCTCCGGTGGCTTCGGCGATCCAGCCGATGGCGACGGAGGTGTCGAGTCCGCCTGAGTAGGCGAGGACGATGCGTTCGGTCACGGGATGATGCTCCTTCGGTGGTCGGGCAGGTGCCCGGGATATGTCTGGTGATTGGTCGGAAAGCTCTGGTGCCAGCGTAGCGCCGGGAGGTCAGGACGACTCGACGGGCCCCTAAGGTTCCTGGGCGAGTCCCAGGAACCGTTCGGCGACGGCAGCGCCGCCGTCGGGTTCCCGGCTCACGAGCAGAACCGTGTCGTCCCCGGCGATCGTGCCGAGGATGGACGGGATCACCGAGTGGTCGATGGCGAGGGCGAGGAAGTTGGCGGCGCCAGGAGGGGTCCGGAGGATGACGATGTTCCCTGAGGACTCCGCCGTCACCAGCAGCTCGTTGCACAGCTTGGCGAGTCGCGCGTCGAGGATCTCCTGCGAGACGCCACTCTGGACGTACCGTCCCCCGCCTTCCACGGGGACCGCGTAGATCAGCGCTCCCTCGGCACCCCGGACGCGGACGACGCCGAGTTCCACCAGGTCCCGCGACAGCGTCCCCTGGTTGACCTGCACCCCGTCCGCCGCGAGCAGTGCCGCGAGCTCGACCTGCGAGCGCACGGACTGGGCCGTCAGCAGGTCCGTGATGCGGGCGTGCCTGGCCGTCTTCGTGGTGGGCCGGGCGGAGTCGCGCTGCACGGTCATCCGATGCTCCCCCGTACGTCCTGAGCGGCGGACCGGGCCACCAGCCAGGTCATGAGTGCCTTCTGTGCGTGGAGCCGGTTCTCCGCCTCGTCCCAGACCACCGATTGCGGTCCGTCGATCACATCGGCGGCGATCTCGTAGCCGCGGTAGGCGGGCAGGCAGTGGAGCACGACGGCGCCCGGAGCGGCCTGTGCCATGGCGGCGGCATCGACGGCGTACGCGCGGAACAGGTCCTGCCGCGCCGCCTTCTCGTCCTCCTGGCCCATGGATACCCAGGTGTCGGTGGCGACGACGTCGGCACCGGCGAGCGCGACGGCGGCGTCGGTCGTGACGAGGACGGAACCGCCCGTCTCCCCGGCGCGCTCCTCGGCGGCGACCACGACCGCAGGGTCGGGGAGGTAGCCCTCGGGTCCCGCGATCCGGACGTGCATCCCGGCGGTGGCGCCGGCGAGGAGATAGGAGTTGGCCATGTTGTTGGCGCTGTCCCCCAGGTAGGTCAGCGTCAGTCCGGCGAGGGTTCCCTTGTGCTCGCGGATGGTGAGCAGGTCGGCCAGGAGCTGGCACGGGTGGTAGTCGTCGGAGAGGGCGTTGATGACCGGGACACCGGACGCGGCGGCCATCTCCTCCAGACCTGCCTGCGCGTAGGTCCGCCAGACGATGGTCGCGACCATGCGCTCGAGGACCTTCGCCGTGTCCGTGATCGATTCCTTGTGCCCGAGCTGGGAGTCACCGGCACCGATGATCAGCGGGACGCCGCCGAGGTCGGCGATGCCCGCGGCGAAGGAGACACGCGTGCGGGTCGACGTCTTGTCGAAGATCACGGCGACCGTCCGGCGTCCCGCACCGTCGCCGCTGAAGGGAGCGTGCGCATAGGGGTTCGCCTTGAGCTCGAGCGCGAGATCGAGGACCTCGGCCTGCTCGGCCGGGGAGAGATCGGTGTCGACGAGGAAGTGGCGGGTCATCGGGTTGCCTCCTTGGCAGTCGTCCGTGCGGTCGCGAGGATCGCGGGCAGCGCGTCGACGAACGTCGCGGCCTGCTCGGTGGTGAGGATGAGCGGTGGAGCCAGCCGGAGAGTCGCCGGGCCGGTCGCGTTGATGATGAAACCGGCGGCAAGGGCTGCCTGGACGGCCGCCGGCGCGTGGTCGCCGTCGAGGTCGACGCCGATCAGCAGGCCCTCGCCCCGCACGGCGATGACGCCTCCGACGGTGGACAGGCCGGATCGGAGGAAGGCCCCGACGTCGGACGCGTTCTGCAGGGCGCTCGAGGTCTCCAGGACGTGGAGCGTGGCGAGCCCGGCCGCCGTCGCGACCGGGTTCCCGCCGAAGGTGGTGCCGTGCTGACCCGCGGTGAGGAGGTGGGAGACCTCCTCGCCGAACGTGACGAGCGCGCCGATGGGGAATCCTCCCCCGAGGCCCTTGGCGAGCGTCATGGCGTCCGGCACCACGCCGTGCACCGCCTGGTGGGCGAACCACCGCCCGGTCCTCCCGATACCCGACTGGACCTCGTCGAGGATGAGGAGGGCACCGTGCTCGCGGGTGAGCTGCCGCGCCGCCCGCAGATACTCCGCGGAGAGCGGCCGGACACCGGCCTCTCCCTGGACGGGCTCGAGGACCAGGGCTGCGACGGTACCGTCCATCGCACCGCGGAGCGCTCCGATGTCGTCGAACGGGACGTGCTCGACCCCCGCCGGGAGCGGTTCGAAAGGCTCCCGGTAGGCCTGCTTCGAGGTCAGGGCGAGGGCTCCCATGGTGCGGCCATGGAAAGCGCCCTCGAGGGCGAGGATGCGGTGCCTCTCGGGCGTGCTGTTGCGGCGCGCCAGTTTGAACGCGGCCTCCACTGCTTCTGCTCCGGAGTTCGTGAAGAACACGCGGGAGCCGGACGGAGCCTGCGACAGGTCGAGGAGCTTCTCGGCGAGCGCACCTGCGTGGGGCTGGTGAAGAAGTTCGAGATGTGGCCGAGGGTGGCGAGCTGGCTCGAGATCACCGAGGTGACGAAAGGATGCGCGTGGCCCAGCACATTGACGGCGATCCCGCCGAGGAGATCGAGGTACTGCGTGCCGTCGGCGTCCCAGACGGTGCAGCCGGAGCCACGCACCAGCACGCGCTGCGGCGTCCCGAAGACCCCGAGCAGGGCTCCGTCGTAGCGCGCCAGCCAGGCGGCTCCCGGGTCCCCGCCCGTGAGGACGTCGAGGCCCGCGCCGTCCGAGGTCGCAGCAGCGGCATGCCTGCCGGTTCCGGTGCTCCTGCCGCTGCTCGTGGTCTCGTTCATCATGGCGTTCCTGTCGTGGTGGCGGCGGTCCCGTCGGGCACGACCTGCGTGCCGATGCCCGCGGTGGTGAACGTCTCCAGCAGCATCGAGTGGGCCAGGCGGCCGTCCACGATGTGGGCCGCTCGACGCCGGCCTCGACGGCCTGCAGGCAGGCCTTCATCTTGGGGATCATGCCGGACTGGAGGCTCGGCAGGAGTTCGCGGAGTTGCGTCGCCGACAGGGAGGAGATCAGGGAACCGCGGTCCGGCCAGGCGGCGTAGAGGCCTTCGACGTCGGTGAGGATGACGAGCTTCGACGCTCCGAGGGCGGCGGCGAGTGCGGCAGCAGCGGAATCGGCGTTGACGTTGAGCACCTGCCGGGTCGCCTCGCCGTCGACGTCGTACTCGGGCGCGACGGTCGAGATCACCGGGATACGCCCTGCCTGGAGGATGTCGAGGATGGCACCGGGATGGACCGCGGTGACCTCGCCGACGAGGCCGAGGTCCACGGCCTCGCCGTCGACGACGGTCCCGGTACGGACGGCCCGGAGGAGACCGCCGTCCTCACCGGAGAGCCCAACGGCGTACGGGCCGTGGGAGTTGATGAGGCCCACGAGTTCCCGGCCCACCTGCCCGGTGAGCACCATCCGGACCACGTCCATCGCCTCGGGTGTCGTGACACGCAGGCCGCCCTTGAACTCGGACTCGATGCCGAGCCTGTGGAGCATCGCGTTGATCTGCGGGCCACCGCCGTGCACGACGACGGGCCGGATGCCGACGTGGTGCAGGAAGACGATGTCCTCGGCGAAGGCACGCCGCATGTCCTCGTCCACCATGGCGTTGCCGCCGTACTTGACGACCATCGTGGTGCCCGCGAACCGCTGGATCCACGGCAGGGCCTCCATCAGGGTGGCGGCCTTGTCCTGGGCCTTCAACGTGGAGGCGGAAGGCGTTGTCGTTCCGGTCGTCGTGTCAGCCATGTCGTCCCGTCAGCTCGAGTACGCGGAGTTCTCGTGCACGTATTCGTGCGTGAGGTCGTTGGTCCAGATCGTGGCAGCGGCGGATCCGGCGGCGAGGTCTATCTCCACCGTGACGTCGCGGCCGGTGAGGTCGACGAGGTCGCGGGAGTCCCCGATCCCCCCGTTGCGGCAGATCTGCACGCCGTTCATGGAGACGTTGAGCTGGTCCGGTTCGAAGGCGGCGTCCGTCGTCCCCACCGCTGCGAGGACGCGGCCCCAGTTCGGGTCGTTGCCGAAGATCGCGGTCTTGAAGAGGTTGGACCGGGCGACGGCACGACCGACCACCTCGGCGTCCCGCTCGGAGGCGGCGTTGACGGTGGTCACGGCGATCGTGTGGCTGGCACCCTCGGCGTCGTGGATGAGCTGCGCGGCGAGATCGAGGCAGACGTTTGTCAGGGCCTGCGTGAACTGGTCCTGGTCCGGGGCGACGCCCGCGGAGCCCGAGGCGAGGAGCACCACGGTGTCGTTCGTCGACATGCAGCCGTCGGCATCGGTGCGGTCGAAGCTGACCCTGGTCGCTTCCCTGAGCGCGGCATCGAGAGCCGCGGGATCCAGGGCGGCATCCGTGGTCAGGACCACGAGCATGGTCGCAAGACCGGGGGCCAGCATCCCGGCGCCCTTGGCCATGCCCCCGATGGCGTATCCCTCGCTCGCGGAGTCGGCCGTCGCCGGGTACCGGGCTTCCTTCGATACCGTGTCGGTGGTTCTGATCGCCTCTGCCGCGGTGGGGCCGCCTCCCCTCCCCAGGGATCCGGCAGCCTCGCTCACACCGGCCAGGAGCTTGTCCATCGGCAACTGCTCCCCGATGAGCCCGGTGGAGCAGACGAAGACGTCGCCGGCCGAGACCCCGAGCAGTCCCGCCGCCAGCTCCGCGGTGCGGTGGGTGTTCTGGAAGCCCTGGGGCCCGGTGCACGCGTTGGCCCCGCCGGAATTGAGCACGACGGCGTCGACCCGGCCGTCCGAGACCACCTGGCGGGACCACAGCACGGGAGCGGCGACCACCCGGTTGGAGGTGAAGACGGCCGCGGCGTTGTGCAGGGGGCCGTCGTTGACGACCAGCGCGACGTCGGGCTTGCCGGTGCTCTTGAGGCCGGCGGCGACGCCCGCGGCGCGGAACCCGCCCGGATAGGTGATACTCACGGTGCGATCCCCTGGATGGTCAGGCCCGCGGTCTCGTCGAGTCCGAGGGCGATGTTCATGGACTGCACGGCTCCGCCGGCGGTCCCCTTGGTGAGATTGTCGATGACGCTGCTGACGATGACGCGGCCGGCGTGCTCGTCGAACGCGAGTTGCAGGTTCGCGTAGTTGCTGCCGAGAACCGACTTCGTCGCGGGCCACTGGCCTTCCGGCAGCACCCGGACGAAGGGCTCGTCCGCGTACGCCTGCTCCCATGCCTGGCGCAGTTGCGCGTACCCCACGCCGGGCCGCACCTTCGCCGTCGCCGTCGTCAGGATGCCGCGGGCCATCGGGGCGAGGGTCGGGGTGAAGGACAGGGATACGCGCTCGCCGGCCGCCAGGCTCAGTCCCTGCTCCATCTCGGGGGTATGGCGATGGCCGCCGCCCACGCCGTAGGGACTCATGCCGCCCATCACCTCCGAACCGATCAGGTTCGGTTTGGCGGCCTTGCCCGCTCCGGAGGTACCGGACGCGGCCACGACGACGACGTCGTCGGGCTCGAGGAGTCCTGCTGCGAAGCCCGGGGTGAGGGCGAGGAGGACGCTCGTGGGGTAACAGCCCGGGACTGCGATGCGGCGGGCTCCGACGAGGTCCGCACGATGCCCTGGAAGTTCGGGCAGCCCGTAGGGCCAGGTGCCGGCATGGGTAGAGCCGTAGAACTTCTCCCACGCCGCCGGGTCCTGCAGGCGGTGGTCGGCACCGGCGTCGATCACGAGCGTGTCCTGCGACAACCGGGCCGCGACATCGGCACTCGCACCGTGCGGCAGTGCGAGGAAGACGACATCGTGCCCTGCGAGCACCTCCGGTGTGGTCTCCTCCAGCACGCGGTCGGCGAGCGAGTGCAGGTGCGGCTGGAGTTCCCCGAGCCGGGAGCCCGCGTTGCTGTGGGCCGTGATCGCTCCGATCTCGACGTCGGGATGGTTGGCGAGGAGGCGCAGGAGCTCTCCTCCGGCATAGCCGCTGGCCCCGGATACCGCTGCACTGAACGTCATCCCCCGAGCTTACAGCAGGAATATGCAGAGCAACACAAGATTATGCATCCCCGTCGCTGGAGGAGACCGGAATAGCATGAGGGCACGCCATCGAAAGGATCTGCCCCATGCCAGAAGCCATCGTCGTCCGTGAATCCGGCGGACCGGAGGTGCTCACCCTCGCGACCGTCGAGCGTCCCGAGCCCGGACCCGGCCAGCTCCTCGTGAAGGTCGCCGCCGCCGGCGTGAACTTCATCGAGACGTACCAGCGCAGCGGAGCCTACGTCGTCGAGCACCCCTTCACCCCTGGGGCCGAGGCCGCCGGGACGGTCGAGGCAGTCGGGAAGGGAGTCACCGCCTTCGCCCCCGGCGACCGGGTGGCGTTCGCGGAGGGGGCATCCACCTACGCCGAGTTCGCTCTCGTCGACGCCGACAGGGCGCTGCCGGTGCCGGAGGGCGTCGACCTCGAGACGGCGGCCGCACTCCCACTGCAGGGCATGACGGCGCACTACCTCGTCAATTCGACCTTCCCGGTCCAGCCGGGCCATTCGGTGCTCGTCCACGCGGGTGCCGGCGGAGTCGGCCTGCTGCTCATCCAGCTGCTCAAGGCCAAGGGTGCGCGGGTCGTCACCACGGTCTCCACGCCGGAGAAGGAGGAGCTGGCACGCGCAGCGGGCGCCGACGAGGTACTGCGCTACGAGGGATTCGCCGTCGCGGTGCGGACCCTGACCGACGGTATCGGCGTGGACGTGGTGTACGACGGCGTGGGCAGGTCCACGTTCGACGAGTCGCTGCGATCCCTGCGCATCCGCGGCACGCTCGTGCTCTACGGGGCGGCTTCGGGCGCGGTGCCGCCACTCGAACTCCAGCGGCTCAACAGCGGAGGTTCCCTCTTCGTCACGCGCCCCACCCTGGTGCACTACCTGCTGACACCCGAGGAACGGCGCTGGCGCGCGGAGGAGCTCTTCGGAGCCGTCGTCGCCGGGCAGCTCGACGTCCGGATCGGCGCCCGGTACGCGCTCGCCGATGCTGCCAGGGCGCACGAGGACCTCCAGGCGCGGCGCACGACCGGCAAGGTACTGCTGATCCCCTGAGCACCAGGCCCGAACAGCCGAAGACCCGTCCACGGACTACCGGTGGACGGGTCTTCGGTCGTTCTGCGCTCGGTCAGCGCTGGACGGCGCCGAACCGCTCCCCCGCGAGCGCGACGGCCGCGTCGCGGGCGGCGCTGGCTTCGTCGGCCGTCAGGGTCCGGTCCGAGGCCCGGAAGCGCAGCGCGAAGGCCAGCGACTTCCGCCCCTCGCCGATGCCCTGTCCCGTGTAGACATCGAACAGGCTGACGTCCTCGAGGAGTTCGCCTGCCCCCTCGCGGAGCGTCTCGAGCACATCACCGGCGACCACCGAGGCATCGACGACGAGCGCGACATCCTGCGTGGCCGGCGGGTACGTGGACAGAGGCCTGGCGACGATGACGTCCGCGGCGGCCTCGAACAGGAGGTCCACGTTGATCTCGAGGGCCACCGTGCGTGCCGGCAGGTCCTCGGCGGCGATCAGCTTGGGGTGGAGCTCCCCGGCATGGCCGAGCACCTCGCCGCTGCGCAGCGTGAACTCCGCCGTCCGACCGGGGTGGAACGCCTGGTGGCTTCCCTGCCGCAGCACGACGTCGACGCCGGTGACCTGAGCCATGAGCCGCACGACGTCGACCGCGTCCGCCCAGTCCCAGGGGCGGGGTGCCACGTCGACCGAGGGGCTCACCTCGTGCCCGGTGAACAGGGCGGCGATGGTCTGCGGCTGCTCCGGGATGCCGGCGTACAGACCATCGAGGACCTCCTCGGACGGCTTGATGCCCAGCGGCGGAATGGACCCCGTGCCGAGGGCACCGTCCGGGAGGAACACCGCACCGGACTCGAAGAGGGCCAGGTCCCGGAACCCGCGGGAGTGGTTGCGTTTCGCCAGTTCGACGAGGCCAGGAAGGATCGACCGGCGGAGGTAGCCGAGTTCGGCACTGAGGGGATTCGCGAGCTTCACCGAGACCGGAACCGATCCCTCCTCAGGAGCACCGAAGACCGCGTTGGCGCGTGCGCTCACGAACGGGTAGGACAGCACCTCGGTGAGGCCGGCCCCGGCGAGCGCGTTCAGGAGCCGACGGCGCTGCTGCTGGACGCGGGTCAGACCCCGCCCGGGAGGCGCGACCGGCAGCGTCGAGGGGATCGTGTCGTACCCGACGAGGCGGATGATCTCCTCTGTCAGGTCCTCGCGCGTCTCGAGATCGGTCCGCCAGCTCGGGGCCGTTACCAGGTATCCGCCGTCGGACTCCGCGACCGAGGCACCGAGATCGACCAGCGCACCCGTGATCTGCTCGTCGGTGAAATCCCTGCCGATCAGACGTGCGGGGAAATCCCTCGCCAGGTCGATGACCCGGGGTTCAGGCATCGAGCCGACGTCCGTCGCCGTCCCGTCGACGCTTCCGCCGGCGAGGTCGAGCAGCAGGTCGACGGCGCGCTGGGCGGCGACGTCCGCGACACTCCAGTCCACGCCGCGCTCGAATCGCTTTGATGCCTCGGAGGGCAGCCGGTGGCGGCGACGCGACCTGCCGATGCCGACCTCCTCGAAGTGGGCGGACTCGATCAGGACGTTCCGCGTCCCGTCGGAGACCTCGGTGGAGGCGCCGCCCATGACGCCGGCGATTCCGATCGGCCCGGACGCATCCGTGATCAGCAGGTCCTCGGCGTCGAGCGCGCGTTCCCTGTCGTCGAGGGTCCGCAGCGTCTCGCCCTCCTCCGCGCGCCGGACGACGATGTCCCCCGAGAGCGTGTCGAGGTCGTAGAAGTGCAGCGGCTGCCCGAGTTCGAGCATCACGTAGTTCGAGATGTCGACCACGAGGGAGATGGAGCGGATCCCGGCGAGGCGCAGTCGCGCGGACATCCACGGCGGAGTGGGCCGCGACGGATCGACCCCGCGGACCGTCCGTGCCACGAAGCGGTCGCAGCCGGCCCTCCCGTAGATGGGCGCGGAGTCCTCGAGACGGACCGGGTACCCGGCCCCTGCCGGCTCGGGCACGACGACGGCGGCGGCAGGGTCCGAGAAGGCCGTTCCGGTCGCGTGGGCGTACTCGCGGGCGACGCCCCGGATGGAGAAGCAGTAGCCGCGGTCCGGTGTCACGTTGATCTCGGCTGCCTCGTCGTACAGGCCCAGAAGCTCCATGGCGTCGGTACCGACCTCGGGGTCGAGCCCCAGGGTGGAGAGCACGAGGATGCCGTCGTGGTCGTCGCCGATACCGAGTTCTCGGACCGAGGCGATCATGCCCGCGGATACGTGGCCATAGGTCGTCCGCGGGCTGATGCGGAAGTCGCCGGGCAGCACGGCGCCCGGCAGCGTGACGACCACCTTGTCGCCCTCGACGAAATTGTGCGCACCGCACACGATCCCCTGCACGCCCGAGGGGTCGATACCGTCGCCGGTGAGCGTCTGTTCGACGCCTTCCGGCACCACGCGGACCTCGCACCAGTTGATGGTCTTGCCGTTGGACTGCGGTTCCTTGACGGCGCTGAGGACCTGGCCGACGACGATCGGGCCTTTCAGCTCATCGGTGGGACGATGGACGTCCTCCTCCTCCAGGCCCACCTTCACGAGCTCGGCCATCACGTCTTCCGCGGTCGCATCCGCGGGTACGGCTGCGTACTCGCGCAGCCAGGACAGTGGGATTCTCACTAGATCTCCATCCCGAAGTGTTCACTGAAACGTACGTCGCCCTCGATCATGTCCCTCATGTCGCCGACCTCGTTGCGGAACATGAGGGCGCGCTCGATCCCCATGCCGAAGGCGAACCCGGAGTAGATCTCCGGGTCGATTCCCGTCGCCCTGAGGACGTTGGGGTTGACCATCCCGCAGCCGCCCCACTCGATCCACCGTGGACCACCCTTGGCGCCGGGGTGCCAGATGTCGAGTTCGGCACTCGGTTCCGTGAAGGGGAAGAAGTTGGGCCGCAGGCGCACCCTGGCATCGTCACCGAAGAGCTGCTGGGTGAAGTGTTCGAGCGTGCCGACGAGGTCCGCCATGGTGAGGCCCCTGTCGATCGCGAGGCCCTCGAACTGGTGGAACACCGGGGTGTGCGTCGCGTCGAGCTCATCGGTGCGGAACACCTTGCCAGGGCACAGCACGTAGATCGGCAGGTCCCGTTCGAGCATGGAGCGGACCTGGACGGGTGACGTGTGGGTCCGCAGGACGAGATGCGCCTCGGGGGGTTCGACGAAGAACGTGTCCTGCATCTCGCGCGCAGGGTGGTCGGGCTTGAAATTGAGCGCGTCGAAGTTGAACCACTCGGACTCGAGCTCCGGCCCCTCCGCGATCTCCCAGCCCATGCCGACGAAGACGTCGCTGACCCGCTCCTGCAGCGTCGACAGCGGGTGGCGGGCACCGGTACGACGACGGCGGGGCGCCGCGGTGACGTCGACGGCCTCCTCGACGAGGATCCGGGCGTCACGCTCGGCCTCGAGCTCCGCGGTCCTGGCGGCGAGCGCCTGATTGATCCGTCCGCGGGCCGGGCCGATGTTCTTGCCCGCGGCTGATTTCTGGTCCTTGGGCAGGGCGCCGATGCCGCGGTTCGCAAGGCTCAGGGGCGATTTCTCGCCGGTGTGCGCGATCCGCACGGTCTTCAGGCCGTCGAGGTCCGTAGCACCCGCGATATCGGCGAGCGCCGCGTCGACGGCGGCGGCGACGGACGAGGCATCCAGCGGATCGGGGACCTGGGCCTGCGGGCTGCCTGGCCCTGCCTGCTCTGGGAGTTCGGACATGGCGATGGCTTACCTTGCACTCGTGCGGCGGGTGCTCTGCTGACAGACCACGCCGTGGACAGGAAAACGCCGGGTCGCAGCGGGGCGCACCGGCGTTGCCAAGTCTAGGCGACCGCTCCCGCGGCACCACAACCCGGCCCCGTGGGCACGGGGCGATCCGCGCTCCGACCGCGCCCGGACCGGTCGCCGTCCACCCCCTGGCCGTACGATGTCCGCATGCGTCCCCGGCTCGTACCGTTCCTCAACTGGATCAACCTGTCCACGCCCTGCGGCCTCGCCGTGGCCGCCCTGTCCGGGTGCCGCGTGTCGGCAGGGCCCCACGGCATCCTGGTGGCGGAGGGCTACCGGCGTCGCCTACCGAGGGCCAGGGCGTTCACCGTGGGAAGCGTCGTGCTGTTGCGTGGATCCGTCCCGCGGGACTCCCCCGCAGGATTCGCCCGCCTCCTCGACCACGAGGCGCGCCACGCCCGGCAGTATGCCGCCTGCTGCGGGCTGCCGTTCCTCCCTGCCTATCTGGTGGCAAGCGGCTACTCCCTCCTGCGGACCGGCGATCCGGCGTCGCGCAACGTCTTCGAACGCGGAGCCGGGCTGGCGGACGGCGGCTATCGCGAGCAGCCGCTGCGGTCCGTAGCGCAGACGCTCCGCGCCGTGATCCCGACCGGGCTCGGACGCCGCCCGTAGCAGTGGCAAGGCGGGATGGCGTCAGCAGGTCGCGCCCCTGGTCAGTGCTCGGCCCCTGCAGCGATCCGTGCATCGGACACGGTGGCCACTGCGGTCGTCGCGATCGTGACCAGCGCCGATGCCATGGCGTCCACGTCCAGTCCCGGTGCGCGATGGGCCTGTCCCTGCTCGGAGGAGTACGGGACGTGGACGAAGCCGCCCCGGATGTCATCCCGACGCGCGAGCTGATGCATGAGCGCGTAGAAGACGTGGTTGCACACGTATGTGCCGGCGGTCTGTGACACCTCGACGGGGACGCCCAGCCGGGCCACCGCCTCACGACAGGCCTTGATGGGCAGGGTCGAGAAGTAGGCCGACGGGCCTCCCGCCACCACCGGTTCGTCGATCGGGCGCTGGCCGTCGTTGTCCGGGATGCGAGCATCATCGACATTGATGGCGACCCGCTCGATGGAGATCCGCTCCCGCCCGCCGGCCTGGCCCACGCAGAGCACGAGGACGGGCGAATAGTCCTCGAGGGCTTCGCGCAGGACGTCGATACTGCGGTGGAAGGCACAGGGCAGTTCGACGGCGACAGCCGCGTGGCCCTGATCGGTGAGGCGTTCCGCCGCGCGCTGCGCGGCATGCCAGGAAGGATTGGTGGATTCCCCGGCGAAGGGTTCGAAGCCGGTCAGCAGGATCATGCGTCCAGCCTAGGCGCATCCCCGCCGTCGATCCTCGGGGAATATTAGAAGATGTGTTCTAATAATGGTATGCGATGGGAAGGTCAGAAGATCAGTGACGGTGACCCGGGCGCCGTCGAGCCCGCCCTCCTGCCCCTCGCCGGGCTGGTGCGGACCGTCACGACGCCCGAGTTCGCCGGGATCACGTTCCACGAGGTCACCGCGAAGTCCGTGCTGAACAAGGTCCCGCCGACCTCGTCGATGCCCTTCTCCTGGACCATCAACCCCTACCGTGGCTGCTCGCATGCCTGCGTGTACTGCTTCGCCCGGAAGACGCACAGCTACCTCAACCTCGACACCGGGCTCGATTTCGACGCTCAACTGGTGGTCAAGATCAACGCCGGGGAGGTGCTGCGGCGAGAGCTCACCCGTCCCTCCTGGAGCCACGAGCACGTTGCGCTCGGTACCAACACCGACCCGTACCAGCGAGCCGAGGGCAGGTATGCACTGATGCCCGGGATCATCACGGCGCTGGCGGACTCCGGCACGCCCTTCTCCATACTCACCAAGGGGACGCTCCTCGCGCGTGACATCCCCGTCCTGAAGGCGGCCGCGCAGTCCGTGAACGTCGGCATGGGAATCTCGCTCGCGCTCGTCGATCCCGCGCTCGCTGAAGCGATCGAACCAGGGACGCCGGCGCCCAGAGCGCGGCTCGCCCTGATCACCCGTCTGCGCGAGGCGGGGCTGCCCTGCGGGGTCATGGCGATGCCCATCCTGCCCTGGCTCACGGACGACGACGACTCGCTCGACCGGTTGTTCGGAGCACTGGCAGCGGCGGGGGCAACCGGGGTGACCGCGGGCCCACTGCACCTCCGGCCCGGCTCACGGGAGTGGTTCATGCAGTGGCTTGCAGCTCACCACCCGCATCTGGTCCCGAAGTACGAAGGGCTCTACCGGGGCGGGAGCTATGCGTCGAAGGAGTATCGGGAATGGCTCACCGGCAGGATCAGGGTCGCCCGGAAGACGCATGGCCTCGCGGCGGGGCTGGGTTCTTCCGGAACCTCTCGCCCGCGGAGCAGCACGATCCCGCATCGCCGCCCGCAGGTAGGGCTCCGGAGCGGATAGCGGCCCAGCCCACGCTGTTCTAGTTGATCGGCCCGTCCCGGCGTCCTGCCCGGAGTCCACGCGAGCGCATGGTCGGCGCTGCTCGCAGTGCGGTGAGGATCGGCCGGTCCGCCGGGATCCAGGGCAGGGCATCCACGTCGTCGCCGGGGTGGAGCGGCAGCCAGAGGAGCTGATCGTGGTCCTGCAGGGGCTCCGCCTCTCCCGCCGACACCTCGGCGAACCAGACGCGCATCGCCGCCCGCTCGTTCAGCGGCCATCCCGTCGCAGCGGGTCCGGGGATCTCGGCGCCGAGGATCGCCTGTATCCCCAGCTCCTCCTTCAGCTCGCGCCGCAGCGCGTCCTCACATGTCTCTCCAGGTTCGACCTTGCCGCCCGGGAACTCCCACAATCCTGCGAATGCCGGCGGGGCCGTCCTCCGTGCCACGAGGAGTCGCGTGGGGTGAGCGAGGGAGTCGACGACTGCCGCCCCGACGATCTGCAGGGGCCGGCGGGGTTCGGAAAGCGTCACCCGTCGAGTCTAGTCATGCCCCTGCTCCTGCATCGGGAACCGTAGTCAGCTCTCCTCGGGGGACGCGAGGGTCCCACCCGTGGCCGCCGTCTGGTGTTCGGGATTGTCGCTCCTGCGGTACTCACCGTGCGGGCTCAAGCCGGGAACCTGCTGGCCCGCGTTGAGCGCGGTCGAGGTGTAGGTCTCCTCGGAGAACTGGGCCGCGCCCTCCTCCCCCGGCAGCTCCGGCTCCTCCGGGAGATTGATGTCCTCCCGGAGGTGTTCGCTCTGCGGCAACTGATACGACTGCGGTGTCCAACCCATCGCCTGATCCTTTCCTTCGTCGTTCCATCTCGAACGCACCGGGCCGACGGGCCCCGTCCCGATCTGCTACCACCCGGGCTCATGGACCGGGCGCGCGCTTGTACCTCCTCGAACGTAGATCCGCTGATCCCCCGGCCGCAAACCGGGGCCCTCCTCATTTCAGGTTGCACTTCCGGGCAGCACCCGGTCTTCGCCTAGGCTTGACCTGACGACGGCGTCCGCATCGCCGTCCCGACACCCCTGGCTCTCAGCGCGGTCCACCGGCGACGGACCCACCCGTTCCGCTTCGAGCACCAAGGAAACCCATGACAGCCTCCGCACGGCCGACGATCACCTCCCCGCGCCTCACGGGCCGTCGGCTCGTCCTGGCCATCGGAGCCCTCGCCGTCGGGGGCTTCGCGATCGGCACGACCGAATTCACGATCATGGGCCTGCTCGAGGAGATGCGTTCGGACCTCGGCGTGGGCTACGCGCAGGGCGGGCACGTCATCTCCGCCTATGCCCTCGGCGTCGTCGTGGGTGCCCCCGTCCTGGCCACCCTCGGCGCGAAGAAACCCCAGCGCTCGGTGGCGCTGGCCCTCATGCTGATGATCACGCTGGCGAACGTCTCGTCCTTCTTCGCGTCGGGGTTCGGCTGGATGCTTGCCTCGCGCTTCCTGTCGGGTCTTCCGCACGGCGCATACTTCGGCGTGTCCGCCGTCATCGCCGCATCCCTTGCGGACCCCGCGCGGCGGGGACGGGCCATCTCGATGGTGATGCTCGGCCTCAGCATCGCCAATGTGGTGGGGGTCCCCTTCGCCACCTGGCTCGGGCAGCAGCTCGGCTGGCGCTCGATGTTCCTGCTCGTCGGCGTGATCGGTGCCGTGACCCTGATCCTGATCAGGACCTTCGTGCCGCATGTTCCGGTGAATCCCGGGGCCAGCATCCGGCGGGAGCTTGGGGCACTGCGTCGGCCGCAGCTCTGGCTCACCCTCCTCATCGGGATCGTCGGTTTCGGTGGGTTCTTCGCGGTCTACTCGTACATCTCGCCCATCATGACCGAGGTGGCCGGGCTGGAGGCGTCGCTTCTCCCCGTCGTCGTCGCGCTCTACGGGGTGGGCATGGTGACCGGCAACATCCTCGGCGGGCGCCTCGCGGACAGGTCGATCCTGGGCAGCATCTACGGTGTCATGGCAGCGATCACGGTGGTCCTGCTGCTGTTCCCTCTCGCCGCGACTGCGCCCTGGAGCGCCTGTCTGTTCGTCTTCCTGGTCGGCACGAGCGGGTCGGCGCTGATTCCACCCCTCCAGGCGCGTCTGCTCGACGTCGCGCCCGGGGCGCCGTCACTCGCGTCCTCGATGAATCATTCCTCGCTCAACACCGCGAACGCCCTCGGCGCCGCGCTGGGTGGTGCGGTGATCACCGCGGGCTGGGGCTTCACCGCTCCAGCCCTGGTGGGCGCCGGCCTCGCGGTGCTGGGGCTCGGGGTCGCGGTTCTCAGCGGGAGGCTGGAGCGCGGCGTCCCGGCCGGCGATCGGACTGCCGCGGGACGTCCCGACTCAGCGGAGCCGTTGCGCGCGGGCTGAGGCGTAGAGGCACACCGTGGCTGCCGTTCCGACATTGAGCGATTCGGCGTTCCCGTAGATGGGGACGGCGACGCGAGCGTCGGCGGCCGTACCGACACTCTCCGGGAGCCCCTGGGCCTCGTTCCCGAACAGCCAGGCGCCGCCGTCCTCGAGCCGCACGGCACGCGGCTCCGCCGTCGAATCGGTCTTCGGCCCGCTCGGGCCCTCGTCGGGCTCGGGTGTAGCGGGACCAGCGCCCTGCCGTGCACTGAACCTCCGGCCGGCAGCGGCGTCCTGGAGTTCATCGAGGTCAGTAGTCCCGTGGCCGTCTGCTGCGAGCACCGTCAGTCCGGATTCGCGGAGGCGGTGGAGAAGGCTCTCGGAGTCCGCGCCCAGTACCAGCGGCACATGGAACAGCGACCCTGCGGTGGACCTCACGGTCTTCGGATTGTAGGGGTCCACGCTCGCGCCGGTCAGGATGACGGCGTCGGCTCCTGCGGAATCCGCTGCCCGGATGATGGTGCCCGCGTTTCCCGGGTCGCGCACCTCCACGAGCACCGCGACCAGGCGGGGAGACGCGGCCAGAACGTCCTCGAGCGGGACGTCGACGAAGGCACAGACGGCCACGAACCCCTGCGGCGTGACGGTCGACGACATCGCGGCCAGGACCTCGAGGGTCGCTTCCCTGACACCGGGGGCCCCGTCCTGGCGGAGCAGATCGGCGAGGTCCGGGTGCCGCTCGAGGGCCTCCGGCGTCGCATAGACGTCGACGACCACGCCTGCCCTGCCGGCGTCGTACCTCTCGAGGTGGAGGCGAAGCGCCTCCCGAACCGCCTGGGGGCCTTCGGCGAGGAACTCCCGGCGCCTTAACCGCGACGGACGCCCGGCCAGTCGCGCCACCTCCTTCACCCGATCTGCCTGGGTGTTGGTCATCAGTGGCGCCTGGGGGCGTCCGTTCGCAGTCATGATGTACCGGTTCGCGGGCTGATGCCCGCGACAGCCGATGGGGCCTAGACCGAGGCCTTGACCGGAGCCGACGTATCGGCCGGCAGGGCGTTCTTGGCGAGCTGGACGAGCGCGGCGAACGCGGCTCCGTCCGTGACGGCAAGGTCGGCGAGCATACGACGGTCGACCTGGATCTCGGCGGCCTTCAGACCCTGGATCAGGCGGTTGTACGTCAGGCCGTTGGCGCGGGAGGCAGCGTTGATGCGCTGGATCCACAGGCGACGGAAATCGCCCTTGCGCTTGCGGCGGTCACCGTAGCTGTAGACGAACGAGTGGAGCAGCTGCTCCTTGGCCTTGCGGTACAGGCGTGAGCGCTGCCCGCGGTAGCCCTTGGCGCGCTCGAGGATGACCCGACGCTTCTTGTGGGCATTGACTGCCCGCTTCACACGTGCCACGTGTGTACTCCTTTTGCTCGACTTCGGTCACGGCCGTAGCCGCAGCGCACCACGTCCCGTGCGTGCGCTTTCCCGAGGGGGTGGATGGGTGGTTAGATGCCCAGCATCTTCTTGATGACCTTGGTGTCCGCCTTCGAGACGATCTTGTCGCTCGCGAGACGGCGGGTCAGGGTCGAGGACTTGTGCTCGAGGTAGTGCCGGCGGTTCGCCTGCTGGCGCTTGAGCTTGCCGCTACCGGTCAGCTTGAAGCGCTTCTTGACGCCGCTGTGGGTCTTCATCTTCGGCATGGAAACCGATCTCCTTCATGTAGCCGGGGCGGATGCACCCGGGAGTCGGCACCCGAAGGTGCCTGCTGGTTGTCGGACGTACCCGGCAGGACGAGGCCGGAGCCTAGTCCGTGCTTCCGGGCTTGGGACGGCTGGTCGGACTCTTGGGAGCCGCCCTGCCGGCAGGCTTGGGGGTTGCCGACGGCTTCGGCGCTCCGGGCTTCGGCATGGCCGATGGCTTGGCGACGACAGCGGGCTTCGGTGCCGCCGCAGGCGCTGCATCGGATGCTGCCGGCGTCGTCGTGCTCGCCGGCCTCGGAGCACTCGCCGCAGGTCGCGACGCTGCCGGGCGTTCCGTCGCAGGACGCTCGGTGGACGGACGCGCTGAAGCGGGCCGCTCGGTCGCGGGACGTGGCGGCGCGGACCGCGGGGCCGACGACGTGGACCGAGGAGCCGACGAGGTGGACCGAGGAGCCGACGAGGTGGACCGCGGCGCCGATGTCCGCACCGGAGCAGACCTCGGTGCCGTCTGCGGAGCCTGCTGTGCGGCGGGCGCGCGTGCCTGCTCCGGCGTCGACCGACCCGGCGGGAGCGTCCTCGGCACCGGCGGCCTGGGCCGGAGCCTCGGCTGCCGTTCCTGGACGTCCGTCTCCGGCTCGGTCGTGATCACGTAGCCCTCCGGCAGGAGTCCGCGAGCGACTGCGTCAGCGGGGCACCGCTGTCGCCGGAGGTGTCGATGCGACCGGTGTCCTCGCCCGACTTCGCCGCTTCGTTGGCCGCCTTGGCATCGGCGCGCTGGGTTGCACGCCGCGCTTCGGCCTTCGCCTCGGCCTTGTTCTTCGTCGGGCCGATCACCATGACCATGTTCCGGCCGTCGATGCGCGGTGACGATTCGACCACGCCGACTTCGGCGACGTCGTCGGCGAACTTCTGGAGCAGGCGGATGCCCATCTCCGGCCGCTGCTGCTCACGACCACGAAACTGGATCATGGCCTTGACCTTGTCGCCGGCACCGAGGAAGCGCATCGCGTGACCGCGCTTCGTCTCGTAGTCGTGCGTATCGATCTTGAGCCGGAACCGGATCTCCTTCAGGACCGTATTGGTCTGGTTCTTCCGGGCCTCACGTGCCTTGACGGCCGCTTCGTACTTGTACTTACCAAAATCCATGAGCTTGGCGACCGGAGGACGTGCCTGCGGTGCCACCTCGACAAGATCCAGGTCGGACTCGGCTGCAAGTCGGAGCGCGTCCTCGATACGGACGATCCCTACCTGTTCGCCGGCAGGTCCGACCAACCGCACCTCTGGAACGCGGATACGATCATTGATTCTTGGCTCGCTAATGTGTCACTCCTGTGGATTCTCAAGCTGGCACCGCGTGCAAACGAAAGAAGGCCTCCCATTGCATGCGCAATCGGAGGCCTCGGCAACCGGTCGGGGATGTCCGGCGGAAGCGTGAGCTTCAGCACTACGGTCATCACGACGACCAGGTGACCCGGCTACCTGCAATGCGTCCAAGGAACGCACCAGGCAAACGCGGGTGGGAGAGGGCTCCGCTTGCATACCGGCCGCCGTCCGAAGGCTCCTGACGGAGCACAGCGAGTTACGATGACCGGTTGGTCTATGCCAAGCTTACCAGTATGGACACGCCACACGACAATCCGCAGCAGACTCCCGACGACGCGACGGCGCCCACCTCCCGGCGCAGCTTCGTCGAGGAGCAGGACGCGGCCGAGCAGGACGTCCGCCAGCAGATGCGCGACATCTCCGAGGTGGCAGCCGTCGAGGTCATCGTCACCTCCGCGGTGCATCTCATGAGTGCCGCTGCGGTGAAGTGCGGCCTCGCTCAGGAGGAAAATGCAGAACAACTCAAGGATCTCGACGAGGCTCGCAAGCTGATCACGGCGTTGGCCGGGTTCGTCACGGCGGCGGCTCCCGAGATCGGCTCCCAGCACGCCGGGCCCCTGCGCGACGGGCTCCGGTCCTTGCAGCTCGCGTTCCGGGAGGCGTCGATCATCCCCGATCCGCCCGGCAAGGGCCCGGGCGAGAAGTACACGGGCCCCGTCAACTGACGCACCCCTGTCAAGCTACGGCTGACACGTGGCCTAGCACCCCGCCTCCTGCTCCGGCCGGCACCCCGCCTCCTGCACCGGCCGGCACCCCCCCCCCGGGTGCCGGCCGGCCCTGTCTTCCGTGCGACCGCAGAGGATGCCGGAGGGCGTGCCGCTCGGAGGGCGGACGCATCCCCGCCTGCCGAGAGCTACCGGGTCGCGTGCGAGGATTCCCTCGTCGTGGTCTTCGTGCCGAGGTTCCGGGCCCCGAGCCCGACCACTCCGATCACGGCCGAGACGACGCCGACCGCCGTGAACCCGCCCCAGGGGCCCGTCAGGTCGATGAGCAGGCCCGCGACCGGAGCCCCGAGCGCCACACCGGACGTCAGCGCAGAGCCGTACCAGCCCATCGCCTCCCCCCTGCGGTCCTCGGCAACGAGATCCGCCACTTTCTCGGATGCGGCCGACAACACCGGGGCGCACAACAGTCCCGGCGGGATGGAGAGCAGGGCGAGGGACAGGGTGCTGTCGGCGAACCCCATCAGCAGGGTCAACAACGCCATGCCGATGAGGAGCACGGACGGCGCGATCGGACGACGGAGGGCTCCGTAGACCAGTCCGCCGACCACGGACGCCGCGCACCACGCCACGAAGACGAGCCCCAGCTGTCCCTCGTTCCCCGAGAGTTCCAGTGCCGCGACGATCCCCACCTCCGAGCCGGACAGCACCAGCCCGGCCCCTGCAGCGATGATCATGACCACGACGAGCGGACCTGTCAGCCAGGGGAAGGCCTGGCGCACACCGCGGTGGAGCAGGGAGGCGCGTCCGCGGTGGGGTGCATCATGGGAGCCGATGAGGTCTGCTGCGGCTTCACCGACCCCGGCGGCGCCGCGGCCGGCACGGTTCC
Organism: Vibrio cholerae; assembly: GCA_009728235.1. Lineage (GTDB taxonomy): Bacteria > Actinomycetota > Actinomycetes > Actinomycetales > Micrococcaceae > Arthrobacter_D. The sequence goes on along the minus strand of WNZI01000016.1, from coordinate 47,444 downwards.
TGCGTCCGGAAGCTGCTCCGAGCGGGTGGGCGGGTTGAACCACATCAGGAAGAGCCCGGCGGTCGCCGTCGCCAGTCCCACGAGTGTCAGCCCGAGTACGGTGGAGATCTGCGTCGCCAGGACCACCCCGACAGCGGGTCCCGCCATGAAGACGACCTCGGTGGAGATCGCGTCGAGCGTGAAAGCGGTGCGTCGCCGGTCCCCCTCGACCAGCACGCCGAGTGCCTGGCGGATGACGGAGAAAGCGGGAAGGGTGAAGAGTCCGCCCACCAGCGCGGCGACGAGCAGCCACGCATAGGGCAGATGCGGTGCGACCGACCAGATGACCGCTTCCGCCAGGACGGACGGGACGAGCGCACGGCGCAATCCGACGGTGTCGATCCGCCGGCCGCGCCACGGCGCACCGACGGCGATCCCGATCGTGACGACGGCGGCTACGGCACCCGCTTCCGCGTAGCCGCGGTCGAGGGTCTGCACGACGTGCAGCGTCAGGAGCACCCCTGCAGCCGAGTGCGGGAACCGGGCGATCATGCCGACGATCAGCAGCATGCGGACGGAACGAATGCGGAGCAGTTCCCGGTATACAGCGAAGTTCACGATGAGTCTTTCCGGCCGACGGCTCCGTCAGCCCATGAGTTTGATGTCGAGCGAGTCGACGCGGTCCACGAAGTCCGTGAGGCCCAGCAGCTTCGCCCGGAAGGAGGCGACGGTATCGCGCACCTCGTCCGGCCTCAAGCCGGGGCGGAGCTGCAGATCCATGCGCAGTTCGGGCCCCGGTCCTCCGCCCGACGCAATGGTACCGTCGGCGCTCCGGGTCAGGACGCCGGCAGCCGGCCGCAGGGCGACGGACAGGATGTTCCCCTCCCCGTCCGCTGCGCCCTCGACCAGCGCAGCGAGGGCGTGGTCCTCGTACGACGGCGTCCATCGGACCTGCTGCGCGAGGGACCAGACGGCAGGACGACGGAGGACGACAGTGACGTCGGCCCCCGGGTCGAGCACCATCAGCTCGGCCTGTTCGGCGGCGGCCGCGAGTGCGGCACGGGAGGCGTATGCGGCGACGGGCCGCGCCTCGGGGTGCCAGTGACGCAGCGCCTGCGTCGACGAGAAGACGGGCAGTGCCTTCCTCCCGTCGGGTGCTGACAGCGTGACGAGCGCCATGTCGGCTTCCTTGTCGGCGTGCAACTCCTCGACACCCGTGCCGGGCCGGCTGAGGCTCGCCACGATCGGGATGAAGACCCGGGCCGTCGTCAGGGCGGTGAAGACGGCGCGCTCGCGGGGGCCCGGTTGGCCCGCCGGTCCCGTCAGCGCGGCGACGGCGGCCGCGAGCCGCAGGTCGGCGGAGCCGTCATCGTCCTCGAAGATGTGCAGCGGGTTGTCCGGGCCGGACAGGTTACGGCCCGCCCACGGCTGCCCTGCGGAGTCCGCGGTATTGCCTGCGAGGGCGGCAGCGATGTGCGCGGGGAGTTGCCTGCCGGTCACGCGTCCGCGCCGGGCATCCCTGCGACGTCGAGGGCCTGCGGCAGCGTGAAGGCTCCGGCGTAGAGCGCCTTGCCCACGATCGCTCCCTCGAGGCCGGAGGCGACGAGGTCCCTGAGGGCAGCGATGTCGTCGAGGCTCGAGATGCCGCCCGAAGCGACCACGGGGCGCGCGGTCTTCGCGAGGACGTCCTTCAGGAGCGCGAGGTTCGGGCCCTTCAGGGTGCCGTCCTTGGTCACGTCCGTCACCACGTAGCGGGCACAACCGACGTCCTCGAGTCGCTGCAGCACCTCCCACAGGTCGCCGCCCTCCTCGGTCCAGCCGCGTGCAGCGAGGGTTGTTCCCCGGACGTCGAGCCCGACCGCCACGGCATCCCCGTAGCGCGCGATCGCACGCTCGGTCCATTCGGGGTTCTCGAGCGCTGCCGTGCCCAGGTTCACGCGGGTCGCGCCGAGTTCGAGCGCGGCGTCGAGTGACGCGTCGTCCCGGATCCCGCCGGAGAGCTCGACCTTGATGTCGAGCTGCCGCACGACGCGCTCGAGCAGCTTCCTGTTGGACCCTCGTCCGAAGGCGGCGTCCAGGTCGACGAGGTGCACCCATTCTGCGCCGTCCTCCTGCCAGGCGAGGGCGGCGTCGACGGGATCCCCGTAACTGGTCTCACTGCCGGCTTCGCCCTGTACGAGGCGGACGGCCTGGCCGTCCGCGACGTCGACGGCTGGGAGGAGCTCGAGATGAGGGGATTCGGTGAGGGGGCTCATGGTCTGCTTTCGTGGAGGCGGCCGGGGCCGGATCGGGCGATGCGAGGGACCCGGCTAGTCGCCGGGCAGGGTGAACAGGTAGGCGGCCACCAGGGAAAGGCCCGCCAGGACCAGAAAGGCGATCCATACCCAGCGGGGAAACTCCTGGCCGCGCAGCGAGAAGGCGCCGCCGATCAGCAGGCCGGCGACGCCCATGAGCACCAGGCTCAGCATGGGCTCATCGGAGGCCCTCGGTCCAGTTCCTCAGGAGCTGCGCCCCGGCGTCCCCGGACTTCTCCGGGTGGAACTGGGTGGCGCTGAGCGGTCCGTTCTCGACGGCGGCGATGAACCGGCCGCCGTGGTCGGACCAGGTGACCTGCGGTGGCTTCATCGCGGGCTGCGTGACATCGAAGGTCCAGTCCTGCACGCCGTAGGAGTGCACGAAGTAGAAACGCTCGTCGGCGATCCCGTCGAACAGGACGGTGTCCGCGGGCGCAGCTACGGTGTTCCAACCCATGTGGGGGACGACGTCGGCCTTCAACCGCTCGACGGTCCCGGGCCACTCCCCCATGCCCGGCGTCCGCACCCCGTGCTCCACCCCTTCGTCGAACAGGATCTGCAGGCCGACGCAGATGCCGAGCACAGGGCGACCGCCGGCGACCCGGCGACCGATCATGCGCAGCGCGTCGACGTCCTTCAACCCTTTCATCACGGCCGCGAACGCTCCGACGCCGGGCACCAGCAGACCGTCGGCGTTGAGGACGTCGTCGGGTTCAGCGCTGAGCACGACCTCGGCACCGACGTGTTCGAGCGCCCTCACCACGGACCGGACGTTCCCCGACCCGTAATCGAGCACGGTGACCCTGCGGGTGCTCATAGCGCCCCCTTCGTCGAGGGGATCCCTTCGACCCTCGGGTCGTGCTCGACCGCCGCCCGCAGCGCCCTCGCAAGCGCCTTGAACTGGGCTTCGACGATGTGGTGGGGATCGCGGCCGGCACGAACGGTGACGTGCAGGCAGATCTGGGCGTGCAACGCGATGGCTTCCAGCACGTGGCGAGTCAGCGAACCGGTGAAGTGACCGCCGATCAGGTGATACTCCTGCCCGACGGGCTCTCCCCCGTGGACGAGGAACGGCCGCCCCGAGATGTCGACGACGGCGTTCGCCAGAGCCTCGTCGAGGGGCACCGTTGCTTCCCCGAACCGACGGATGCCGGCCTTCGTGCCGAGCGCCACCCGCAGCGCCTCGCCGATGGCTATGGCCGTGTCCTCCACGGTGTGATGGACGTCGATGTGGGTGTCGCCCGAGGAGGAGATGGTCAGGTCGATGAGTGAGTGCTTGGACAGTGCCGTGAGCATGTGATCGTAGAACGGCACCGTCGTATCGATCGAGGACACACCGGTGCCGTCGAGGTCGAGCTCGACGAGGACACGGGACTCGCTCGTGACCCGCTCGATCCGGGCCGTGCGGCCGCGGGCGGCATCAACTGTCATTGCATTCCTTCTGTGGGTGCCCGTCATGCGGGCGAGGTGCAGGCGGGGCGATGGACGGGACCGACCCAGTCTAGGAGGAAAGGGCGGGAGGACGGGCGCTCAGGTGTTCCGCAGCAGGTCGCCCAGTGCAGTCAGGAACACCGTGGTTTCCTCTTCTGTTCCCGCGGTGACACGCAGGACCCCGGGATTCCCACGTCACGGATCAGCACCCCGGCGTCCACCAGCCCCTGCCAGATGCGTCGCGGATCCTCGAGACCCGAGAAGAGGACGAAGTTGGCGTCGGACGGAGCCGGCGAGAGCCCGAGGGCTTCGAGCTCCCGGACGATCCGGTCGCGTTGCACCTTGATCGCCTCGACGTTCGCGAGGAGCGTCGCCGCATGTGTCAGTGCCGCGTTCGCCGTGGCCTGGGTGATGGCGGACAGGTGGTACGGCAGACGAACGAGGCGGAGCGCGTCCGTGACCTCGGGGGCCGCAGCGAGATAGCCGATCCTGGCCCCGGCGAGGGCGAAGGCCTTGCTCATGGTGCGCGACACGAGCAGGCGCGGGCGTCCGGGGAGGAGGGTGAGCGCGCTCGGTGTGTCCTTCTGCGAGAACTCTCCATAGGCCTCGTCGACGATGATGATCGCGCGAGCGTCCTCGCCCGCGTCGTAGGCGGCCTCGATGACGTCCAGCCCGAGGGCGGTGCCCGTCGGGTTGTTGGGCGAGCACAGGAACACGATGTTGGCCGAGGTCTCACGGATGGCGCGTGCCGTGTCCTCGGGTGTCATCGCGAAGGCCGCGCCACGGCCTCCTGTGACGTAGCGCGTCCCCGTTCCACTGGCGAGCAGGGGGTACATGGAGTAGGTCGGAGGGAATCCGATCGCGGTCCTGCCCGGTCCCCCGAACGCCTGGAGAACCTGCTGGAGTACCTCGTTGGAGCCGTTGGCCGCCCAGAGCTGATCGGCGGTGAGTCCGTGCCCGAGGTAGTCGGCCAGATTCTTGCGCAGCTCCGTGAACTCGCGGTCCGGATAGCGGTTGAGGCCCCGGGTGGCGTTCGCCACGGCTTCGACGATCGCTGCATGGACATCCGCCGGGACTCCGTGCGTGTTCTCGTTGACGTTGAGCAGGATGGGGACGTCCAGCTGGGGAGCACCATAAGGGCTCAGACCCACGAGGTCGTCGCGCAGGGGAAGGTTCGCCAGGGCGTCCACGGAAGAAGGCACTCCTAGAGTTTAAGCGATGCGACCCTCCGCGGAGGACGGAGGGTCGTCGAACCGCGATCTCTCCGATCAGGAGAGGCTCACCCGTGGAGGCTCGACGACCCAGCTGCCGGCGGCTCTGCTAGTTCTCGGACGGCACGGCTATGCTCTGGCCCGCCTGGACCGTCGAACTCAGCAGACCGTTGAGTTCCACCATCTCCGCGACCACATCGCGGGGATCCCGCTCGGGTGCGTACTGAACGGCCAGGTCCCAGAGCGTCTCACCGGCGGAGACATTGATCTCCACGGTCGACGAGGACGCAGGCACGGACTCGCTCGCCTGTGCCTGCGAGGTCAGGAATGCTCCGAACAGGATCAGGACCGCGACGGAGAGTGCAATCGGCAGGCCTACCAGGAGCAGGCGCCCCCGGCGCGTGAGCGTCAGGGGACGATCACCCGGTGCCTCCGCCGTGCTACCGGTCGATGGCGCCTGGGCGGGCAGCGACGCGGATACCAGCTCGAGGTGGGCCTCCGAACGGGCGGCGACGGACGAACGAGCTGCGGTGGGGCGATGCAGTACGGGCGCTTCAACCATGACGTGTCCTCGGTCCCTTCGATTATTGTCCGCCGGCCGTAAGCCGGTTAGAACACACGTTCTATTTCTTCTCTGCCTATTTCTAGCACTTACGGACGACGGTTGTCGAGACTCGCTCGAACATATGTTTGAAAAGTGCCTCCGACTGTCCTAGCGTGAGCAGGACGGAACATCTTCGGTGGATACTGCTGCTGACCTGCAGGCAAGCCGCTGATGAGTCCTAGACAATCACCCGCCACTGACACAATCGCTTCCCGATCACAGGGAGCGCGCGGCGGGCACGAGGGGATCTGCGGTCCCAGGCGAAAGGCGCACCAGTGGCGGAACCAACACCGGCAGCACGGCAGGAATCGAACACCGCCGATCTCGCGGCTGATGTCGTGCGCATGCCCGCCGGACGGGGGCGCCCCAGGGGGCGCTCCGTGTCGAAGGGCCTCACCGCGCGACAGCTGACGATCCTCGAGACCATCCAACGCTCGATCGCCGACAACGGGTATCCGCCATCGATGCGGGAGATCGGCGACACGGTGGGGCTTGCGAGCCTGTCGAGCGTGACCCACCAGCTGTCGCAGCTCGAGCGCCTCGGTTACCTGCGGCGTGACCCCAAACGCCCCCGGGCGATGGAGGTGCTGCTGCCGCTGACGCTGACCTCCGACGCGTCACCGGATGCGCCGGGGTCCTCCGCCGAGCAGAAGGCGACCTTCGAACACCAGGTCGCCGTCGACACCGCCCTTGTACCACTCGTCGGCCGCATCGCGGCCGGCGGCCCGATCCTCGCCGATCAGGTGGTCGAGGACGTCATGCCCCTCCCGAGACAACTCGTCGGCCACGGCGACCTCTTCATGCTGAGGGTCGCCGGGGACTCCATGGTCGACGCCGCGATCTGCGACGGCGACTGGGTGGTGGTCCGTCGACAGCAGAGCGCCCAGAACGGCGACATCGTCGCGGCCCTGCTCGACGACGAGGCCACGGTCAAGACGTTCCGGCAACGCGACGGCCACACCTGGCTCCTACCCCAGAACACGCGCTACGAGCCGATCCTCGGCGACCACGCCAGCATCATGGGGAAAGTCGTCTCCGTGATGCGCGCCCTCTAGGAGCCGTCCGGGCACTCCTCGTCCGCCACCGCGCCTGGGCGGCGATCACCGCAGCTTCGGTGCCGCCCCGCAGGAAAGCCGTCAGCGACCGGACAGCCGTTGGAGGATGCCCGTGACGACATCGCGGTCCGTCGTGGCCCAGAACGGCGGAAGCGCTGCCCTCAGGAAACCGCCGTAACGGGCCGTCGCGAGACGGCTGTCCAACACGGCCACGACACCCCTGTCGCCCGCCGCGCGGATGAGGCGGCCTGCACCCTGAGCGAGCCGCACGGCGGCGTGCGTCGCCGACACGCTCATGAATCCGTTGCCGCCATTGCGTGCCACCGCCCGTGTCCTGGCCGTCATCAGCGGGTCGTCCGGGCGGGGGAACGGGATCCGGTCGATGATCACCAGGCGGCAGGACGCGCCGGGTACGTCGACGCCCTGCCACAGCGACATGGTGCCGAACAGACAGGTGTCCGGTTCATCGGCGAACTGCGTCACCAGCGCACTGAGGGAGGACTCCCCCTGGCAGAGGATCTCGAAGTCGACCTTCGGACGGAGTGCCTCTGCCGCCTCCTCGGCTGCCCGCTTGGACGAGAAGAGGCCCAGCGCTCCTCCATGGGAGGCCTCGAGCAGGGCCAGCAGCTCAGCGAGCTGCGCGTCCGAGGTCCCGCGCTCGGGCTTGGGCAGGTCCTTCGCGACATACAGCACGCCCTGGCGTGGGTAGTCGAAAGGACTGCCGACGTCGACCCCCGTCCAGCTGGGAGCACCGGGGCCGCTCAGGCCCAGGGACCCGGCAACCGGTCCGAATTCCGAGCCGATGGCGAGTGTCGCCGACGTCAGGATGACCGTGTGGTCCTGGAACAGTCCCTCGCGCAGGCGGGCGGCCACGGACAGCGGGGCGACGTTCACCGTTGCAGGTGCGCTCTCGTCAGCCTGGGCGTAACCGGACCCGGGCGTGAACGTGCTGGGGCGGGAGGCCCACACCACTTCGTTGAGGCTTGCAGCCGCAAGGATGCGTTCCGCCAGATCGAAGACCAGCGTGACCCGCGAACGCGCCACCTGCCGTCCGCCGTCCGCGTCGGCCTCGGACTTCCCGTCCGTCTTGGTGTCGGACAGGGCTGCTCGCGCCGCGTCGCGCACCTGGGCGAGCGCCTGCTCGAGATCCTCGGGCAGACCGTTGGGTAACAGGCCGGAGGGAAGACCTTCGGAGGCGACCTCGAGGGCGTCGGCCGCTGTATCGAGGGCGACCGTCGCGATGGACGCATGGCGACGGAGCGCAGTGGAGGCCGCGCTGACCATCGACGAGGAGAGCTGCCCGGACACGGCGCCGGTCACCCGATCGTGGAGTTCGTGGGCCTCGTCGATGACGACGACGTCGTACTCCGGGAGGACCGCCAGCCCTTCGAAGGCGCTGATCGCCAGCATCGCGTGGTTGGTGATGATGATGTCGGCATCAGCAGCGGCAGCGCGTGCCTTCTCGCTGAAGCACTCCTGGGCAACAGGGCAGCGGGCGGCGCCGAGGCATTCCATGCTGGACACGGACACCTGGCGCCAGGCCCGGTCACTCACGCCCGGTACGAGGTCGTCGCGGTCTCCCGTCGTCGTCTCCTCGGCCCACTCGCGCAGCCGCACCACGTCCCGTCCCAGAGCGGATGCCGGGGCGCCTGCGTTGACCGGTGGCGAGGGATGGGGCGCCGCGTCCTCGCCGAGACTGAAGAGCGTGTCCCGGGTGTCCTCCTCGGGAAAGCCACCGCCGGTCTTGTGCTTGCACACATAGTTCGATCTGCCCTTGAGCAGTGCGACGTCGACAGGACGGGTCAGTGCGGGCCGGACGGCGTCCAGGAGGCGTGGAAGATCGCGGCCCACGATCTGGGCCTGCAGGGCCAGCGTCGCCGTCGACACGACGGAGGGACGCTCACTCTCCATCGCGTGGGCGATCAGCGGAACGAGGTAGGCGAGCGACTTACCCGTCCCCGTACCGGCCTGCACGAGCAGATGGTCACCCGACCGGATGGCCTCGCTGACCTGCCGCACCATCTCGTGCTGCCCTGCGCGCATCTCCCCGCCCATGGCTCCGACGGCGGTGTCGAGCAGCTCGAGCGCCTGCCGCGCCTGTCCGGAGGGGCGAACCGAGTCGGCGCCGCGCCGGCGGCACCCGACTGCGTGCTCTCACTCATCCCGGATGTACGGCTCCAACTCGGCTGCCAGGCCCTCGCGGACCATCACCTCGACGCGCGTGCCCTCGTCGACATGCTGCATCCCGAGGATCTCGACGTCCTCCTCATGCAGCCTGCTGACGACCTCGCCGTGTTCGTACGGGATCAGCAACTCGAGCTTCACACCCGGGCGAGGGATGCTCGTGCTGATCAGCTGGCGGATCTCGGTCATCCCCGCGCCCGTGCGGGCCGAGACGACCACGGAGCGGGGTTCCCGCTGCCGCAACCGCTCGATCACGAACGGATCGGCGGCGTCGGCCTTGTTGAGCACGATGATCTCCGGGACCTTCCGGGCGTCGATCTCCGTGAGCACGGCTCGGACGGCCGCGATCTGCCCCTCCGGATCCGGGTGCGAGGCATCGACGACGTGCAGGATCAGATCTGCATCGGCGACCTCCTCCAGCGTCGAGCGGAATGCCTCGACCAGCTGGGTGGGAAGCGATCGGACGAAACCGACCGTGTCCGCCAGCGTGTAGCCGATCCCGTCGGGGGTCTCGGCCCTGCGGATCGTCGGGTCGAGGGTCGCGAACAGCGCGTTCTCCACCAGCACGCCGGCGTCCGTCAGCCTGTTCAGCAGCGACGACTTGCCGGCGTTCGTGTAGCCCGCGATGGCGACGGACGGAACCTGGTTGCGACGGCGGTTGGACCGCTTCGTGTCCCGCGCCGGCTTCATCCCGGCGATCTCCCGGCGCAGTTTCGCCATGCGTGTACGGATCTTGCGTCGGTCGAGTTCGATCTTGGTCTCACCCGGACCGCGCGAGCCCATACCCGCGCTGGCACTGCCGACCTGGCCACCGGCCTGGCGTGACATCGACTCACCCCAGCCGCGCAGGCGAGGGAGGAGGTACTCGAGCTGGGCGAGCTCGACCTGCGCCTTGCCCTCGCGGCTCTTCGCATGCTGGGCGAAGATGTCGAGGATCAACGCGGTCCGGTCGATCACCTTGACCTTCACGATGTCCTCGAGACCACGCCGCTGCGACGGGGACAGCTCGCTGTCGACGATCACGGTGTCGGCCCCGGTCGCCTGGACGATCTCCTTCAGTTCCTGGGCCTTGCCCGAACCGAGGAACGTGCCGGGGTCCGGCTTCAGACGTCGCTGGACGATGCCGTCGAGCACTTCTGACCCTGCGGTCTCGGCAAGTGCTGCCAGTTCCTGGAGGGAGTTCTCGGCGTCCTGTGCCGTCCCCTCGCTCCACAGGCCGGCGAGGATGACCCGTTCCAGCCTCAGCTGCCGGTACTCGACCTCGGTGACGTCCTCGAGCTCGGTCGAGAGCCCTGCTACCCGGCGGAGGGCCCTGCGCTCGGCCAGGTCCTGCTGGTCCCCGTCGGAGTCCGACGCGGTGTCGTCGGTCGACAGCGCCAGGGCACGCGACCGCCAGGTCTTCTCGATGGGTGCCGTGGTCTCATCCGGCGTCCGTGGCCCGTTCGTGGCCTTCGCAACGGCAGCTTCGTCGCTGGCGAGGATCCGGTCGATAACGGCTTGGATCTCCTCCGGGCCCATGTCGGCGCCGGTGGAATGTCCGTGATTCTCGGTCATAATCTCCTTCAGTGATGTCCGTCAATTCTACGGCTGCACCACCGGAGCGTTCCAGCGTATTCTCCCAGCGCGAAATCTCCCTGTCCCCGGCAGCTCGGCGCGGGCCATTAGGCTTTCCTCCATGGAGCCACAGCACTATTTCAGCGCCCAGCCTGCCGGCCCGGAGAAGAGGCGGCCGCTCTCGGTGGTCCTCGCCGGGACGCGGCGGGACCTGGTGACCTCGTCGGGGCTCTTCAGTCCGGACGGCGTCGACAAGGGCACGGCGATCCTCCTGGATGCCGTGCGACCCGGACGGACGACGGTTGCTGGACATCGGCTGCGGCTGGGGGCCGATCGCACTCTCGATGGCCCTGCGGTCGCCGGACGCGGAGGTCTACGCGGTCGACGTCAACGAACGGTGCCTGGCCCTCACCAGCGAGAACGCGCGGCGCCTGGGGCTCGGCAACGTCGTCGCCGCGTCACCCGACGCCGTCGACCCGGAGCTCGAGTTCGACACCATCTGGTCCAATCCGCCGATCCGGATCGGCAAGCAGGAGCTGCATGCCCTGTTGCTGCGCTGGCTCCCCCGCCTCGCTCCCGGCGGACGGGCCTGGCTCGTCGTGCAGAAGAACCTCGGCGCCGACTCCCTGCAGCGCTGGCTCGGCGAGGAACTGCCGGACGGGTTCGCGGTACGGCGGGCGGACACCTCGAAGTCCTTCCGGGTCATCGAGGTGCACCGGTCCGCGTAGGGAGCGCAGCTGGAGGGTATCGGCCGTCGACGCGGCCGACCGTCAGGTCGACGGACCGCTCGTCGCCGCACCCAGGAGCACGCCCTCGGCGACCAGGACCGCCGGTCCGCTGAGCTGCACGTGCTCACGACCCTCGGGGCCGTCGAAGAAACTCACGCCGACCACACCGCCCGGCACGTTCACGAGCCACTGGGACGGCGCTCCGTCCCCCGCCCAGTACCGTGTTGCTGCCGCGGCTGCGCATGCGCCCGTCCCGCAGGACTGCGTCTCTCCGACCCCGCGCTCGTGCACGCGCATCGTCAGGCGTCCGACGCCGTCTCCTCCCACCAGCGGATCTGCCGGGACCACGAGCTCCACGTTGGTCCCCTCGGGCGGGACCGGCTGAACGGTCGGGGCGGAATGCAGATCGGTCACGTCGAGTTCGGCCTGCTCTGCAAGCGCCACGACGGTGTGCGGATTGCCCATGCTGATCGACAGCGCGGGGCGGTCGACGTCGAGGCCCCCGACGCCGACGAGGGAGTCCATGCCGCGCGCCACCGCTGCCTCGGGGAAGATGAACTGCCACGGTCCCATGTCCACCGCGTATCCGTCGCCGGACCTGCTCACCCGCTTGACGCCCGCCCGCGTGCCGATGGCCAGTTCTCCGCCGTCGGGCAGCTCGGCGACCTTCTTCGCGAGGAGGAAGTGGGCGAACACCCGGACCCCGTTGCCGCACATCTCGGACACGGATCCGTCGCCGTTGCGATAGTCCATGAACCATTCGGCCTCGGGCTCGGTCTGCAGGAGCGCCCGGCCCTCGGGAAGGGCGGACGAGCGGACGGCGCGGATGAACCCATCGGCGCCGATCCCCCGGTGCCGGTCACATACGGCAGCGACGAAGGCGGCGTCCGCCGGTCCCTGGGCCTCGGGGTCGAGGGTCAGGACGAAATCGTTCCCCGTTCCGTGGCCCTTGGTGAAGGGCAGGCCCGTGGGCTGCGGGGACTCCGGGAGGGCGCTACGGCTGGCATGATCGGTCACGCTTCTAGGATAGGTCCCCGGACCGGCGGGCTACCTCGACGGCACGATCGACGAGCTCGTCCTGCGGGCCGCCGAGCCAGGCGACCCGCGGATCGCCGCGGAACCAGGTGAACTGGCGGCGGGCGAACCGGCGCGTCGCCGCGATCGTGTCCTCCACGGCTTCCGACTCCGTCAGGTCCCCGTCGAGCACGCGGAGGAACTGTGCGTACCCGAGGGCGCGCGACGCTGTGCGCCCCTGTCGAAGCCCAGCTCGGACCAGGACCTCGACCTCCTGCTGCAGTCCTTCGGCGACCATCGCGTGGACACGCGCTGCGAGCCGTTCGCGCAGGATCGTGCGATCGGCGTCGAGACCGATCTGGACGGTCGGCTGGTGGTAGTCACGGCGCGGCATGAACGCGCTGAAGGGTCGCCCGCTGACCTCGTACACCTCGAGGGCACGGACGAGCCTGCGGTCGTCCTCGATCCGCTCGGCGGACGCGGGATCGACGGCGCGGAGGCGTTCACGGAGGCGGGCGCTGCCCACCGACACGAGCTCGTCCTCGAGCCTGGCACGGACCGTGGAATCGGTGGGTGGGAACTCCAGGACGTCGACCGCCGCCCGCACATAGAGGCCCGATCCGCCGACCAGGACCGGCACGCGCCCGCGACGCCGGATCTGATCGAGAACCCGGCGTGCGTCCTCCTGGTACGTGGCGACGCTGGCCTCCTCGGTCACCTCGAGGACGTCCAGCAGATGGTGCTCTATGCCCTTCCGGTGCTCCGGCCGCAGTTTGGCCGTCCCGATGTCCATCCCGCGGTAGAACTGCAGGGCGTCGGCGTTGACGACCTCCCCGTCCAGCCGCTGCGCGAGGGCTACGGCGAGATCGGACTTGCCCGATCCCGTCGGACCCACGACGGCGATGACAGGCAGGGTCAACGAGCACCCTCCCGGAGCGGCAGGGACGGCATCCCCAGCGAGACGGAGCGCTGCATGCCGCCCGCGCTGCTCGACGGGGCAGGCGCGGCGCACGACTCGGCCTGGCTCCTGTCCCAGGCGTCACCGGCTCGGGATCGCCGCAGGGAGTACTGGGCGACGGCCGGATCCGACAGCAGGTGGAAGGATGCGGCCTCGGTGATCGGTAGCGTCACGAAGTCCCCCGGCCGTGGTGATTCGGCGCCCGCCGGCACCGAGAAGTGCACCAGGCGCTGGTCACGTGCACGGCCGGTCAGCCGATGGGTCTCGCCTCCCTTGCGACCCTGCTGATCCGTCACCAGGACCTCGACGAGCGCTCCGACCTGTCGTGCGTTCTCCTCCCGGGCGATCCGGTCCTGCAGGGCGGTCAGCCGTTCGAACCGTTCCTGCACCACCGCCTTCGGCAATTGGTCGGGCAGATCGGCGGCGGGCGTCCCGGGACGTCGGGAGTACTGGAAGGTGAAAGCCGTTGCGAACCGCGACTGCTCGACGACGTCCAGCGTTGCCTGGAAGTCCTCCTCCGTCTCGCCGGGGAAGCCCACGATGATGTCCGTCGAGATGGCGGCATGGGGCATCCGCTCGCGGACCCGATCCAGGATGCCGAGGAAGCGGGTGGAGCGGTAGGAACGGCGCATCTCCTTCAGGACGCGGTCGGACCCTGATTGCAAGGGCATGTGCAGCTGTGGCATGACGTTCGGGGTCTCCGCCATCGCTTCGATGACGTCGTCCGTGAACGCTGCCGGGTGCGGGCTGGTGAAACGCACCCGCTCGAGCCCTTCGATGGAACCGCACGCCCGCAGCAGCTTCGCGAAAGCCCCACGATCCCCGAACTCGACGCCGTAGGAGTTCACATTCTGACCCAGCAGGGTGACCTCGACCGCTCCGTCGGCCACCAGGGCTTCGATCTCGGCCAGGATCTCCCCCGGCCTGCGGTCCCGTTCCTTCCCACGGAGGGACGGCACGATGCAGAAGGTGCAGGTGTTGTTGCAGCCGACCGAGATGGACACCCAGCCTGCGTACACCGACTCCCGGCGTGTGGGAAGCGTGGATGGGAAGACGTCGAGGGACTCGAGGATCTCGAGCTGCGCCTCCTGGTTGTGCCGGGCCCGCTGCAGCAGCGCCGGCAGAGCACCGATGTTGTGCGTCCCGAACACGGCATCCACCCACGGCGCCTTCCGGAGGATGGTCTCCCGGTCCTTCTGCGCCAGGCAACCGCCGACGGCGATCTGCATGCCCGGCCTGGCCTCCTTGACGGCCTTGAGGATGCCCAGGTTGCCGTAAAGCTTGTTGTCGGCATTCTCGCGCACGGCGCAGGTGTTGAAGACCACGACATCCGCGGGACCTTCGGCTGCGCGACTCAACCCCGCGCCTTCCAGCAGACCGGAGATGCGCTCCGAATCGTGGACGTTCATCTGGCAGCCGAATGTACGAACCTCGTAGGTTCGCGGGCTCGCGGAGTCGTGCTCGAGGGCGCTGCTGCTGGACTCGTCCAGGGAGACGGGAAGTGTCATGCTCACAGCGTCAAGCCTACGGCCGGCACCGCGGAGGCCCACAATCGCCGAGGCGGTGCGGAACTCTCACTCCTGCGTTCCGGCCTCCACCAGGACCTGCTTCACGATGGAGAACGCGGCGCCGGGGTTGTAGCCCTTACGGGCGAGGACTCCCACGAGACGGCGCACCTCCTTCTCCCGAACGGAGCGATCCGACAGGTCCGCGCTGCTCCGCAGCTTGCGGCGCACCACGTCCTGGGCCTGCGCGTGCTCGTCCTCGTCGGTGATCTGCAGCAGAGCGTCTTCGGTCAGCTCGGCGTCGATACCCTTGTCGGCCAGTTCACGCCGCAGGGATGCCCGGGAGAGGGACTTGGCTGCCGTGCGGGTGCGCACCATCATCCGGGCGAACTCGGCGTCGTCGATCAGCTGTACTTCCTCGAACCGGTCCAGCAGGGCGACGACCACGGGAGCAGGCACATCCCGCTCGGCCAGCTTCTTCTCAAGCTGGTACCTGCTGCGGGGACCGAGCGCGAGTTGGCGCAGCAGAACGGACCGCGCCAGGGATTCCCATTCCGCCTCGCTGCGGGGCTCGGCCACCGCAGCTGCTTCCTCCGAGCCTCGGGTCGCCTGACTCCGTTTCGGCTGGGACCACCCACCGCCGCGTTCACCCGAGACCGCTCCGGACCTCCGGGAACCGAACGAGGCGGACCGCGACGATCCCTTCCGCTTCGGCCTCGAGCGGTCGCGGGAGCCGGACGTTCCAGCTTCCGCGGAAGCGTCCGAGCCGAACCGACCGGCCGAGACACCCCACTCGGTCGGCTCGGACTCATCCTCCGACGACACGGAGCCTACTCGCCGCTGACGGCCTTGAGCTTCGGAGCTTCGGGCTCCTCGACCTGGACACCGATGCCCAGCTTCACCCTGATCTTCTGCTCGAGCTCATCGGCCAGACCAGGATTATCGATCAGGAACTTCCGGGCGTTCTCCTTGCCCTGTCCCAACTGGTCGCCGTCGTAGGTGAACCACGCTCCGGACTTCTTCACCAGTCCGTTCTCCACCCCGACATCGATGAGGCCGCCCTCACGGGAGATTCCGTAGCCGTACAGGATGTCGAACTCGGCCTGCTTGAAAGGCGGAGCCATCTTGTTCTTCACGATCTTCGCGCGGGTGCGGTTGCCCACCGGGTTCACGCCCTCCTTCAGGGTCTCGATGCGGCGCACGTCGATCCTGACCGAGGCGTAGAACTTCAGTGCCTTACCACCCGTGGTGGTCTCCGGGCTTCCGAAGAAGACACCGATCTTCTCGCGCAGCTGGTTGATGAAGATGGCGGTGGTCTTGGTCTGGCTCAACCGACCGGTGATCTTCCGCAGCGCCTGGCTCATCAGCCGGGCCTGGAGGCCGACGTGGCTGTCACCCATCTCGCCCTCGATCTCGGCGCGGGGCACGAGCGCGGCGACCGAGTCGATGACGACGATGTCAATGGACCCTGAACCGATCAGCATGTCCATGATCTCGAGCGCCTGCTCACCGGTGTCGGGCTGTGAGACCAGGAGGGCGTCCGTGTCCACGCCCAGCCTCTTGGCGTACTCGGGATCGAGGGCGTGCTCGGCGTCGATGAAGGCGGCGATGCCTCCGTTCCGCTGGGCGCTCGCCACGGCGTGCAGGGCGACCGTCGTCTTACCGGAGGACTCCGGACCGTAGATCTCCACGACGCGTCCCCGCGGAAGCCCTCCGATGCCGAGCGCCGCATCCAGGGCGATCGAACTCGTCGAGATGGTTTCGATCGGCGCGCGGGTCTCGTCACCGAGACGCATGACGGATCCCTTACCGTACTGCTTGTCGATCTGGGCGAGAGCAGCTTCTAGGGCTTTCTCGCGGTCTGGAGCGGCCATTCTTCACCTCGGTTGTTCATGGCCAACTGGCCTGTTTACGTGTTCGGTTCGACTGTATTGGCCTGCGCCGACAGTTTGAGGTGGGCCATCGCTATGTGCAAAAGAGAGCGCCACCGCTGGAGTCATTCTACCCCTCGTCCGAACAGGTATTCGAATATTCCCTGATCCTCAGCGTGTTCGATCGTTCCTGCTCCGGTACCTCAGCGGGGCTTGACGTCACGGCCGAGCCATCGCTCGCGCGGTACGTCCTGTGCACGGCACACCGCCTCCCAGACGGCCTTCGGATCGGCGCCGGCGCCGAGCGCCTCCGCTGCCGTCCGGTCGCCCAGCTGATCGACGACCAGGTCACGGGCGAGCGTGCGGGAGTACCGCTCTCCGAACTCGTCGTCCATCAATCGCCAGAAGTCGCTCAGTCGCACGTGCTCTCCCCTGCTCTCTTCGTCCTCGACGTTCCCGCTCCTGCGGGACCGGCGTTGTGTTGCATGCTGTCCTCCACACCGCTGAACCCTACAATTGCCCCATGAACGCGAAGCCGAGCACCACAGACCCCGGCCCGGGCCTTGCAGCCTACCCCGGTGAAGATGCCGACACGGACGCCGCCATCGAGGCCCTCGAGCAGCAGCTGAGCATGCTATGGCGTCGCGCCAGATCGAACTCCTACAAGGTCGCTCGCCGCGTCCACCCCGATATGGAGCCGGCCGCCTACGGACTGCTGGTGATCCTGCAGCGCGAGGGCTCGATGCGTCTCACGGACATCGCGGCCAGCGTGGGCGTCGGCAAACCGTCGGTCAGCCGGCAGATCGCCATGCTCGAGCAACTCGGGCTCGTCCAGAAGGAAGCCGATCCGCTGGACGGCCGGGCGCAGGCCATCTCCCTGACGGATGCCGGGACGCGTCAACTGGTCGCCGCCCAGACTGCCCGCAAGCAGGCGTTCCACCAGCTCATGGAGGATTGGGAGGTCGAGGACCTGACCCGCCTGGGCACTCTGATCGCGCAGCTGAACAACACCTATACCAAGGACAACTGGTAGCGAACGGCAGAAAGGCCCGCCCCTTCGGGGCGGGCCTTTCTTGTCGTGGGGTGACTAGCGGTTCGTGGCCGCGAGTCCCCGACGGAAGTCGTCGTTCAGGTCGTCGGTCAGGCCTGCCCCGAACTCCCGGGAGAATTCCTGGGGGATGGTGTCCGGGATGGACACGCCTTCTGCTTCTGCCAGGCGGTCGCTGACTTCCCGCAGCATCGAGGAGAGCGGCACCTCGAGTGCACTGCAGATTGATGAGAGGAGTTCGGAGGATGCTTCCTTCTGTCCACGCTCGACCTCGCTGAGGTATCCGAGGGAAACCCTCGCACTGTGCGACACCTCACGCAGGGTACGGCCTTGGCGCTGGCGCACGTCACGCAGGACGTCGCCGATCTCATGGCGAAGAACTACCATCTTGCGCTCCTTCGGCTTGCGCTGTGCATCCTCTGCCAACCCCACATCGCGCCAACGGACGACGCCGTTTACGGATACGGGCTGCTTTACCATCTGTATCGCCTTGCTCCCTCATGATTGCGGCTTCGCCCTGGTCGGGCTGTACCCCGTGATGATGACCTGCCCGTTCTGCTTGAGCCTAAGTCGCCAACCCTATCAACGGCCGGCAGTGTTTATAACTACCCTCGGGCACTGTTTGTTCCCCTGGACAGCACGTCGAGCAGCTCGGTGAGAACCGCGTCCCGGGAGGCGGTTCTGATGGAATCGCGGTCGCCGTCGAAGTGGTGTTCGAACGCCCGGGTACCGGACCGGGTGGAGACCGCCGTGAAGACCGTTCCCACGGGCTTCCCCTCGTGTGGAGCGGGACCGGCTACGCCGGTGGTCGCGACACCGATGTCGGCGGACAGTGCGGTCCGCGCACCGACCGCCATGGCCTCGGCCACTCGCGCGTCGACGGCGCCTGCCTTCGCCAGCAGTTCGGCGTCCACTCCCAGGAGTTCGTGCTTGACCGCGATCTGATAAGCGACTATGCCCCCCTGCAGGACGGCCGATGCCCCTGCTACCTCCGCCAGGGCGGAGGCCACCATCCCCGCCGTCAGCGACTCGCCGGTCGCGACCGTGAGCCCCAGTTCGGACGCGAGGGCGACGACGTCGGACGCGGTTCGGGTGGGGCTCACGTGCGGGCACCCGCCCTGAGGCGGATGGCCTGGACGATGTAGTCGACGCCGGTCACCACGGTGATCAGGACCGCTGCCGCCATCACGGCGGCCGCGGGCCACCATGCCCAGTCCCCGAGCAGTGCCTGGAGCGGGATGAGGAACAGCAGGATCGCCGCCGTCTGCACGACGGTCTTCAGCTTTCCGCCGCGCGAAGCGGGCATGACGCCGTAGCGGATGACGGCGAAGCGCAGCAGCGTGATGCCGATCTCGCGCACGAGGATGACGATGGTGACCCACCACCACAGCTCGCCGAGGACGGACAGCACCACCAGTGCCGAACCGATGAGCAGCTTGTCCGCGATGGGATCGGCGATCTTGCCGAAATCCGTGATGAGCCCCCGGCTGCGTGCCAGGTCGCCGTCGAGCTTGTCGGTGTAGATCGCCACGACGAAGGTGAGGACCGCGAGCCAGCGGAACAGGCCGCCACGGCCGTCGTCGAGCAGGAGGAACCAGATGAAGAACGGGACCAGCAGGATGCGCACGACGGTCAGGACGTTGGCTATGTTCAGGATCGGCACTGCCGGGCTGGGAGAGGTACTCACGTTGTCAGGCTACCTGCCGGTGAGGTTCCAGGCATCGGTGCCCTCCTCGTCGTCCGGCCCGTCGGAGCCGTCGTGGTAGTCGACCGCCTGTGCACGCGCGGCGAGGTCGTCTGCGACGAGGTCGATCGGTACCTGGGCGGCTCGCGTGGGAGCAGCCGCGGGCGGCTCGTCACCGCGCATGGCGGCGAGCACCGACTCGAGATCGTCCGGCTTGACCAGAACATCCCTCGCCTTCGATCCTTCCGAGGGCCCGACGACGCCGCGGGACTCGAGGAGGTCCATGAGTCGTCCGGCCTTCGCGAAACCGACGCGCAGCTTGCGCTGCAGCATCGACGTGGACCCGAACTGCGTCGTGACGACGAGCTCCGTGGCCTGCAGCAGCACATCGAGGTCGTCCCCGATGTCGTCCTCGACCTGCTTCTTCGGCGCATCGACGGCGACGTCCTCGCGGTAGACCGCCGCCAGCTGGCCCTTGACGTGTTCGACGACGCGGTGGATCTCCGACTCGGTGACCCACGCGCCCTGCACGCGCATCGGCTTCGAGGCGCCCATCGGCAGGAAGAGTGCATCACCCTGGCCGATCAGCTTCTCGGCACCCGGCTGGTCGAGGACCACGCGTGAGTCGGTGACGGACGATGTCGCGAAAGCCATGCGGGACGGCACGTTGGCCTTGATCAGACCGGTGACGACGTCGACCGACGGCCGCTGCGTCGCCAGCACGAGGTGGATGCCGGCGGCGCGCGCGAGCTGCGTGATCCTGACGATCGAGTCCTCGACATCGCGGGGCGCGACCATCATGAGGTCCGCGAGCTCGTCGACGATGACCAGGAGGTACGGATACGGGCGCACCACGCGCTTCGATCCCTCGGGCGGGATGATCTTGCCGTTCCGGACGGCCTTGTTGAAGTCGTCGATGTGCTTGTAGCCGTAGTTGGCGAGGTCGTCGTAGCGCGTGTCCATCTCACGGACGACCCACTGGAGGGCCTCGGCGGCCTTCTTGGGGTTGGTGATGATCGGGGTGATCAGGTGCGGGACGCCCTCGTACGCGGTGAGCTCCACGCGCTTGGGATCGACCATCACCATGCGCACCTCGTCGGGTGTCGAACGCATCAGGATGGACGTGATCATGGAGTTGACGAACGAGGACTTGCCCGCACCCGTGGCTCCCGCGACGAGGAGGTGCGGCATCTTGGCGAGGTTCGCGACGACGAATCCGCCCTCGACGTCCTTCCCGACGCCCATCACCATCGGATGATCGGTCTTGCGAGCGTTCCCGGACCGCAGGACGTCACCGAGGGAGACCGTCTCGCGGTCGGTGTTGGGGATCTCGATGCCGATGGCGGACTTGCCGGGAATCGGCGAGAGGATGCGGACGTCCGAGCTGGCGACGGCGTAGGAGATGTTCTTCGACAGGGCCGTGACCCGCTCCACCTTCGTACCCGGGGCCAGCTCGATCTCGTAGCGCGTCACCGTGGGCCCGCGCGAGAATCCCGTCACTTTCGCGTCCACGTTGAACTGGTCCATGGTGTGGGTCAGGGCGGCGACGACGGAGTCATTGGCCTCGGAACGCTCCTTCGGCGGCGTGCCGGCGGGCAGGTAGTCCGAGGGTGGCAGGGTGTAGGTGACGTCGCCGGCAAGCTGCAGCTGCTCGGTGCGCTGCGGGATGGGAGACGGCGGGACCTGCGGCTGCACCGGCGTGGAAGGGACGATCAGTGCCTTCGCGGCCGGGACCACGTCGATCGCCTCGGTGGCACCCTCGGGGGCGCGCTCCTGCTCCTCGACGGCGGCCGGAACCCGGGATGCGTGGGCGCGCTTGAGGTCCTCGGCGGCGAGCTCCTGCTTCGTGGGGCGACGGACCCCGGGCGGAACGGCTGCCTCGGCCTCGCGGGCACGACGCTCCTCGTCCTCGATGACGGCCCGCTCGAACGCTTCGTCGCCGACGTAACCGTCCGTCTCCGCCGCGTGCCCGTCGGTCGACGCGTCGTCCCTGTCCTTACCGAACAGTCGCCTGCGCCGCTTGGGTTCCTGCCGGGCGGAGGATCCGTGCGTCTCGTAGAGGTAGCTCTGGTCGTGGCCGTCGTCCCGGCGGTGCCCCGGGTCGTCGGGGTCCTGGCCCATCAGGTGTTCGTACAGCGAACGCAGGCGCCCGGGGATGTGGCGGAAGGGCGTCGCCGTGACGATCAGGAATCCGAGGAAGACCAGGAGCGCGAGCAGGACACCGACCGGCCAGGCGCTCAGCACGGCACTGAGTGGTCCCGCCACGAGGAAGCCGGTGACCCCACCCGCACGCCACAACGCGTCGAGGCCGTCGGACAGGCCCGGCCTGCCCCCCACGAGATGTGCGATGCCCGAGCCCGCGAAGAGGATGACGAGCTGGCCGATGGCGATGCGGTTGTTGGCCCGGTGGCGCTCCGGGTACCTGAACAGGCGGACCGCGCCGATGCCGAGCAGAAAGGGGACCAGCAGCGCCATCCAGCCGAAGGTACCGCCTGCTGCGGCATGCACGACGTCGGCGGCAGCGCCGGTCAGTGCCCACCACTCGACGGCGGCGATCGCGAGGGCGAGCAGGAGCAGGAAGAAGCCGGAGCCGTCACGTCGCAGCTCACGCTCAGGGTTGACGTCGTGCCCGAACGTGCGGACGCCGGAGGCCACGACGCGCGCCGTTCCCATCCAGACGGCCCGGACGGCCCGGAGCGGGAGGGCGAGGTGGTCCTCGGACCGCGGCTCCGGCGGGACGGGCACCGGTCGCGTCTTCGCAGGTTCGCGGCCGGTCCCCTTCGCCTGCGCCTTGGCGCGTGGGGCTCCCGCAGCCGCGGACGATCCCTTGCTGCGGGTCTGTTGCTGGCCCCGCGGGGCAGGGGACGTTCGAGTGGCCATGATCCTCACGGTACCGGACGGTCCCCCCGAATCGTCGGACCTACGCATGCCGCCGGGCACGAGGGGACTGCAGCGACGACGCCTCGGCCGGTCGCCGGAAGCCCTTCGTCAGGCTTCGAGGACCACCGGGATGATCATGGGACGACGCCGCAGGCGTCTGTTCACCCACGTGCCCACGACCCGGCGGACCACCTGCTGCAACTGGTGGTTCGTGTGGTCCGTGCTGTTCCTCACCGCCGCCTCGAGCGCCTCGCTGATGCGGGGCCTGATCTCGTCGAAGACGGCGTCGTCCTCGGCGAATCCCCGTGCGTGGATGTCCGGACCGGACACGATCTTCCCGGTGGTGCGGTTGACGACGGTGATGATCGAGATGAAGCCCTCCTCACCGAGGGTTCGCCGGTCCTTCAGATCGGCGTCCGTGATCTCGCCGACGCTGGAGCCGTCGACGTACACGTAGCCGCACTCGACGGCGCCCACCACGCGGGCGGTGCCGCCCACGAGGTCGACCACCGAACCGTCCTCGGTCAGCAGCACGTTCGAGGCCGGGACGCCCGTCTGCTGGGCGAGCTTGCCGTTGGCGATGAGGTGGCGCGTCTCGCCGTGCACGGGCATCACGTTGCGCGGCCTGAGGATGTTGTAGCAGTACAGGAGTTCGCCGGCGGAGGCGTGCCCGGACACGTGCACCGTGGCGTTGCCCTTGTGGATGACGTCCGCGCCCAGCTTCAGCAGCCCGTTGATGACGCGGTAGACCGCATTCTCGTTACCCGGGATCAGCGAGGACGCGAGGATGACGGTGTCACCCGTGCCCACGGAGATCCGGTGGTCCCCGTTGGCCATCCGGGACAGCGCCGCCATGGGCTCACCCTGGGAACCGGTGGACATCAGGACCACGCGGTCGTCCGGCAGGTCGTCGACGTTCTTGATGTCCACCAGGATCCCGTCGGGAACATGGAGGTAACCGAGCTTCGCCGCGATGGCCATGTTGCGCACCATGGACCGGCCGGCGAAGCAGACGAACCGCCCGTGCGCGTGCGCGGCGTCCAGCACCTGCTGTACGCGGTGCACGTGGGAGGAGAAGGACGCGACGATGATCCGCTTGCGCGCCTGCCCGAACAGGTTCTCCAGGACCGGCCCGATCTCGCGTTCAGCAGTGGTGAAGCCGGGCACATCGGCATTGGTCGAGTCCACCATGAAGAGGTCCACACCCTCCTCGCCGAGGCGGGCGAAGGCGCGCAGATCGGTGATGCGGCCGTCCAGCGGCAGCTGGTCCATCTTGAAGTCGCCGGTGTGCAGGACGTTCCCGGCCTCCGTGCGGAGGAAGACGGCCAGGGCGTCGGGAATCGAGTGGTTGACCGCGACGAACTCGCACTCGAACGGGCCGAACTGTTCGATCTGTCCCTCGGACACGGTGAGGGTGTAGGGACGGATACGGTGTTCCTGCAGTTTCGCCTCGATCAGCGCGAGCGTGAGTTGGGAGCCGATGACCGGGATGTCCGCCTTGAGGCGCAGCAGGTACGGCACGGCCCCGATGTGGTCCTCGTGTCCGTGCGTGAGGACCAGCCCGACGACGTCGTCGAGCCTGTCCTCGAGATAGGAGAAGTCGGGCAGGATCAGGTCGACGCCCGGCTGGTTCTCCTCGGGGAACAGCACCCCGCAGTCCACGATGAGGAGCTTGCCGCGCAGTTCGAACACAGCCATGTTGCGGCCGATCTCGCCGAGACCGCCGAGCGGCACGATCCGCAGGGTGCCGGGCTCGAGTGCCGGCGGGCGGGCCGGGGCCGTGGAGCCCGCTTCCCTGCCGGCCGCGTCGCTCATGCGGAGGTGACCTGGGGGCTCCGGGAAGCGGCGAGGTCCCAGCCCGCCTCGACGAGGTCGGCGAGGACGGGAGCCAGTTCCCGCTCGTCGGCCTCGACGAGCGGCAGGCGCACGACGGCGTTGGCCAGGACGCCCTGCAGGTGCAGGATGTGCTTCGCCGAGACCGCTCCGGGGATGTGGGTCATGACGGCCCGGATCACGGGGTCGAGCGCGAAGTGGATGCGCCGTGCCTCGACGAAATCCCCCGCCGTTGCTGCGTCGACCAGCGCGCGGAACTGGGCGGTCGCGACATGGGCGCTGACGCTCACGACGCCGACGGCTCCCGCCGCCATCCATGGCAGGGTCAGGCCGTCATCACCGGAGTAGACGTCGAGGTCGGTACCGGCGAGGACCCGGGTGACTGCTGCGAAATCAGCTTTCGCGTCCTTCAGTGCGCCGACCCTCGGATTCTCCGCGAGGCGGAACATCGTGTCGGTCGTGATCGGGATCGCCGAGCGGCCGGGGATGTCGTAGATCATGATCGGCAGGTCGCTGGCCTCGGCGACGGCATCGAAGTGGGCCAGTACGCCGGACTGGGTGGGCTTGTTGTAATACGGGGTGACGACGAGCTGCGCGTGGGCGCCTGCGCGCTCGGCCCGTCGGGCCATCTCGACGGAGTGCGAGGTGTGGTTCGTCCCGGTCCCCGCGATCACGCGTGCCCTGTCCCCCACCGTCTCGGCGACGACCCGGTAGAGGTCCTCCTTCTCGGAATCCTCCAGCGTCGACGTCTCGCCCGTGGTCCCCGACACGACAAGGCCGTCGCAGCCGTCGTCGACCAGCTTCGTCGCGAGCGCGGCGGTCGCATCGAAGTCGACGGCGCCGTCGGCCGTGAAGGGGGTGACCATGGCGGTCACGAGGGAACCGAAGGGGAGGATACGCGAGGGGGTGTCAGCCATGGGGGAAACGTTACCCGTTCACGCGGTGACCCGGGTGGACCGACCGGCGGGCACCGGGACCTTCCAGGAGGCGCGGCGGCCCCTGTGGGACCATGGCTGGATGCAGACCAAATCCGCCCCGCGGCGGTTGACCGGGATCGATGCGGCCCGCGGGGTGGCCCTCTTCGGGATGATGAGTACGCACGTCCTCCCCCTGTACCTCCCGGGGACCGTCGAGGCCACCGGGACCGCACTGCTCTTCTCCGGTCGGGCGTCGGGACTGTTCGCCGTCGTCGCAGGGATAGGCCTGGCACTCCTGACCGGGGGTCGAGCGCCGCACCGGGACCGTACCCTGTCGGCCGATCGCCGGGGGATCGCCGTGCGGGCTGTGATCATCGCCCTGATCGGCCTCGTCCTCGGAGGGGTCGAGACGAATATCGCCATCATCCTGTTCCACTACGGAGTCCTGTTCCTCGTGGCGCTGCCTTTCGTCGGGCTGCGCCTCCGGGCGCTCGCCGCCTGGGCGGCCGGCTGGCTGCTGCTGGCCCCGGTTGCCGCGTATCTCCTGCGCCCGGCGGTGGCCGGCGCGGTCGAGCCGTCGTCGCTCGGCGGCAATCCCGTCTTCGAACACTTCCTCGTTCCGCGCACCCTGGCCGCCGACATCCTTCTGACGGGCTACTACCCGGTGGTGCAGTGGCTCGGGTTCATCCTCGTCGGCATGGTGATCGGCCGGCTGGACCTGTCCCGGCTCGGCGTGCAGCTGAATCTCCTCGGCGCGGGTATCGTCGCCGCCGTCGCGGCAAAGCTCGTCAGCGCGCAGCTGCTCGGTCCGGGAGGAGGGCTCGCCGCGCTCCTCGCGACTGCGACGGAAGCCGTTACCCGCTGGAGGCGATGCTCGACGTCGGGCTGGCCGGCGTGGACCAGTCGGGCTCGTGGTGGTGGCTGGCGGTCAGCGCCCCCCACTCGGGCACTCCCTTCGACCTGGTGCACGTCGCCGGTTCCGCGGCCGCCGTCGTCGGCGCCTGCCTCCTCCTGACGCGGCGGTTCCCCGGGGCACTGCTCCCCCTGTCCGCGCCGGGCGCCATGACGCTGACGCTCTACAGCCTGCACATCTGCGTCATGAGCTGGGCCGACCAGCTGGATCCGCTCCCGGAACCGATGCAGCTGTTCTGGCTGCAGGTGCTGGCCGCCGTCGTGATCGGCGTCCTGTTCCAGCGGATCCACTCCCGCGGCCCGCTCGAGCTCCTCACCTCCGGCGCGGCGAACGCGGCCCGCGAGGGCAGATCCGAGGCACGGCGCTAGGCACTCCTAGCGCGAGGTCCCTGCCCCGGCCTGGCGATGGAGCTTCGCCGCGTCCCGCATGGCCTTGCGCGCACGTTTCCGGTCCCCGGCGGCATCGTAGGCGCACGAGAGCCTGAACCAGCTCCGCCAGTTCCCGGGGTCGGCCTCCACCTCGGCCTGGTAGGAGGAGAAGGCCTCGTCGGCCGCCGATCGGACGATGCGTCCGGCGGGAGTCCGCGGGAGGTCGTCGACCGGCAGCCCGCCCTCGGCATCGAGCTCACGTGCCATCCGCTGCGTCTGCGCACCGAAGAGCAGTTCCCGGAGCAGCGCCCACGCACCGATGCAGGGCAGCAGGAGATACCCGGCGCCGATCGCCTTCGCGACGGGTTCCGGGTCGCCGAGGAGCAGGAAGCTGCGCTGGAAAGCCACGACGAGCCAGAAGACCAGAAGCGCTGTCACGAGCAGGACACCGATCTTGACCCTGTGCTCGCGGTAGAAGCCGATCATCAGCGACGCCCGCCGGCCTGCAGGTCGAGATAGCCGTCGAGACCGACGGTCAGTCCCGGGTGCTGCGCCACGGACCTGATGCCGAGCAGGACACCCGGCATGAAGGAGGCCCGATCGAAGGAGTCATGGCGGATGGTCAGTTGCTCCCCCGGGCTGCCGAGCAGGACTTCCTGGTGCGCCGTGAGCCCCCGCAGGCGGACGGAGTGGACGGGTACGCCGTCGACGTCCGCGCCTCGCGCGCCGTCGAGCTGGTCCACCGTCGCATCAGGAGCCCGCGCGACACCGGCGGCAGCGCGTGCCGCCGCGACCAGCTGCGCCGTCCGGACCGCCGTGCCCGAGGGGGCGTCGACCTTGTCGGGGTGGTGCAGTTCGATGATCTCCACGGATTCGAAGTAGCGTGCCGCGGAAGCGGCGAACGCCGTCGCGAGGACCGAGCCGAGCGCGAAGTTCGGTGCGATCAGCACACCGGTCCCCGGATGTCGGGACAGCAGGTCGTTCAGGCGGTCGAGCCGGTCGGCCGACCAGCCGGTCGTCCCGACGACGGCGTGCATGCCGTGCTCGACGGCGAAGGTCACGTTGTCGACGGTCGCATCGGGAACGGTCAGGTCGACGACCACGCGGGCACCGGCGGAGACCAACGACTCCAGCGGGTCCGTCCTGCCGCAGGCTGCGACGAGGTCGAGATCCGCTGCCGCCTCGATGGCCCGGACTGCTTCGGCACCCATCCGTCCGCGGGCACCCAGCACGGCAACGGGCAGGAGTTCACTCATGCGGCCAAGCCTACTGTTCCGTCCCTGAGCCGACCCATTCGACGGAGCCGTCGGTGAAAAACTGCTCCTTCCAGATGGGTACGCGTTCCTTGACCAGGTCCACGAGGTCGGAGCAGGCCCTGAACGCCTCCCCGCGGTGCGCGGCCCCGACGGCCGCGACGAGTGCCTGGTCGCCGATGGCGAGTGGCCCGATGCGGTGGGCGACCCAGATGCGGATGCCGTCGTGCCGGGCCGCGATCTCCTCGGCGACCTCGCGGATGATGCGCTCGGCGCTCGGATGGGCCGAGTAGGTCAGCGACGTGACGTCGCGTCCGCCGTCGTGGTCCCGCACCACTCCGCTGAATCCCACGATGGCTCCGCAGTACGGTGAGTCGACACCCGCGTGCGCCTCCTCGGGTGTGATGGGACGGTCGGCTACGGCAGCATGGACGACATCACCGGTGGTCATTGCGGCCTTCCAACTGGGAGCAGATGTGGTCGATCAGCGGAGACAGGACGGCCAGCCCGTCACGGACGCCACCGGGCGATCCCGGCAGATTGATCACGAAGGTCGATCCCGCCGTCCCCGCGAGTCCGCGGCTGAGGACGGCCGTCGGAACCGCATCCGAACCGGCCCTGCGCAGAGCCTCCATGACGCCGGGCAGGCTGCGCGTGAGGTAGGGGGCGGTCTGCTCGGGGGTCGCATCGTCCGGGCTGAGTCCTGTGCCCCCGCTGGTGATGAGGACGGCAGGACGGGCTTCGAGCGCGACGCCGATCGCCGAGCCCACGGCTTCCCCGTCGGGAACCACGACCGCGTCCGCCACGGCGAAGCCGTGCCGGTAGAGCCAGTCGGCGACGGCGGGGCCGCACTCGTCCTCGTAGGTGCCGGCTGCCGCGCGGGTCGAGGCTATGACCACTGCTGCGGTGCGTAGGGATGTCATAGGGTCCAGTCTCCACTCTTGCCGCCGGATTTCGATAGCACGCGTATTCCCGTGATCGTCGCGCGCTTGTCCACGGCCTTGATCATGTCGTACAGCGTCAGGGCGGCGACCGATGCGGCCGTCAGCGCCTCCATCTCGACGCCGGTGAGGGCGGTGGTCCTCACGAGGGCGACGATGCGCACGCGCCCGCCGTCGGGTTCGAGGTCGATGGTGACCTTCGACAGCGGCAGGGGGTGGCACAGCGGAATCAGGGTGGAGGTCTGTTTCGCGGCCATGATCCCGGCGATCCGGGCGACGGCGAACGCGTCGCCCTTCGGCAGGTCCCCCTCGGCGATGAGCGCGACGACCTCGGATGTCGTCTCCAGGGTCGCCTCGGCGACGGCTTCCCGCGTCGTCGTCTGCTTACCGGACACATCGACCATGTGGGCCGTGCCGTCCGCGCGGACGTGTGACAGTCCGTCGGCGGATGGTGGGTGCGAAGTCATGATGGCTTCCTCTCTGCTGGAACGGACGGAGCGGCGATGTCCTCGGTCACGAGGACATCCTCGACGGCGAAGGGATCCGTGGGAACCGGCCCGAGGATCGTGACGTCGACGTCACGTCCCGCCGGCAGGACCGAGACGCCTTCGGGCAGGTGGACGAGGCAGTTCGACGCCGCCAGGGCATGCAGGAGATGGGAATCCGGGCCTCCCACGAGGGACACTGCGCCGTTGCTGTACAGCCCGCGCCGTACCTGGTGCTTCGCGTCGGGGCTGCGGACGTCCTCGACGAGGGCTGCACGGACCACGAGGCGCGGGGCCGGCGCGCCGGTCACCTGGTGGAGGGCCGGACGAAGGAACATCTCGAAGGAGACGAACGCGCTGACCGGATTGCCCGGGAACCCCAGGAAGGGCACGCCGGAGATGGTGCCGTGGGCCTGCGGGCCGCCCGGCTGCATCGCGACGGACGAGAACTCGACGCTGCTTCCGGCCAGGGCCTGCTTCACCACCTCGTAGGCGCCCTGGCTGATGCCGCCGGTGCTCAGCACGAGGTTGGTGCTGCCCGCCCTGACGGCACCGAAGGCCTCCCTGAGCACCGCGGGATCGTCACCGAGGAGGCGACGCCGGGAGACCTCGGCCCCCGCATCGCGCAACGCTGCCTCGAGCAGGGTCGTGTTGGCGTCGTAGATGGTGCCCGGAGCGAGCGGCGCGCCCGGCTCGGCGACCTCGTCGCCCGTGGAGAGCAGCAGCACGCGGAAGCGCGGGCGCACACCGACCCTCCCGACACCGCAGGCCGCGAGCAGCCCCAACTGCGCCGGACCGAGCACCGTGCCCGCGCGCAGCGCCACCGTGCCTGCCTCGATGTCACTGCCGGAACGGCGGACGAACTGCCCGGTCCCTGTCCCGCCCGGCAACCGGACGGTGACGGTGCCGCGTGCCCTGTCTGCGGCGGAGTGGAACTGGGGCGGGTCCGCGCGTTCGATGGGTACGACGGCGGCGGCACCCGGGGGCAGCATCGCTCCGGTCATGATCGGTGCGGCGGTCCCTGCCTCGAGGAGGGGAGGCACGGATCCGGCAGGAATCGCGTCGACGACGACGAGAGCGCCGGTGGCGTCGAGGTCCTCGGCATGGACGGCGTAGCCGTCCATCTGCGAGTTGTCGAACGGTGGAAGGCTGACCGGCGCGCGGACGTCGTCCGCGAGTGTTCGGCCGGACGCTCGGCGAGCCCGAGGTCCTCCGCCTGTGTGCTGTCATAGCCGCTGCTCCAGCGCAGGAGCCCCGCGACGGCTGCCTGGTGCTCGGCGACGGTTCTTCTCATGACTGCCTCCCACGTCTCTGCCGATGTGCTCCGCGTCCCGAACCGTGCACTGTGAGACCGCGCCGACCGAGCGGTGTCGGCCGGCGCCCGGGATCACCGTGCGCGGGACACGACGGCGGGCCGGTCTAGGTCACCGTGAACGTTACCGTGTGGAGGCCCTCGGCGCCGTCAGGCGCCGGGGCGGCGAAGGTATCGGACTGCACGTTCCCGTCGCGTCGGTCGCGCGCGCCTGGAGCGTGTGGGTGCCGGCGTCCAACGGCAGGGTGGCGCTGTACTGGCACCACGTGTCGGCCGAGATGGGCCGGGCGAGGTCCGTCGTCCGCCAAGCACCACCGTCGACCCTGACCTCGACCGACGCCACGCCCCGGTGCTGCGCCCAGGCGACACCGGCGACGACGACGTCGCCCGCGGGGACCCGTTCGTTGGTGCGCGGCACGTCCACCCGCGACGACGTCTTGACGGGGCCGCGCTCGGACCAGCCCCGTGTGGACCAGTACGCCGTGTCGTCGGCGAACCGCGTCACCTTCAGTTCGGTGACCCATTTCGTCGCCGACACGAAGCCGTACAGCCCGGGCACGACCAGGCGTACGGGGAACCCGTGCTCGACGGGCAGCGGGTCGCCGTTCATCCCGACGGCGAGCAGCGCGTCCCGCCCGTCCGTGAGTGCTTCGAGCGGTGTTCCAGCGGTGAACCCGTCCACGCTGCGCGAGAGGACCATGTCCGCGCCGGCCTGCACGCCTGCACGGGCGAGGAGCTCCCGGACGGGGAGTCCGAGCCAGCGGGCGTTACCCGTGAGGTCTCCGCCGACGGTGTTCGATACGCAGGCCAGCGTGACGTACCGCTCGATGAGGGGCGACGCCAGGAGTTCGTCGAAGGTGATCTCGATCTCACGGTCGACGAGTCCGGTGATCCTCAGCGACCACCGGGAGGCGTCGACGACGGGCACCACGAGCGCGGTGTCGATCCGGTAGAAGTCGTCGGACGCCGTGACGAGATCGCTGAGGCCCTCGACACCTAGGTCCGCACCCTCGGGGATGAAGGAGCCCTGCGGTGGGGGCGGCGCGGAGGGTTCGGCGGCTGCGGGAAGCACGATCGCCGAACGCTGCCGGCTGACGGCGGACTGGGACGACCGCACACCCGTTGCCGCCGCCCCCGTTGCGACTGCGACGACGGCAGCCCCTCCCGCGCCCTGCAGGAAGCGACGGCGGGCAGGGGACGCCGCGGGCAGAGCGCCGGGATCGCTGCCGCCCCAGGTGCGGAGGGCTCGCACGAGCGCGTCGAGCACGAGGATCGCCACCAGCGCGGCGATGGCGGGGGCGACGAACGAGACGAGGGACGACTGCGGACGCGAAGCGACAGCGACGGCACCGACGACGCCGAATCCGGCCACGATCACGCGCCCGGTGAACGCACGCCGGTACTCGAGGACACCGGCCGCACAAGCGATGAGGGCGATGAGGACGCCATCGTTCCCAGGAACACGGCCTTGTCGGCGGTGCCGAAGACGGCGATGGCCCAGTCCTTGACGCCGGGTGGCAGGAGGTCGATCACCGATGACCCGACAGCACTGACGGGTGTGACGGACGGATTCAGGGCGGCAGCCGTCAGTTCTCCCCCGATGACGCCGAGCCCCACCGCGAGGACACCGCAGACCGCCGCCCACGTGCGCCGTGTCATCATTCCAGCCTTCCGTCGGGTCCCCGACGCCCGGGCACTGCCGGGTGGGACATCGGTTACACGACCGCGCGAGGGCGCTGGTTCCCCGCGCGCACCGATCCTGATGCGTCGCCCTCCTACCCGACCCGAGCGGTGTACGGAAGGGGTGCCGTCACCTCGTCCGGGTTCAGGCGGCGGTCGCTGAGGGCGTACCCTCGTTCCATGGGAATCCAACTGGGAATGCCGGGCTCCGCCCGCCAGGCCGCGGCCTTGGGTCTCCTGGACACCCATGGCCGGCAGGCCACCGACATGCGTCTGTCACTGACGGACAAGTGCAATCTGCGCTGCACCTACTGCATGCCCGCGGAGGGACTCAACTGGCTGCAGAAGGACCAGGTGCTCTCCCGCGAGGAGATCGTGCGCCTGGTCCGTATCGGCGTCGACCTGCTCGGGGTCCGTGAACTCCGTCTCACGGGCGGTGAACCGCTGGTGCGGGCGGATCTGCTCGAGATCATCAGGGACATCCGCGCGAACCATGCCGACCTGCCGATCTCGATGACGACCAATGCGCTGGGACTCGACCGCCGGGCCGTCCAGCTGAAGGATGCCGGCCTGACCCGTATCAACGTCTCGATGGACTCGCTCCATCCCGACACCTTCGCGCAGCTCACGAGACGGCCGTTCCTGGACCGGGTCCTCAGGGGCATCGAGGCCGCGGCGGACGCCGGGCTCGGGCTCGTGAAGATCAACGCCGTGCTGATGCGTGGCATCAACGACCACGAGGCACCCGATCTCGTGGAATGGGCGGTGGCCCGCGGGTTCGAGCTGCGGTTCATCGAGCAGATGCCCCTGGATGCCGATCACGGCTGGACGAAGGAGGGCATGGTCACGGCCGCGGAGATGCGAGCCCTGGTCGAGACCCGTTTCGTCCTCACCCCCGATCCCCGCACCCGCGACGGTGCCCCCGCTGAACGGTGGGAAGTACGTGCCAAGGACGCTCCCGACGTCGTCCTCGGCACCGTGGGCATCATCGCCTCCGTCACCGAGCCGTTCTGCGCCGACTGCCGGCGCACCCGGGTCACCGCCGAGGGCAAGGTCATGAGTTGTCTCTTCTCCCGCGAGGAGACGGACCTGCGCGACCTCCTGCGGTCCGAGGCGGACGACGACTCGGTGGCGGAGCGCTGGCGCCAGGCCATGTGGCTGAAGCCGAAGGCACACGGCATGGACCGCACGGGCCTTGGCGCCGACGGGTTCGTGCAGCCGGACCGATCGATGAGTGCCATCGGTGGCTGACGTGCTGGTGAGGTTCTTCGGGGCTGCCAAGGCCGCCTCGGGCGTCGACGAGGAACGCGTCGCGGCGGGGCGTCCGCTCGCCGCCGTCCTCGACGAGCTGCGCACCCGTCCTTCGACGCCGGGTGCGCCGACGCTGGCTAAGGTCCTCGACCGCAGCAGCTTCCTGCTGAACGAGGTCTCGCTGAGGGACCCGGCGACCGTCCTGGGCGACGACGACGTCCTCGACATCCTCCCGCCCTTCGCCGGCGGATGACCCGTCGGGGCACGCGCCCCTAGCGGGCGACGTCCGCTTCCGTGTCGAACGGTCCGACGACGACCGTCGTCCGCGGCGCGGCAGCGAGTTCCTGCGCCAGGGACTGGACGTCCTGCGCCGTGACCGACCGGATCCGTTCCAGGGACGTGTCCATGTCGACGAACTCCCCCGAGACGAGTTCCGAGCGTCCGAGCCGGGACATGCGGGAACTGCTGTCCTCGAGCGCCATCACCAGGCCGCCCGACAACTGGCCGACAGCCTTGCGCAGCTCCTCGGCGTCGATGCCGTCAGCGGCCAGCCTGTCCAGCTCCGCGCCCAGCAGCTCGATGACCTGACCGGTCTTGGCGGGTGAGCATCCCGCGTACATCCCGAAGTACCCCGCATCGGCGTAGGCCGCGGAGAACGAGTAGGTCGAGTAGACCAGTCCCCGCTTCTCCCGGATCTCCTGGAACAGCCGCGAGGACATGCCACCACCCAGCACGGCGTTCAGGACGCTCATGGCGAACCTGCGCTCGTCCGTCGCGGTGAGGGACGGCAGCCGATGAGGATGTTCGACTGCTCGACGGCACGGCGGATCACATGGACTCCCGCCTTCCCCTGCACCGGAGCCAGGGTGGCCGACCGCCGCGGCACCGGAAGGGCACCGTCCTCGAGCTCCCAGCCGGCGGATTCGAGGGCTTCCTGCACGAGCCGACAGACGACGTCGTGCTTCAACCCGCCCGCGGCCGTGACCACGAGCTCCCCGGGCGTGTAGTACCGGCGGTAGTGCGCCAGCACGGACTCCCGCGGCACCGCACGGATCGCCTCGGGAGTGCCACCGATGGGCCGACCGAGCGGGTGGTCCCCCAGGACCAGCTCGACGAACCTCTCATGCGCGACGTCGGCCGGATCATCGCTGTCCATGGCGATCTCCTCGAGGATCACATCGCGCTCCTGCTCGAGCTCCTCGGGGTCCAGGACCGCGGAGGTCACCATGTCGGCGATGACGTCGATCGCCATCGGCAGGTCCGAGTCGAGGACCCGCGCGTAGTAGCACGTGTTCTCCTTGGCGGTCGCCGCGTTGGACTCGCCGCCCACCTCGTCGAACGCCGAGGCGATGTCCATCGCGCTGCGGCGCTCCGTGCCCTTGAACAGCAGGTGTTCGAGGAAGTGCGTGGAGCCATGCTGTCCCTCGGCCTCGTCGCGTGACCCGACACCGACCCAGAAGCCGATCGTCGCCGACCGCTGCCCGGGCATCGCCTCGGTGAGCACACGGACTCCCCCGGGCAGGACGCTGCGCCGCACGACGTTGCCGCCGGGATCGCCCGCCACGAAGGTCGGGTCGGAACCGTCACTGCCGGGAACGGGCGTCGGCAGCAGGGGCAGGGAGACTACGGAGGACAGGGGCATCCTGGTCTTTCTGGTGGTTCGGGAAAGGCAGACGGCCCCGGCGCCGACCGATTCGATCGGTACGCGCCGGGGCCGCAGGTGCTCAGGACGAGCGGGGCGACAGCTTATGCGTCGTCGCCCTCGGGAACCTCGGGCAGCTCGATGCCGGCGTCCTCGGACGCGCCGTCCGACTGCTCGTCGGCGACGACCGGCGACAGGGACAGCTTTCCGCGGTCGTCGATCTTCGTGATCTCGACCTGGACCTTCTGGCCCACGGACACGACCTCGTCGACATTGTCGACGCGCTTGCCTCCGGCCAGCTTGCGCAGCTCGGAGATGTGCAGGAGTCCGTCCTTGCCCGGGGTGAGCGAGACGAAGGCGCCGAAGGTCGTGGTCTTGACGACCGTTCCCAGGTAGCGCTCACCGATCTCGGGGACCTGCGGGTTGGCGATGGCGTTCACCGCGGCGCGGGCGGCTTCCGCCGACTCGCCGTTCGTCGCGCCGATCAGCACCGTGCCGTCGTCCTCGATCGAGATGTCGGCTCCGGTGTCCTCCTGGATCTGGTTGATCATCTTGCCCTTCGGGCCGATGACCTCGCCGATCTTGTCCACGGGGATCTTGACCGAGATGATCCGCGGAGCGAACTCCGAGAGCTCGTCCGGGGTGTCGATCGCTGCCTGCAGCACGCCCAGGATGTGCAGGCGGGCTTCGCGAGCCTGCTTCAGCGCGGCGGCCAGGACCGAGGCGGGGATGCCGTCGAGCTTGGTGTCGAGCTGGATCGCCGTGACGAACTCGGCCGTACCGGCGACCTTGAAGTCCATGTCGCCGAAGGCGTCCTCGGCGCCGAGGATGTCGGTCAGCGCCGCGTAGCGCGTCTGGCCGTCGACGACGTCGGACACGAGGCCCATGGCGATACCGGCGACCGGTGCGCGCAGGGGGACACCTGCGTTGAGCAGCGACAGCGTCGAGGCGCAGACCGAGCCCATCGACGTCGAGCCGTTGGAGCTCAGGGCTTCCGACACCTGGCGGATCGCGTAGGGGAACTCCTCGCGGGTGGGCAGCACGGGCACGAGTGCACGCTCCGCCAGTGCTCCGTGACCGATCTCGCGGCGCTTCGGCGAACCGACGCGGCCGGTCTCACCGGTGGAGTAGGGCGGGAAGTTGTAGTTGTGCATGTAGCGCTTGCGCGTGACGGGCGACAGCGAGTCGATCTGCTGCTCCATCTTCAGCATGTTGAGCGTGGTGACACCCAGGATCTGGGTCTCCCCGCGCTCGAAGATGGCCGAGCCGTGGACGCGCGGCAGGACCTCGACCTCGGCGGTGAGCTTGCGGATGTCGCTCAGGCCACGGCCGTCGATGCGGACCTGGTCCTTGAGGATGCGCTGGCGGACGACAGCCTTGGTGAGCGAGCGGAACGCTGCGGACAGCTCCTTCTCGCGACCCTCGAACTGCCCCGTCAGGGCCTCCAGGAGTTCGGCCTTCAGGGCGTCGGAAGCACTTTCGCGCTCCTGCTTGTCCGCGATCTGGAAGACCTGGGCGAGCTTCTCGGAACCGGCGGACTCGACGGCGGAGTAGACGTCGTCCTGGTAGTCGAGGAACACGGGGAACTCGACGGTGGGCTTCGCTGCACGCGAGGCCAGATCCGCCTGGGCCTCGCACAGCGCCCGGATGAAGGGCTTCGCGCCTCGAGGCCGTCCGCGACGATCTCCTCGGTGGGAGCGGTCGCGCCGTTCTCCTTGATGAGGGTCCACGAGTTGTCCGTGGCTTCCGCCTCGACCATCATGATGGCGACGTCGTCACCGGCGATCCTGCCTGCGACCACCATGTCGAACACGGAGTTCTCGAGCTCGGAGTGCTTGGGGAAGGCGATCCACTGGTCATTGCCGCTGCCGTCGGACACGAGCGCGACGCGGACGCCGCCGATCGGACCGGAGAAGGGCAGGCCGGACAGCTGGGTGGACATCGACGCGGCGTTGATGGCCACGACGTCGTAGCGGACGTCCGGGTTGATGGCAAGGATGGTCACGACAACCTGGACCTCGTTGCGCAGGCCCTTGACGAAGGCCGGTCGCAGCGGGCGGTCCATCAGCCGGCAGGCCAGGATGGCCTCGGTGGAGGGGCGGCCCTCGCGACGGAAGAACGAGCCCGGGATGCGGCCGGCGGCGTACATGCGCTCCTCGACGTCGACCGTCAGCGGGAAGAAGTCGAATCCTTCGCGTGGGTGCTTGCCGGCCGTCGTGGCCGAGAGCAGTGCGGTGTCCTCGTCGATGTAGACCATCGCGGACCCTGCGGCCTGCTGGGCGACGCGCCCGGTCTCGAAGCGGACGGTGCGTGTTCCGAAGCGACCGTTGTCGATCACTGCTTCGGCGAACTGAATTTCGGGACCCTCCAAGAGAGTCACCTCCGTTTCCTGGTATCGGAGGCGACCGGCACCCGTCGTGGTTCCGTCCCTCATGGACGGTCCACAGCACCCGGTCTTCGATCGAGATCCACGGAGCCACCGTGGGGTGCTCCGGAGATCACTACCGAGGACCGCGAATGCGCGGTACCGGTCGACTCCTGTTCTGCAATGGGTACTTCTATGGTGTCAGTCGGTGCTGATCCTGCTGGTGTTGCTGGTCTTGCCGTGTTGCTGGTCTTGCCGTGTTGCTGTTCCGGCGTCGGGCTGGTTCGGGCCCTCAGCAAGAAGGCGGCTTCCCCTCCCGTGGAGTGGATGCCGCCTTCCGATGCTGTCTATCGACGCAGACCCAGGCGCTCGATGAGCGACCGGTAACGCGTGATGTCGGTGTCCCGCAGGTAGTCCAGCAGGCGACGGCGGCGACCCACCAGGAGAAGCAGGCCACGACGCGTGTGGTGGTCGTGCTTGTGCATCTTCAGGTGCTCGGTCAGGTCGAGGATACGACGGGAAAGCATCGCGATCTGCACCTCGGGTGAACCGGTGTCACCTTCGGCGAGAGCGTATTCCTTGATGATTTCCTGCTTGATGGCGGCGTCAAGGGCCACGAGTAACTCCTAGAGTTGTACCGTGAACAAGTGCTGAGCATCGCTTGCGCGACGACACAGAAAAATCCAGCCACCACGGACTGCAGCCGGATCTCCTCCGAGTTTAGCGTCTGGGCGGTTGTTCTGTCGAAAGCAGTCCGCGCGCCTGCTCGACGTCGACCTTCATCTGCTCGATGAGCGCCTCCGGCCCCCTGTACGCGACCTGTCCGCGCAGCCGCTCGACGAACTCGACGACCACGGCCTGTCCGTACAGGTCGAAGTCCTGCACTCGCTCGGGCGGACGGTTGATCACGTGCGCCTCCACCTGCCGGTCGACGCCGTCGAAGGTGGGGTTCGAGCCCACGGAGATCGCCGCCGGCCACCGCGTCCCGGCCTGGTCGACGAGCCAACCGGCGTAGATGCCGTCCGCCGGGATGAAGCCCTGCGACGACGCCGCGAGGTTCGCCGTCGGATAGCCGAGCTCGCGACCGCGTGCCGCGCCGTGCACCACCTGCCCGCGCATACGGTGGTGACGGCCGAGCACGCGCGCGGCAGTGCCGACGTCGCCTGCTTCGAGCGCTTCCCGGACCCATGTGGAGGAGCACCGGCGGTCACCGTCGGCGTCCGTCGCGTCCTTCGGGTAGCTCGCTCCGAAGTCGTCGATGGCGATGACCTCGAAGCCGAGTTTCCGGCCGAGCTCACGCATGGTGTCGATGTCACCGCTGTTGCCGCTGCCGAAGCGGACATCGTGGCCGATCACCACGGCCTTCGCACCGAGTGCCCGCACGAAGACCCGTTCGACGAACTCCTCGGGCGAATTGGCAGCGAGGTCCAGCGTGTAGTGCATCATCAGGAGCCCGTCGATACCGGTGCCCAGAAGGGTCTCCACGCGGTCTTCGAGCCCCATGATGAGCTCCGGCGCCGCGTCGGGACGGTGTACCTGCGCGGGATGCGGGTCGAAGGACACGACGACGGCGGCAGCGGAGCGCTCGCGGGCCGCTTCGAGGACCTGCTGCAGGACCCGCTGATGGCCCCGGTGGACGCCGTCGAAGTTACCGAGGGTCAGGACGGAGGGCCCGAAATCCGCAGGCACGTCGTCCAGGTCTCTCCAGTAGAACACGCATCTCCTTCGCGATTCGGTCGATCCCCGCAGCCCTGAAGTCGTCCGGCAGGCTGATCGCCGCTCCCATTATGGCCGAAAGCCCGGCGCCCGCTGGTATCGGCAGGATGGGTGACACGGCTCCCGCCACCTGCACTGCCCCTCCACATCCAGGGCGCCGCGGGTGCCCGGCCCCCCTGTTGTCCACATAGGCATCCCGCGCCTCCCGCAGCTGCGACGGTACAACCACCATCGAATTGATCCGACACCCTGCGACCGAACGGTAGCCATGAGACGTACGCACCCCGCAGCACACGCGGCGACGGGACACCCCGCCCTCTACCCTGCTCCGCCCGGGCAGGTGTCTGTCCCGCCGACTCCGGCTCCCCGACCGGGCCGCGGGGCGCGGGCAGGAGGCGCCCTCGTCCTGGGCCTGGCCCTCCTGCTGGGCCTCCTAGGGATCGCCGGTGCGGGACCGGCTTCCGCCGGACCCGGGACCGACGGGTGGCACACCGGCGCGGGGATAACCGGGACGGACTACTTCGTGGGGCAGCACCGCTCGGCGGAGGGCCTGATCGCGTACTGCACCGATATCGAACGCTCGGCCCCGGACCGCGCATCGGATTACGACGACGGCACCACCG
Source organism: Vibrio cholerae (assembly GCA_009728235.1). GTDB lineage: Bacteria > Actinomycetota > Actinomycetes > Actinomycetales > Micrococcaceae > Arthrobacter_D. Next base: position 8,145 of record WNZI01000016.1, on the reverse strand, counting down.
GTTCCTTCGTGCGAAGCGACGGCACCCCCCTCTCCGCCGCGCAGAATGCCGCGCTGGCCCTTCTTCTCACCCGATGGGGCACCACCTCCGACAACGCCGAGGCCGCGTCGGTCCAGCTCGCCGTCTGGTCCCTCACCGCCGTCGGGATGGACTGGGACAGCCGTGCGATGGCGGATTTCATCCGCACCCAGCAGGTGGCTCCCGCCCTTGCTAGCCGGGCTCGCGCCATGGTGGACCAGGCGCACGCGGAGTCAGGACCGTACACGATCGAGGCCTCCTACAGCACCGACGGCGAGGCCGGCGGGCGGGTGGATGCCTCCGTGAGATCGGCCGAGGGATCACTTCGTCCGGGTCTCCTGGTCGAAGCAGTTGCGCAAGGCGCCGTGTTCGCCGACGGCGCGACGACCGCAGCCTGGACGAGCGAGGCCGCGCCCCGCTCCCTCACCCTGCGCCCGGCCGGGTTCGGACCGGGCCGGCTGACCCTGACGGCCCCGGAAGTACCTGCAGCCGAAGCCGAGTGGCTCACGCCCCGCGAGGCCGACGTCCAGAGACTCGTGGTGGCACCCGTGTCAGCCGTGGCGAAGGCAACGGTGGAGCTTCCTGCGTCGGCCGGCTTCGCACCGCAGGTCGTGACCACCACGTCGGCCGCGACGACGGCCGCCGGCACCCTCGTCCATGACGCGCTCGACGTCTCGGTCGCCGCACCTGGACGCTGGCTGACCGATCCCGCGACCGGGCACGCCGTCTCGCTGGAGGTGGAGTCCACGCTCTGGGGGCCCCTGCTCTCGGCACCCGCCGACACCGCCTCCGTACCCGATGGCACTGCGTCGGTCGGTACCGTGACCACCACGGTGGAGGGTCCGGGCCGCTACGAGACACCCGCCCTCGCGGTACCGTCGGCCGGCTACTACGTCTGGACCGAGCGCATCGATCCCTCCAGTGCACGGCCAGCGGAGGCTTCTGCATGGATCGCACCGTGGGCCGGGAGGTTCGGGCTGCCCTCCGAGACGACGCTGGTGCCCTGGCAACCCGCCCTGTCGACGAAGCTCTCGGACACTGCTGTACGTCCCGGCGCGGCCGTCAGGGACACGGTGACAGCCGAGGGCTTCAGGCAGGAGGGCCCCGACGGCGCCGAAGAGAATGACCTGGTACGGCTCACGATGTACGGGCCTTTCGACGAAGCCCCGCTCGAGTCCCCCGTCATCCCTGCCGGATCGCCGGTGCACTCGCAGGTCGACGTCCCGGCCACCAATGGCGCCGTGACCTCCGGAGAGTTCGCCCGCCTGGACGAGCCCGGGTGCTACACCGTCGTAGCCTCCTTCGACGGCAACCGGGACGAAGCCGCCTTCACATCGCCCTTCGGTATACCCGACGAGACGGTGTGCGTCGAAGCGGCACCCGCTCCGACACCGGAACCGGCCGATGCACGACCTGCTGCTCCTGCTCCTGCTCCTGCTCCTGTGGATGCTTCCAGCACGCGGCCGCACCTCGCGGAGACGGGGGCCGGCTCCGCCGCCACGGTAGGTATCGCGCTGATCGCGGTCGGTCTCGGCTTGGGGCTCAGGATCGCGGCGAGGCGAACCACCGACCGTCAGTCGCGCTGGGCGAACTCCTGACGCATCTCGCTCGTCTTGGCGATGTACTTGTGCCACACGAGCAGAGCCGGGGGGAAGGCCAGCTCGATGACCATGAGGATGATCATGATGTAGTTGGGCGTTCCGGAGAAGGCCCAGGAGAGCACTCGCCCGATACCGCCGACGAAGACCATGAGGCAGACCAGCCAGAGCATGTTCGCCCATTGGAACTTGATCGCGATGGTGATGAAGGCAGCACCGACTCCCACCATCATCGCGGAGAAGAACCGGAACTGGCTCTCGAGCGTCGGGTTCACCGGGTTCGCCTCGGTGTCCGGCAATCCCGCCGTTCCGAGGATGAGGTAGTAGGCGCCGAACCCGGCGATGACGACACCGACCAGGACCACGACGGTGCGGAACACGTTCCAGTCCCCGCCCTGCGTCGCGGACTTGCCTGGTTTCCTACCCTTGGCCTTGCCGGTGGTCGTGCCCTTGGCTACGGCGGGAGCACCCTTGCTTGCGCCGGACGCGGAATCACCCGCGGTGGTTCCTCCCGGGCGCTGCGACGCCGCCTGTCCCGTGTCACGCGAGGAGACCCCTGGCGTGGTTCCCGGTCCTGCCACTCCGGAAGCCGCGCCGGGGCGGGTCGGATCGGAGCCCGAGGGCCGGCCGGTCCGCGCCGGGAACGAGTTGTCGGATTCGGGGCTGTTGCTGGTCATGTGGTGCTCCTGGCGCTGGATAGGTGATCTAGCGCCATACTCTCACGGGGCGTGGGGCACGCGGGGGCCGATTTCCCTGCACCGCTGCAGCATCGGGATCCGGACCCGTCGGGGCCTATGCGACCGGTCGGTCGCCCGCAGCCCCGATCGGCCGGTTCCTCCGCAGCCAGAGCAATCCGAGAATCGGCAGGAGAAGGGGGACGAACCCGTAACCTCGGCCGAATGCGGACCAGACGGTCTCGCTCGGGAAGGCCTCGGCATCGAAGATGCTCAGGAAGCCCACGGCGACCACTCCCACGAGTTCGGTGATAACCGCCACCAGGGACACCCGGTAGGCCCGGGCGCCCGGTCGCGCGAGGGACACCGTCGCCACGATGTACACCACGGCCGCGACGGCCGAGAGCAGGTAGGCGATGGGTGCCTCACCGAACTTGGTGGCGATCTGGAAGCCTGCGCGCGCCGTGGCGGCGAGTGCGAACACCCCGTAGACCGCGATCAGCAGCCGGCCGGGGCCTGTCGCCCGGCTCGTCCCTCCCCCACCGGACCCGCGACTCGAGCCATTTCGGGCACCGCGTCGCGCGCCTGTGTCGTCCGATCGGTCCGCCGGCCGCTCGTTCGCTTCGTCCTCGCCCCGTACGCCGGTCACAGCCCTGCCACCCCGTCCCAGATCTGCTCCATGCGAAAGAGCATGACGAAGATCGTCAGCCCCGCCGCGGCCAGCACGAAGTTGCTCCAGCGCGTCTTCTCGAGGATCGCCCACCAGAATGCCCCGACCGGGACGAGCAGCGCCGTGAGGAGGTAGCCCCAGAACTCCCAGGCCTCACCGAGAACCGGTTCGCCTGCGAGCTGGCGGATCACTGCACCGACGGCGTAGGCCAGCAGGAAGAGCTCGACGGCCGCGATGGAGAGGATGGTGATGTCGTTGGGTGGCTGGCGCAGCAGCGCGGCCCCGATGCAGAGGAGGGCGGACACGGCACACACGAGCGTGCCGACGAGGAAGAACGGGTCCATTGCTACTCCTTCCCCCCGGGCGCGAAGACCAGGACGGTTCGTGCTGCGCCGCCACGGTTCTCGAGCAGGGCCACGAGGGTGCCGTCGGGCGCGAAGGCCGCCACGGGTTCGTCCGGCCCGTCGCTCGGCTCGATCCTGCGGCCGTGCGAGACATCCGCGGTCTCTGTCACGCTGAGCTCCCTCACCGGGAACAGTGCCCTCCCGGCGTCGTCGAGGGAGAGGACATCCAGGTCCTCCGCTAGTTCCTCCAGAGTGCGCGCCTGGTCGATGGAGTACGGACCGACCTGGGTCCGGCGCAGCGCTGTGAGGTGCCCGCCGACCCCGAGTGCAGCTCCGAGGTCTCGCGCAAGCGCCCGGATGTACGTTCCGGAACTGCAGGAGACCGTGACGTCGACGTCCTGGAGCCTTCCGTTGCTCACGCGGCGGATGGCGTGGACATCGAACCGATGGACGGTGACGGGTCGGGCGGGAAGGGTCACGTCCTCGCCGGAGCGTACCCGCGCGTAGGATCGCTCGCCCTTGACCTTGATGGCGCTGACGCTGCTGGGTACCTGCTGGATGTTCCCGGTCAGCACGGCGACAGCGCTGCGGATGTCGTCCTCGGTGACCGCTGCGGCGATACTGCCGCCGGTGACCTCACCCTCGGCGTCGTCGGTCAGGGTGGACTGCCCGAGCCTGATGGTGGCGGTGTAGGTCTTCGACGTGCCGACGATGAAGGTCAGCAACCGCGTCGCCCGGTTGATGCCCACGACGAGCACCCCGGTGGCCATCGGGTCGAGGGTGCCTGCATGACCGACCTTCCGCGTGCCGGCAAGGCGGCGCAGCCGGCCCACGACGTCATGACTCGTCCAGCCCTGAGGCTTGTCCACGATGATCAGCCCTGAGTGGACCTGCCCGGAATTCACGCCTCCCAGTATATGGGCCGCGGCTCTCCGTCCTTCCGCCCTGCCCGCGATACCATCCTCCGTATGCCCTCTGCCCCAGCCCATGTGGTCAACGTGCCGGTCAACCAGATCCGCGAGATCACCCAGGCGGCGTGGGCCACCCCGGATTCCATCGTCCTGAGCATCGGCGAACCGGCCTTCCCCGTCGCGCGCCACGTGCTCGAGGCCTCGATGGCGGCGCTCGACAGGGACGACACGAACTACACGCCGAATGCGGGGATCGCCCCGCTGAGGGCCGCCTTCTCCGAGCGCTTCGCGCGACTCTCCGGCGTCGGCGACGACGCCTCGCGCGTCTTCGTCGTCGCGGGGGCGCAGCAGGGCCTCCATCTGGCGCTCAGCACGCTGCTCGGCGCAGGCGACGAGGTCCTGGTCCCGGACCCGGGGTACCCCACCTTCGCGATGACGGTCGGTCTGCTGGGCGCGGTGCCGGTGCCGTATCCCCTGGTACCCGCTCACGGTTTTCAGCCACGCCTCGATGACCTGGAGCGGCTGCTGACCGGACGGACGAAGGTGTTGATGCTCAACTCACCGTCGAATCCCCTGGGATCGGTGTTCGATCACGGCCTCACGCGCGACCTCGTCCGGTTCGCGCACGAGCACGACCTCTGGATCGTGTCCGACGAATGCTACGAAGCCTTCACCTACGACGTGCCGCACGTCAGCCCGGCGCGCTTCGACGCCGGCGGACCCGAGGCTGTCGTCGAAGCGGGGGAAGCTCGCGTCATCACGTCCCTGACGCTGTCCAAGACGTACGGCCTGACCGGACTTCGGATCGGTGCGCTCATCACGCCGCCGGGCATGGAGGCACTCCTCAGCAACGTCATGGAGGCCACGGTGTCGTGCGTCTCCGCGCCCTCGCAGTATGCGGGACTCGCCGCGCTGACCGGCCCGCAGGACTACGTCACGACGGCGCTGACGCACTACCGCTCGAACCGGGACGCGGCGACCGCTGTCCTCGACGGACTGGGCATCGACTACCTCGACGCCAGTGGAGCGTTCTACCTGTGGGCCGACCTCTCCCACGCCACGGACGGGGACGTACGGTCGTGGTCGCGCCGCTTCCTCGCCGAGCGGGGTGTAGCCCTCGCTCCCGGCACCGCTTTCGGAGCAATGGGCGAGGGCTGGGTGCGGATCGCGCTCTGTGGGAGGACCGACGAGCTCGTCGAAGGTCTCTCCCGGCTTCCCGCACCGCAGCGACCCTGACCGGGACTGACGACGGCGGCACCGAGGCACCCTGACGCCTGCCGCTGAGCGGTCGATCCGGAGAACACGGAAGGCAGCCGACCTGGTGATCGGCTGCCTTTCCGAAGCGGTACGGGTACGGGGAGGACTAGCGTCCGGCCTCGTCGTCGTCCGAGGTGCGGTACGGATCCGCGTCGCCTGCGAAAGCGGCTCCCTGTGCGATCGCTGCAACTTCGGCGTCGCGCTCGCGGGCCTTCTGGAGCAACTCCTCGAGGTGGCTCGCGTTGACCGGCACCTCGTCGGGCACGAACTCGAGCGTCGGGGTCAGCCGGGCGGTGATGTTCTTGCCCACCTCGGAACGCAGCACTCCACGTGCGGATTCGAGGGCCATCCGGGTGGCCTGCTGCTCCTCGGGGTCACCCAGCACCGTGTAGCACAGCGTTGCGTGCTGGAGGTCGTTGGTGACGCGGGCGTCCGTGATGGTCACGGCTTCGAGCCGGGGGTCCTTCACACGACGCCGGAGCGCCTCGGCGACGATGACTTTGATGCGCTGCGCGAGCCGCGCGGCGCGTGCCGGATCTGCCATTGCTGATACTCCTACTGAAGCGGATGTGGGGAACCCCTGTCAGGAGGCTCCGGGGTGCGACGGCCACAGGCGCTCCGGGAACCCGGAGCGCCTGTGGCTGACCTACCTGCTAGACGCGGGGCTTCTCCCGCATCTCGAAGGTCTCGATGGTGTCGCCTTCCTTGACGTCATTGAACGAGCCGAGGCCGATACCGCACTCGAAGTCCGTGCGGACCTCGGTTGCGTCGTCCTTGAAGCGCTTGAGCGAGTCCACGGAGAGGTTGTCCCCGATGACCTTGCCGTCGCGCAGGACGCGTGCCCTCGTGTTGCGTCGGATGACGCCCGTCCGGACGATCGAACCCGCGATGTTGCCGAACTTCGAGGAACGGAACACCTCGCGGACCTCTGCGGTTCCGAGCTGCACCTCCTCGTACTCCGGCTTGAGCATGCCCTTGAGGGCGAGCTCGATGTCATCGATGGCCCCGTAGATGACGGAGTAGAAGCGCATGTCGACGCCTTCGCGCTCGGCGAGGTCGGCAACGCGTTCGGCCGGCTTGACGTTGAACCCGATGATGATCGCGTTGTCGACCGTGGCCAGGTTGACGTCGTTCTGCGTGATCGCACCCACACCGCGGTGGATGACGCGCAGCTGCACGCCTTCACCGACATCGATCTTGAGCAGCGAGTCCTCGAGTGCCTCGACGGCACCGGACACGTCACCCTTGAGGATGAGGTTGAGGGTGTCGACCTTGCCGTCCGCGACAGCCTGATCGAAGTCCTCGAGGCTGATGCGCTTGCGGCGCTTGGCCAGGGCCGCATTGCGATCCGCTGCTTCGCGCTTTCCGGCGATCTGGCGGCCGGTGCGCTCGTCCTCCGTCACGAAGAACGTGTCACCGGCGCGCGGGACGTTCGACAGACCCAGTACCTGGACCGGTCGCGACGGCCCGGCCTCGGTGATGACGTCGCCGTTCTCGTCGAACATGGCTCGGACACGGCCGTGGGCCGTACCTGCCACGATGGTGTCGCCGACCTTCAGCGTTCCCGACTGCACCAGGACCGTCGCGACAGCTCCGCGTCCCTTGTCGAGGTTCGCTTCGATCGCGATACCGCGCGCGTCCTTGTTCGGGTTGGCCCGCATGTCCAGCGCGGCGTCCGCCGTGAGCAGGACGGCCTCGAGAAGCTCGTCGATGCCTTCGCCCCTGAGCGCCGACACGTGGACGAACATGGTGTCGCCACCGTATTCCTCGGGTACCAGGCCGTACTCGGTGAGCTGGCCCTTGACCTTGTCCGGGTTGGCGCCTTCCTTGTCCATCTTGTTGACGGCGACGACGATCGGCACGTTGGCCGCCTGGGCGTGGTTCAGCGCCTCGACGGTCTGCGGCATCACGCCGTCATCGGCAGCGACCACGAGCACGGCGATGTCCGTGACCTTCGCACCACGGGCACGCATGGCGGTGAACGCCTCGTGACCGGGGGTGTCGATGAAGGTGATGGCGCGCGTGGTGTCCTCGTGGACGTGCTGGATCTGGTAGGCACCGATGTGCTGGGTGATGCCGCCGTGCTCGCCCTCGACGACCTTGGTGTTCCGGACGGCATCCAGGAGACGCGTCTTACCGTGGTCGACGTGGCCCATGACGGTGACGACCGGAGGACGGGCCTCGAGGTCGTCGTCACCTTCGGCTTCCAGCTCGGCATCGAAGTCGATGTCGAAGCTGCTGAGGAGTTCGCGCTCCTCGTCCTCGGGCGAGACCACCTGGATCTTGTAGCCGAGCTCGGTGCCGAGCACCTCGAACGTGTCCTCGTCCAGCGACTGGGTGGCCGTGGCCATCTCGCCGAGGTGGAAGAGCACCGTCACGAGTGCTGCCGGGTTCGCCTCGATCTTGTCGGCGAAGTCCGTGATGGACGAGCCACGGCGCATGGTGACGACGGTGTTGCCGTCTCCGCGGGGTACGCTCACGCCACCCAGCGAAGGAGCCGACATCTGCTCGAGTTCCTGCCGCTTCGCGCGCTTCGACTTGCGCTGCTTGCCGCGACCGGCTCCGCCCTTGCCGAAAGCACCGGCCGTGCCGCCGCGTCCGCGGCGCCCTTGCCGAAACCGCCGCCGGCGGGGGCTCCGCTGGGGCTGTTGGGTGCACCGCCGGGTCCGCGAC
>WNZI01000015.1 GCA_009728235.1 Vibrio cholerae | reverse complement strand
CGACGCGGCGGCCCAGCTCGCGGAGTCGGTCGCCGTCTACCTCGACGACGGACCGCGGACCGCCGCGGACGGTACCGGATCCACCATCGTCGACGCGACCGGCGGGACGCTGCGCGTCGTCCGACAGGGCACGGTGTCCCTGGATCGCCTCCGCGAGGTGGTGCCGGACATCGTGGGGATCGACGGTGCCAGGGGAGGTCCTGCCGAGGACCAGGCCGACGTCGACACCGCAGCAGGGAACGCTGACGAGCCGGCGTCGGACACCTGACGCACCTCGGGGCCGTCCTGGTTCCTGTTCGTGGATCGCCCTGGACGCGCGGAGGGGCGGAGGGGCGGAACGGCCCTAGGTGGCTGTGCCTTCGGGAGCGAGGACGGCCCGCACCCGGGGCGCCGGGACGAGACCGTGGTCCGCCGCCCAGCCCGGCACCTGGTCCTGGCCGAACCACAGAAGTTCCACGCGACGGACGTGGCCGTCGAGGCGGCCGCGCAGCAGGGCCGATGCCGCATAGCCGCTCCTCACGGCGAGCCGGCACAGGCCCGCAGGCAGCACGAGCGGACGGCCGCCGGCAGCTTCGAGGACCCCGCGCACGGTGAGCCCCTCCCAGGGCTGGAGTACTCTCGGCCGGACCGGTCCGTCGTGCAGGCCGACGGCGAGGACCAGATCGGCGAGCGCCTCCACCGAGGTGATGGGGGAGCGGGCGGTTCCGGGGGACGCCACCGAGGCGAGTGGGGAGCGGGCCAGTCGCGCCAGCGCCGCCGTCGTCGGTCTGCCGCGGCCCTGCACCGACGTTGCTCTGAGCGTCACGACCGACAGGGCCGGTTCGCGTTCCGACACGAGGGCGAGCGCCTGCTCACCCAGCGCCTTGCTGCGTGAATACGCGGAGAAGGGGCTCACGGTGTCCGTCTCGTCGAGCACGGGAGTCCTGCCCTGGACCGCCGCACTGCTGAGCTGGAGGAAGCGGCGGGCTCCTGCTGCCGATGCGGCACGCGCGACGACGGCGGGAAGCAGCGCGTTCGCGCCGAGCAGGTCCTCACTGTCGGCCGCGGCGGGGGTGGCCAGGCCGGCGGCGTTGACGACGACGTCGTGGCCCCGGATGTCGGAGGCCAGATCCGTAAGGTCGGTGCTGCCGGCCGCCTCGAGAAGCGAGGCCGGCGTCCGGGCTCCCGTGACGAGGCGTGGCGCAGCAAGGGCTTCCGCTTCGATACCGGCCCGCTGCAGGGCCATGAGCACCGCCGATCCGACGAAGCCGGACCCGCCCAGGATCAGCCAGCTCACGCAGCGCCCGCCGGAGGGCTCGCCAGCAGGGGCGGTTCGGGCTGCCAGTCGGGGTCGCGGAGGATCACCCGCGCCGCCCGCCAGCCCCGCCAGACCGCTCCGGCACCGGACACGGAGTGCTCGACCGCGACCAGCCGCAGGATCTCCTTCCCGGCAGAGAGGAGGGTGCCGACACCGAACCCGACGCGGTTGAAGCGTCCGTGGAGGCCGAGGTAGCGAGCCAGGTGTCCCCGGTTGCGCATCCCGCAGAAGCGCGACAGGTCGCTCGAGTCGTTGAGGTGGCGCACGCCGAGGTCCACCTGCCGCTGGGCGCGGGTCTTCCGCAGGACGAATGCGTCGACGTAGGCCACGGGGTAGTGCTGGGAGATGAGCCAGCCGTAGGTGGTGTCGTCACCGTTGAGGAAGAACCGCGCATCGGGCAGGCCGATCTCGCGGACGACGTCGGCTGCGACCAGCATGCCCTCGAAGCACCCCACGTTGGTATGGAACACGGGCGACGTGGCGAACACGTTCCCCCGGACCGGCAGGTGCACCCCGATGGTCTCGTTGAGCAGGTGCTGCCAGAAGAACGGTTCTCCTGCGTGGTCGTAGCGCCTGCCGTGGATGCAGGAGTAGCGGGACATCCACGGTGTGAAGGCGGCCAGCGCATCCGGCAGCACGACGACGTCGTCGTCCATCAGCCACAGCCAGTCCGCGCCTTCGGCGAGGGCGCGCGCGATACCCGCCGCGAATCCACCCGCTCCGCCCACGTTCACCGGAAGGCGTTCGACGACGACGGGGACCGAAAGCCCGAGGCTCCCGAGCACCTCCGCCGTGCCGTCCGTGCTGGCGTTGTCCACGACGACGACGCCGGCCGGGGCGGGCTGGAGTCCGCTGATCGAGTCGAGCAGTTCCCGGAGGTACTCGGCACGGTTGAAGGTCGTGATCACGATGAAGACACGAGGGGAAGCAGCGGCGGGGACGTGCAACGTGTTCCTTCCGGGCCGCGCCAGGACAGTGCGCAACGGGTCTGGCGACCGTGGTGCAGTTAGTATTCTCGGGTAGAAGCAGTCTATTACACCGCTCTCCAGCCCCTGGCGGACCGGTCCCGGCACCGCCGCGGCAGCTTCCCGCCGCTCCGGGCTCGTCCGGCCGGTGCAGGACAGCCTGTGGAACACCGTTAGGAATCATGGGACTCACCGAAGACCGGGCCTCCTCCCGGACACCCGCAGGTTCGGCCGCCGGGTCCTCCTCCGGCGACAAGCCGGCGATCTGGCTCTGGTCGCAGTACCTCCTGGATGCGGCAGCCTGGATCGTCGCCATCCTGCTCGCGCTGATCCTGCGCTACGAACTGCTCGTCAAGGAAGTGAATGTGACGGGCGTCGCGGTCTTCTGCGCGGTGGCGGTCGTCGCCCAGCTGGCGGTCGGGTTGAGCTTCGCCCTCTATCGCGGCAGATACAGCTTCGGCAGTTTCCATGAGGCGAAGCTGCTGGTCGTCGTCGCCGTCCTCGTCGCCGTCATCCTGGTCCTCGTCAGCGTGGCCCTGTTCACCGTGATCGAAGTGCCGCGCAGCATCGGGATCATCGCTTTCCCCTTCGCCTGCATGTTCCTCGCGGCGACGCGCTATCTCAAGAGGATGTACGTCGAGAGCAAGGCGAAGCCGGGGGAGGACGCCCAGCGCACCCTCATCTACGGTGCGGGTTTCCTGGGCAAGTCGCTCGTGGGCCGCATGATGCAGGACCCGGAATCGCCCTACTTCCCGGTCGGCCTGATCGACGACGATCCCGCCAAGAAGCACCTCCGCGTGGCGTCCGTGCCTGTCCTTGGACCGGTCGACGACCTCCGGGAGATTGCCGCCAGGACGCAGGCCTCCGTCCTCGTCATCGCCTTCGCGGACGTGGAGGCGGTGCAGGTCCGGCGGGTCTCGGACCTGGTGGCGGGCCTCGGCATCAAGGTGCTCGTGCTGCCTCCCCTGCGGGACATGCTCGGCGCCGCGGGCGCAGGCATGGCCGACTTCCGGGAGGTGGCCGTCGAGGACCTCATCGGGCGCCGTCCCGTCGACATCCACCCGGACGAAGTAGCGGGATACATCACGGGCAAGCGGGTGCTGGTCACCGGCGCGGGCGGTTCGATCGGATCGGAACTGTGCCGGCAGCTCGCCGGCTTCGCGCCGGCCGAGCTGATCATGCTGGACCGCGACGAGACAGGTCTGCAGTCCACGCAGATCTCGCTGACGGGACGCGGTCTGCTGACCGGGAGGGACACCGTGCTCGCCGACATCCGCGACGCCGACGCCCTGCTGGACATCTTCGAGGACCGCAGGCCCCAGGTGGTCTTCCATGCCGCAGCCCTCAAGCACGTCTCGCTCCTCGAGCAGTACCCCGAGGAGGCCTGGAAGACGAACGTGCAGGGTTCCCTCAACGTCCTCAGGGCTTCCTCCGTCGTCGGGGTCACCAACTTCGTCAACATCTCGACGGACAAGGCCGCCGACCCCACGAGCGTGCTCGGCCACTCCAAGCGCGTCGCCGAGAAGCTCACCTCGTGGCATGCGGAGCGCACGGGCCAGAAGTACGTGTCCGTGCGCTTCGGGAACGTCATCGGCAGCCGCGGCTCCATGCTGCCGCTGTTCACCGAGCAGATCCGCAACGGCGGTCCGATCACCGTCACGGACCCCGAAGTCACCCGGTTCTTCATGACCATCCCGGAGGCCTGCCAGCTCGTGGTGCAGGCGGGCGCTATCGGCAGGGGAGGCGAGGTGCTGATCCTCGACATGGGTGAGCCGGTGAGGATCCTCGACGTCGCGCAGCGCATGATCGCCATGTCGGGCAAGGACATCGACATCGTGTTCACCGGGCTGCGGCCCGGCGAGAAGATGCACGAGGACCTCATGGGGGCCGGCGAGAACGACTCCCGCCCGCTCCACCCGAAGATCTCCCACACCGCGGTAGCACCGCTGGATCCCCAGCGGCTGAGCCTGCAGGAGTGGAAGTCGGAGGGCGGATTCGGTCAGGTCCAGCGCAGTATCGGATCCGCACCGTGAGTCCGCTCCTGGTCGTCGTGGCACTGAGCGCGCTCGGGCTGTCGCTCGTGCTCCCGTTCGTCGTCAAGCCCGTGCTCGAGCGCCTCGGGGTCATCGACATTCCCAACGACCGGTCATCGCACAGCACCGTCGTGATACGTGGCATGGGCGTCGCCGTCGCGGTGGCGATCCTCGGTGCACTCGCGCTCTCCCTCGTGACAGGCCTCGTCGCCGTGGACCGGTCCCTGATCCTGGTCATCATCGGCATGGTCGGTGCGGCCGCCACGCTGGGCTGGATCGAGGACTTCCGCGGGCTGTCCATCCGGGTCCGCGCGTCGGCCCAACTCCTCATCGGGGCCGCCGGGACCGCGGCGCTCGCGACGACGATCGACGACAGCAGCTACTGGTGGATCCCGATCGGGGCCATCGCGGTCGCGACCTACATCAACGCGGCAAATTTCATGGACGGCATCAACGGCATCTCCGGGCTGCACGGTGTCGTCGTCGGCCTCTCGTACTCCTTCGCCGGGGTGCTGAGCGACCAGACTTGGCTGACCGTCGCCGGGCTCGTCCTGGCGGCCGCCTTCGCGGGATTCCTCCCGTGGAACCTCGGCAGGGGATTCGTCTTCCTCGGTGACGTCGGAAGCTACCTGCTGGGCGCGTCCGTGGCGGCTATCGCCGTCACGGGCCTCCTGGCCGGGGTGTACCTCGAGTACCTCCTCTCGCCGGTCCTGATCTACCTCGCGGACACCTTCACCACGTTCCTGCGGCGTGCCCGGCGGGGGGAGAGACTGTCCGCCGCCCACCGTCAGCACGTGTACCAGCGGCTCACCGACACCGGACTCAGCCATGTGCAGGTGTCGGTCTTCGTCAGCATCCTCTCGGTGCTGACGGGAGCCGCAGGCTTCGTGCTCGCCACGGCGGAGGCGCCGCTCGCGGTACCGACGTCGCTGTTCGCCGCCGCCGTCGTCGCACTGTACCTGTACTCACCGCGGATCTTCCGCGCCCTCGCACGTCGGACGTCGGCCATCGGTGCCTGAGCAGCCGCGCCCCGTCTCCGCCGTGCTGTAGGATTTCAGGCGCCGGGCACGAGGACGCCGTCCTTCGCGCCGGCCACAGCCCTCCCGACGCCGTCGCCGGAGGACGAGCAGGGCGCCGGAAGGTGCACCCGACAGAGCGGACAGTACGTGCCACGACCGGAGAACCCGGCCAACGGAGCCGATCACCCGAACCGCGTGACGGTGTCCGGCGCCACCGCGTCCCCCTGGCTGCGGATCCTCGCCAGGAGTTCCGCGACGGGCGGAGGGATCGCCGCCGTGCTCGCCGTCGCCGCCGCCCTGGTGACCTCACCGGCCGCCGGCCTGAGCGTCCTGTTCGGCGCGGGCCTCGTCATCGCATTCTTCGGTATCAGCCTCCTGATCGGGCACTATGCCGGCAGGACGAATCCGTCCGGGGCCCTCGGACTCTTCGCGGTGACCTACGCGATCAAGGTGGTCGGCTTCGCCGCCGTCCTGTTCGTCCTGGGGACGCCCGGCTGGCTCGACCGCACCTGGTTCTTCGCAGGCGCCCTCGCCACAGTGATCGCCTGGCAGATCGCCGAGGTGATGGCATTCGCGAAGCTCAGGACACCCCTGTACGACGACGCCGTCGAACCAGCCGGCGCGTCGCCCGACCGACCGGAAGGACACTGACATGACGGGCACCGCACCGGCACCCCGAGGCTCCTCCGGCCGTCCCGCCCAGCCCGACGACGCGCGGTTTTCCAACGGCGGCTACAACGCGGGCATGGCGGTCTTCAGCTACATCATTGGCGGGATCCTGGTGTGGAGTTTGATAGGCTGGGGGCTGGATAATCTCCTCGACACGCGCTGGTTGGTGCTGGCGGGAGCGTTCTTGGGTGCAGCAGGGGGTTTCTATCTCTCCCACATGCACAACCTCACTCGGAACCACACACCGCATCCGCACGACGGGGCGCGGAGCACCGACGGTGACGAGGTTGCACCCGAGTGAATCCCCATAACTCAACGAATCGGACCAGTCACGCTGCGGCCGAACAGATCTTGCCCAACGATGGACACTGCAGAGAGGAAACGCGTTGATCGCGCTTGCGCTCCCGGCCGCAACTACCGAAGAGGGATTCGTAGCCCCGACTATCGATGACACCCACTACCGGGACATCCTCCCCTGGGGCGGAGAGTACGGCGTCCTCCTCGAGGGCGGGTTCGGGAAGCAGATGCTGCTGACCATCCTCTCGGTGGTCCTCATCGCCGCATTCTTCCTCGTCGCCTCCAGGCGCAACAAACTGGTACCCGGCAAGCTGCAGTTCCTGGGGGAGTCCGCGTACGGGTTCGTCCGGAACTCCATCGGCAAGGACATCATCGGTGGCAAGGAATTCCTGAAGTACGTCCCCTGGCTCTTCACCGCCTTCTTCTTCGTGCTGGTGAACAACATCTTCGGGGCCATCCCGTTCCTGCAGCTGCCGACGTTCTCCCACCCGGGGAGCGCCTACGGCATCGCCGCCATCTTCTTCTTCCTCTGGGTCGGTATCGGCCTCAAGAGGCACGGCATCCGCTACTTCAAGCTGGCCGTCGTCCCGTCCGGAGTGCCCTGGTACATCCTCCTGATCGTGGTGCCGATCGAGATCATCTCGAACTTCATCGTCCGTCCGGTGACCCACTCGCTGCGACTCTTCGCGACGATGCTCGCCGGTCACCTGATCGTGACGCTGGCAGGATCCGCCATCGAGTACATGGTGATGACGGGCAACATCCTCCTGCAGGGCACGAGCGTGCTCGTGCTCGCCGGATCGGTCGCGATGTACATGCTGGAAGCGCTGATCATGGTCCTCCAGGCCTACGTCTTCACGCTGCTCGCCGCGATCTACATCGAAGGCGCTCTGCACGCCGACGCCCACTGATTCACACAGTCTTCCCCGTCGGGGATGATCCCAAACAACCTGTCGCACCAAGGCGGCATCTTGAAAGGAACACAATGGAAGTACAGGGTAGCCTCAACCTCGTTGGATACGGTCTCTCCGCAATCGGCGGTGGTATCGGTGTGGGTCTCGTCTTCGCGGCCTACATCAATGGCGTAGCTCGCCAGCCTGAGGCACAGCGTGTCCTCCAGCCCATCGCCTTCCTCGGCCTGGCGCTGACCGAAGCCCTCGCGATCCTGGGTCTGGTCTTCGCCTTCGTCATCGGCGCCTGATCCAGCCGTCCGGAACGACCGAAGACCAGTTGAAGAAAGACGGGTGAAATATGCTTAACGCAGCGATTATGGCGGCAGAAGAGGGCTCCAACCCTCTGATCCCGAACCTATGGGAACTGCTGGTGACCGTTGTCGGCTTCGCCGTCCTGCTGTTCATCGTCTTCAAGTACGTCATGCCGGCGTTCGAGAAGACCTTCGCAGAGCGCACCGAGGCGATCGAAGGCGGTATCGCCAAGGCCGAGAAGGCGCAGGCAGAGGCGAACGCGGCACTCGACGAGTACAAGCAGCAGCTTGTGGATGCTCGCACCGAGGCGAACCGCATTCGTGAGGAAGCACGTGCCGAAGGCGCGCAGATCCTCGCGGACCTGAAGGAGAAGGCTGCGGCCGAATCGGCCCGCATCACCGAGCAGGCCCACGTGCAGATCGAAGCAGAGCGCCAGGCCGCCGTGGTCTCGCTCCGTGCCGAGGTCGGCACCCTGGCGACCGACCTGGCGGGCCGCATCGTCGGCGAGTCACTCGCTGATGACGCACGTTCCTCGCGCGTCGTCGACCGCTTCCTCGCCGATCTGGAGACTTCGTCGCAGAGCGCAGGTGCTACGAAGTAATGGCAGGAGTATCGAGCCTCTCCCTGGCGACGGTCCGTGAAGGACTCGAGGCCCGACTGCCGGGCGCGACCCTGGCCCTGGCGCAGGACCTCTTCGGGGTCCTGGCGATCCTCGACAGCAATGCAGGTCTCCGACGTGCCCTGACGGATCCCTCGCGGACCGGCAAGGACAAGGGCGTGCTCGTCGATCAGCTGATCGCCGGCCGCGTCTCGTCGGAAGCGGCCGGCATCGTCAGGGACCTCGTCAACGAGCGTTGGGCCAATGCCCGCGATATCGGCGATGCCCTGGAGACCCTTGCGGCCACCGTGGTCATCTCGGTGGCGGAGCAGGGCAGCGGCGTGGAGGGCCTTGAGCAGCTCGAGAAGGAGCTGTACTCGTTCGTCCAGGTGGTCGCTTCGAACCATGCCCTCCAGAGGGCACTGTCGGAAGCACAGGCGACCCCGGAATCCCGGGTCGCACTCGGGCTGAAACTCGTTCCCGAGGCGGGTCCGGCAGGCAGGCTCCTCATCGAGCAGGCAGTCCGGGCACCACGCGGACTCAAGCCCGCGGCCCTCGTCGAGCGGTTCCTCGACCTGGTTGCTGCACGCCAGCAGCGCTGGATCGCCAACGTCAGCGTCACCCGTCCGTTGACGGCGAGCCAGCTCGAACGGCTCGAGTCGGGACTGAACGCCATGTACCGCCGCGAGCTGAAGGTCAACGTCAAGGTCGACCCTTCGCTCATCGGTGGAGTGCGTGTCAGCATCGGGGACGAGATGGTCGATTCGACCGTCATCACGCGCCTGTCCGAACTCCGCCGCCAGCTGGCGGGATAGGCGAAAGCCCGGCTTCCGGCCGGGTTCAACCCATAAGAATTCCACACCGGTCGCCAAGCATCCACGGGGACCAACAACACAGGAGAGCAGGGACTGAGATGGCCGAATTGACCATCAACGCCGAAGACGTTCGTAGTGCGTTGAACGACTTTGCGGCGTCCTACGAGCCCGGGAACGCGGAGCGTGTCGAAGTCGGCCGCGTGACCACCGCCAGCGATGGCATTGCCCGTGTGGAGGGTCTTCCCTCCGTCATGGCCAACGAACTGCTGCGCTTCGAGGACGGCACGCTCGGACTCGCCCAGAACCTCGACACCCGCGAGATCGGTGTCGTGGTCCTCGGTGACTACAACGGGATCGAAGAAGGCCAGGAAGTCCACCGCACGGGCGAGATCCTCTCGGTACCCGTCGGCGACGCCTTCCTCGGCCGCGTGGTCGACCCCCTGGGTCAGCCCATCGACGACCTCGGCGAGATCGTGTCCGAGGGCCGCCGTGCCCTTGAGACCCAGGCTCCCGGCGTCACGCAGCGCAAGTCGGTGCACGAGCCCATGCAAACCGGGCTGAAGGCGATCGACGCGATGATCCCGATCGGTCGCGGTCAGCGTCAGCTGATCATCGGTGACCGACAGACCGGCAAGACGGCCATCGCCGTGGACACCATCATCAATCAGAAGGCCAACTGGGCTTCGGGTGACGTGAACAAGCAGGTGCGCTGCATCTACGTGGCCATCGGACAGAAGGCGTCGACCATCGCGGCCGTCCGCCAGACCCTCGAGGACAAGGGCGCCCTGGAGTACACGACCATCGTCGCGTCTCCCGCCTCCGACCCCGCGGGCTTCAAGTACCTGGCCCCCTACGCCGGCTCCGCCATCGGGCAGCACTGGATGTACGGCGGCAAGCACGTCCTCATCGTGTTCGACGACCTCTCGAAGCAGGCAGAGGCCTACCGCGCGGTCTCCCTGCTGCTGCGGCGCCCGCCGGGACGCGAAGCCTACCCGGGCGACGTGTTCTACCTGCACTCCCGTCTCCTCGAGCGCTGTGCAAAGCTCTCCGACGAGCTCGGTGCGGGATCGATGACGGGTCTTCCCCTCATCGAGACCAAGGCGAACGACGTCTCGGCGTACATCCCGACGAACGTCATCTCGATCACCGACGGACAGATCTTCCTGCAGTCGGACCTGTTCAACGCCAACCAGCGCCCCGCGGTGGATGTCGGTGTATCGGTGTCCCGTGTCGGCGGCGCCGCACAGGTGAAGTCGATGAAGAAGGTCTCGGGCACGTTGAAGCTGGACCTCGCCCAGTACCGCGACATGCAGGCATTCGCGATGTTCGCCTCGGACCTCGACGCGGCATCCCGCCAGCAGCTGACCCGTGGTGCACGCCTCATGGAGCTGCTCAAGCAGGGGCAGTACTCGCCCATGCCGGTCGAGCAGCAGGTCGTGTCCATCTGGGCCGGAACGAACGGTTACCTGGACGACGTGCCGGTCGAGGACATCAACCGCTTCGAGACCGAGTTCCTCGAGCACCTGGGGCACAAGTCCCAGATCCTCACCACCCTTGCCCAGACGGGCAAGCTGGAGGACTCGACCGCCGACGAGCTGAAGACGCAGATCACAAGCTTCAAGCAGGGCTTCTTCGGTGCCGGGGCCGACGGCTTCGGTGCCGGCCGCGAGGAGCACGAAGCGATCGACGCCGATTCGGTCGAGCAGGAAAAGATCGTCAGGCAGAAGCGCTAGAGGACCTGTAGCCGGGAGGGGAAAACCCTCCGGCCTGCAGTGCCCTGGCCTGATCGCTTCCCACGTGGAGCGAAGGAAAGGACAAGAATGGGAGCCCAGATCCGGGTCTACCGCCAGAAGATCGCCTCGACCACGTCGACGCGGAAGATCTTCAAGGCGATGGAGCTGATCGCGACTTCTCGCATCGGCAAGGCACGTACTCGTGTCGCCGCGGCCCTGCCGTATGCCAATGCGATCACACGTGCCGTCTCGGCCGTGTCGTCGCAGTCTGAAATCGACCACCCGCTCACCACGGAGCACGGTGAGGTCCGCCGCGCGGCCGTCCTCGTGATGACCTCCGACCGCGGCCTCGCCGGGTCCTACTCGGCCAGTGCGCTGAAGCAGGCGGAGGGTCTCTTCGAGACGCTCCGTTCAGAGGGCAAGGAGATCCAGGCGTTCCTGGTGGGTCGCAAGGCCCAGGTGTACTTCGACTTCCGCGGCCGCGACTACGAGAAGGTCTGGACGGGCGGCACCGACGCTCCCGAGTTCGAGACCGCCCGCGAGATCGGCGAGGACCTCCTGGCCACCTTCCTCAGGGACTACGAGGACGGCGGAGTGGACGAGATCCATGTCGTCTACACGAAGTTCCGTTCGATGGTCGTGCAGGAACCCGCTGTCATGCGACTGCTGCCCCTCGAGGTCGTCGATGAGGAAGTATCGCAGGAAGGCGAACTGCTCCCGCTCTACGAGTACGAGCCGGAGCCCGAGCAGGTTCTCGACGCACTCCTGCCGAGATACATCGAGTCCCGCATCTTCGCTGCGATGCTCCAGGCGGCGGCGAGTGAGCTCGCCGCACGTCAGCGGGCCATGAAGTCCGCCGGCGACAACGCGACCGAGCTCATCAAGAAGTACACCCGGCTGCGCAACACCGCGCGCCAGGCGGAGATCACCCAGGAACTCTCGGAGATCGTGGCCGGCGCGGATGCGCTGAACGCCTCCTGACGCCCTTCCCCATCCGGGCCCTCGAGGCGCCGGGTGCACAGTTAGACTTAGTTCCACGCCATCTACGTAAATGAAGTGAGAGAGATGACTGCCCAGACTGTTGAACACGGTACGGACTCAGTTGCCCCCGGCGCCACCGGCCGTATTGCACGTGTCATCGGCCCGGTTGTCGACGTCGAGTTCCCGGCCGACGCAATCCCCGCAATGTACAACGCCCTCACCACCGAGATCACTCTCAACGGTGAGACCCGCCTGATCACGTTCGAGACCTCCCAGCACCTGGGCGACAACCTGGTCCGCGCGATCTCGCTGCAGGCCACCGACGGACTCGTCCGCGGGACGGTCGTCCAGGACACGGGGGCGGCCATCTCCGTTCCCGTCGGCGACGGCGTCAAGGGACACATCTTCAACGTCCTGGGCAAGCCGCTCGACGTCGCGGAGTCCGAGCTGCAGATCACCGAGCGCTGGCCCATCCACCGCAAGGCACCGAGCTTCGCCTCGCTCGAGGGCTCCACGGAGATGCTCGAGACCGGTATCAAGGTCATCGACCTCCTCACCCCCTACATCAAGGGTGGCAAGATCGGCCTGTTCGGCGGGGCCGGCGTCGGCAAGACCGTCCTCATCCAGGAGATGATCACGCGTGTCGCCCGTAACTTCGGTGGTACGTCCGTCTTCGCCGGTGTGGGCGAGCGCACCCGTGAGGGCAACGACCTCTGGGTCGAGATGGAGGAGGCGGGCGTTCTCAAGGACACCGCCCTCGTCTTCGGCCAGATGGACGAGCCACCGGGAACGCGGCTCCGTGTGGCACTGTCGGCCCTGACCATGGCGGAGTACTTCCGCGATGTGCAGAACCAGGACGTGCTGCTGTTCATCGACAACATCTTCCGCTTCACCCAGGCCGGCTCGGAGGTGTCGACCCTGCTGGGACGCATGCCGTCGGCCGTGGGCTACCAGCCGAACCTCGCCGATGAGATGGGCCTCCTGCAGGAGCGCATCACGTCGACCAAGGGTCACTCGATCACGTCCATGCAGGCGATCTACGTCCCTGCGGACGACTACACGGACCCGGCTCCGGCAACGACGTTCGCGCACCTCGATGCGACCACCGAGCTCTCGCGTGAGATCGCTTCCCGTGGGCTGTACCCCGCCGTGGACCCGCTCGCGTCGACGTCGCGCATCCTGGACCCGCAGTACATCGGGCACGACCACTACAACACGGCCGTGCGCGTGAAGCAGATCCTGCAGAAGAACAAGGAACTGCAGGACATCATCGCGATCCTCGGTATCGACGAGCTGAGCGAGGAGGACAAGGTCGTCGTGGCACGAGCACGGCGCATCCAGCAGTTCCTGTCGCAGAACACCTACACCGCCAAGCAGTTCACCGGCGTCGAGGGCTCCACGGTGTCCATCAAGGACACCATCGAGGGCTTCTCGGCCATCTGCAACGGCGACCTCGACCACATCGCGGAGCAGGCGTTCTTCAACGTCGGCGGCCTCGACGATGTCGAGCGCCAGTGGGCCAAGATCCAAGAGCAGACCGGTAAGTAACGCCGATGGCAACAAACGGCGAACTCCAGGTCGAAATCGTCGCGGCCGACCACTTCGTGTGGTCGGGCGCGGCGCGCATGGTCAATGCACGTACCGCCAATGGCCAGATCGGCATCCTCCCCGGCCATTCGCCGATCCTTGCGATCCTCGAAGCGGGTGACCTCTCGGTGGAGCCCGTGAGCGGCGAACGCCTGGTGGTCGGTGTGGACGGCGGTTTCTTCTCGGTCGACTCAAACCGCGTGGTGATCGTGGCGGACAACGCCAAGGTCGGCGGCTCGGTGACTGCGGAATCCGTCTAGGGTTTCCCGCATGGAGGCACTGGGTGTGACGTTCATCTGCCTTGCGGTCGTCTTCGGCCTGCTCGTGCTGGTGATCGCCGCGTTCCTCCTCCGCCGCTATCAGCTGAACCGTGCCCTCGGCACCTTCGACGCCTCCATCCGCCTCCCTCCCATGGGCTGGCGGGTGGGGGTTTGTCGTTATACGGACAAGAACCTCGAATGGCTCAGCCTGCTCTCGCTGAGTCCCCTTCCACGGTTCCGGTTCCTGCGCAGCTCGCTCGAGGTCGAGGGGTGGCGGGCGCCCACGGAAGCCGAGCGCGTACGCATCCAGCCCGGGGCGATCATCGTGCAGCTCGCCTACGAGGGCAAGCCCCTGGAGCTCGCCATGAAGTACGACGTGTACGCGGGGTTGTCCTCATGGATCGAGGCCGGCCCGGTGATCGGTGTCGGTACCTGGCGCTGAGCTGCACGACCCGTGGTCGTCCCCGTCCGGGCACGGAGCGATGGCGCCCTGACCACGCCTGGTAGGCCAGTCCTCCCTTCGGGATCCGGCCGCGGCGTCAGCTCTCGAGCGGGCGGACCCACTCCCCGCCGCGGAGCACGCCCTTCAGTTCGAGATCGGGCGACACCACCACGGCGTCCGCCCGAAGGCCGCTCCGCAGGGCGCCCACCTCATCCGCCAGACCCAGCACACTCGCCGGGACGGTCGTCGCGGAACGGACGGCGTCGACGACGTCGACCCCGGCCCCGACAGCACACCGCACGACGTCGAGCAGGCTCCCCGACCCCCCGGCCAGGGCACCCGTGGCCGTGAGGACGGCGGAACCATCGATGACAGTGATCTCGCTGCGGCCCAGGCGATGGACGCCCGAGGTGCACCCGGCCGCGGCGGTCGAATCGCTCACGAGGCAGATGTTCTCCGAGCCGGCGATCGTGAACGCCATGCGCACCGTCTCCGGATGCAGATGGACGTTGTCGGCGATGAGTTCGACGGCGATCTCCCCGGCACGTGCGCGCTGGAGCAGCAGGGGTACCGGTCCAGGGGAGCGGTGATGGATGCCCGGCATGGCGTTGAAGAGATGCGTGGCGGTCGGGCGGCCGCTGAACCCTGCGAAGCCGGTGGACGCGAGCTCTTCGTTGATGAGGTCCAACGCCGCTGCCGTCTCCTCGGTCGAGCTATCGGTATGGCCGATGGAGGGGATGACGCCGTGCGTCACGAGTTCGTAGACCAGCAGATCGCTGCCCGGCAGCTCGGGCGCATAGGTCATCGATGCGAGGTGCCCTCGCCCGGCCGCGATGAGCCGGGCGGCGTCCGCCTGCGAGGGAAGCAGCAGGAACGCCGGATCGTGGGCACCGTTGCGATCCTTCGAGAGGAACGGTCCTTCGGCGTGGATCCCCGCGACCAGGCCGGCCTCCGCAGCAGCTGCAAGCCTGTCGAAGGCCGCCTCGAGCTCATCGAGGGGGGCGGCACAGGTGCTGGCGAGTACCGTCGTCGAGCCGCTCGCGTGCAGATGGCGCGCCGCCGAGGCGATGTCGGTGCTGGAACTCGAGGTGAAGTCGCCGCCCCCTCCTCCGTGGCAGTGCAGGTCGATGAGTCCTGGCAGGATCAGGTACCCCTCGGGCAACTGCCACGGGCGGGTACGTCCCGCGGAGACGCCTGCCTCCGTGATGCGGGAGCCGTCCCAGGCCAGGAGTCCGTCCTCGACGATCCCGGCTTCGGTCACCATTCGTCCGGACAATGCTCGGGGCATGCTGCTCGAGAGGGCCATGGTCCGATTCTAGGCGGTCGGGTCGCTGATGCCCGGGGCTAGAACAGGCGGGATTCGCTGTCGTCGACCCCTCGCATCGCGTCGTAGTCCAGCGTGAGGCAGTCGATGCCCCGATCGGTCGCGAGCACCCGTGCCTGCGGCTTGATCTGCTGCGCCGCGAAGACGCCACGAACGGGCGACATCAGCGGATCACGATTGAGCAGTTCGAGGTACCTGGTGAGCTGCTCGACGCCGTCGATGTCACCCCGCCGCTTCAGCTCGATGGCCACCGTGCGCCCCTGGGCGTCCCGGGCGAGGATGTCCACCGGACCGATCGCCGTCATGTACTCGCGGCGGATGAGGGAGAAGCCCGCTCCGAGGAGTTCGATCTGCTCGGCCAGGAGTCTCTGGAGGTCCGCCTCGACGCCGTCCTTCACCAGGCCCGGATCGACACCGAGATCGTGCGACGAGTCGTGCAGTTGCTCCCGGATGCTGATGACGAGGCGGTCGTCGGTCTTCGCGTGCTGCACGGTCCAGACCTCGGTGATGCCCTCGGCTCGGTCTGCGTCGTCGGGTTCGGTGACGCGTAGGCTGGCGGGCGGGCTCATCCAGTTCAGCGGTTTGTAGGAGCCGCCGTCGGAGTGCACGAGCACCGAGCCGTCCGCCTTGACCAGGAGGAGACGGGTGGCCAGGGGGAGATGCGCGCGGAGACGGCCGATGTAGTCGACGGAGCAGCGGGCTATGACGAGACGCACGACCAGAACTCTACCCGGCGAGGCGTGGGACGGGTGCCGGCTGCCGGGGACGGGTCTTGTTCGGGCAGACTGGGATGGTGCCCCGCTCCAATCGCCCGAACCGCCCGCGCGGTTCCTCACGCGCCAAATGGACTCCGCCCCCCGAGGTGGACCTCGAGCGCGCCCGCGCAGGACTGCCGCTGCGGGAATCCGCACCGGATGGTGAGTGGTCGGTGCGCCGGATCACCGAGCGGAATGCGGCGAAGACCTACACGTGCCCGGGCTGCAACTCGTCGATCCTGCCCGGGATCGCTCACCTGGTCGTCTGGCGCGAGGATTCCCTGTTCGGTCCCGTGGCCGCTCTCGCTGATCGCAGGCACTGGCATGTGAGGTGCTGGCAGACACGGGGCTTCCGCTACTGACAGAGCAGCGCGGCGGACGCGGCTCCCTCCCGCCGGCAGGATCGTCTCCCGCACCTAGACTGGTGCAATGGCCAGTGATACCCCCGATTACACGTACACGACCAGCGCCGATCCGGTCGAGATCCGGGCCTCGACGATCCTTCCCGCCGATCGCCGCAACATCGAGCTGACCACCGCCGACGGACTGACCCTCGTCGGCGAGTTCGCGGCACCGGCCGGCCGTACGCCGCAGGCCACCCTCGTGACGCTCCACCCGCTGCCCACGCACGGCGGGTTCATGGACTCCCACGTCTACAGGAAGGCTTCCTTCCGCCTTCCCGCCCTGGCGGACATCGCCGTCCTCCGCTTCAATACCCGCGGCACCTGCTCGCCCCGCGGCTGCAGCGAGGGCGAGTTCGACGGCGGCGACGGCGAACGGCTGGACCTGCAGGCGGCGGTGGACTGGGCCGTGGGACAGGGCCTGCTCAACATCTGGCTCGTCGGATGGTCCTTCGGCACGGAGCTGTGCCTCAAGTACGGTGCCAGCGACCCCGTCGCCGAGCTGATCGAGGGCGCGATCCTGCTGTCACCGCCCCTCCATCGGGCGGGCGACGACGATCTCGACGCCTGGGGAGCCAGCGGGCTGCCGCTGAAGGTGCTGGTGCCCGAGCACGACGACTACCTCAGGCCGAAGGCAGCAGCAGAGCGGTTCTCCCGCGTACCGCAGGCCGACGTGACCGGCATCGACGGGGCGAAGCACCTGTGGGTGGGGGAGAAGTACGCGGCCCGGGCGCTGAACGAGACCGTGGGCGTCGTGCGCCCCGACGTTCCGCTGCCGCTACCGTCGCTCTGGACCGGACCGGCCGCCGTCGCGCCGTCCCCCGCAGCGGCCGGCTGACCCAGCTTCCGGGTGCCACGGGGCCCGTGGCCGAACCGGGCGGGGGACAGGTGCCTACTGACTGTCCTGGCGCGCGATGAAGACTTCCTTGAGCAGCAGCATCACCGCTGCAGCCGCCGGGATGGCGATGAGGGCACCGAGGACACCGAGGAGACTGCCGCCGGCGATGACCGCGATCACGGCCACCGCTCCCGGGACGGCGACCGCGCGCTGCATGATGCGGGGCGAGATGAAATACGCCTCGAACTGCAGGTAGGCGACGTACGGGATCGCGAACAGGAGGGCGGTGTGCCAGCCGACGGTGAGCGCGATCAGGGTCACCACGACCGCCGCGATCGTGCCGCCCACCAGCGGGATGAACGCCAGGAGCGCGACGACGAACGCCAGGAGCACCGAGAAGGGCACGTTCGCGATCGACAACACGATGAAGGCGAACGAACCGTTGAGCAGGGCGACGCAGGCCTGGCCTATGACGTACATCCCGACGCTCCGGGTGATCTCCTCGGACAGGACCTCGACGCGGGCCCGGCGTGAGCGTGGCGCCAGCCGGTAGGCCCACTTCTTCATCGACGGCAGGGAGGCGAGGAAGTACAGCGCCAGGACCAGGATGACGAGGGCTCCGAAGAGACCGTTGACGATCACGGTGCCGACGCCCAGCACCCCGCCGAAGATGCCGCCCACGGCCTCACTGTTGGCGAAGAACCCGTCGATCTCGGAGGTGACGCGTTCGCGGACCTGGAACTCGTCGTCCAGCGTGGTGAAGAACTCGGAGTTCAGGAAGTCGTCCGCATAGCCCGGTGCACGATCGATGATCTGGGAACTCTGGTTGACGATGGTCGGGATGAGCAGTGCGAAGAAGCCGACGACGATCCCCACGAGCACCAGCAGCGACAGCGCGATCCCCGCCGGTCTCGGCATGCGCTTCGCCTCCAGCCAGCGGACGATCGGATCCAGGCCGAGCGCGATGAAGAGCGCCGCGCCGATCCAGACGAGGAGCTGGCCGACGTTGGTGATGATGAAGAAGGCCAGGAGCGCGAGGCCGACGCCCACGCTCAACATGAAGCCGAAATGGATGGGATGCGAGCGCATACTCTGCGGGTAGTCGCCGCCGAACTTCAGCCGCTCGTCGGAGAGCGAGACATCGGGGTCGACCGCCACCCGGTCCGGCTCGCGTTCAGGGGGGAACTCGAAGCGCGGCCTGGGCTGCGCAGCGGGAAGGGCCTTGCGCGCGAGGGAGAAGAGGGACCTCAGGGAGGACCGCTGCCCGGTCACGATCACGGTGCGAGGTTCACCCGCGGACTGCCCGTCCTCGTTGCTCCCTGCCGGCTCGGGCCGCGGAAGCGGCTGGTCGAGCGGGACATCCTGGTGGTCTGTCAACGAAGGGCTCTGCTTTCAGGTGTGCGGTGCCTCTACCGCGGGGATCCGACTAGCGAAACCCTAACAGTCCGGGAATACGGGACCGTGCTGTTGACGGGTGTGCTTCGTGTCCGGTCCGCGAACGGCCGGCATGCCCACCGCCACCTCGGTGTTCCGGGCCGGTTGCCGCTCAGTGCCCGCCGTCAACGTGGAACTTCGTTACCATTGAGTGACTATTCCTGAGTCGGTCCCGGTCGCGGCATGCTGCGCCGGGCCATCAGAGCGGAAGGGGCCACGCGGTCCGCCGTAACGGACAACGATAGGCATCCAGTGCGCGGAAAGACAGCAGTACCGATCATCGTCGTGGGCCTCCTGCTGATGCTCCTCGGCATCGGGCAGCGGACCATCTGGGCGCCTGCCGAGACGGTGACCGCGAGCCTCGCGCAGGATGTCCGATCCGCGCCGGTCACCGTCATCGAGCCGGACGCCCGCGGAGACGGTGCGGGATCCGTCGAGGTGACGGTCGAAGCGGACGGACCCTTCACGCTCGCCGTGGGTCGAGCCTCGGACGTGGAGGCCTGGGTGGGGGACGCAGCTCACCTGAGCGTGACCGGAGTCAGTGAGGAATCGCTCTCCTCGGAGTACGCGGAGGGTGACGAGACCGTTCCCGATCCCAGCGGGAGCGATCTCTGGATCAGCGAGGAGCCGGGCGACGGCTCCCTGACCTACCGGTGGAGCGAGCCCGTCGAAGGTGACTGGTCGATCCTCCTCGCGGCCGACGGCGAAGCCCCCGCGCCCGCGCAGGTCTCCGTCACCCGGCCCAACGACCAGTCGACGCCGTTCGCCCTGCCGCTGATCATCGGAGGGGCGCTCGTCGTCGTCCTCGGGATCGCACTGCTCTTCGTCGCGCCGCGCAATCGCGGCGGTCGTCGCGGTGAGGCAGTCGAAGGCACACGCGCATACGCCCGTCGGCACGGCGCCGCAGGCTCCTCCGGTGGTGCCGCCTCGATCGCTGCCCCCGGGTCCATCCTGGTCGTCGCCGGGCTGGTCGGCGCCGGATCGCTGCTCGGAGTCGCACCGGGAATGGCGACGACGTCTCCGTCGCCCAGCGCATCGCCGACCGCGACACCTACCGCGGCGTCGACCGCCGAGTCGACAGCTTCGGCAGCCGCGTCGCCGACAGCCGCCGCGTCGCCGACAGCCGCCGCCACCGGGGGCTCCGTCCGCGGGCAGCGGGGCCAGCGGTCCGCCCGTGGTGCTCGACAGCCAGCTCCGACGCATCCTCGGTGCCGTCGCCTCCACGGTTGCGGACGCCGATGCGACGTCGGACGCCAAGCGGCTGGGATCGCGGGTCGACGGTGCGGCGCTGGACCTGAGAGCCGCGGCGTATACCGTCCGGGCCAAGGACAAGCAGGCCCCGGCCCCCGCTCCCGTCGCAGCAGAACCGGTGCTCCTGGACATGGTGCCGACCGACACCGAGTGGCCGCGGACGATCGTGGCCCTGACCCAGGGCGAGGAGAACCCCGTGCCGCAGGCACTCCTGCTCGTGCAGGAGTCACCGCGCGAGAACTACCGGCTGACGTCCGCCGTCCAGATGCTGCCGGGGAGCACCTTCCCGTCGCCGGCCGCTCCCGGTGCGTCAGGGCCCGTTCCGCTCGACGAGCCGGCATCCCTGGCCACCGCGCCGCAGGACGCCGTCGCCTCCATCGCCGACTTCCTCACGAAGCCGGGCGGCTCGAATGCGGAGACGTTCGAGGAGAACTCCTTCGCAGAGGCGATCACCGACTTCCAGTCGGGCGTCGTCGCCGATCCGGGCAACCGGGCGGCCACCATCACCTTCACCCACAAGGCGCAGGACGACCAGACGCAGGCCCTGCTGACGGGCGACGGCGGTGCGATGGTGTTCGGGTACCTGACGCACACCTACTCGAGCGTCCCCAAGGCCGCCCGCGACACCATCGACCTCGAGGGAACGGTCTACGAGTCGCTGACGGGTGAGGACACCAGCGAGGACGGCATCGACGTCAACTACGGTGAGGCAGTGATGATGTACGTGCCTCCGGCGGGAAGCAGTGACAGGATCCGCGTCATCGGCGCCGCACAGCAGTTGTTGTCCGCCACCCTTCGCTGAGCGGCAGGCACCCAGCACTCCGGTTCGACCAGCAGCAGCCACAGAAAGGCAGAGCATTGTCCATACCAGCACAGCGGGGCGGAATGCCGCCGTCGAGCATGAATCTGCGAGGAGCGGTGGACCTGTCCGCCCTCAAGGCCCGGGCCGATGCCGCCTCGCGGCCACCGGCCGCCCGGCAGCCGTCCGCGCCATCGAGCCCGTACATCGTCGAGGTGACCGAACAGACGTTCCCCCAGCTGGTACAGCTGTCATCCCAGGTACCCGTCGTCGTGAACCTCCGCGCGCCGTGGAGCGACCAGTCGAATCAGGTGACCTCGGTGCTGGAAGCCGTCGTCGTCGAGTCCGACGGGCGCATGCTCCTGGCCAACGTCGATCTGCAGGCCCAACCGCAGATCGCGCAGGCGTTCCAGGCCGTGGGGGCTCCGACGGTCGTCGCCGTGGTCAAGGGCCAGCCGGTGCCACTGTTCGAGGGGGTTCTCCCGGAACCCCAGATCCGCGCGTACCTCGACGAGCTGATGAAGGTCGCCGAGTCGAACGGTGTCACCGGCACGCTCAACGACGGCTCGCAGCCGGTGCAGGGCGAGCCGGAGGAGCCCCCGCTGCCCCCGCTCCACCAGGAGGCCTTCGATGCGATCGAGCGCGGGGACTATCCTGCTGCCGCGGCTGCCTACCGACGGGCGCTCGCCGAGCAACCCGCCGACGCCGACGCGAAGGCCGGGCTCGCGCAGGTCGGACTGATGCAGCGCGTGCAGGACGCCGACGCCGCCGAGGTCCGTCAGCGTGGTGCCGATGAGCCCGACGGCGTCGACGCGCAACTGGCCGTCGCCGATCTCGACCTGATGGGCGGGCACGTCGAGGATGCGTTCAAGCGCATCATCGGATTCATCGGGAGGTCCGCCGGGGAGGACAAGGAAACCGCGCGCAAGCGCCTGCTCGAACTGTTCGACGTCGTCGGCGTCACCGATCCACGCGTGAGCACAGCCCGCAGTGCCCTGGCCCGAGCCCTGTTCTGACCCCCGCTGTTCCCCAAGCCCTCACCGACCACGATCCCGAGGAACGCATGACTTCTGCACCTGCGGGGACCGGTACCCCCGGTCTCTTCGATCCCATCACGCTGCGCTCGCTCGATGTGTCACACCGCGGCTGGGTCGCGGCGATGTGCCAGTACTCCTGCGATCCCGCCGTCGCTGCCGGCGTGCCGACCGACTGGCACCTCGTGCACCTCGGCCAGTTCGCGACAGGCGGAGCAGCGCTGATCATCACGGAGGCAGCCGCCGTCAGCGCCGAAGGCATGATCAGCCCGCGTGACGCGGGCATCTACACCAGGGAACAGGCCGAAGCCTGGCGCCGGATCAACGACTTCGTGCACGAGCACAGTGCCGTCGGCACCAGGACGGCCGTGCAGCTGGCACACGCAGGGCGTAAGGCGTCCACCTACTGGCCCTTCAGCGGCCTGCACGATTCCGTACCGGAGTCCGAGGGGGGCTGGCAGACGGTGGGGCCGACCGACGAGGCGTTCGGGCGATACGCTGCTCCCCGCGCCATGACGGAGGACGATATCGCCAAGGTGATCCACGACTTCGGAGCAGCGGCTGCTCTCGCCGTCGACGCCGGGTTCGACACGATGGAGATCCACGCCGCGCACGGGTACCTCCTGCACCAGTTCCTGTCACCGCTGGTCAACACCAGGACCGACGACTGGGGAGGATCCGAGGAAGCGCGATTCCGGCTGACCCTCGACGTGATCCGCGCAGTGCGGCGGGTCATCCCGGCGGACATGCCACTCCTGCTGCGCGTCTCGGCGTCGGACTGGACGGACGGCGGGCTCGACGGCGCCGCATCGGCTCGGCTCGCCAGGCGTGCAGCGGAGGAGGGCGTCGATCTCGTGGACGTCTCCTCCGGCGGAGCGGTCCCGGCGGCTTCCATACCGGTGGGACCCGGCTACCAGGTGTCCCTCGCCGAGGAAGTGCGCTCCTCGGGGGTTCCGACCGGGGCCGTCGGCCTGATCAGCGACGGCCGGCAGGCCGACGACGTGATCCGCCAGGGCCGCGCCGACGTCGTCCTCGTGGCGCGCGCCGCCCTGCGGGACCCGCACTGGTGGATGCGCGCGGCGGACGACCTCGGCCACGAGCTCGTCCCCGCTCCCCAGTACGAGCGCGCGGGGTCCTTCTGACCGCTCACGTGGCCTTCTCCTCCTTTGGGATGACGAAGGCGGCGACGCCCCGTTGCTAGCGTGGCAGCATGAGTTCCCTCGTGCCACCACCGTCCGATGAGAACAATCCCCAGGCCAGAGCCGGAACGGCGGCCCTCAGTGTCCGGGGGCTCGCGAAGCGGTTCGGCGAGAAGATCGCGGTCAACGGCGTCGATCTGGAGGTACCACCCGGTTCGTTCTACGGACTCGTGGGCCCCAACGGTGCGGGGAAGACGACAACCCTGTCCATGGCGACGGGTCTGCTGCGTCCGGACTTCGGTCAGGCACTCGTCCACGGGGTCGACGTCTGGGCCCAGCCCCTCGAGGCGAAGAAACTCATGGGCATCCTTCCCGACGGCGTGCGCCTGTTCGACAGGCTCACCGGTGAGCAGTTGGTCACCTACGCCGGCCTCCTGCGGGGCATGGACCGGGACACCGTCGCGGAGCGGACAACCGACCTCCTGCGGGCACTGGACCTCACGAACGACGCCGGCACGCTCGTCGTGGACTACTCGGCGGGTATGACGAAGAAGATCGCCCTTGCCTCCGCGCTGATCCATGCACCGAAGCTGCTCGTCCTCGACGAACCGTTCGAATCCGTGGACCCGGTATCGGCTGCCAACATCCGTGACATCCTGGCCGGCTATGTCCGGTCCGGTGGTTCGGTCATCGTCTCGAGCCACGTGATGGACCTCGTGCAGCGTATGTGCGACCACGTCGCGGTCATCGCCGCGGGAACCGTCCTCGCCGCCGGGACGGTCGATGAGGTTCGGGGAGACGCCACGCTCGAGGACCGCTTCGTCGAGCTCGTCGGTGGCCGCAACACCGCGGAAGGACTGTCGTGGTTGCGCACCTCCTGAGGCTCAAACTGACCCTTCTGCGCAACTCGTTCAAGCGCAGCACGGCCCAACTCATCGGGGTCATCCTCGGTGGCCTGTACGGTCTCGGGGTCCTGGCGACCCTCGTCGTCGGGCTCGTCTTCCTCGGCAGCGCGGACCTGGAGCTCATCCGTACGATCCTCGTCATCGGCGGGTCGGCGACCGTGCTCGGCTGGATCATCATCCCGATCGCGGCCACGGGGATCGACATGACACTGGACCCGGCCAGGTTCGTGACGTTCGCCATCCCGATGCGCCAGCTCCTGGCCGGGCTGGTGCTCGGTGGCCTCGCCGGCATTCCGGGGATCGTGACGCTCATCGCCGCCATGGCCCAGGTGCTCACCTGGATCCGCTACCCGGCCGCCGCGGTGGTAGCGCTCGTCTGCGGGATCGTCGCCGTCCTCCTGTGCGTCGTCGCTTCCAGGCTCGTGACGACGGCGGTGTCCTCGATGACCGGATCGCGCCGGTTCAAGGACATCAACGGCATCGTCGCGTTCATCCCGCTGCTCTTCCTCGGACCGATCATCGCGGGAGTGGCGGCGGGGTTCCAGAATTCGCCCGGGTTCGCGGCCACCCTTGCCGACATTCTCGCGTGGACACCCCTGGGCGCGCTGTGGGCTGCTCCGGCCGACGTCGCTGCAGGCGCCTGGGGCCCCGCCGCCGTACGTTTCGTGATGGGCGCCGCGACCCTGGGGCTGTTCGTGGTGCTCTGGAGCCGAAGCCTGAGCCACGCGCTCGTCACACCCCCCTACAACGCAGTCACGAAGCGGGCAGGAGGGAACCTCGGTTGGTTCGGCCGCTTCCCTGCAACGCCTGCAGGAGCGGTAGCTGCGAGGGCGCTGACCTACTGGCTGCGCGATCCGCGGTACTCCGCCTCACTCGTCGTGATCCCGTTCCTCGCGGTCCTGCTCTACATCTCCGGTGGAGAGACGGGGGGAGCATTCGTCTTCCTCGGACCTCTCACCGCCTTCCTCCTGGCGTGGTCCATCTCGGCCGATATCTCCTACGACAACACGGCCTTCAGCCTGCACCTGTCGACGAGCGTGAGCGGTCGGGATGACCGGCTCGGCCGAGCGTCCGCTCTGCTCGTGTTCGCCGTGCCGGCCACGCTGGTGTTGACCGTGGTGCCGCTGCTCCTCACGGATCGGGCCGAGGACCTGCCCGTGATGCTGGGCCTGGCGTTCGGATTGCTCCTCACGGGGACAGGGCTGTCGAGTCTCGTATCGGCCAGGTACACGTACAACGTGCCGCTGCCGGGGGAGAGCGCCTTCAAGACCCCTCCGGGAACGAACTTCCTGATGTTCGCCGTCCAGTTCATCGGGTGGTTGGTGATGCTGCTGCTGGCCCTTCCCGAGATCATCCTGACCATCGTCTACTTCGTGACGGACGATGCGGTGTTCGGCTGGTTGACACTGCTGGTGGGGCTCGTGCTCGGTGGCGTCCTGCTGGTGGTGGGCATCCGCACCGGCGGGCGCTGGTACGACCGCAGGGCACCGGAACTGTTGCTGGCGGTGTCGGCCAATCGCTGAGCAGGTTCACCCCTCGAGCTGACCGCTCCATCACCGTTACGCGGGCGCTGCGCTCAACGGACCGGACGGAGCTTCCGGGCGAACTGTAGGCCGCGAGGAGGAACCTGACAAGGGTTTTCCTTCCCTGCGGCGCTCCGCTGCGGAGCCTGTGCACAACCCTTCGGTGGGTGCCTTCTGCGGACTATGCTGGGGTCGATTCCGGGAGTTCGGCCGACCGTTACGGGGGCGCTGCATGGGTGTCATGGACGCGAGAGGCGCCTACCACGTGGTGCCGGCTGTAGCAGGGACCGTCCTCGCACTGCTCCTGCTGACGGGATGCCAGGGTGATGCCGATCCGTCCGACACCGGGACGGCCGGGCAGCCGTCGGCCTCCGCTGCTCCGACGGCGGCCGAGGCGTCCGGTACCCCGTCCCCGGCCTCGTCTGCCGGACCCTCACCCGCTTCGTCACTCGGACCTGCGGCCAACCTCCCGGTTCCGGTGAAGCCGGCGCTGGCGGACGAGAACTCGA
This sequence comes from Vibrio cholerae, assembly GCA_009728235.1. Classification (GTDB taxonomy): domain Bacteria; phylum Actinomycetota; class Actinomycetes; order Actinomycetales; family Micrococcaceae; genus Arthrobacter_D. The sequence continues at coordinate 43,206 of WNZI01000015.1, read as the reverse complement.
AGGAGGGCCTGGAGGCCTTCACGAGGTACTGGTTCGAACTCTTCTCGCACGGTTATGCCACGAATGACTGGGCGCCATTCGAAGCTGTGACTGACCCTGGCTGTCGCACCTGCGGCAAGTATGTGGAAATCGTGCAAGGGATATATCAGCAGGGTCAGTACGTGCGGGGTGGAGATTTTTTCGTTGAAGAGTTCGGGACTGACTTCGTTGTCAACACTCAAGGCTCGGTTCAAGCCTTCGTGACCAACGGACAGTCTGACATCACTTTCTATGGCAGTGACGGCGTGGCGATTCGAACTGATGAAGCGCCAGATTCGGTCGTGGACGTAGTCTTTGCCGTTCATGTCGACGGGAGTTGGCTACTACTTGACTACGGGAAGCCTGAAGGCACCTGATGCGTCCGCTTATCCTCTTGGCCCTGATAGGGCTTTCTGGGGAGATTCAGGTCCCCTACGCACTGCCGGCTATCGCAGGTGAGAAGGACCCACCGAGCGCGTTCGTCTCCGAGGGCTCGTTCTCGGCGGTATCTGGAGCGCAGACCGTGCAACGGGGGCGATCCCCAGCAAAAGAGCTTGCACCTAAGGTGTCCCCCGTTGCCCTCCCTCAAGACGATGGCATCACCTACACCTACGAGCGGGCGTGCACCGCCGGTGTGGGCAGCAACCTCGATCCCGCCACCTGCCCCACCATCAACGCGCAGTGCGACGCGCAGGACGGCGGGATCCTCGTCAATTGGATCGAGGTGAACAACACCGTCCAGCCGGCGTCGCAGACCCCCACCGGACGCTCGTCGTGCATGTACCCCGGAGAACCGCCGGAGCCACCGGTTGAAGGAGCAGATGCGCCGGAGGAAGCGCCGATCGTGATAGCCCTCGAGGAGTTCCAGAAGCAACCGGTCCTCGCCGCCACGATCGTCTCGCAACCGTCGAACTTCGGGCTCCGCAACGCTCATTCGAACATCTATGCGGAGGCGCAGGAGCAGGAATTCACCTTCGAGTTCCGGGACGCGACCATCGTCCTGAAGGCCCGACCGGTGGCCTACCAGTGGAACTACGGCGACGGGACCAGTGCCACGATCGCCACGCCCGGCGGCCCGGTCGAGGGCGACCCCTTCGACACGCAGACGCCCACCAGCCATCAGTACGCGCAGACCGGGGACTTCGACCTCACGCTGACCACGTTCTTCGCTGGTGACTACTCGGTCGACGGAGGACCTTTCCAGCCGGTCGCAGGCGAGGCTGCCGTGGTCTCGGAGCCGCACCTCATGAGTATCTGGCGTACCGAAGGGCACAGCGTGAGTGAGGACTGCATCGAGAACCCGACCGGAATCGGCTGCGAGGCCCCCGCCCGCTGAGTGGTCCGACGGCATGGCGGGGATTCCCAGCCGGGTATGACAACCGGTCAACCGGCGTGCCGAATCGGCAGGGCGCCCCCTGCCGGCCCTGCACCCGCCCGATAGACTGAACCTATGACTATGCCAGCAGATCCCTTTGCAAATGATCCGCTCGATGGTGGCACCGGAGGCTCCACAGCGACCATCGAACGCGAGGAAGTCCGTCAGGAAGTGGAACCGGGCGACGCGGAACGCTTCGCCCACTACGTGCGCAAGGAAAAGATCATGGAGTCGGCCTTCACGGGCGAGCCGGTGATCGCCCTGTGCGGCAAGGTCTGGACCCCGGGCCGGGACCCCGAGAAGTTCCCCGTCTGCCCTGAATGCAAGGACATCTACAACGGATTGCGCCCCGGCAACGACAAGCCGAAGGACTGACGGCACCAGCTCAAGCACCGCGCTCAGCGCCGCTGGTGACCCTGGCCCGGGGGGACAGTCCGTGCCGGTAGTCAGGCATGCGCCCCGAGGTGTAGGCCGACGCTCATCGATCTCCACTCACCGGCAGAACATCAGGTGTCATGAACAAGACCACGAGCAAGGCCACGGGGGCCATGTCGCCCGAACTGCGGCCGCTCACCATCGGCATCCTCGCGATCATCACGTGCGCGGCCTTCGAGGCCATGGCCGTCGTGACCGCCATGCCGTCGGTAGCCAGGGAACTCTCGGGTGAGTCAAGCTACGGCCTCGCGTTCTCCATGTACCTGACAGCGTCACTGCTCGGCACCGTCGTCGCCGGCTCGTGGTGCGACCGCAGCGGCCCCCGCCCCGCCCTGGCGGTCGGGATGACACTCATGATCCTCGGGCTGCTCGCCGCGGGAGCCGCCCCCGATTTCTGGCTCGTCACCGTCGGGCGTGCGGTGTCCGGACTCGGCGGCGGGTTCATGATCGTCGCCGTCTACGTGGTCATCGGACGATCCTTCCCGCAGCAGGCGCAGCCCGTCGTCTTCGGCTGGCTGGCCGCCGCCTGGGTGCTCCCGGCCCTCATCGGTCCGGTCGTCTCGGGATTCGTGACGGTTCACTTCGGGTGGCGGTGGGTGTTCCTCGGGGTCGCGCCCATCGTGCTGGCCGCCGTCGTCATCGTCTGGCCGAAGACGAGGGAACTCGGTCCTGTGGGACTACCGCAGGCCGGATCGGCGAAGGCGAGGGCCGTGCGGGGCTTCGCCCTCGCCGGTGGGGTCTTCGCCGCGCAGTGGGCCGTCGTCCGCCTCGCCGACTCGACGGACCCGAGCACGGGAACGGTGCTCGGACTCGCAGGTCTCGCCGTCGCAGGAGTCGCCGTCGCGCTCGTGGTGCTGCCGTCGCTCCTGCCCAGGGGCACGCTCGTGCTCGCCCGCGGGCTTCCCAGCATCATCGCGACCCGGGGCCTGGTCAACGTGGCGTTCTTCGGTACGGAGGCCTTCATCCCGCTCATGCTGGTGAGCTCCCGGGACATCGACCCGGGCACGGCCGGCCTGACGCTGAGCGCCGGTGCCCTCGGGTGGAGTGCCGGCTCCTACGTCCAGGCACGCGTGACCTTCGCCCGGCAATGGCTGCTGGTGGCGGGGTCATCGATCCTCTCGCTCTCCCTCGGCGGGTTCGCCCTGGCGACGGCGGTGGAGGCGCCCCTCTGGGTACTCGCCGTCGTGTGGGGCCTGTCCGGTTTCGCCATGGGGATGACGCTGTCCACCACCTCGGTCCTGACCCTGAAGCTCTCACCGACCGATGAACAGGGGCGGAATTCCGCCGCCCTGCAGATCTCGGACCAGCTCGGAGGAGTGGTCGGAACGGCAGGAGCGGGGGCACTCTTCGCCCTCCTGCACGACGACGCGAACCCGGGACACGTGCCCACCTTTGTTGCCATCTGGCTGGCTCTGTGGGTGTTCACCGCGGCAGGTATAGTTTCGGGTCTGAGAGGCGCCCGGTCACCCGATGACGGCCCCGACCTCGACCCCAGCAAGTCAATGGAAGGTACTGTCCCGGCGTGAGTAATGACACCCTGTTCGGTGCCGGCGCAGCCCTGCCGCCCGCCTATCCCGAACGCGCCGCCTGGGGCACGGCTCCCAAACTGCGCCAGTGGCAGAGCGAAGCGCTGGAGAAGTACTTCCGGGAATCGCCGAGCGACTTCCTCGCCGTCGCTACCCCCGGCGCAGGCAAGACGACCTTCGCGCTCCGCGTCGCCACCGAACTGGTCGAGCGGGGAATCGTCAATCGCGTGACCGTCGTCGCACCCACCGACCATTTGAAGCGCCAGTGGGCCGACGCCGCAGCGCGGGTGGGGCTGGCGATCGACCCGAACTTCAAGAACGCCGACGGCAGGCACGGAGGTGCCTTCATCGGTGTGGCCGTGACCTACGCACAGGTGGCCAGCAAGCCCATGCTGCATCGGGCCAAGACCGAAGCAGCGCGTACGCTCGTGATCCTCGACGAGATCCACCACGGCGGCGACGCGCTGTCCTGGGGCGACGGCATCCGCGAGGCGTTCGAGCCCGCAACCCGGCGCCTGGCCCTGACGGGTACGCCCTTCCGCTCCGACACGGCCGCCATCCCGTTCGTCGAGTACGTCGAGGATCGGGACGGCATCCGCCGCTCACGCGCCGACTACACCTACGGATACGGCGAGGCCCTGCGCGATCACGTGGTCCGTCCGGTCATGTTCATGGCCTACTCGGGCCAGATGCGGTGGCGCACGAGCGCCGGCGAGGAGATGGCTGCATCCCTCGGTGAGGCAGCCGTGACGAAGGACATCACCGCGCAGGCGTGGCGCACGGCGCTGAATCCGGCCGGCGAATGGATCCCCTCGGTGCTGGCGGCGGCGGACAAGCGGCTCACCGAGGTGCGGCGCACGGTCCACGACGCCGGGGGACTGGTCATCGCGACCGACCACGACGACGCCCGCGCCTACGCCGGCCAGCTCAAGCGCATCACGGGCGAGTCGCCCACCGTCATCCTCTCCGACGACGCGAAGGCTTCCTCGAAGATCGAGGAGTTCTCCGACGGCGACAAGCGCTGGATGGTGGCCGTCCGCATGGTGTCCGAGGGGGTGGACGTCCCCCGCCTCGCCGTAGGTGTCTATGCGACATCGACAGCGACGCCGTTGTTCTTCGCGCAGGCCGTCGGGCGGTACGTGAGGGCGCGACGGCGGGGCGAGACGGCGTCGATCTTCCTCCCGTCCGTACCCAACCTGATGGCGCTCGCGAACCAGCTCGAGCTGGAACGCGACCATGCCCTCGACAGGCCGGACAAGGACGACGAGGGGTTCGGCCTCGAGGACGGACTGATGGAGGCCGCCAACCGGGAGGACAAGGCGTCGGACTCGCTGACCAAGCAGAAGTTCGAAGCACTCGAGTCACAGGCGTCGTTCGACCGCGTCCTCTTCGACGGCGGCGAGTTCGGCACGGGCGGTGAGATGGGCAGCGAGGACGAGCAGGATTTCCTGGGCATCCCGGGCCTGCTCGACGCCGATCAGGTGGGACAGCTGCTGCGCCAGCGCCAGCACGAGCAGCAGTCCCGCCGGAAGGCGCACGGCACCACCGCGCCGGCCCCCGAGCCGCTGGTGGTGGATCACCGGCAGCTCACGGAGCTGCGGGGCCAGCTGGCGAAGAACGTGTCCGCCTGGGCCGCCCGCACGGGAATGCCGCACGGTCAGGTGCACACCGAGCTGCGACGACAGTGTGGCGGTCCTGCCGTCGCCCAGGCGAACGAGGACCAGCTCCAGCGCCGCCTGCAGAAGCTGCAGGACTGGTTCATCGGGAAGAAGTAGGGCGCGCTGCCGACGAGACGAAGGCCGGGCTGCGAGCAGCCCGGCCTTCGTCTCCAGCAGTAGTTATCGGATCAGCTCGACGCCGGCCGTCTCGAGTTCGTCGAGGGCGTCCTCGGACCTCTCCACGTGCACACCCCGCGTGAGTTCCGTGAGGAGCGAGACCGAGTATCCCGCCTGCAGGGCGTCGAGCGCCGTGGCACGGACGCAGTAGTCCGTCGCCAGGCCCGCGATGACGACGTCGTCGACCTCATGGTCCCGGAGCCAGTCGTCGAGTGTCAGGGGATCCTCGTCCGTCTCCGCTGCCGCGCCGCCCAGCTTCTGCTCGCCCGTCGGCACCTCGTCATCAGGTGCCTTCACGCCTTCGAATCCGGAGTAGGCCGCTTCGAACTGGCCCTTGCGGAACACCGCGTCGATGCTCTCGGTGTCGAGGTCGCGATGGAAGTCGGACCCCTTCGTGTCGGCGACGCAATGGACGGGCCACGAGTCGACGTAATCGGGTGTCTCCGAGAAGTGGCTGCCCGGATCGATGTGCCAGTCCTGGGTGGCGACGATGTAGTCGTAGGAACCGGACTGCTCGTCGATGTGGTCGCTGATGTCGGCCGCGACCTGCGCGCCGCCGTCGACGGCGAGCGAGCCGCCCTCGCAGAAATCGTTCTGCACATCCACGATGATCAGTGCGCGGGTCATGATGCTGCCTCCTCGTACTCGGTGGGTAGGACGGGTTCTCCCCGCTGCAGGCGCCGCACGGCGCCCGGTAGTTCGGCCAGGGACATCCGGTGGCGCTCTGCGGCCCGGACGACGGCCTCGGGACCTGTCCACCCGGGCAGGACGACGCCGTCGCGGACGAACTGCTGCGTGAGCGGGCGGTCGTTGCCGTCGTCGGCCGGGGCGATCCCGATCCCGACCACCTCGGCCTGCGCCGTGCCGGTGTCGTCGAGCCGGCGCAGCGCCCGCTTCAGTCCGCCCACCGAGGCCTTGTTCTTCGCCGCCTTCGCGACGGAGACGAAGGTGCCGTCGTCGTCCTGCCGGCTCACCAGCTTGTAGACCATGCCGGCGGTCGGGGCGCCGGAACCGGTGACGAGGGAGGTACCAACCCCGTAGGAGTCGACCGGAGCGGAAGCGAGGAGCCCGATCGCGAACTCGTCGAGGTCGGACGTCACCACGATCCTCGTGGTGTGGTTGCCGAGGTCGTCCAGCAACTGGCGGACCCAGCGCGCCTGGGCAACGAGGTCACCGGAGTCCAGCCGCACGGCACCGAGCTCCGGTCCCGCGACCTCGACTGCCGTGCGCACGCCCTGCTCGACGTCGTACGTGTCCACGAGGAGCGATGTTCCACGACCCAGCGACGCCACCTGCGCCTCGAAGGCCGCGCGCTCGGAATCGTGCAGGAGCGTGAAGGAATGGGCCGCCGTGCCCACCGTGCGCAGGCCGTACCTGCGGCCTGCTTCCAGATTGGACGTGCTCGCGAAGCCACCGATGATCGCAGCCCGTGCCGCTGCAACGGCGGACTCCTCGTGTGTGCGGCGCGAGCCCATCTCGATGCAGGGCCGCCCGGCCGCGGCGCCCGTCATGCGGGACGCCGCCGAGGCGATCGCGCTGTCGTGGTTGAGGACCGACAGGATGAGCGTCTCGAGGATGCAGGCCTCGGCGAAGGTCGACTCGACCGTCAGGATGGGGGAGTTGGGGAAGAAGGCCTCACCTTCCGCGTAGCCCGAGATGGACCCGGTGAACCGGAAGTCCGCCAGCCAGGTGAGCGTCGCGTTGTCCACGATCCGGTGATCGCTGAGGAAGGCGAGCTGGGCGTCGTCGAACCGGAACGTCTCCAGCGCTTCGAGCAGGCGACCCGTGCCCGCGACGACACCGTAGCGGCGGCCGGCAGGGAGTCGGCGTGCGAAGGCCTCGAAGACCGAGCGCCGGTGGGCCGCGCCGGAGTGCAGCGATGCCTGCAGCATCGTGAGTTCGTACTGGTCGGTGAACAGGGCGCTGTTCGGCGCGTTCACGAGGGAGGGTGCCACGACGTTCGTCGGCGGAAGGTCTTCGGTCACTGGGTTCGTCACCCTGAAAACGATAGCGGGACGTTCACCCGAGGAGTACCCGGCCACCGGGCGGCAGTGATGCGACCTAGAATGAGGAGCATGACAGTAGGCTTTGCGACCGGTACCGACACCCTCGAAGAGGTGCGCAGCGCCGAGAGGACCGATCTGGACCAGCCCTGGGTCGTGGTGGTCTGGAACGACCCGGTGAATCTGATGAGCTATGTGAGCTTCGTGTTCCAGACCTACTTCGGGTACAGCGAGGCCAAGGCGCGCACGCTGATGCTCGAGGTGCACGAGCAGGGCCGTTCCGCGGTCGTCTCCGGCAGTCGCGAGAAGGTCGAGCAGGACACCGTGGCTCTCCACTCCTACGGCCTGTGGGCCACCTTCGAAAAAGCCGGAAGCGAGTAGGACGTGGCGAAACCGTTCAAGTCCACGCGCCGCGGCATCACCGGGGCACTGGAGCCGGGGGAGGCCCGCCTCCTCGGCGCCCTGCTCGACGACGTCATCTCGATGCTCGAACCCGAGAGCGGCCCGAGCGAGGACCCGCTCGCCGCTCTCGTCGGCATGTCCGGGGCCGATGCCGACGCCACCGCCCCTGAGGACTCCGCCGTCCGGCGCCTCCTGCCCGACGCCGTGCGCGGGGACGACGACGAAGCCCTGGCCTTCCGCCGCCTGACGGAGCGCTCCCTGCGGGAGCAGAAGATCGGGGCGCTGCGCAGCACCGCCCTCGTGATCGAGTCCAGTCCCATGACACTCACCGAGGAGCAGGCCCGACTCTTCGCCCAGGCCCTCAACGACGTCCGCCTCGTCCTCGCCGACCGCCTGAGCATCGAGACGGAGGACGACGCCGAGCGCCTCCACGACGTCGCCGACTCCAAGGACGTGGACGACGTCGAGTCCTACCTCGCGCTGGTGTACAACTTCATCACCTGGCTGCAGGAATCACTGGTGCAGGCCATGCTGAAGGCCGCCCGCCTGGATCGCTGACCCCCTGCCCGACCGACGCCGGGACGAAGCTCGTCCGGCTGCTGTGACAAAGACCACGGCGCCGCGAATAGTCATCGTCGGCGGCACGTCCTATTGTCGGAGGATCATGAGCCCAGAGCCAGCGAAGACGGACCGCACCGAAGCGCCCATCGGCATCTTCGACTCCGGAGTCGGGGGACTGACCGTCGCCAGGGCAGTCATCGACCAGCTGCCCCACGAATCGATCATGTACGTCGGTGACACCGCGAACGGTCCGTACGGCCCGCTGCCGATCGCCAGCGTGCGTGCGCACGCGCTCGGCGTGATGGACGAACTGGTGGACTCGGGCGTGAAACTGCTCGTCATCGCCTGCAACTCGGCGTCCGCCGCCGTCCTCCGGGACGCCCGCGAACGCTATACGGCCAGGTACGGCATCCCGGTGATCGAGGTCATCCAGCCCGCGGTCCGGCGGGCGGTCGCCTCCACGCGCACGGGCCGCATCGGCGTCATCGGCACCTCCGCCACCGTCGGCTCCCGAGCCTACGACGACACCTTCGCCGCCGCTCCGCACCTCGAGGTGACCTCCGTCGCGTGCCCTGCCTTCGTGGAGTTCGTCGAGGCGGGCGTCACGGGTGGCCCCGAGCTGCTGCGCACCGCCAAGGAATACCTGGCGCCGCTCAAGGCGGCCGGCGTCGACACCCTCGTCCTGGGGTGCACCCACTACCCGCTGCTCACCGGAGTCATCTCCTACGTCATGGGTGATGCCGTCACGCTGGTCTCGAGCGCGGAGGAGACGGCGAAGGACGTGTATCGCGCCCTCGTCTCCCACGGACTCGAGCGGAGCAATACCGCGCGGGCCGAACACCGTTTCATCGCAACGGGCGACGCCGGGAGTTTCGAGGCACTGGCCCGGCGCTTCCTGGGCCCGGAGGTCCTGAGCGTCCAGCACGTGGACCACGTCGCGGCCCAGTACCCCACGGGCAGCATGGCGCGGATCACCCCCGAGATGATCGCCGCAGCCGGATTCCCGAGCGCATGAAGCTCACGATCGTCGGTTGCAGCGGATCGTTCCCCGGACCGCAGTCCCCGGCCTCCTGCTACCTCCTCAGTGCCGAGTGGGAGGGGCGTACGTGGCGGATCCTGCTGGACCTCGGCAACGGGTCCCTCGGTGCGCTTCAGCGATACATGGACCTGCGCGAGATCGACGCCGTCTTCCTGTCCCACCTCCATCCGGACCACTGCATGGACCTGTGCGGGCTCCACGTGGCCGTCCACTGGGACCCTGCGGGATGGGGCCTGCCGCGCATCCCGGTGTGGGGGCCCGCCGCGACGGCCGACCGCATGGCCAGCGCCTACGGACTGGAACTGGACCCCGGCATGCACGAGGACTTCGACTTCCGTTCCTGGAGAGACCGCGATCCGGTCTCCGTGGGCCCGTTCACCATCACGCCGTATCAGGTCCTCCACCCCATCGAGGAGGCGTACGCACTGCGCGTGGAAGTGGCCGAGCCGGACGCCCAGGGCGCCCTGCGACCCCACGTCCTTGCCTACTCCGGGGACACGGACTCCTGTGACGGGCTGGTGGATGCGGCACGCGACGCCGACATCTTCCTCTGCGAAGCGGCATTCCACGAGGGCCGCGACGACGCGATCGCGGGCGTACACCTGACGGGCAAGCGGGCCGGCGACGTCGCGACGCGCGCCTCCGCCAAACGCCTCCTGCTGACCCATCTCCCGGTCTGGAACGACGCGAACCTCGCCGTCAGTGAAGCGCGGCAGAGCTACGACGGCCACCTCGCCGTCGCCGTCGCCGGCGTCTCGTACACCGTCTGACCCTCGGGGAGCTGCCACCGGTCGAAAGCGGAAGGGCCCTGTTGCCAGCGATCTCCCATGTGCTCCCGACTAGACTGGAAGCCATGACCTCCGCGAACTCACCGTCCGTTCCTTCCACCGACGGCACCGGGAAGCCCCTGCTGCGCGCCGACGGGCGGACCCCCGACCAGCTGCGGAACATCAGCATCACGCGCGGTTGGTCCAAGCAGGCGGAGGGGTCCGCGCTCATCGAGTTCGGGAACACCCGGGTCCTCTGCACGGCCTCACTGACGAGTGGCGTTCCCCGCTGGCTGAAGGGCGAGGGCAAGGGGTGGGTGACCGCTGAGTACGCGATGCTTCCGCGCGCCACCAACACCCGCTCGGACCGCGAATCCGTGAAGGGCAAGATCGGCGGCAGGACCCACGAGATCTCCCGGCTCATCGGCCGGTCACTCCGCTCGATCATCGACACGAAGGCGCTCGGGGAGAACACCATCGTCCTCGACTGCGACGTCCTGCAGGCCGACGGCGGTACGAGGACGGCCGCCATCACGGGCGCCTATGTGGCCCTCGCCGATGCGATCCGCTATGCCAAGGACAAGAAGCTCATCGCGGCGTCGGCTTCCCCCCTGATCGACACCGTGGCGGCGATCAGTGTGGGCATCATCGACGGAGTCCCCATGCTCGACCTGCCCTACGTCGAGGACGTGCGCGCGGAGACGGACATGAACGTCGTCGTCACCGGATCCGGCAAGTTCGTCGAGGTGCAGGGGACGGCGGAGGGCGCGCCGTTCGATCGGGCCGAACTCGATGCCCTCCTCGACCTCGCACTGCTGGGCACAGCGCAGCTCGCACAGATCCAGATCGACACCCTCCGGGACTCCTCCGGTGGCTGAGGGCCTTCAGCCCCGCCTCGTCCTCGCAACACGCAACCCCGGCAAGCTCCGTGAGCTCCGGGAGTTGCTGCGGGACCAGGTGCCGGGGCTGGACGTCGACACGCAGGTCATCGATGCTGCAGCGGCCGGTGCGCCCGACGTTGTCGAGAGCGGCGCGACCTTCGAGGAGAACGCCCTGCTGAAGGCGGAGCAGACGGCAGAAGCCACGGGGCTGGTCGCCGTCGCCGATGACTCCGGCCTGTCCGTCGACATCCTCGGCGGGGCGCCGGGCATCTTCTCCGCGCGATGGGCCGGCAGGCACGGGGACGACACCGCGAACCTGGAGCTCCTGCTCGCCCAGCTCTCCGACATCGGCGACGGCCGTCGGGGGGCGGCCTTCGTCTGCGCGGCGGCCCTCGCACTCCCGGCCGGCGGCGGGACGGGAACCCACACCGAGCGTGGTGAGTTGCGCGGCACCCTGCTGACGGCTCCCCGCGGGGCAGGAGGCTTCGGGTACGATCCGATCCTCGTCCCGACCGGCCTCGATCGCAGTTGCGCCGAGCTCGCGCCCGAGGAGAAGAACGCCATCAGCCACCGTGGTATCGCCTTCAGGGCGCTGCTGCCGCATCTGGTCCATGCCCTGAGCTGACCCGCGTCAGTACCCCGCAAGCACGACGATCAGCCAGCACCAGCCACCGAACACGAGTCCGCACGGCACGCCGGGCGTCCGTCGGGACGCACCATGAGAGGGACGGGTACCACCGTGAGCATCATCCAGACAGCCGAGTCGGTCCGGGTCGCGATGGCGACGACGACGTCGGACGGATCAGCCCTCGGGAGCGTCACGGACTGGGCGGTCAACCTGATGGAGACCATCGGGGCACCGGGAGCCGGGATCGCCATCGCGCTCGAGAACCTCTTCCCGCCGCTGCCCAGCGAGGTGATCCTGCCGCTCGCCGGATTCACCGCCAGCCGGGGAAACTTCTCGCTGTTCGAGGCGATCCTGTGGACGACCCTGGGATCGGTGGTCGGCGCCTACGCCCTGTACGCCCTCGGCGCGTGGCTCGGACGCGACAGGATGCGCCGGCTCGTCTCGAGAGTTCCCCTGATCGACATCGAGGACGTCGACAGGGTGGAGGCGTGGTTCGACCGGCACGGCTACCGGGCGGTGTTCTTCGGCCGCATGATTCCGCTCTTCCGGAGCCTGGTGTCCATACCTGCAGGTATCGAGCGCATGCCGGTGGGAAGGTTCCTGCTCCTCACCACGGCCGGCAGCCTCATCTGGAACTCGATCTTCGTCCTCGCCGGTTTCTACCTCGGGGAAAACTGGCACGTCGTGGAGCAGTACGCAGGAACGTTCCAGCGGATCGTGATCGTCGCCGTCGTGCTCTTCGCCCTGTATTTCGTCTTCTCCAAGGTGCGCAAGCACCGGGCGAGGAAGCGGATGCAGTGACCCGGGCCGCCGGCCGGGACCCGGCGCGGGTTCCTACTCCTGGAACGAGGGTCCGACGCCGATCTGCGGCAGGCCCGGACCGGCCCTTCCGGTCGCGACGGCTTCCGTAGACGCCGAGAGCATCCGGGAGAGGTCCGTCGTCGGTCCGAAGAGCCGGGCGTCGAATCCGAGACCCAGAGCGGCCTCGATGTTCACCGGTGCATCGTCGATGAAGGTCACCCGGTCCGGTGCCACGGCGAGTTCGGCCACCACGTGCTCGAAGATGGCGGCCGACGGCTTGACCAGCCTGAGCGACGAACTGAAGAAGAGGTGCTGGAACAGGCTGGTCCACGGCGCATCGAGCACCTGCGACACCATGGCCGCCGGCATGTTCGAGAGAAGGGCGAGACGCTCGCCCCGCGCGTCGAGATCCTCGAGGACGTCCAGGGTCTCGAGGTTGGGATGGGACCACTGGTTCCGGTCCAGCATGTCGAGCCATGCCGATCGTGCGGAACTGATGCAGCGACCGCAGACCAGAGACCAGTACTCCTCCGAGGTCAGGGCTGCGGCATCGTAGCCGTACCGGTGCTGCCAGTACGTCGAGGTCGGGTCCTGCAGATCGGGAACGCCCGTCGCTTCCGTCAACAGCTCCCAGTCCTGGGGCGTCGGAGCCGTGGAGATCACGTTGCCGTAATCGAAGAGGTACCACCGGCGGGAGTTGTCTGTGCGGGCCATGGTCCAGCGTAGGACCGGGTGCCAGGCAGGCGCGCCCCGGCGGGGATGAACGTTGCATGAACGGGGAGCGGATGCGGCGGCGGTAAACTGGGGCACGTGGGAATCGCGTTCACGGCCATCGACTTCGAGACTGCGAACGGTTTCCGTGGCTCGCCGTGCGCCGTCGGACTGACCAAGGTCAGGGACGGCCGGGTCGTGGAAGAGGCCTCGTGGTTGATGCGCCCACCCGTCGGTCATGACCACTTCGATTCGCGGAACATCGCGATCCACGGCATCACCTCCCGGATGGTCGAGCACGCGCCCCGGTTCGGGGAGCTCTTCCCGGAGATCGGCGGCTTCATCGGATCCGACGTCCTGGTGGCGCACAACGCCGCGTTCGACCTCGGGGTGATCCGGTCTGCCCTCGAGGTCTCCGCGCTCGCCGGCCCGTCCTGGGACTATGCCTGCACCGTCATCCTCTCCCGCAAGAGCTATTCGCTGCCGTCCTATTCGCTGCCGTTCGTCGCGGAAGCCGCCGGTGTTCCCCTGGTCAACCACCACGACGCCGTCGAGGACGCCCGCGCCTGCGCCGGCATCATGATCGACATCGCGCGGCGCTCCGAAGCACCGACCGTCGAGGACGTCCTCGGGTGCCACAACCTTCCGCTCTCGCGAGCTGAGCCCTACGCCCCCGGGATCGACGAGATCTCGAAGGCCACGAGGAACGCGCTGCAGCAGGGCTCGTCCCCGTCGGGCTGGTCGGGCTGGCCGGAGGAGGGGGAGAATCCGCACGCCAATCCGCAGGCCGATCCGCGGCATCCGCTGTACGGCCAGACGGTCGTCTTCACGGGCAACCTCGGTATCTCGCGGCCGCAGGCCAAGGAGCGGGCTGCACGTCTCGGTGCCCAGCCCGCGAGTGCCGTCACCCGCCGCACCACGGTGCTCGTGGTCGGGGACGGGTTCGTCGCGTCGGACCTGCGGAACGGACGCGTGACGGGCAAGGCGCGGCGGGTGCTGGAGCTGCATGAACGGGGCCAGGCCATCGAGGTGCTGTCCGAGGCGGAGTTCCTGCAGCTGACCGGTGGACGCGGGCCTGCCGAGAGCCGGTAGCGGCCGTTCGGACAGCGGCTTCAGAACCGGAGGCGAATACCGGTGAGATCGGCCGAGAGGTCGATGAGTCGCGACGCCGCGTTGCTCTCGCGTGCGTGCGGCTTCGCAGGGACGAGATCCGGCTGTCCGGTGAGCTGGAACCAGCCATCGGGCCCGCAGTAGGCGCCGTTCGGCACGTCGGCGTCGACCGTTGCACGCACCAGCGGCCAAGCCCCGGCGTCCTTCCCCTGGGCGACCGGCTCCATGACCCTTCTGCGCCACGGTGCCGCATCCTTGTGGGCGGCGACACCGGGGCGCTCGGGCGTGAACATCCCGAGTGCGAAGCCCGGATGTGCGACCACGCTCGTGGCACCGCTGCGTGTCAGCTCGAGCCGTCGGGCCAGCTCGAAACCGAACGCCATGACGGCGAGCTTCGACGTCGCGTAGGCGCGCTCGCTCTGGTACGACGATGGCTGGAGGGACGACGGCGTCAGGCGCGCCCAGCGGTGGCTGATGCTGCCCAGGTGCACGATCCTCGTCCCGGAGGCGGAGAGTGTCGGCAGCAGCAGTGCGATCAGGGCGTAGTGGCCCAGGTGGTTCGTCCCGAACTGGAGTTCGAAGCCGTCCGCCGTCGCCCTGTGCTCCCTCGAGCCGACCACCCCGGCGTTGGCGAGCAGCCCGGTCAGCGGGCGTCCTGCGGCGATCGCGGCGGCAGCGGACCTCACGGAGGTGAGGTCGGCGAGGTCGAGGGGCTGGAAGGCGACGTCGGCTCCCGCATGGCGCTCCCGGATGGCACTGATGGCCCGGGACGCCCTGTCCTCACTGCGCGACGCCAGGACGACGCTCGCACCGGCCCCTGCCAGCTGTTCGCAGGCGAAGTAGCCGAGACCGGCGTTCCCTCCGGTCACGAGGACATGATGACCGGCGAGCGGGGGAAGGGCGAGCGGATTCCACATGCGGCCAGCCTAGGCCTTCACCGGCCGCTGCCGGGGCCCGGCTGCTACCGGGGGTCGCGGTGGACGGCCGGGTCAGGAACCCGTGGTCGCGATGAGGAGCGTACCTGCCATCCTGCGGACGACGTCGGCGCCCCGGGAGCGGTCAGGTAGGCGTGAGGCAGGGCGCCCGTACCGTGCAGCGCCCCGAGGATCCCTCCCGCGATGGAGGAGGCGATGACGCCGGAGGCATCCGGCCGGCCGGCTCCCGCCGCATGCGCGAGCGCGGCTGCCAGCTGCTCCTGAGGTGACTCCGACGCGGCAACGCCCTCCCGGACGGCCTGGAGCGCGGCCTCGAACGTTCCTGCCGCCGTCGTCCCCGCCTCCGCCGTTCCTGCCTCCGCCGTCCCCGGTCCGGACGACGGTGCGTCCGCGCGGACACCCGAGGCCCGGCGCGCGCGTCGTGCTCTGCGACGGCGGCAAGGTGCTCCTCCTCGCGCCGCTCCCCGCTGATGGCTTCCTCCAGGCCGGAGCCGTCGATCGCCAGGGCCCGGATGATGCCGCTGTAGAGGGCCGCGGTGCCCTTGGCCGCCGGCGAACCGTGCGTCAGCGCCGCGGCATCCGTGGTCAGGCGCTCGACCATGCTCGCCGGGATGCGCGGGACGAGGCCGAAGGGCGCCGACCGCAGCAGGGCGCCGGGTCCCTGCGACAGCGGGTTGAGGGGCCGGAACTGCGTCCCCATCTCACCCGTCAGGAGGGCGCGCACGGTGTCGGGGTCCGCGTCGTGCACGGGCAGGATGGCGTCCTGCCGGTCAGCCACCGGGCGGGAGGGGCGGGGGCGCGAGGCGGGAGATGTTCACCCTGGCGCCCGAGCCAACGGAGGTAGGCGAGCCAGAGGCAGGCCGTCTCGTCGGCGGCGACGCCGTCGTTCGCCCATTCGAGGGCCTCGATCAGACCGTCGACCGTGTACAGCGTGAGGTGCGTCGCCTCGGACACCGCGACGTCCTCCGGATCCTCGAGTGCCGCGCGAGGATCGTCACCGGCAGCACTCAGCAGGCCGTAGGCGTCACCGGCCATGGTGCCGAGCAGGCAGCCCAGGACGCGGTCCTCGTAGGTCGTCGATCCGGCGTCGGGGGTGCGTCCGTCGCGGTCGTTCGTCTCGCGGTCGGAGGTGCTGTCATTCGTCACACCCCCAGTCTAGGGAGGAGACGCGGCACCGGGGCCCCGAGGTCGTCCCGCCCGTGCAAGGAGGACCCTCCAGGACGGGCGACGGGCGACGGGCGACGAGGGACGGGCGACGAGCCGACGGGGAAGGGGTACGGGGGACGATCGGACGCCCCGCTGCATCCAGACCTGCAGATCGATCCGTGCGCCGATCCGTGTGCCGATCCGTCGAATGTCGGCGCACGGCGGTAGCGTGAAAATCATGAGGATCCTCCACACGTCCGACTGGCACCTGGGCCGTTCGTTCCACGGCACCGGGACTCTCGACGCCCAGCGGATCTTCGTCGACAACCTCGAGAAGACCGTGCGTGAAGAAGGCGTCGACGTCGTCCTCGTGGCCGGGGACGTCTACGACCGCGCGCTGCCGGCCGTGGACGTCGTGGCCCTGTTCGACGACGCCCTTGAACGACTGACCGTCGCCGGTGCCCAGGTGATCGTCAGCAGCGGTAACCACGACTCCGCGACCCGCCTCGGGTTCGGTGGACGTATCCTCGCCCGGGGCGGCGTCCACCTCCGCACGCGCGTGGAGGACATCGCCCGGCCTGTGGTGTTCCCGCTCGGCCCTGACGCCGAACTCGCCGTCTACGGCGTCCCGTACCTGGAGCCCCGCATGGTCGCGGAGGCACTGGAAGCCGAGGCCGGGACGCACACCGCCGTCACCCGTGCCGCCCTGGACCGCATCCGCGAGGACATCGCGATCAGAAGCGCCGAGCGCAGGGTCGTCCCGGTCGTCATGGCGCACACCTTCGCCGCGGGCGGGACGGGCTCGGACAGCGAACGGGACCTCGCGATCGGTGGGCTCGGTTCCGTTCCCCTCTCGTTGTTCGAGGGCTTCGCCTACAGTGCGCTGGGCCACCTGCACGGGAAACAGAAGCTGTCCGAGACGGTGCGTTACTCGGGGTCGCCCCTGGCGTACTCCTTCTCCGAGGCAGGGCAGAACAAGGGTGCCTGGCTCCTCGACGTCACGGCCGGGGAAGTGGAGGACATCCGCTCCGTCGACTGGCCTGCTCCGCGTGACCTCGCTGTCCTCAGCGGCTCACTCGGGGACCTGCTGAGCCGTCCTGATCTCGACTGGGCCGAGGCCGCCTACTGCCACGTCACGCTCACCGACGCGGAGCGCCCCGCCCGCGCCATGGAGCAACTCAGGACACGTTTCCCCGACACGCTCGTCCTCGCCTTCGCGCCCGAGGGTGGCGAGCGCGATGACGTCCGGACCTACAGCCAGCGCATCGCCGAGGCCCGGGACGACACCGATATCTGCTGCGGGTTCCTCGACCACGTCAGGGGCCGGAAGGCCTCTCAGGAGGAGCAGGACCTCATCCGCTCGACGGTCGATGCCGCGCTGAGCCTGGCCCACGAGCGCTAGGAGGACGAATGAGACTCCATCGCCTCGAGATCCAGGCCTTCGGGCCGTTCGCCGACCGGCAGAGCGTCGATTTCGACGCACTCTCGAGCCAGGGACTGTTCCTGCTCAACGGCCCCACGGGTGCGGGGAAGTCCAGCGTGCTCGACGCCGTATGCTTCGCGCTCTACGGTTCGGTCCCCGGGGCGCGCCAGGCAGCGAAGAGACTGCGGAGCGATCACGCGGCCGCATCGGTCCCTCCCGAGGTCTCGCTCGAGTTCTCGGCCGGAGGGCGCCGCTTCAGGGTGGTACGTTCACCCGCCTGGGATCGCCCGTCCCGTCGAGGCAGCGGGACCACACCCGAACAGGCCCGGACCCTCCTCAGCGAGCGCGTCGGAGCCGAGTGGGTGCAGAAGTCGGCCCGCAACGACGAGGCCGGTCACGAGCTGCAGGCCCTCCTCGGCATGGACAAGGAACAGTTCACGAAGGTCGTGATGCTCCCGCAGGGCGAGTTCGCCGCCTTCCTCCGGGCAGACGCGAAGCCGCGGCGGGAGCTCCTGCAGAAGCTCTTCTCGACCACGCGCTTCGAGGAACTCGAGGGTCTCCTCGCCGAGCAGAGCCTACGGGCTGCCCGGCAGCTCGCAGAACAGGAGGGGCACCAGCGGAGCCTCTTCCTGCGGGCGATCGACGAGGCGGAGCGGCATGACCTCGGCGCGGCCGAATTGGGTGTCGACCAGGGGTCCTCCGAGGACTGGGCGGGGTCGATGCAGGTCATCCTGGCGGCGCTCACCGAACGAAGGGACGCCGGTGTCCTCGAGAGCACCGAACTGGCGGAGAGGAGCGCCCTCGCGGACGGGGCGGTCGCCGAGCTGAGGCGGAGACGTGAGCGGTTCGACGCCCTCGAACGCGTCCGGGGGCTGCAGGTCCTGCACGAGGAGCGGGAGGCGGATGCTGCCCGACTGTCCGCACAGCTGCGGCGCCATGAGCAGGCGCGGGGTCTCGCGACGGTGCTGCAGCTGGAGGATGAGGCGGAGTCGGCAGGCGACCGTGCCCGCCGCCGGTACCGGGAAGCCGTGGAACTCCTGACGAGCGACACCACGGCTCCCGACTTCATCCCCGCTGACGCGTACCGGGACGACATCGCGCGGGAGGATCTCGTCGCGGCCTGTGCCGCATCGTCCTCGGCCCTGGGCGTGCTCCGCGCGGCCCTCCCCGACGAACGGCTGCTCCTCGACGTCAGGGCCGGACTGCGGACGACGCGGGCCGAGATCGAATCGCTGGACCAGCACCTGATCTCCGTCGATGCCGAGGTCTCAGGGCTGCAGCGCAAGCAGGCCGCTGACGCCCTGAGCCTGGCCGACGAGCGGCAAGCCGCCGACGGACTGACGCATCTGCAGACGGAGTTCGACGCGGCCGAGGCCGCCGAGCGCACCGTGAGCCGGTACCTGCTCGCGGAGCAGCGGCGCGTCGCTGCGGACGGGGAGTACGTGGGCGCCTCGGAAAGGTTCCTCGAGCTCAAGGAGCAGTGGCTGGCCAAGCTGCAGGTGCGGCTCGAGCAGGCCGCCGAGGAGCTGGCCGAGGGACTCGTCGGCGGTGAGCCCTGCCCCGTGTGCGGCAGTCCCGACCACCCCGCGCCCGTGACGTCACCGGGAGGCGACAGGGTCACCCTGGAGGAGGAACAGGAGGCCCGGCGTCTCCAGACCGAAGCCGAGAGCGCCCTGCACGACGCCCGTGAGATGCGTGATGCGGCACGGCTCGAAGCCGCGGACCTCGCCGCCCGTGGTGGTGCCCTGAAGCCTTCAGAGGCGGCCGCAGCAACCCGTACCGCCCGCTCGAAGCTCGATGCCGCCGAAGCCGCACAGGCACGAAGCATCGTGCTCGAGGAGCGGATGCGACGGGCGATGGACGAGGAGAAGCGCCGATGCGTGGTCCGCGACGGGCTGCGGGACGCGTCAGCATCAGCCGTCGCCCGGCTGTCGTCGCTGACGGAGCAGGAGACGGCGCTATCACAGCGTCTCGCCGGTCTGCAGGGGGACGCTCCCACGCTCACGGCGCGCATCGACGAGGTTCAGGGCGCGTATGACCACCTCGAAGCCGTGCGGGACGCGCTCGACGGGCTGCGCCAGGCTGTTCGCGGGCAGGAGGACAGCGCGGTACGGGTGCGTGCGGCACTCCGCGAGACACCCTTCGACTCTGCCGAGGAAGCCCGCGCCGCACTCCTGCCCGATGAGATCCATGTGCGTCAGGTCGACGAGCTGGCGGAGCACGAGGCGCGAGCCCATCGCCTTTCCGCCGCCTGGGCCGACGAGGCGGTGCAGGAGACGCTGCGCGAGCAGCAGAACGGGATGGAGCCGCCGGACGACGAGGATCAGCGTCTCGCAGGTGTCTCCGCCGACGATCTCCGCGCGCGTGCCCAGAAGGCCGGCATCGGCGCAGAGGTCCTCGGACACTCGGTGGCGCAACTCGAGGCGTATGCGCGGAAGCTCGCCGATCTCGACCGCACCATCGCCCCGCTGCGGGAACGCGCTCGACTGGTCGCAGGGGTGGCGGAGACGGCACGCGGGGGAGGGGAGAACCTCTACAAGATGACGCTGGCCACCTACGTCCTCGCGTCGCGCCTGGAGCAGGTGGCGGAGGCTGCGACGGAGCGTCTGCTGCAGATGTCGGACGGCCGGTATGCGCTGGTACACAGCGATGCCACGGCGGGCAACAAGCGATCGGGCCTCGGGCTCAACGTGATCGATGGCTGGACGGGGAATCGGCGTGATACCTCGACGCTGTCGGGAGGGGAGTCCTTCATGGCTTCCCTGGCGCTCGCGCTCGGGTTGGCCGATGTGGTGCAGCAGGAATCGGGGGGACTGGACATCGAGACGCTGTTCGTCGACGAGGGGTTCGGTTCGCTCGACGACCAGGCGTTGGAGCAGGTGATGGACGCGCTCGAGGGCCTGCGCAGTGGCGGCCGCGTGGTGGGGCTGGTCAGCCATGTACCCGAACTCAAGCAGCGGGTGGGCGCGCAACTCCAGGTGGTGAAGGGTCGGCAGGGCTCGAGCCTGCACTTCGTGGCGCAGCCAGCAAGCGTGTAAACTTGCCGCGTCACCGGGTCGTGCGCATCGGGAGGGGGGACGATGCGCGCTCTGTGCACCCGGAAAGAGTATGTACAAGAATTCCTCCCCGGCCTCGCCGGCACATCCTTCCTCCCCTGACGCCCATTCTGCTGCAGGTCCCGCCGGAACGGGAAGATCCCGTCTCGGTCGCTTCGGCGTCCTGCCCCGCCTTGCGGGAACGTCCTTCCTCGTCATCGGTCTCTTCGCGCGGGTCCCCCTCGCCATGCTCACCGTCGGCGCCCTGACGCTCGTCACCACCGCCAGCGGTTCCTACGCCGCAGGCGGTTTCGCCGCCGGGGCCGTCGGCCTCGGTTCGGCTCTCGGCGCACCGTTGCTCGGATTCCTCGCCGACAAGCGCGGTCAGCGCATCGTGCTGCTGGTGTCGGCAGTCCTCAACACCCTCGCGATCGTCGGCCTGCTCGTCGTCACCGGCACGAGCGCGGCGTTCACGGGCTGGCCCCTGACTGCCGTGCTCCTGGCCTCCTTCGCCATGGGCTTCACCTGCCCGCAGATCGGTCCGCTCGCCCGGGTCCGCTGGATGGCGATGACGCGACGCGGTCCGCGGTCCGCCCTGGACACCGCGCTCTCCTACGAGGGCACGGCGGACGAGCTGACGTTCGTCCTCGGCCCTGCCCTCGTCGGCCTGCTGGCGAGCCTGATCGCGCCGTGGCTTCCCCTCGCCCTGGCCGCGGCCCTGACCATCACGCTGGTCACTGCTTTCGCGGTTCACCCGACCGTGGCCTACAGCGATGCGGGGCGTGCCCCCGGCAGTCCGACCGATCGGGAGGAGGACGCCGCGGCTTCTGCCGCGAGTGGCCGTTCTGCCCTGGTCCTCGTTCCGGTGGCCGGGATGCTGGCGATGGGCACGTTCTTCGGTTCCACGCAGACCTTCCTCACCGCCTTCTCAGGGCAGTTCGGGTCCACCGAGGCCGCCGGCCTGCTGTATGCGGTCATGGGCCTCAGTTCGGCTGCCGCTGCGTTGTCCGTTGCCTACTGGTCGCCGCGGTTCCGCCACACGAGCCGCTGGATCCTCTCTGCTGTGGGGATGACCGTGGCCGCTGCAGCTCTCTCCCTGCCCGGGTCGGTTCCCGGCATGCTCGCGGTCCTGTTCCTGCTCGGCGTCTTCGTGGGTCCCACGATGGTCACCATCTTCTCGATCGGTTCCGTGGTCGCCCCGGGGCATCGGCTGGGTACCGTCATGACTCTCCTCGCGAGCGGCATCGTCGCCGGCACGGCCCTGGGTTCGGCCCTTGCCGGGACGCTCGCGGACGCCGGAGGGGCCGCGGGGGCATCGGTCGTGCCGGTGCTGGCTGCAGGCGCCCTGCTGATCCTCGGCGCGGTGTCCGCGATCGCGCTTCGACGGACCGCGGAAGCCTGACGGACACCGGCCCGGATGGTCAGCCGGCTGTCCATCGACCGGGGTTCGAGCATAGGATCGCAGGACATCCGCGACGCAGGAGGAAACATGAGCAACGAAGACACGGGGCTGCACGAGCCCGAGCGTGACGACTCCGACACGTCGGAGGGTGCGGGTCCCGAGGGAACCATCCCCGCGAGCGAGACCGGGGTCGCTGCAGGCGCCACGGACGAGCCGAGCCAGTTCGAACCGGAAGAGGACGACGGCGGCGACAGCGCGTGATCTCCGGCCCCGGCGGTCCCGCACCGCCGGGGTCGGCTCAGCTGGTGGGCGTCCGGCTGATGCGAGGGGCGCGGCCGGGTGGATCCGGGATCCGCACGTTGCCCGTGAAGACCCCGCCCGTCGAGAGTCCGCCGGTGACGACGCCGGCGCCTTCCTCGTCATGGCCGGCGACCGGTGTGGACGCAGCGACAGCGAAGTGGCCGTCGGGCGCTGTTCCTGCCGCGAAGACCGACTCCTCGGCGAAGCCGCGCAACTGGATGGCGACGTCGTGGGCGAACGGTCTGTGGG
Source organism: Vibrio cholerae (assembly GCA_009728235.1). Taxonomy (GTDB): domain Bacteria; phylum Actinomycetota; class Actinomycetes; order Actinomycetales; family Micrococcaceae; genus Arthrobacter_D. The sequence goes on along the minus strand of WNZI01000015.1, from coordinate 20,624 downwards.
CCGGATTCCTCGACGTCATCCTCCGCAGCAGATCGCTCCAGTCCGGGTCGAGCGTTTCCGGTACTACCGGGTCGCGTAGCAGCCGCGCCAGGGCAGCCTCCACGACGGGACCGGGGAACGCCTTCTCGCCCGTCAGGCATTCGAGCAGCACGAGCCCCAGGGAGTAGATGTCGCTCCGCTCGTCCAGCGGATCTCCCTTCGCCTGCTCGGGGCTGAGGTAGTTCGCGGTTCCGATCGTCGCACCGACGGCCGTAGCCATGGTGGCCTCGACCATGCGTGCTATTCCGAAGTCCGTGAGCTTCGGGTACAGGCGCGTCTCGTTGTCCCCGCTGCGGAACATGAGGATATTGGCGGGCTTCACGTCGCGATGGACGACACCCTCGGAGTGGATGTACGCCAGCGCGTCGGCGAGGTCCGCTCCGAGCTGGGCGACTCCTTCGGCCGGGAGAGGGCCCCGTTTGAGCAGGTGGCGGAGATCCTCGCCGTCGACCAGTTCCATGACGAGGAAGCCGGTGGTGCGACCCTCGGCGTCCTCGTGGAGACCTGCATCGTGCAGAGTCACGAGTCCGGGGTGGTTCAGTGTGGACAGCAGCATCGTCTCGGTGTGCTGACGCCGGTAGTTGTCGTCATCCGCCGTCGTCGGATTGAAGACCTTGATGGCGACGTCGCGCCCGAGGTTCCGGTCGACCGCCCTGTAGACCGAGGCCGTGCCGCCGACACCCAGGAGAGCCGTGGTCTGGTACCGGTCGGCGAGGAGCACATCCATGCGTGTCCTCCCGCTACGGGTTGTGAGTGGCGATCACACCGAGCCCTGCACTAAGGCTACTGATCAATCTGAAGTATAGCCCGGCGCTGTTCTCCGGCCGGCGCGACGCGGCGCGGTTCACCAAACCTTCATCAAACGGGCCTCAGCTGAGGAAGGCGAGCGCGTGGTCCTTGAACGCGCGGGAGGTGACGGCGTTCGTGTGGGTCCGTCCGGGGAGTGTCGCGATCTCTGCGTGGGGGGCCCACCGGTGCAGGTCCTCGATTCCTCCGGCGTACTCGTCCTGGTCACCGGCGACCAGGAGGACGGGCATGCGGGGGACGGCGGACTGCGGGTCGAAGGGTTCCGTCTTGATGGCGGAGACCATGGCGAGGAGTGAGGGAAGATCGTTGGCCGGGATGGCCTCGGCCATGCGGAGCAGGTCGGCCGTCGTAGGGTCGTCCGACGGAGGCCCGCCGGCCAGGTACCGCTCGGCGCCCTGGAGGTCGAACGAGGCCAGTGGATCGGCAGTCCCCGGACCTCCGAGAACCATCCTGCGGACGAACTCCGGCTGGGTGGCTCCGAATTCCCAGGCCAGTCGCGATCCCAGCGAGTAGCCCACGACATCCACCCCGGAGCGGGGCTCGTCCTCGCCGAGGGGCGTGACCCGTTCGTCGAACAGCGCCTGGAGGATGTCCGCGCGCATCCTGCTCGGTGCATAGGCGCCCGCGTCCGCGGGGGCGGCGCTGTCGCCATGTGCCGGCAGGTCCACCATGATCACGGTGCGGCCGGCGTCGTTCAGGAACCGCACCCAGCCCGAGTCCACCCAGTTCCGGGACGACGACGAGCCGAATCCGTGGAGGAGCAGGATCGGCGGCGCATCGCTGGGGGCGGCGGCGTTGCTGCGGGTGATGGTCAGATGCGGATTGACGCCTTCGACGTCGTTCACGGCGTGGTGGTCCATGCATCCATCGTAAGGGCGGCAGAGACGTGTGCTCCATTGAACACATCCCCGCCGCGCGGCCTGCACGGCCGACGAATGTGATCCTAGACACTTGAACAGACCGGGGCAAGCACGTGCGCCGCCCGGCGTGGCTCCGGCACCGTGACGGCAGGGGTTGGGAGGAACGCGACACTCGAGTTATAGTCAGTCTGACCCGAACAAGGTGTCATCCCTCGACGGAAGGCCGGCATGAACAGTTCGGCCAACGTCTCGGAACGGCAGGCCCAGGCGCCGGCGCTGGCCATCTCGACGGTGATCTTCGCCCTCCGCAGCAATGGGGCACAGGCTCATCCGGAGGTCTGGCTGCCACTGGTCCGGCGCATCCGTCAGCCCCACCTCGGCAAGTGGGCGCTTCCCGGAGGTCCCCTCGGGGGGCGTGAATCCCTCCAGGACGCTGCCGCCAGAGGTCTGCAGGAGACCACCGGCCTCGAGCCGACCTACCTCGAGCAGCTCTACGCCTTCGGTGGACTCGATCGATCGGCGACACAGCGCCTCGTCTCGATCGTCTACTGGGCGCTGGTCCGCCCGGATCAGGCCGACCTGGCGCGGGAGTCGGAGAACGTGCGCTGGTTCAGGGCGTCGGATGCCGTCGGTCTCGCCTTCGACCACGACGAGATCGTCGCCTACGCGCTCGAACGGCTGCGCGGCAAGATCGAGTACGGGTCCGTCGCCTACCACTTCCTGGGCGACCGATTCACCCTCGCGCAGCTTCGGAACGTGTACGAAGCAGTGCTCGGCAGACAGCTCGACCCCGCGAACTTCCGGCGTCAGCTCCGCTCGGCCAGGGACATCGCCGCGACCGACGAGGTGGTGCAGGGCGGACGGAACCGGCCGCCACGCCTCTACCGGTACACGGGCCCGCCCACCGGTCCGCTGCCGGCCCGGACACCGGGAAAGTCCTTCGGCGGCGCTCCGCAGGAGCACACCCCTCCTCCTGCAGCGCCCCCCTCATCCGTTCCGACCTGATCCCGCCAGGGATTCGAGCCACACCTCCGTCGCGCACCAGACCGCGGTGGACCCAACGCAGGGAGAATGTCGTGTCCGTCACCACAGCAATCCAGCTCATCTCGCGCGGCGACGTACCGGCGCAGGGGGCTGCCGCCACCTGCTCGCCGGAACTCGCCCGGAACCCGTGGGATGTCGATTCCCTCCCGATGCCGGACTACGGACCCGGTGCCTCCATGGCTGATCCGGCCCCGCGCGGGACGCCGCGACAGGGCGAGCTGCCGGAGGACTACCGGACGGCTCCTGCCGAAGAGATCGACCGGAGGATTCTCGCGGCGAAGCGCACGCTCGGCGAGTCCGTGGTCATCCTCGGTCACTTCTATCAGCGCGACGAGGTGGTCCGGTACGCGGACTTCGTGGGCGACAGTTACCAACTGGCACGTGCTGCGACCGAGCGCTCCTCGGCCGAAGCCATCATCTTCTGCGGCGTCCACTTCATGGCCGAGACCGCCGACATGCTCTCCACCCCGGACCAGGCCGTGATCCTGCCGAACCTCGCAGCGGGGTGTTCGATGGCCGACATGGCCGACATGGACTCGGTGTCGGAGTGCTGGGACCAGCTGACCGCTCTCTTCGGATCGGAGCCCGACGCCGACGGCCTCCAGCCCGTGATCCCGGTGACCTACATGAACTCCTCGGCCGCCCTGAAGGGGTTCTGCGGGGAACACGGCGGAATCGTCTGCACGTCGTCGAACGCCGCGGCCGTCCTCGAGTGGGCCTTCGAGCGGGGCCGGCGCGTCCTGTTCTTCCCCGACCAGCACCTCGGTCGGAACACCGCGAAGGCCCTGGGCGTGCCGCTCGAACGGATGCCGATGTGGAATCCCCGCAAGCCCTGGGGCGGCACCGGTGAACAGACACTCCGCGACGCCCGGGTCATCCTGTGGCACGGCTTCTGCTCCGTGCACAAGCGCTTCACCGTCGCGCAGATCGAGAAGGCTCGGACGGAGTTCCCCGGAGTGCGGGTGATCGTGCACCCCGAGTGCCCGATGCCCGTGGTGGATGCCGCTGACGAGTCCGGATCCACCGACCACATCACGAAGGCCGTCGCCGCGGCGGCCCCCGGCAGCACCTTCGCGATCGGCACGGAGATCAACATGGTCAACCGCCTCGCAGCGCAGTACCCGGAGCACACCATCTTCTGCCTGGACCCGGTGATCTGCCCGTGTTCGACCATGTACCGGATCCACCCGGGCTACCTCGCCTGGGTGCTGGAGGGCCTGGTGGAAGGCCGCGTCCTCAATCGCATCACCGTCCCGGAGAGCGTGACGGTACCGGCCCGCATCGCGCTGAACCGGATGCTCGCGGTGCAACCGTGACCAACGGGAACCCGGACGGCACCCGCGGGGCGACAGGAGACCTGCTGCGGGTGGTGGTGGTCGGGGCGGGCCTCGCCGGGCTGCAGACAGCCCTGGAGGTGCGTCGGCTAGCGCGGCGCACCCGGGTGATCCTGCTGGCCAAGGGCCTCCTGTCGGAGAGCAACACCCGATACGCGCAGGGTGGGATCGCGGCCGTCCTCGGAGGACCGGCGGAGGACGGGCACGGCGCGCGCGCCGGGTGCGACGCGGGCAGTGAGGGGCCACCCGACCATGGATCTCACGGGCAGGACGCCGGGAAGGACGACTCGGTCGAAGCGCACATCGCCGACACGCTGGCGGCCGGCGCCGGTCTCGCCGATCCGGACGCGGTCGGCGTCCTCTGCCGCGGTGCCGCGGAGGCGATCGGTCTCCTCGAGCAGGCAGGCGTCGTCTTCGACCGATCAGCGGACGGCAGCGGCGCGCCGGCCCGGGGCCGGGAAGCAGCACACTCGGCCGCGAGGATCCTGCACCTGCGCGGGGACGCTACGGGTGAAGGGCTCGCAGCTGCCCTGACCGACGCCGTCCGCCAGGACAGCGGAATCACCGTCATCGAGCACGCCCTCGTGACCCGGGTCCTGCTCGCGGATTCCGCATCGGCTCCTTCCCGTGCCGTCGGGGTCGGTATACGGGGGAGGGACGGCGCCCCGCGGGAGGTGCGGGCCGATGCCGTCGTTCTGGCCACCGGCGGCGCAGGGCAACTCTTCGAGCACACGACGAACCCTGCGATCGCTTCGGGCGACGGCGTGGCGCTCGCCTGGCGCGCCGGTGCCGCAGTAGCGGACCTGGAGTTCTTCCAGTTCCACCCCACCTCGCTGGACGTGCCCGGCAATCCGCTGATCTCCGAAGCGGTCCGTGGCGAGGGTGCACGCCTCCTCGATGCGGACGGGCATCGATTCATGGCGGACTACCACCCCGAGGGGGACCTCGCGCCGAGGGACGTCGTCTCCCGCAGCATCGCCCGGCACCTGGCCCTGCGGGCGACGGGGGACCCGGATCGGGGGCGCCGGGACAGGATCCATCTCGACGCCACCCACCTCGGAGCCGACATCCTGACGCGGCGCTTCCCGTCGCTGACCGCGCTCACCGCTGCACATGGCTGGGACTGGTCCGACGTCGTCGTGCCCGTGGTCCCGGCCGCCCACTACTGGATGGGAGGGGTGCGGACGGATCTGGCGGGCCGGACCACCGTCCCAGGCCTGTTCGCGGTGGGGGAGGTGGCCCGGACCGGTGTGCACGGGGCCAACCGGTTGGCCTCCAACAGTCTGCTGGAGGCCGTGGTGTTCGCGTCGCGGTGTGCAGCAGCGCTTGCGGCAGGCGGGGGAACAGCTCCCGTGTTCGATGTCGAGCACCTCTTTCTCGAGGCTCCGGCGGGAGGCACACAGTCCTTCACACGCAGGGACCTGCAGGCGCTCATGTCCGATCACGCGGGGATCCTGCGAACGGGTGACGGCCTCGACGTCGCCTGGAAGCAGCTGGCCGCCTATCGCCCACCGGAGGATGACGAGACGGCGAACCTGCTGCTCTGCGCCCGGTTGCTGGTACGCGCAGCGATCGACCGGGGGGATTCGTGCGGTGCCCATCACCGCTCGGATCAGCCCGAACGGCCGCGATCCCATCCCGCCCCGACACGGTCCTACGCCCGGACACCCGGAGGAACACCATGACCCGCACCACCGCGATCCCGGCGGATGTCCGCCCGAGCACAGCGCCCGCACGACCTCCCCAACACCTGGTGGACGGCGTCGTGGCAACCGCGCTCGCCGAGGACGCCCCGTGGGGGGACCTCACCTGCCAGGCGCTCATCGGTCCGGAGCTGTGGGCGACGGCGACGATCACGGCCCGCGAGTCCGGGGTCCTCTGCGGCACGGCGGCCATCGAGGCGGCACTGCGCCTGACCGATCCTCGTATCCGTGTCGCATTTCCCGTGGCGGACGGTGCCTCGTTCGACGCTGGCGAGGCGGTCGCGGAGATCAGCGGACCGGCCGCCGGCATCCTCACGGCCGAACGCACCGCCCTGAACATCGCGCAGCGGCTGAGCGGGATCGCGACCATGACGCGCGGCTTCGTGGACGAGGTGGACGGTACGAGCGCGCGCATCGTCGACACCCGGAAGACGACGCCGGGTCTGCGCGTGCTCGAGCGCTGGGCGGTCCGGTGCGGAGGAGGCTCGAATCATCGGTCGAGCCTCTCCGACGCCGTCATGGTCAAGGACAACCACCTGGCCCTGCTCGCGATCGACGGTCCGGCGGCCCTCACGAGGGCGCTGCTGGAGGCCAGGTCAAGGGTGCCGCACACCGCGCATGTCGAGGTCGAGGTGGATCGACTGGACCAGCTGGGCCCGGTCCTGGCCGCAGGCGTGGACACCATCATGCTCGACAACTTCACGCTGGACGACCTCGCCGAGGGCGTGCGGATGATTAATGGACGGGCACTGGTCGAAGCGAGCGGGAACGTGCGCCTCGACACCGTCGCGGCGATCGCGGCCACCGGCGTCGACATCATCTCCGTGGGTGCGTTGACGCACAGCGTGCGGTCCCTGGACCTCGGCCTCGATTTCGCTCCGGACGCCGGGACCGTCGGAGTGACGGCGTGATCTACCTCGACGCCGCAGCCACCGCCCCGGCCAGCAGGGAGGTGCTGGAAGCGATGTGGCCGCTGACCACCTCGGTCTTCGGCAACCCCTCGAGCCATCACACGATCGGTGAGGCTGCTGCCGTCGAACTCGTGCGGCCGCACCTCGATCGCGGCCAGGCTCGGTTGCCGCCCCGGGGAACTCGTCTTCACCTCCGGCGGCACGGAAGCCAACAACCTGGCCATCAAGGGCATCGCCCTGGCCGATCCGCGGGAACGCCATGTCGTCACGAGCGCGATCGAGCACCCGTCCGTGCTCGAGACGCTGGATTTCCTTCGCGCGTTCCACGGGTTCCGGGTCACGATCCTGCCCGTGTCGAGCACCGGACGGGTCGAGCCCGCCGAACTGGAGGCGGCGCTCGAGCACGGCACGACCCTCTGCACCATCATGTACGCGAACAACGAGGTGGGTACCGTCCAGGACATCCCGGGCCTCGCCGCGGTCTGCCGGCGTGCCGGGGTCCCCTTCCACTCCGACGCCGTCCAGGCCGCGGGCTGGCTGCCCCTCGACGTCGGCTCGCTCGGCGTCACGGCACTCAGCATCTCCGGACACAAGCTCGGCACCCCGAAGGGCACAGGGCTGCTGTACCTCAGGGCGGGCACCCCCTGCGAGGCCGTGCTGCACGGCGGCGGACAGGAGCGCGGTCGGCGATCCGGTACCGAGAACGTGGCCGGTGCCGTCGGCCTCGCCGCTGCGCTCGACCTCGTGCAGGGTGCCCTGCCGGTTGCGGCGGACCGGGCCAGGAGCGCGCGCGACGCCTTCATCGCACGGGTGCTCGCCTCGGTTCCGGGAGCCGGACTGACCGGCGACGCGGTCTGCAGGCTCCCGAACCTCGCCTCCTTCTGTTTCCCCGGGGTCAGCGGCGAGTCGGTCCTCCTGGAACTCGAACACCGAGGCGTCATCTGCTCCAGCGGTTCCGCCTGCGCCTCCGGTTCCTCGGAGCCCTCCTCCGTGCTGCTGGCTCTCGGTCTGGACGCGGAGACGGCTTCCAGCGCGGTGAGGCTGTCGTGGACGCAGGCCACAACGGCCTCCGAACTGGACGAGGCGGCGCGAGCGGTCGCAGCCGCGGTCCGAGCCGTCCGCTCGTTGGGCGCGGGTCGCGGCAGTGCAGCCCTGGCCGAGGCCTAGACTGACGGCACCGAGCCATGCCCAGGGAGGGATGCCATGAACAGGGCGACAACCCGACGAGTGGGTGCAGGAAGGGGCCCGTGGTCCGTCGGATCGGTGCTGATCACGGCACTGCTCCTGGTGGCCTGTACGGGTGGACCCACGGACGGGAACCCGGACGATGCGACGCCGTCGTCGTCCGCTTCGACGGCGGCGCCCGAAGCGACCGTCGAACCGCTGCGCGAAGCGCGCGCGGGATGGAAGGTGTTCACCGACCCGGCGCGGCTCGTGAGTTTCGAACTGCCGGAGGAATGGGTGGTGCAACCCCTGCAGGTCGGGTCCGGCGCCTACGCACCCGATTCGCTCCACTACGCGGTCCGCACCCAGGAGGGTACGACCACCGCCGAGTTCCATTCGGGAATCATCACGCAGGAGCCGCCCTGCGCGGAGGGGGACAGGACCCCCTACTACGTCATCGGGAGCGAACCGCTGGAGCTCACGGGCGCGGGCGCGGCTACCACCGGGATCGAGCCGCGCTTCGTGGTCCGCCTCATCACGGGTTTCCGCTTCTTCGGCGCCTACGGTGTCGCCGACCAGGTCGGAGGAGAGGACGGCCTTGCGTGCTCGCTGCCCAACACGGTGCAGGGCGGTGAAGCACTCGGCCTCTTCAGCTTCGGAGACATCGAGGTGCTGGCACCGAAGGCCCCCGCCGACACCGGGCCGGGAACAGTGTCCTTCGGAACCCTCGGGGAGGCCGAAGCCCACTACGACACCCCGGAGTTCGAGACCGTCCGCACGATGATCCTGTCACTGCGGATCGCCCCCATGCCTGCCGGTTAGCGGCGCAGTCAGGCCACCGGCTGCAGGGCAGCGAAGTCGACACCGGTCAGCTCGGCGCTACGGTTCCATAGGCGCACCGCGATGTCCCGGTCCAGGACGCGCGGAACGGGTGCCACCAGACGGGGCGCGCCGCGGGTCTCACCCGGGCCCGACGGACCGTAGTAGTCCCCGCCCCGGACGTCCGGCTGCGTGGCGGCGTACAGGGTGGGGAGCGAGCCCGCTGCGTCGGACTGGCTCATCAGCCTGACGAAGCCGCCGACGACGTCGAGCATGGCCGGCGCCTGCATGCCGGCGGTGAGGTTCGTGTTCGCGAGGCCGGGGTGCGCCGCCACGGAGGTCAGGTCCCAGCCCGCAGCTCGTGCCCGGCGGTCGAGCTCGACCATGAAGTAGAGGTTCGCGATCTTGCTCTGGCCGTACGCCTTCCAGCGACGATAGCCGCGCTCCGACTGGAGATCGTCGAAGGCGATGCGGCGCGCTTGTGCGCGATGCTCGAGAGCGTGACGACGCGTGCCGAGCCGGCCTCCCGAAGGTGCGGCAGGAGGAGGCCGGTCAGGGCGAAGTGACCGAGATGATTCGTCCCGAACTGGAGTTCGAAACCGTCCGCCGTCGTTGTCTTCGGTGTCGCCATGACCCCGGCGTTGTTCACGAGGACGTGGACCGGGCCCGCGAGTCCGGCGGCGAAGCCCCGAACCGACGCGAGGCTCGCGAGGTCCAGCACACGCATCTCGACGTCCCCGCTGCCGGTCAGCGACCGCACACGCTCTTCGGCTTCCCGCCCGCGCTGCTCGTTGCGGCACGCGAGCACGACGTGGGCTCCCTTCCGTGCGAGGGCGATGGCGGTCTGCAGCCCGAGGCCGCTGTTCGCTCCGGTGATGACCATGCGCTTGCCCGTCAGGTCGCCGATAGCATCCGCTGTGAAATCACTCAAGGTGTGCCTCTTCTGCTGGTTCGTCCTGCCCGCTCCGGTGGTGCGGTGCGCGTCGGGGGTGTGCCCGGTTCACCCAGCTTAAGGTCGAAGTCGGGGCCGGAGGTCCACCAGGAGCAACGAAACGAGCGACGCAGTGTCTGTCCCGATCCCGCTACCCACGGACAGGGCCACCGGGCTGGTCAGTGCGTCGCCGTCCCCCGGCCCGAGGTGTACCGATCGGGCTCTAGCCCAGGCTCGCGTTGATCTTGTCCGTCAGGGCCTTCAACTGCTCCATCTCGGTCGCGTCGAGCACGGGCGCGAGCACCTCGTGGATTCGGCGGACGTGGGTCGTGCCGATGCAGCGCTGCAGGGCCCTGCCCTCGTCGGTGAGGGAGAGTTCGACGCCGCGCTGATCGTTCTCCGCGGGGCGCTTGCGGACCAGGTTCTTGGCCTCGAGCCGGTCCACCATCCGGCTGAGGCTGGGCTGGCTGATCAGGAGCTGGTGGTTGAGTTCGTTGAGGCGGGTCCAGCCGGTGGGGCATCGGCTCAGGTTGAACAGGACGTCGTACTCGCCGATCGGCAACTCCTTGAACACCGGATCGCGGCGGATCCGCCGCATCACACCGACCTGCGCGCGGAACAGCGACTCCCACGTCTCCGACGCCTGGCGCATCACCGAGCGTCCCTGCGTGCCGGACTCGACCGGCGTCACCGCTTCGGTCTGCTCTGCCTCATGCTGGAACTCCCGCGCCATGGCTGTCTCCCGGCCTGCCGGACGACCGGCAACTAGATGCTTATGCATCGAGTATACGGCGATCTGGAGCGCTCGTCCTCAGAACCGTCCGCGTCAGACGCGGGTTGCGGCACCCCGACGAAGGGCCCGCTCCTCGCGGCGACCCTCGACGAGCCGGTAGAGCACGGGAACGAGGATGAGGGTCAGGGCGGTCGAGGAGACGAGGCCGCCGATCACGACGACGGCCAGGGGCTGTGAGATGAAGCCGCCCTCGCCGGTGAGCCCGAGGGCCATCGGTGTCAGCGCGAAGATCGTCGCGAGCGCCGTCATCAGGATGGGCCGGAGCCTCTGGCGGGCTCCTTCACGGATCGCGTCGGCGACCGGAAGTCCCGGCCTGCCGTCGCGGGGCAGCCGGTACTGGTTGATCAGGTCGATCAGGACGATCGCGTTGGTGACGACGATGCCGACCAGCATGAGCATGCCGATGAGGGACGGCAGGCCGAGGGGAATGCCCGTGATCAGCAACAGGGCGATGGCGCCCGTGGCCGCGAAGGGGATCGAGACGAGCAGGATCAGTGGCTGAACGAGACTCTTGAACGTGGCCACCATGATCACGTAGACGATGGCGACCGCCGCCCACAGGGCCAGGAACAGCTGACCGAACGACTCCGCCTGCTGACTCGAAGCCCCACCGACGGTGGCGGTGGCTCCGGCGGGCAGGTCGATCCCGGCCAGGCGCTCGTCGACGGCCGTGGTGAGTGTACCGAGGTCGTCGCCGGATGGCGTGATCGAGATACGCGCCGTGCGCTCACCGTTGGTACTCGTGACCGAGAGCGGTACCTGGACCTCCTCGACGGATGCGACGTCGGTCAGCGGGACCGCCCCGCCGGGGGTCGGCACCTGTTGATCCTGCAGCTGTTCGAGGCTCGTGATGGCCGTGCCTTCACCGATGAGCACCGGGAAGTCCTCGGCGTCGAAACGGACCGAACCCGCCGGCACGGGACTGATACTGCCGCCGAGCAGTCCGGCGATCTGACCTTCACTGAGACCCGCTTCCACGGCCGCCGCGCGGTCTACGCTGACCTGCACCTGCGGCTGCGCCGAGGAGAGGTTGCTCGACACCTCGCCCGCGCCCTCGAGGCCCTGGAAGCCGTCGAGCACGATCGCGTTCGCTTCCTCGAGGTCCTCACTGCCTGGCGCCGTGATGTCGATGTCGATCGTGCTCGACGTGCCGAATCCACCCTGCTGGCTCGACAGCGAGAAGGTACCCGCGTCCTGCAGCCCTTCGAGGTCCTGCCGCACCGCTTCCTGTAGCGCCTCCTGGTCGGCCTCCTCGTCGGTCGTGACGGTGAAGGTCGCGACCGACGCGCCACCGGAGAACTGCGCCGCGAAGGCGCCCTCGGCGTTACCGACGGTCAGCTGGACGTCCTGGATCTCCGGGGTGGCGGCGAGGATCTCCTCCGTGCGCCCGGCTGCCTCCGTCGTCGTGCTGAGACTCGAGCCCGGGGCGAGGGTCTGGGTGATCGAGAAGTTGTTCTGGCCCGAGCCGCCGAGGAGGTTGGTCGGCAGGAACGGGACCATCGCGGCCGTCGCCCCGAGAACGATCACGCCGCTGAGGAGCGTGATGACGGGGTGCCGCTGGGTCCCGCTGAGCAGTGGGAGGTACGCCCGCTGCAGGAGAGGTGGCCGCTCGGCGGCAGTGGCGGTCCGTGAACCACCGGTGGGGGAGGGAACGCCGGCCGCCGGCTCATCGGGGACGGCGTCCGCCGCCGCGTGCCGCGCCACCCGGCGGCTCGAGCTCGACGTCCTGGGCAGGAACCAGTAGGCGAGGACGGGGATGATGGTCAGCGATACGGCCAGGGAAGCCAGCAGCGCGATACCCGTCGTGACGGCGAACGGTCGGAAGAGTTCACCCGCGAGGCCACCGACGAAGCCGATCGGCGCGAACACGGCCACCGTGGTCAGGGTCGAGGCGGTGATGGCCCCTGCGACCTCCCTGACCGCCGTCAGGATCGCTTCCCTCTTCTCCTCGCCGTAGCCCAGGTGCCTCTTGATGTTCTCGATGACGACGATCGAGTCGTCGACCACCCGACCGATGGCGATCGTCAGGGCGCCGAGTGTCAGCAGGTTCAGTGAGTAGCCGGCGGCGTAGAGCCCGATGAAGGTGATGAGCAGGGACAGGGGGATCGAGATGGCCGTGACGAGTGTCGAGCGCACCGACAGCAGGAAGATGAGGATGATCAGCACGGCGAAGCCCAGGCCGAGGATGCCCTCGGTCGTGAGGTCGTCGATGGAGCGCTCGATGAAGGGGGCCTGGTCGAACACGACGGTGATGTCGGCCGCGTTGCCCAACTCCGCCTCGAGCTCCGGGACCAGTGCCACGAGTTGCTGCGAGATCTCCACCGTGTCGCCGTCGGGCACCTTCGTCACGGTGAGCGCGAGGGTCTCGACGCCGTTGGTCCGCGTGACCGACGTCGGCTCGTCGTCCTCGAGGCTGACGGCAGCGACGTCCCCGATGGTCACGACCGCCCGGCCATCCCTGCCGGCATCCGGGCGGGCGTCCGTCGGCGACGGCTCGTCCGACGCCGAGGCGAGGACGGGGAGCGCCTCGATGTCCTTGAGCGAGCCGATCTGGCTCCCCGCCTGGATGGTCAGGGATCGCGGCGCCTCCTCGAGGGTGCCGATGGGGAACAGAGCACCGTTGTCCTCGAGCGTGCTCGCGAGGTCGCCGACCGAGAGTCCGGCGGCCTCGAGCGCGCCCTCGCGCGGGAGGATCGCGACGTGCTGCGTGGTCCCGCCGGAGATGTCGGCGGTACGGACGCCGTCGATCTTCTGCAGCCGGGGAACTGTCAGCCGTGCCAGGTCGCCGTTCAGCTCGCTGAGGGACTGGTCCGAGGAGACCGCCATGAAGACGACCGGGAGGTCGCTGATGCTGCCCGCGAGGGCCTGCGGCTCCACGTCCTCCGGCAGCGACGGACGGACCGTCGAGATGGCCCTGTCCACCTGGGACGCGCGCGGTCGAGGTCGGTGCCGTAGACGAACACGAGACTGACCGTGGAGATCCCGTTGCGGGACGTCGACGAGGACGATTCCAGCCCCTCGACCCCGCTGAGTGCTGCCTCGAGCGGCTCGCTGACCTGCTGGTCGAGATAGGCGGGTGAGGCTCCCGGAACGGTGGAGAGCACCGTGATCTGCGGGAACTCCAGTGACGGGATGAGTTCCTGCTTCAGCGATCCGAGCGTGATGACGCCGAAGACGCTTGCGAGGATGGTGATGAGCGCGATGAGCGCCCGGTTACCCAGGGAGAGCTGAGCCAGACGGAACAATGATCCTGCCTTCGATGCTGACGGCAGCCCGACTGGCTGGCTTCGCCTATTCCTACTTGAGCTTCAGGACCCGATCGGTCAGGGACTGCACCTCGGCCGCGAGGGACGGGTTCTCGTTGAGCTTCGTGCCGTACCCGGGCAGCATCTCCTTGAGCTTCGGTTCCCAGTCGGTGATCTTTCCGGGGAAGCATCGCTTGAGCAGTTCCACCATGATCGGGGCCGCAGTCGAGGCGCCGGGGGATGCGCCGAGCAGCGCGCCGACCGAACCGTCCGAGGACGTGATGACCTCGGTACCGAACTGGAGCACGCCGCCCTTCTTCGGGGCCTTCTTGATGACCTGTACACGCTGCCCGGCCGAGATCAGTTCCCAGCTGCCGCCCTCCGCGGTCGGGAGGAACTGGTTCAGTGCCTCGTTCTTGGCGTCGCGGTTCTTCAGCACCTCGGTGATCAGGTACTTGGTCAGCGACATGTTGTCCTTGGCCACCGCGAGCATCGGCACCAGGTTGGACGACCTGATCGAGGTGGGCAGGTCCAGGTAGGAGCCGCGCTTCAGGAACTTCGTGGAGAAACCGGCATAGGGCCCGAACAGGAGCGAACGCTCACCCTTGACGAAGCGGGTGTCCAGGTGCGGGACCGACATCGGCGGAGCACCCACGGACGCCTGGCCGTAGACCTTGGCATTGTGCTGGTCGACGAGCTCAGGGTCGGTGCAGCGGAGGAACTGCCCGGAGACCGGGAAACCGGCGAAGCCACGGCCCTCGGGGATGCCGCTGCGCTGCAGGAGGTGCAGGGCCCCGCCACCCGCGCCGATGAAGACGAAACGGGTGGTGACCGTGCTGGCCTCGCCCGTCGCCTTGTTCTTGACCTTCACGTCCCAGCGGCCGTCCGAGGCGCGTGCGACGTCGAGCACGTCGAACCCGTAGTGCAGGTCCGCGCCGGTGCTGTCCAGATAGGTGGTCAACTGGCGGGTCAGGGCTCCGAAGTCGACATCGGTGCCGCCTTCGACGCGCGACGCCGCGACGGGCTGGGAGGGGTTGCGGCCCTTCATGACCAGCGGCGTCCAACCGGCGATCGTGTCGTGGTCCTCGCTGTGTTCCATGCTGCTGAACAGCGGCTGCGGGCTCAGCGCCTCGTAGCGCCTGCGGAGGTACTCGGCGTTGGCCTGGCCCCAGACGAAACTCATGTGCGGGACGGAGTTGATGAACGTGCGAGGGTCACCGATGTGCCCTTCGGACACCATGTGCGACCAGAACTGCCGCGAGACCTGGAACTGCTCGTTGATCGCGACCGCTTTCGCCGGGTCGACCGAACCGTCCTTGCCCGCGGGCGAGTAGTTCAGCTCGCAGAGCGCGGAGTGTCCGGTCCCGGCGTTGTTCCAGGGGTCCGAGCTCTCGAGGCCGGCGACGTCGAGCCGTTCGAAGAGGGAGATGTCCCACTCGGGCTGCAGCTGCTTCAGGAACGCCCCGAGGGTGGCGCTCATGATCCCTCCGCCGATGAGGACGACGTCGGTCGTCTTGGCGGGTGTGCCCTGGCTCATAGTGGTCAACGTGGTCTCCAGTCGCGAGGTCCTAGCAGGGAAAGCCTAGCGTCAGGTGGTGACACTGACTAAATCCGATCAGTCCCCTGGGGTGCCGCTGTTCATGCCCCGAGCGTCAGTCGGACGGGGACGGCCTGGGCTCCACGTCCGCCAGGTCTATGCGGTTGAAGACCTCGTTCAGCACAGGACTGACGGGGTAGCTCGTGACACGGGCGCTCATGGCCAGCGCGGAGATGGGGAAGGCGAGGGGAACCGCGGGAATCCGCTGCGAGAGCTGGCCGCTGATGTCACCGTAGGCCGCCGTGCGGTCCTCGCCGTCGGGCAGGCTCCTTGCCCGGTTGATCTTGCTGAACAGCTGGGGGTCCTCGTAGCCGAACTCGTCGCTGTAGCTGCCGAACAGTGCGCCTACGAAATTGTCCGGATCCTGGTAGCTTCCGCTCCAGCCGAGCAGGTGGAAGGCCCTCTCGCCGGGTTCCTGTACCGAAGCGACGTAGTCCTCGCTCCAGTCGACGGGAACCGGTTTGATGGCGAAGCCCGCTTCGGTGAGCTGGCGGCTCAGCTCGGCGTACGCCTTCTCGGGTGCCGGCAGGTAGGCCCGTGAGACGTTGCGCGGGTAGTAGAAGGGCAGTTCGCGTCCGTCGTAGCCCGATGCGGCGAGCAGTTCCTTCGCGAGGTCGAGGTCGTACCTGTACTCCTCGACGGCCTCGTTGCCGACGCCCAGCTTCTCGGGGATGAACTGCCGCGCCGCTTTCGTGCCGTTGAGGAAGCGTCCCTCGATCAGCGCGTCCTTGTCGATGGCGTGAGCCACCGCCTGCCGGAACAGGAGATCGTCGATACCGGGGAAGTCCTGGTTCAGACCGAGGTACAGGACGGAGTACGGATCGCGCTGGAGGAACTGGAGTCCGTTGCGGGCGAGGTCGACGGCGCTGTCGACGGACACGAAGTCGTAGCCGTCGATACGGCCGGTCGTGAGCGCCCGCGCACGCGAGTCCGGGTTTGCGATGGTGGTGAACGTCACCCGGTCCACTTCGCCGCGCTCACCCCAGTAGTCGTCGAAGAACCTCAGCTCGACGGTCCCCGGCTCCCAGCTGACGAGCTCGAAGGGACCTGTCCCGACGGGCGCCCGCCCGTAGTCGGAGATGCGGGTGCCGTCGGTGGTTCCGCTCAGGGAGTCCGCTCGACCGGCGTCGAGCGCAGCAGGGGAGGACATGGCGAAGGAGGGGGAGGCGAGGGCAGGGATGAGGCCAGTGATACGGCTCGTGAGCTTCAGCCTCACCGTGTGTTCCGCGGTGGCGGTACAGCCGCCGTAGAGGCTGACGTCCGGCTGATCGGAGAACGCCTTGAAGACGTTCTCGAAGGGGAGTCCGGATGTGCCGGAGCGGGAGTCGGCCGGCAGGTTGTACCAGCGCTCGAAGTTCGCGCAGACGGCTGCCGCATCGAAGGGCCTGCCGTCCTGGAACACGACGTCGTCCCTGAGGGCGAACTCGTACGCGCGCCCGCTGTCCTGCTCCTCCCACGACTCCGCCAGGAGGGCCGTGGGTTCCGAGGTCAGCGGATCCACCCCGACGAGACCCTGCAGGATCTGCCGGGTCACCCGGTAGGACTCGGTGTCGTTGGCCAGTGCCGGATCCAGCGTGCGGGGGTCCGCAGCCGTTCCGAAGGTGAACAGTGACGGCTCCGCCACCTTGGCCGCGACGGTCGGGGACGGTGCGGGCGGACTGACGTCGCCACCCGTGCAGCCGGCGAGGGCCACGGCCGATGCGAGCACCACAGCCAGCCTGACGCGGCCGGAGGCGAACCGTCCAGGGCGGGTGCGGCGCGCGGCAGGGTTCTTCACAGGCGTCGATCTCCGAAAAGGCTGGGGATCCCGGTCCTCGGGGGCCGGGTGGAAGCCCAAGTCTAGGCGATGGTCCGGGGCGTGCCACCCAGGGTCCGGGAGCCCACGGACAACGAAACGCACCCCCTCACCGGGAGGGTGAGGGGGTGCGTCGGTGATCCCTGGGACACGTTAGAGGTTTGCACCAGGGAGATCGGTCGTCCTTAGCCTGCGGCGGGAGGCATCATGACGGAGTCGATGAGGTAGACGACGGCGTTGGCGGTCTGGACGCCACCGCAGATGACGTTGGCGTCATTGACCATGAGCTCGTCACCGGTGCCGGTGACCTCGAGCTCGGCACCCTGGACCGTGGTCTGGGTGGTGCCCTCGAGCTCGGCGGGCTGGATCTTGCCCGGCACGACGTGGTAGGTGAGGATGCTCGAGAGACCCTCGGTGTCGGTCTTCAGACCCTCGACGGCCTCGGCGGGCAGGGCTTCGAAGGCCTCGTCGACCGGTGCGAAGACGGTGAACTCTCCACCGTTGAGGGTGTCCACGAGGTCGACGTCAGGGTTGATGCCACCGGAGACGGCAGCGGTCAGCTGGGTCAGGATGGGGTTGGCCGCAGCGGCGTTCGCCACCGGGAGCAGGGACATGCCCTCGACCGAACCGTCACCCTCGGGGACCTGCTCGGCGTAGCCGGCGCAGCCGGGTCCGACGAGGTTCATCGCGGGGTCCATGTCGGCGTCAGCGGAAGCCGAGGGGCTCATGCTCGCCTCGGCCGAAGGGGACTCGCTGGCCATGCTGCTCTCGCTGGCCATGCTGCTCGGGGTGGCCTCGGTAGCCGTGTCGCTGCCGCCGCCACAGGCTGCGAGGCCGAACATGGAGACTGCTGCGATTCCGAGGATCGAAAGGTTCCTGCGCTTGGTGATTTCCATGGGATTTCCTCCGAAGATGTGACCCGGCGAGTGCCTGTGGTCGGTGGCTGTCTGGTGAAACACATCGTGTCGATGTCTCACGGTTACTTCGGGTCCCCGACGCAGGTGGATGGGTTGGAACGCAAAACAAATCTCCACGGAGCGAGCGATCGGTGGATGATGCGTCCTGATCGTGACCTGCCCGTGACCTGCGGCGATGTAGGCCTCGGTACCACGGGCACGCAGAAGCCCCGCCGGAACGAGCGCCCGGCGGGGCTTGTGGTGGTGGTCGTGCCGGTGATGCTGGTGGTGCGCAAGAGGGGACTTGAACCCCTACGTCCGAAGACACTGGAACCTAAATCCAGCGCGTCTGCCAATTCCGCCACTCGCGCCTGAGGACCACTTTGCGGAGCGGCCTTCTGCCAGGCCACTTTACCGCCCGACGGGCGGACGGAGGTCCTACTGGTCTATCCCGAGGTCGCGCCGCAGCTTCGCCACGTGACCCGTCGCCTTCACGTTGTACTGCGCCGCGGTGACCCTGCCCTCCGCGTCCACGACGACGGTGGAACGGATCAGCCCTTCATAGGTCTTCCCGTAGTTCTTCTTCTCGCCCCACGCCCCGTACGCCTCCGCCACCGCGTGGTCCTCGTCGGACAGCAGCGGGAAGTTCAGGGACTCCTTCTCGACGAAGGACGCCAGCTTACCCACCGGATCGGGGGAGATCCCGAGCACCCGGTACCCTGCAGCACCGAGAGAGGCGAGGTTGTCACGGAAGTCGCAGGCCTCGGTGGTGCAACCCGGGGTGGCGGCCGCGGGATAGAAGTACACGACGACGTTGCTGCCCCTCAGCGAGGACAGCGACACCTGCCTGCCTTCGGCGTCGTCAAGCGTGAAGTCGGGGGCACTATCACCGACGGCGAGTCGTTGCGACATGCATACTCCTGAAGATTGATCGGCGGGCACGAAGCACGCCACCCTCGGGCGGGACGCCTTTGTGCCGGCGGGAGGAACTGACTACCCGGCCTAGCTATCATAGGTGGGAGATCCGAAGCCGACGGCGGCCGCCGGTCTTCCGAGCGAGAGGAAGTGCACAGTCCCATGCCCGATCTGGAGCAATGGCCCACGGGTCGGCTGCTGACGACGGCGGCGCGGCTCGTCGAGCATGCCTGGAACGAACGCCTCGTCGACATCGGCGTCACGCATGCCGGGGTGATCGCGCTCGGGGTGCTCGCCGATCAGGGGGCCATGACGCAGGCAGGTCTCGCCCAGATCGTGCGGGTGCAGGCCCAGACCATGGGCAAGACCCTCGCCCGACTCGAGTCCCGGGGTCACGTGACGCGCGTGCGCAACGACCTCGACCGGCGCTCGCAGATGGTGTCCATCTCCACAGCGGGACGTGGAGTCCTGGATGCGGCGGAGGACATCGAGCGCTCCCTCATCGCAGGTGGCGGACTCGTCTCGGACGAGCTCAGGAACCATCTGCAGACCGTCATCCGGGCGCTCGGTGCACCGCGCTGGAACGTGGTGTCCTCCGACGTCGGCCTCCGGACCGGGCCGAGCGCCGATGGATCTGCCGCCTCCGGACCCGCCGCCACAGTTCCGAGCTGAGGCAACCGGCTCCTATCCGTCGATCGTTCCACGAGCCCCCTGCCCATTCCGGCAGGCTCGTGCGTTCACGGCCGCGGCATGACCGAGGCGCAATACATCGTTTTGCCCGGCATGGGTAGGGCAACATCGAAAGTGCTCTTGTGGAAAAAGGTGGTTGCGTACTAAGCAGGCTGATGTTTTGTTGGGAAGCGTGAGTGCCCAACGCCAGACGGAGAACAGCATGCAGAGTACGGTCGCGTCCCGAGGAACCGCCGAGGTCTCCGTCGGCACGGCACATCGACCCGCCGTCGCTGGTCCGGCCGTGATCGCTGGAAGCCCGGTCGCCTCCGAGCGCCCCCTCAAGGCCGCATTGCAGGACGATATCGCGCTGCGCCACATGGATATCGCGGAATCGGTCGCGCGCTCGTTCGCAGCTACCGGGCCCGAGGCATCGGACATCCGGCAGGTCGCCTACCTCGGCCTGATCAAAGCGGTGCAGCGGTTCGATCCTGCGCGCGGGGTACCCTTCGCCTCCTTCGCCGTCCCCACCATCAACGGTGAGATCAAGCGCTACCTGCGGGACTCCTGCTGGGTCGTCCGGCCCCCACGGGAGGTCCAGGACCTTCGCACGGAGATCGCCCGGGCCGCACCGGCCATGGCCCAGCGTCTCGGGCGTGAAGCGACCGCCGGGGAACTCGGGGTCGAGCTCGGCTGGCCGGAGGAGAAGATCCTGGAAGCCCAGGCCTCGCATTCCAGCCTGCGGCCGGACTCGCTCGATGCCCCGCTCGAAGGACGCAGCTGGGCCGATACACTCGCGACCGACTCGAACGGCATGGACCGCAGCGACGACATGATCTCCCTGCGCAGTGCCGTCAACGAACTCGACGCCGGGGAGAAGGAACTCCTGTACCGCCGGTACTTCATGGAGCAGACGCAGCAGGGGATCGCCGACGAGCTGGGGATGTCGCAGATGCAGGTCTCCCGGGCGCTCGCGCGCATCCTGGTCAAACTGCAGAAGAGGCTCCTGAGCGCACCGGCGCCGGAGCATCCGCGCTCGGCGCGCCCGGGCATCGCCTGATCCGTCGCCGTCGCCGTCGCCGTCGCCGTCGGACGGCGGCCG
>WNZI01000014.1 GCA_009728235.1 Vibrio cholerae | reverse complement strand
CCAGCGCCAGGGCGTCCGCCGCGTCGGCAGGCCTGGGCGCGGTGTCGAGCCGGAGGATCTTGGTGACCATCTTGGTGACGGCGACCTTGTCCGCCTGGCCATTGCCCGTGACCGCGGCCTTCACCTCCGTCGGCGTGTGGAGGGCGACGGGGATCCCGCGCCGCGCCGCCGCGACGATCACGACTCCCGACGCCTGCGCCGTGCCCATGACCGTACTGACGTTCAGCTGGCTGAACACCCGCTCGACGGCGAGGACGTGCGGTTCGTGCAGGTCGAGCCAGGAGTCGACGGCTTCGGAGATGACGAGCAACCGCTCGTCCAGGCTCCTGCCCGCTTCGGTGCCGACGACGCCGACAGCGACGAGCGTCGAACGCCGGTTCGGCTCGATGTCGACGACGGCGAGGCCGCAGCGCGTCAGGCCCGGGTCGACACCCATCACGCGGTAGGTCACGGCGCTACCGTCCGTCCTGTCCCGAGCGGTGCGATGTCAGTCGTCGTTCTCGAGCTGCGCCAGCACGTCGTCGGAGAGATTGGCGTTCGAGTACACGTTCTGGACGTCGTCGAGTTCCTCCAGCGCGTCCACCAGCTTGAGGAACGTGGCCGCGCCGTCCGCGTCCAGGTCCACCTGCATGGACGGTACGAACTCGACCTCGTCGGTCTCGTACTCGATACCGCTCCCGTCGAGAGCGTCGACCACGGCGCGCAGGTCCTGCGGCTCGGAGACGATCTCGAAGGTCTCGGCCGATTCCTTGACCTCGTCCGCTCCGGCGTCGAGCACGGACAGAAGCAGTTCGTCCTCGGTCAGGCCGTTCTTCGGCAGGGTGACGACCCCCTTGCGAGCGAACAGGTATGCCACCGAGCCCGGATCGGCGATGGTCCCGCCGTTGCGGCTGATGCCGAGGCGTACTTCGGACGCAGCCCGGTTCTTGTTGTCCGTGAGGCACTCGATGAGCAGCGCCGAACCCTGCGGTCCGCGCGCCTCGTACATGATGGTCTGGTAGTCGACGGCCTCGCCGAGCAGCCCGGCGCCGCGCTTCACCGCACGGTTGATGTTGTCGATGGGGACCGAGGTCTTCTTCGCCTTCGAGACCGCGAGCTCGAGGCCCGGGTTACCGGCGACGTCGGCTCCACCGGCCCGCGCTGCGACTTCGATGTTCTTGATCAGCTTCGCGAAGGACTTGGCGCGCTTGGCGTCGATCGCGGCCTTCTTGTGCTTGGTTGTTGCCCACTTGGAGTGCCCCGACATGCTTACGCTTCTCCTCTGATCATCCGAATAAACAGTTCGTGGACCCGCCGCTCGCCGGTGACCTCCGGATGGAAGCTCGTGGCCAGCAGGTTCCCTGAACGCACTGCCACAATTCTAGCGACCGGCTCCAAGTCCGCTCCCGGTTCGCCCGCTGCTGCACCCGTGGACGCATCCCGAGGACCGCCGGGTGGTCCCGCCTGGGGTGTCTCCGCGGCCGGCACCTGCGCCAGGACCTCGACACCCTCGCCGACCTTCTCCACCCACGGCGCCCGGATGAAGACCGCACGGACCGGATCGGTGCCGATCGCGCCGCCGGTGGTCGCCAGGCCCGCGAAGTCGAGGTCCGTCTCGAAGGACTCCCGCTGGCGACCGAAGGCGTTGCGCCGCACCACCATCTCCAGTCCGCCGAGCGTCTGCTGCGGATTCCCCGCGCGGTCGGTGGACGGATCGGCGATGACGTCGGACAGCAGGATCATCCCCGCGCAGGAGCCGTAGACGGGCAGGCCTCCCCTGATCAGCTTCCGCAGCGGGTCGGCGAGACCGAAGGTACGCGTGAGCTTGTCCATCACCGTGGACTCGCCGCCGGGGATGATCAGGCCGTCGAGCTCGGCGAGCTCGGACGGGCGCGGACGGCGACGGCGCGCCCGCCGAGCGACTCGATGGTCGCGATGTGCTCGCGCACGTCGCCCTGCACCGCGAGGACCCCGACGACGACGCCGCGTCCGGCGTGCGTCGTCGTGCCGGTCCCGGGACCGGTCTCGACGGCCGCTCCGGTCCGGGGCGGGTCGGCGGAGGCGGGGACCGACGTCGGCAGGGGGGCCGAGAAGGACGGGGATGTCATCCCTCGATTCTAGGTCGTCATCGCGCTGCCGCCCGTCCGGGGGAGGAGCCCGCCGGGGCATCCGGCGGCAGCCTGCCGGGAACCTTGGCCCGCCGGCGATATCGTGGAGGGATGAATCCCTTTCCAGTCCTCGTGGGCAAGGCCGTGCGCATCGCGTCCCGGCTGCGCGGCGGCGGCTCAGCTCTTCCCGGTCTCGTGGTCGAACGTCTCGATCCCGGGTTCATGGGGCGCGCGCTGTCCGCCCTTCCCCGCGGCGTCGTCGTGGTCAGCGGGACGAACGGCAAGACGACCACCACCAAGATGGTGGTCGAGCTGCTGGAGGGCCAGGGCCTGACCGTCTTCACGAACCGCACCGGCAGCAACTTCACCCGCGGCGTCGCGGCTGCGCTCCTCGGCGAGGTGGACTGGCGTGGACGACTGAAGGCGGATGTCGCCGTCCTCGAACTGGACGAGGCACACGCCGTGCACTTCGTGAAGCTCGTGCCGCCGCGCTACTGTCTCCTCCTCAACGTCCTGCGCGACCAGCTCGACCGCTTCGGCGAGATCGACGCCACGACCCGCCTGCTCGAGCGCATCGCCCTCGCGACGACCGGCACCGTGGTGTTGAACCGCGAGGACCCCCGCGTGGCGGGCATCGCCTCGTCGATCACGGCCGCCGGGATCGCTTACTTCGGCCTCGATTCCTCGCTGCGCAGCACGTTCCCGAACGACGACGAACTGCGTGGCGCCGAAGGTGTCGCGCCTGCCTCCGCCCTGCCCGCCGACGTCGTGCTCCGGTCGGTCGACGGCAACGCGGCCGCGTTCGAGGCGGACGGCACCGTCACCCGGACGGACCTGCGACTGCGCGGCGTGTACAACATCTTCAATGCCGCCGCAGCCCTCGCCGCAGCGCGAGCGGTGCTGGGCGCGACCGCCGACAGGGGCAGGCTCTTCTCCTCCCTGGCGGCGGTGGAGCCGGCCTTCGGTCGCGGGGAGAGCCTCGTCGTCGATGGTCAGGCCCTCGAACTCGTGCTGGTGAAGAACCCGAGCGGGTTCCGGCTCGGGCTGAAGTCCTTCGATCCCGCCGGCTGCGCGACGATGATCGCCATCAACGACAACTACGCCGACGGCCGCGACATGTCCTGGCTGTGGGACGTCGACTTCGATTCGCTCGGCCTCGCCGGCGTGGACGTGGTCAGCGGGGTCCGCGCCTACGACATGGCACTGCGGCTGAAGTACGACGACGTCCGGGTGGGCGCCGTCGATCCCGACATCACCGAGGCTCTCAAGCAGTTCGTCAGCGGCTCCCAGGGGCGGCCGAAACGCATCTTCTGCACGTACACGGCGATGCTCGCGGTACGCCGCGAACTCGCCAAGATCACGAAAGTCGAGGTGGTGTCCTGATGAGCGACGCCCCGTCCGCGCGCGGCCTGACGGAAGCCCCGGCCGACCCGTCCAAGGGGTCGCTGCGCATCCTGCAGCTCTACCCCCGCGAGATGAACATCTACGGGGACTACGGGAACGTCCTGGTCCTCAAGCAGCGCCTCGCCTGGCGCGGCTACGGCGCCGACATCCTCGAGCACAACGCCGGTGATGCCCTTCCGGGGCACATCGACATCATCATCGGCGGCGGCGGGCAGGACAGCGGTCAGGTGGTCATCCAGGACGACCTCCAGGGCATCGCCCCGAGGCTCCGCGAGATGGCCGAGGACGGCACGCCCATGCTGCTCATCTGCGGCCTCTACCAGCTCTTCGGCAACGAGTTCCGGACCCACGACGGGACCGTGATCCCCGGGATCGGCGTCCTGGACCTGGAGACTCGTGGCGGCACCGAGCGCCTCATCGGCAACGTCGTCGCCCGAAGCGAGGAGTTCGGCGAGATCCACGGCTACGAGAATCACAGCGGGCAGACCTATCTCGGGAACGGGCTCAAACCCCTGGCGACGGTGGTGAAGGGTGCCGGCAACAACGCGGAGGAGAAGCACGAGGGCGCGCGCTACCGGAACATCGTGGCCAGCTACCTCCACGGGTCGCTGCTGCCGAAGAACCCGGCGATCGCGGACTTCCTGCTGCGAACTGCCGCGGAGCGGAAGTTCGGCTCCTTCGACGACGACGGCCTGGACGATTCGCTCGCCGATCTCGCCCGGAAACACGCCGGCGCCAGGCCCCGCTAGGAGAGCACCGGCGTCGCTCCGTCAAGGGGACCCCGACCCGGAGCAGCGGCCCGAGCAGCCCGGTAGCGTGCTGGGAACGGGCCCGGCCGGGTCCGTGAACCCTCTGGATCCCCACCCGGATCCGCGGAAGGAGCATCATGGCCAAGGGAGTAGCAACCGTGTGGGTCCCCGTCGAGGACATGGGCCGCGCACTGGCGTTCTACCGGGACACCCTCGGACTGAGCGTCGGCATGCAGGAGGACGAGTGGGCCGAGATCGACGCCGGCGGACTCACGATCGGTCTCAACGCGAGGGAGAACACGCACGGAGGTGCGGGCGGTGGCGCCGTGATCACCCTGCAGCCGGAGGGCTCCATCGAGGACGAGCTCGAGCGCATCTCGACGCGCGGTGGGGCTTCGATCGAAGGTGACGTCAGCGAGTACCCGTGGGGCCGTATCCTGCCCTTCAAGGACAGCGAGGGCAACGACCTGCAGCTCTACACTCCCCCGAGCGACTGACCTCAGCACGGCCCGTGGCTTCCGCCGTCGTGCGTTCCAGGATGTCCTGCCGTCCTCCGGTCGGATGAGCAAAGGATCAGCACGACGGCGGATGCGCCGCCCGGGGGCGGGTCCGTAGGCTCGACGTCATGGCACCGACGACACCCCCTCCCCTCCTGGCAGATCTCCTCGCCGGGCTCGGCATCACCGTCTGGTACGCCCTGCCCGACTACACGGGGAGCCGGCCCCTGCGTATCCTCGCGAAGAGCGCGATCCTCGCCACCAGCGCGGTCTACGGTTCAGCCGTCATCAGGCGCCAGGTCGGGGCAGCGATCGACGGCGCGGCGCCCGAACAGGACTCGGAGCAGCCACCGACGGGACGCACGGAAGCTGCCGCCTCCCCTGCGTCGCCGTCCCGCACCAGCGCGAAGGCGCTCCATCCCGTGGTCTTCCCCATCGCCGCCGCCGCCGTCCTCGGAGGGGGCGCCGCGGTGACGGTAGGCATGGAACGGTTCGTGTACCGCTTCGGGGAACGCCTCTCCAGCAGGGGCGTGCATCTTCCGCACTCCCGTATCGGCCTCGTCCTCGGTGTGGTCAGCACAGCCGCGACGCTGGGCGCCGACGCATTGAGCAACCGCACCCGCCCCGCGCCTGATCGGTCGACAGACCCGGTGTGACGAAGCGGCACGTCGACCGAGCGCGGCCACCTCTGCTCGTTCCTCCTGCGCCCGGGCGAACAGGCGAGCGGGCGGGCCCTCCTCGACGCGACGCTTCTCGTGGACGGTGGAGCCACTCCTGCTCCCCTGGACCCAGCGACTCGTCCCGTGGGCAGGTGCGCAGATCCGCCGCGACATGCCAGAGTTAGTTCCCATGAGCAACCCTTTCCTCGAGCAGAGCACCCTCGACTACCAGCTGCCCCCCTTCGCGTCGATCCGGGACGAGCACTACCTGCCGGCCTTCGATGCAGGCGTCGCCGAGCACCTCGCGGAGATCGAGGCCATCACGGGCTCGAACGAGGCGCCGAACTTCGAGAACACGGTCGTCGCGCTGGAGCGTGCCGGAGCGACCCTCAGGCGGGTCTCGGCCGTGTTCTTCAGCAACTCGGTCAGCCACGCCACCCCCTTCATCCAGGACCTCGAACAGCAGATCGCACCGCGCCTCGCCGAGCACGAGGACAACATCACGCTGGACCGCACCCTGTTCGAACGCCTCCGTCAGGTGCCGCTCGACGGGCTCGACGAGGAGTCGGTCCGCCTCGTCGAGGAGTACGTGCGCAGCTTCATCAGAGCGGGTGCGCAGCTCGACGACGGCGCCCAGGCCACGCTCCGACGCCTGAATGCAGAGCTATCGGCCCTCAGCACCGAGTTCTCCCAGAAGCTGCTGAAGGACACGAACGATTCCGCCCTCCTGCTGGACTCGGCGGAGGAGCTCGACGGGCTCTCCGCCGACGCCATCTCGGCCGCTGCAGGAGCGGCGGCCGCCGCCGGGCACGAGGGCAGGTACCTGCTGACCCTGATCCTGCCGACCGCGCAGCCGGCACTGGAACTGCTGACCGACCGCGACGTCCGCCGGCGGCTGCACGAAGCATCAGTCGGACGCGGTGCACGCGGCAACGACGCCGCTACGCTCGCCGTCGCGACCCGCATGGCGACCCTGCGCGCCGAGCGCGCGTCCCTGCTCGGCTTCGACACCCACGCGGCCGCCGCGACGGACAGCCAGACCGCACCGTCACTCGACGCGATCATGGACCGCATGCGCGAGCTCGCCGCGCCGGCCGTGCGGAACGCGAAGGCCGAGGCCGTGGAACTCGAGGCCGAGGCCGGCCACACCATCGAGCCCTGGGACTGGGCCTTCTACGCGTCGAAGGTCCGCAAGGCGAGGTTCGACGTCGACCTGGACGCCCTGCGCCCCTACTTCGAACTGGACAGCGTTCTCAATGACGGCGTCTTCTACGCCGCGAACCGCCTGTACGGGCTGACGTTCACCGAGCGTCCCGACCTCGTCGGCTACCACCCGGACGTCAGGGTGTGGGAGGTGTTCAACGAGGACGGATCAGGGCTCGGCCTGTTCCTCGGCGACTACTACACGCGCGACACCAAGAGTGGCGGCGCGTGGATGAACTCCTTCGTGGACCAGTCCGCGCTCGAGGGCACCCGGGCCGTCGTCATCAACAACCTGAACATCTCGAAACCGGGCCCGGGTGAGCCGACGCTGCTGTCCTACGACCAGGTGGTCACCGCGTTCCACGAGTTCGGTCACGCACTGCACGGCCTGTTCTCCGATGTCACCTATCCGCTGTTCGCCGGGACCTCCGTCCCCCGGGACTTCGTGGAGTACCCGTCCCAGGTCAACGAGATGTGGATCCTCTGGCCCGAGATCGTCGTCAACTACGCGCGCCACCACGAGACAGGTGAGGCCCTCCCCCAGGACGTCGTCGACCGCATCCACGCCGCAGGTGCCTGGGGCGAAGGCTTCGAGACGACGGCGTACCTCGGAGCGACCCTGCTCGACCTCGCCTGGCATTCCATCCCCTCCGGTTCGGTGATCGGGGACCCGCTGGCCTTCGAGGCAGCTGCGCTCGCGGACGCCGGCGTCGATTTCGCCCCTGTGCCCCCGCGCTACCGCACCTCCTACTTCAAGCACATCTTCGCGGGCGGCTATGCGGCCTCCTACTACGCCTACATCTGGAGCGAGATGCTCGACGCCGACACCGTCGAGTGGTTCAGGTCCTCCGGCGGACTGACGCGAGCGAACGGCGACCACTTCCGGCGCGAACTCCTCTCGCGAGGCAACAGCATCGACCCGCTGGAAGCCTTCCGACGCTTCCGGGGCCGCGACGCCGACCTCCAGCCGCTGCTCGTGCGCCGCGGCCTGGCGTGATGCTCCGCACCGTCGGCGCTCCGCCGTGGTGACCATCGCGCAGTGTCAGCGCCTC
This sequence comes from Vibrio cholerae, assembly GCA_009728235.1. Taxonomy (GTDB): domain Bacteria; phylum Actinomycetota; class Actinomycetes; order Actinomycetales; family Micrococcaceae; genus Arthrobacter_D. Next base: position 62,149 of record WNZI01000014.1, on the reverse strand, counting down.
CAGACCGCCTGGTGTGCGGCGCTCGCGACGGCCACGGGCGGGAAGAGCTTCTCGACGCACGGCTCGACCTGGGTGTGGCTGCCCGCGCGCAACGAACTGATGATGATGTTCCCGGAGTCCATCAGTGCCTATGCGGTCCGGCCCGCCCTGGCCGAGGGCCGGAGGCTCGGTGCCACGTCCGTACGCGTCTGGGTCAACGGCGCGGTCAGGGCCACCGAGCTCGGAGAGCTGGGCTTCTCACCGAGCTGGCAGCCCTGGTGGATGGCGGCGCCCGTCTCCGCCGTGGTGAGGAAGGACGACGGCGAGCACGACGGCGGAGCTCACCTCACCAGCGAGGTGCCCGACTACTCCGGACCGCTGGCCCAGGAACTGCGCGTGGTCCGGTCGCAGCCCCGCCAGGCGTGGCACGGCGTCACCCGCGACGCCGGGACCGGGAACATCACGGGAGCCGCGTACTCCTTCTACCCCTCGGGTGTCGCCGGGCTTCGCGGTCTCGGTGGCATCCACCACCTGGAGGTGCTCCCGGATCATCAGCGGCGAGGGCTCGCCACGTCGCTGCTGAGCACGACGGCACGCGCCGCACGCGCGGCGGGGGCGGTGGACCTGGCAACCAACGCCATGTCGGAGGGCTACGAGTTCTTCTCCAGGAGAGGGTTCAGCCTCATCGGGAGAGGGAGGACGTTCGCCCTGCGCTTCTGACCTCCGATCACTCCACGTCGGGACGCGTCGTCAGCCCGGCTGACGACGGACGGAGAGCAGGCTTGCCGGAAACCTTCGTCCTTCTTCTCCGAATACTGGGTCAGTCTTCACATTCCTCGACGAGACTGACTGGTGGTGTGGACAGTCCTGTCCGTCGCGGCGCGAGAGGTTGGTCATGGTGGAAGGTGGAAGCCTCGGCGGAGGTACCCGGACGAGGGACGAGGCACTGCCGGTCCGGCCCGCCGTGATCGAACGCACCCTGCGTGAGAGCTTCAGGTGTCCGGGCGGAGGACGCCGGGCCCGGCGAGGGGACGACCACCTCGCATGGTTGCCGGGATTCATCCTGGCCGTCGTCGTGGGAGCGTACGCGATCGCCGTCGTCCTGCGCACCTCCGGGGACTTCAGCCCCCTGATCGACGGTTTCCTCGGACTCACTGCGATGTGGGTCCCGGTGGCCGTCGTCTGGCTGACGGTGATCCGGGTCGGCACGCGGAGACCGGACCTCCTTCTCTCCGCAGGTGCGCTGTCCTGCTGGGCCGCGGGGACCACCTACTACGTCCTCCAGGCGGCGGGCGGGCTCGACGTGCCTCTGCCGTCACCCGCGGACATCGGGTACTCCGGTTTCTACCTGCTGATGCTGGTCTCGTTGGCCTTCATCGTCCGCTCCCGATTGCGCGACATGACCTGGCCGGTCGTTCTGGACAGCGTCATCGGCGCCCTGGGTGCAGCTGCTGTTCTGGCGGTCGTCCTGGGGCCCCTCCTCACATCCGCCCTGGCCGGCCCGCGGACCCTGCAGGCAGTGCTGGGAGCGGGGTACCCGTTGATGGACCTCGTGCTGGTGGCCATTCTCATAGGCATCACCGCCACCACGGGTTTCGTCCTGGGAGAGGGTTGGCTCCTCGCCGCCCTCGGGCTCGCCGCGTTCACCGGGGCCGACATCGTCTACGCCCTCCTGGAACTGAACGGTCTGTATGTCGTCGGTACCCTCCTGGACGCCGCGTGGGCCGTGGGCATGGCACTCATCGCGGCGTGGACCGTACGCCAGGGCCGCACGTCGCACCTCGCGTCAGGTCGTCGGATTGCCGTTCCGGCGCAGGCCGTTCCGGCGTTGGCGACGGTGGCCGGCCTGAGCGTCCTGATCCTGGCGTCGCAGCTTCAGGTTCTCGCGCCGGCCGTGGTGCTGGGTAGTCTCACAGTGGCCCTCGCCGCCATGCCCCTGGTCTTCCGCCACCGGATCCGCCTGTCCGAGGCAAATCGGCAGGCCCGGACCGACGAGCTGACCGGACTGCCGAACAGGCGTGCCCTGTACGCCGACGTTCCCGGCCGCCTGACGGCCGAAGGCCGACGACGCAGCGCGGTACTGCTCCTGGATCTCGACAAGTTCAAGGAGATCAATGACGGCCTCGGTCACGAGGTGGGTGATGTGCTTCTCGTCCAGGTGGCGGAGCGCCTTTCCGACCAGCTGCGACCCGCTGACCTGCTCGCCCGGATGGGAGGCGACGAGTTCGTCATCCACCTCGATCATGCCGGACAGGTCGAAGCGGAGGCCGTCGCCCTGAAGCTGAGGACCGCTCTGGCGGAACCGTTCGATCTCGGGCACATCACGGTGCATGTCAACGCGAGCATCGGTATCTCGTGCTACCCGGAGCAGGGCGGAACCCTCGGCCTGCTCCTGCGCAAAGCAGATATGGCGATGTACGCTGCCAAATCGATGCGGAGCGGGCATTCCGTCTACACACAGGATTCGGACGACGGCCTCCCGTACGGGGTGCATTCGGTGCAGGCTCTGAACGAAGCGCTCGTCCTCGACCAGCTCGTCCTTCATTTCCAGCCCAAGATCGACCTCGCCACGGGCGAGGTCCGGGGCGTGGAAGCCCTTGTCCGCTGGGAACATCCCGAGTTGGGGTTGCTTCAGCCCGACGATTTCCTCCAACGATTCCAAGAAGCCGGGCTCCTCCCGGCGTTGACCAATGTGGTCCTCTCCCGAGCGCTCGACCAGGCCGCCGAATGGGCGAGGCTGGAGCGTCCCCTGACCGTCGCGGTCAACCTGGCGGCCGGCTCCATCATGGACTCCAGCTTGCCGGAGCAGGTCGCGGCGATGACCGCGGTCCGTGGACTGCCGCCGTCCGTCCTCGTGCTCGAGATCACCGAGGACGTCCTGGTGTCCGAGCGGGACCGCGCGATAAGGACGCTCACCGAACTGCGTGAGATGGGCGTCCGCATCGCCATCGACGATTTCGGCAAGGGATACAGTTCGCTCTCCTACCTGCGCAACCTACCCATCGACGAACTCAAGCTCGACAAGTCCTTCATCCTGACGATGATGGATGACGCGCGCGCCACGGCCCTCGTGGTCTCGACCATCGATCTGGCCCACAGTCTCGGTCTGGAGATGACCGCGGAGGGGGTCGAGGACACGAGGGCGTACCAGGCCCTGAGTGACTACGGGTGCGATCTCGCCCAGGGATTCCTCATGTCCCATCCCGTTCCACCCGCTGAACTCGATGCATGGCTCCTCAGCCGCGCCGCGCCATCCGGAGCCGACGGTCGTGGGTCGGGCAGTCCCTGGATCCCGGAACAGGGGATCCGCACCGGCGACGGATGACCCGGGGACATCCGGCAGCACGCGCAGCGGAGCGACGTGGGCGTCGTGGTTGTCGTGGTCGTCGGACGCTTCCGGCTCCCCACCTGTCGCATTGCGGGGTGGGGAGCCGGAGTGGCGGGCGGACCTACGATGCGACCGGAGGCCCTGGGCAGGCGCAGGAACCCGTCGTCGTCGCGCGAGCTACCAGCCGCGCTCGGCCAGGCGGTGCGGCTGCGGGATCTCGTCCACATTGATGCCGACCATCGCCTCGCCCAGGCCGCGGGAGACCTTTGCGATCATGTCCGGATCATCATGGAAGGTCGTGGCCTGCACGATGGCGTTGGCCCGCTCCGCGGGGTTGCCGGACTTGAAGATGCCCGAGCCGACGAACACGCCGTCAGCTCCGAGCTGCATCATCATCGCGGCGTCGGCGGGGGTGGCGATGCCGCCGGCCGTGAACAGCACCACAGGGAGGCGGCCCGCGGAGGCGACCTCCTTGACGAGCTCGTACGGCGCCTGGAGTTCCTTGGCGGCGACGTACAGCTCGTCCTCGGCCATGGAGGACAGCCGGTTGATCTCGGAGCGGATCTTGCGCATGTGCATCGTGGCGTTGGAGACGTCGCCGGTGCCCGCCTCACCCTTCGAACGGATCATCGCGGCTCCCTCGTTGATGCGTCGGAGCGCCTCACCGAGGTTGGTGGCGCCGCAGACGAAGGGGACGGTGAACTTCCACTTGTCGATGTGGTTGGTGAAGTCGGCCGGAGTGAGGACCTCCGACTCGTCGATGTAGTCGACGCCGAGGGACTGCAGGACCTGGGCCTCCACGAAGTGCCCGATGCGGGCCTTGGCCATGACCGGGATGGAGACCGTCTCGATGATGCTGTCGATCATGTCGGGATCGCTCATCCGTGAGACGCCGCCCTGGGCACGGATGTCGGCGGGTACCCGTTCGAGGGCCATGACCGCAACCGCACCGGCGTCCTCGGCGATGCGGGCCTGCTCGGCTGTGACGACATCCATGATGACGCCGCCCTTGAGCATCTCCGCCATCCCCCGCTTGACCCGGTTGCCGCCGGTCTGTGCTGTGGTTGCCGGATTCTCTTCAACGGTGGACACGATTTGCCCCTAAAGGTAGATAAAAGCTGACAGTTCATGATACGACGCCGGCGGCCCTCCCCCGGGTCGCCGGCGTCGCCCGGGCCGGGGGTTACGGTAAGAGTCGACGGTCCACGTGGGCGGCCGCGACGACAGCAGGAGGAACGCGACGCATGACAGTCGACGGGTATGCCGACGATCGCCTCGTCGCGCTGTACGACGAATTCAACGCCGGAACCTGGGACACGGACTTCTACGCCGCCCTGCTCGGCGACGAAGGACTCCGCATCGCCGACGTGGGCTGCGGAACGGGTTCGTTCGCCCTCCGGCTCGCACGTGCAGGGCACTGCGTGACGGCAGTGGATCCGGCACCGCGCATGCTCGCCGTCGCCCGGGCCAAGGAGAACGCCGACCTCGTCACCTGGCTGGAGGGAACGGCGCCCGACCTGCCTCCCGGCCCGTTCGATGCCGCCGTGATGACGGGACACGCCTTCCAGTGCCTCCTGACGGACGATGACATCCTCGGGACGCTCGCCGCGATAGCGTCGCGCCTCGTCCCCGGGGGTCGCTTCCTGTTCGAGACGCGGAATCCTGCGCGCAGGGCCTGGCTGGACTGGCAGAGCCCGGACGGGCCCGAACACGTCGAGTCGACGGCCGGCCCGCTCCTGACCGCGTGGACGCTGGTCGAGGTGAGGGACGAACTCGTCACCTTCGAGGGCTGGACGAGATTCCAGGCGGACGGCACGGAACTGACCGATGCGAGCACCCTGCGCTTCGTCGATCCGGAGCGGCTCCGCGCGTTGCTCGCCGAGGCGGGCTACGGCTCGGTGGACCTGCGGGGGGACTGGGACGGTTCGCCCTTCGATCCCGCGACCAGCAGGGAGATCATCGTCATCGCGGCGACGCCGCGGACGAGCCCTGCCTGACCGTGCGGCGGCTCCCCCGGTTCGAGCGGGATCGCGGTGCGGCCCCTCGTCCTGCAGGTCACCCCTCAGGCGGTGGGCCGTCGTCCCAGCGACTGACGACGCACGGCGCTGATGCGCTGGAACACGGTGGCAAGGCTGGCTGCCGCAAGGATTACCAGGACGATCAGCAGCACCATCTCGGGAAGACCGAGCCCGGTCAGTCCTGTGACGACCAGCACGGAGACCAACCGCTCTGCGCGCTCAGCAACCCCGACGTCGGCAGTGAAACCCAGCGACTCCGCCTTGGCGCGGGCGTAGGAGACGATCATGCCGAGCACCAGGCAGGCCAGCGCCGCTACACCGATCGCGGGACTGCTGCCGCCGGTGAAGAACCAGATGGCGACGCCGGCGAAGAGCGCCCCGTCGGCGATGCGGTCGAGGGTCGAGTCGAGGAAGCTCCCCCACGAGCCCCCGTGCCCCTTGATACGGGCCATGATGCCGTCGATGACGTCGGAGAACACGAACAGTGTGATGAAGACGGTGCCCCAGAACAACTGGCCGAGCGGGTAGAAGACCAGCGCGCCACCCGCCACCCCGACGGTGCCGGCGATGGTCACGGCGTCCGGCGTGACACCCCAGCGCAGCAGCAACCGGGCGGGCGGAGTGAAGAGGCGCGTGAAGAAGGCCCGCGCATACCTGTTCAGCATCAGGAGGCCGCGCCCTCGGGGCCTTCGTCGAGCCAGGCGGTCGCCACCTGCTCGCGCACCTCCCCGAGGGTCTGGGTGATGGCCTTGGTCTGGGCGATGATCGGGAGGAAATTGCCGTCCCCGCCCCATCGCGGAACGACGTGCTGATGGAGGTGCGCGGCGATTCCGGCCCCACCGGTGACTCCCTGGTTCATGCCCAGGTTGAACCCGGACGGGTTCGATACCCGACGCAGCACGCGCATCGCGGTCTGGGTCAGCGCGGCGATCTCCGCCGTCTCCGCCTCGTCGATGTCCGTGTAGTCGGGGACATGACGGTAGGGACAGACGAGGAGGTGCCCGGCGTTGTAGGGGAAGAGGTTGAGCAGCACGAAGGCGTGGGCGCCCCGGTGCACGATCAGCGATTCCTCGTCGCTCTGGTGCGGCGCGCGGCAGAAGGGGCACGTCTGCTCGGACGAGACCTGGTCCTGTCCGCGCTTGATGTAGGCGAGGCGGTGGGGGGTCCACAGGCGCTGGAAGGAATCGGGCACGCCGGCCAGCTCGAAGCCGTCCGTCACTGCTGCGTCCCCCGGGTACTCCTGGGCCGGCGAACCCTCGCCTGGTCCTGAGCCGTCCGCACCGTCCATCAGAGGGTGGCCTCCCTGGTACGGACCGCCTCCACGATCCGGCGGACAGCCTCGTCCACGGGGACCTGGTTGTCCTGGCTGCCGTCACGGAACCTGAACGAGACCGCGTTGGCTTCCTGGTCCTCGCCTCCCGCGATGAGGACGAACGGCACCTTCTCCTTGCTCGCCGTCCGGATCTTCTTCGGGAAGCGGTCGGACCCGGCGTCGACCTGTGCCCGGATGCCCTCGGCCTTCAGCTTGTCCACGACGTCGTAGAGGTAGTCGTTGAAGGCCTCGGCCACGGGGACGGCCAGCACCTGGACAGGAGCGAGCCAGGCCGGGAAGGCACCCGCGTAATGCTCGGTGAGGACACCCATGAAGCGCTCGATCGACCCGAAGAGCGCGCGGTGGATCATGACCGGCCGCTGGCGCGTGCCGTCCGCTGCCTGGTACTCGAGCTCGAAGCGCTCCGGGAGGTTGAAGTCCAGCTGGATGGTGGACATCTGCCATGTGCGTCCGATCGCGTCCCGCGCCTGCACCGAGATCTTCGGACCGTAGAAGGCTGCTCCCCCCGGGTCGGGCACGAGCTCCAGGCCGGATGCCTCCGCCACCTCGGCCAGTGTGCGGGTGGCCTCGTCCCAGATCTCGTCGGAACCGACGGACTTCTCCGGGTTCCGGGTGGAGAGTTCCAGGTAGAAGTCCTCGAGGCCGTAGTCCTTGAGCAGCCCGAGCACGAAGTTCAGCGTCCCCGTGAGCTCGTCCTTCATCTGCTCGCGGGTGCAGTAGATGTGGGCGTCGTCCTGGGTCATGCCGCGTACGCGGGTCAGTCCGTGGATCACGCCGGACTTCTCGTACCGGTACACGGAGCCGAACTCGAACAGGCGCAGCGGAAGTTCGCGGTAGGACCTGCCCCTGGACCTGAAGATGAGGTTGTGCATGGGGCAGTTCATCGGTTTGAGGTAGTAGTCCTGCCCGGGCTTGCGCACCGTGCCGTCCTCGTTGAGCTCCTCGTCGACGTGCATGGCAGGGAACATGCCGTCCCGGTACCAGTCGAGGTGGCCCGAGACCTCGTAGAGGTGCCCCTTGGTGATGTGCGGCGTGTAGACGAACTCGTAGCCGGCGTCGGTGTGGCGCTGGCGGGAGTAGTCCTCCATGGCCTTGCGGATGATCCCGCCCTTGGGGTGGAACACCGGCAGACCCGAGCCGAGCTCGTCCGGGAACGAGAAGAGGTCCAGCTCCGTGCCGAGGCGCCTGTGGTCCCGGCGCTCGGCCTCGGCCAGCCGCTCCTGGTACGCCTTCAGGGCGTCCTTGGTGGGCCAGGCCGTGCCGTAGATGCGCTGGAGCTGCTTGTTCTTCTCGCTGCCGCGCCAGTAGGCGGCAGCCGAACGGGTCAGGGCGTACGCATTGGAGATGAGCTTGGTGTTCGGCAGGTGCGGGCCGCGGCAGAGGTCCTGCCAGACGACCTCCCCGGACTTGCGGTCCACGTTGTCGTAGATGGTCAGGTCGCCGGCGCCGACCTCCACCGACGCACCGTCCTCCTCCGTCGCTCCACCCTTGAGACCGATGAGTTCGAGCTTGTACGGCTCGTCCTTCATGGCATCGCGGGCCTCGTCCTCCGACACGACCCGGCGGACGAAGCGCTGGTTCGCATTGACGATCTTCAGCATCATCTTCTCGAGCTGCTTGAGCTCCTCGGGCGTGAACGGCTCCTCGACGTCGAAGTCGAAGTAGAAACCGTCCGTGATGTAGGGGCCGATGCCGAGCTTGGCATCCGGCCGCAGCTGCTGGACGGCCTGCGCCATCACGTGGGCGGCGGAATGGCGCAGCACCTCGAGCCCGGCCGGGTCCTCGAGCGTGACCCCCTCCACGGAGCGCCCTCGGGCACTATCTGGTCGAGGTCCTTCAGCTCACCGTCGACGCGCATCACGACGACGTCGCGCCGCTCGGTGAACAGCTCCGTGCCGGTGGTCCCCGTCGTCGCCTGCCGCTCTTCGCCGTCGACGATGAGTTTCATGGGCTGCGGCGCTGACACGGGGAGTCTCCTTGGTGCTGGGAAAAGGGGCGCCCCGAAGGGCGTGGCGCTACCCGGCCGGGCCGGGGACGACCTGTTGATCGTATCGGGTGGGCCGAGGGCCGACCAACAAGCTCGCCGGTCGACACCCGGTACGGCGGACCCTGGCCGCTCCTTCGACCGCGTGCGCGGGGTTCAGGCCGGACCCGCGTCAGCGGGAGGAATGGTCGGGGTGGGTCGGGCGTTGACGATGGTGCCGGTGGACGAGCCGCCGACATCGACGCATGCGTGCGGGTTCCGCGCGCGAGAAGGAGCACCGTGGACTACACGCCAGAAGCCGGATCCATCACTATGTTCTCGACCTCGTGGTGCGGGTACTGCCGGCGCCTGAAGTCCCAGCTCGACGCCCAGGGCATCGGGTACACCGAGGTCAACATCGAGGAGGTGGAGGGCACCGCGGACCTCGTCGCCTCCCTCAACGGCGGCAACCAGACGGTACCGACCGTGATCTTCCCCGATGGCTCGACGGCGACGAACCCCTCGCTGGCCGACGTCAGGGCGAAACTCACGGTCTAGCTGCCCCGCCGTACCCGCACGCGGCCGCACCGCCGTCCGGACGGCCACCGTCCCCCATATGCTGGTTGCGGTGGACCGTCCTCCCGGCCACCGCTCCCAGCGGAAGGACAGCAGAGACATGGTGCACAGAGTTCAGGGCGTCGTCGTGCGGGCCAAGGATGCCCCCGCCACCATCGAGACGATCCTGGTCCCGGATCCCGGACCCGGCGAGGCGTTGGTCGACATCCTGACCTGCGGTGTATGCCACACCGACCTGCATTACAAGCAGGGCGGGATCAACGACGAGTTCCCGTTCCTCCTCGGACACGAGGCAACCGGCGTCGTCAGCGCGGTCGGCGACGACGTCACGACCGTGGCTCCCGGAGACCGGGTCATCCTCAACTGGCGGGCGGTCTGCGGCGAGTGCAGGGCGTGCCGCCGGGGTGAAGCGCAGTACTGCTTCAACACCGCCAACGCCGCCCAGAAGATGACCCTCGAGGACGGGACCGTGCTGTCCCCGGCCCTGGGTATCGGCGCCTTCGCCGAGAAGACGCTCGTCGCGGCGGGCCAGTGCACCAGGGTGGATCCTGCGGCCGACGCAGCGGCCGTCGGCCTGCTCGGTTGTGGAGTGATGGCCGGCATCGGTGCGGCGATCAACACGGGCAACGTCTCCCGGGGGGATTCGGTCGCGGTGATCGGCTGCGGCGGAGTGGGTATCGCCGCCGTCGCTGGATCGAAGCTGGCGGGTGCCACGACGATCATCGCCGTCGACATCGACGACCGGAAGCTGGAGCTCGCCCGAGGACTCGGGGCGACCCACGTCATCAACTCGAAGCAGGAGGACCCGATCGAGGCTATCCGTGCGCTGACCGACGGAAACGGCGCGGACGTGGTGATCGACGCCGTCGGCCGCCCGGAGACGTACAAGCAGGCGTTCTACGCCCGCGACCTCGCCGGGACCGTGGTGCTCGTGGGCGTGCCCACTCCCGAGATGACCCTCGAGCTCCCGCTGCTGGACGTGTTCGGCCGGGGCGGGTCCCTGAAGTCCTCCTGGTACGGCGACTGCCTGCCGAGCCGCGACTTCCCGATGCTCGTCAGCCACTACCTCCAGGGCAACCTCGACCTCGACGCCTTCGTGACGGAGCGGATCGGCCTCGACCAGGTGGAGGAAGCCTTCGAGAAGATGCACGGCGGAGCCGTGCTGCGATCGGTGGTGGAGCTCTGATGGCTGCACGCATCGAGCACCTCGTCACATCCGGCACCTTCTCGCTCGACGGCGGCACGTGGGACGTGGACAACAACGTCTGGATCGTCGGGGACGACGAGGAATGCGTCATCATCGACGCCCCGCACGACGCCGCGGCGATCGTGGACCAGGTCAACGGGCGGACAGTCCGGGCGATCCTGCTGACGCATGGGCACGACGACCACATCCGGGCCGTCGGCGATCTCTTCGACGCGGTGCGTGCACCCATCTACCTCCACGACGGCGACAGGATGCTCTGGGACACCGTGTTCCCCGAGCTGAGCCCCGACCAGTCCATCGCTGACGGCGACACCATCGCAGTCGCGGGGGTGACGCTCACGGCGTTGCACACCCCCGGGCATTCGCCGGGTTCCATCTGCTACTACCTGGAAGAGGCCGGCACGGTGTTCACCGGCGACACCCTCTTTCAGGGCGGACCAGGTGCCACAGGGCGGTCCTACAGCGACTTCCCGACGATCGTCGAGTCCATCCGCGCGCGCCTGCTCACCCTGCCGGCCGACACGATAGCGCGGCCCGGCCACGGGGACAGCACCACGATCGGCGACGAGGCCCCGCACCTCGAGGAGTGGATCCAGCGGGGTCACTGACCCTTGCGGCGCTCCTGTCTGTCAGGACGGGCGCGGCGCGCCCGGTCGAGGACCACGTGGTCCCTGTACGCGGCGAGCAGCGCGTCCTCGACGTCCTGCACGGTGGTTCCGGCTGCGAGGTCCTCAACGGCTCCGGCCGTCGGAGGTCGCCAGGGCAGCCCGAGGGCCGCGTAGACGTCGGTGAGGACGACCCGGAGCGGCGCCGAGTCCTCGATGACGACGACCGACGAGAACAGCCACGCGCCCGCGACCACCCGCTGGGCCGTCCCGACGAGCTTGATGACCGGGACACCTTCCAGCCGCCCGTGCACACTGAACTCGCCCGGACAGTACTCCCCCGGCACCTCGCCCACCTCCGCGTCGAGGCCGAGGCCGGTGAGCGCCCGTGCGAAGAATTCTCCGAACGCCGAGAAACGCGAGGTCGTTCCCGCGACGGCATCGGACGCCGGTTCGATGTGGTCGACGACGAGGCACCCCCGGTGGTAGGCAGCTGCCCGCCCACCGGCCCGTCGGACGAGCGGCGCGAACCCGTGGCGGGTCGCGGCAGCGCTCGCCTCGGCGAATCCCGGGAGCCGGGCGTCCCGCTGGCCGAAAGCGACGGTGGGACTCGGACGGTAGAGGCGCAGCGTCGGCGGCTGCGCGCCGTCGGCGACACCGCGCAGCAGACTGATGCCCCGCTCCAGTTCCCGGGCGGGATCGTCAGACAACGGATCGACGACCAGCGACAGCTCATCCACGCCCTGCCAGGGATTACTCATTCCTCCATCGTAGGCAGTGGCGGGAGCGCGGAAGCCCACAGCCCGGAAGGCCGGGCTCCCGACAAACCCGACCCATCAGGGCGTCGGACGTGGCGTCCAGTCCAGCCAGAGAGCGGCCTCGAGCGCGACCGTGGCAGGCACCGTGTGGGGCCCCTCGAACTCGCGGTACGCCACCTCGTAGCCCTTTCGGCGCAGGGCGGGCACCACGCGCCTGCTCGTGGCGTCGATCGGCAGCACGGAGTCCTGCGTCCCGTGGGCGACGAAGACGGCCGGAAGACCGGTCGCGGGCCCCCGTGGAACGAAACCGGGCGAGAAGGCGACCACCCTGCGGAAGAGCTCACCGTTCGCGAGCCCCAGACCGAGCGCGTAGGAGGCGCCGTCGGAGAAACCGGCGACGCCGATCCGCTCGGGATCGACCGGGACGAAGGAGAAGACCTCCTCGAGCGCCCGGTCGATGGCCGCTGCGTCCGGGCCGTATCCCTTCCGGATCGCGTCCCAGGTACTCCCCCGTGACGCCGGTGCCAGGATGACGACACCCAACTGCTCCGCTGCTGCCCGGAGGACGGACAGGCCGCCCTGCGCGTCCCCTCCCGCGCCGTGCAATGCCACCAGCAGGGGAACCGGCTGCCCGGGAGGAAGGGACTCGGGGACGAACACGATGGGGTCCCTCGTCTCCGCCACCCCGAGGGCATGGACGCCCGTCCTCGTCCTGCTCCCCGGACGACCGTCCCCGGCCGTGCCCGCAGCAGTGCCGGCTCGTCCGGGTTGCTGGTCGGCTGGTCGCTGACCATCGGTCCTCCCTTCAGGCCGTAGCAGCGACGAGGAGCGGCGCGATGATCGCGCCGGAGAGCACGGACCTCCTCGTTGCTCCTCCCGGAATTCTAGGAAGTGAATCGCCCTGCGTCTCCGGTTGCCGTCGCACCGGATATCGACTAACGGCCCGGCTCGGGGCGATCAGCCGAGGCGATCCACGCCTCGAGGAGGGACGCGGTTGCAGTGGTGGGGTCGGGAGAGGCACAGATGGCCGACACCACCGCGATCCCTGCTGACCCGGCCCGGCGAAGCGGCGCGGCGTCCTCCCGGCCGATCCCGCCGATGGCGATGCAGGGCAGCGTCGCTGCGCGCGCCAGCGCAGCGAAACCGTCCACCCCGAGCGGCGTGGGGTGGTCCGGCTTCGTCCTCGTCGCATGGACCGCTCCGATGCCGAGGTAGTCGACCGTGCCCGCAGGCAACGCGTGCGCTGCTGCGAGTTCCGCGGGAGTCGAAGCGCTCAAACCGACGACGGCACCCGGTCCGACGATCCGCCGGACGAGCTCGGCCGGCAGGTCCGACTGTCGACGTGGACGCCGTTCACCGGTGCGCCGAGCTCTCGTGCCGCGAGGTAGAGGTCCACGCGGTCGTCGACGAGGACGGGGACACGCCCGGCGACGGCGTCGGCCACCGCCACGAGAAGCGCGAGAAGGGCCCGGCCGCTCGCCTGCTTGTCGCGGACCTGGACACAGGTGGCGCCCCCCGCCACGGCAGCGGACACGACGTCGGCGACGGAGGCCGGCGCACAGAGCGCGGTGTCCGTCACGAGATACAGCGGAAGATATGATGCCGGATCCGGACGCAGCATCAGGCGGCGCCGGGAAGGTCGAGGCCGCGGACGACGTCGTCGCCGGTGATGGCAGCGAGAGCGTCGAGGAACTGGACGGCGAACGTACCCGGCCCGGCGGACACACCGGCCGCCGTCTCCGCCGCGAGGGTGTAGACACCTGTCGCGGCGGTCGCTGCCAGGAGCGCATCGGGAGTGAGTGACGCGAAAGCCGCCATCACGGCCCCCAGGGCGCATCCCCCTCCTGTCACGCGCGTCAGCAACGGCGTCCCGTTCGCCACCCTGACGAGACCCCCGCCCGGAGCGACGACGGCGTCGACCGCTCCGGAGACGGCGACCACCGAACCGTGCCGTTCGGCGAGCAGCCGGGCCGCGTCCAGCGCCGCGGTGGGCTCGTCGACGGAGTCCACCCCGCGTCCACCACTGCCGGAACCCGCCAGGGCGATGATCTCCGACGCATTGCCCCGGATGATGGTCGGGCGGAGGGTCACGAGGCGACGCGCCGCCTCGGTGCGCACCGACAGGAATCCGACGGCCACGGGATCAAGCACCCACGGGGTACCCGCTGCGGCGGCGGCTTCGGCGGCCTCCGTCATGGCAGCCCGCTGCGCCTCAGTCGGGGTGCCGAGATTGACCAGCACGCCGGACGCCACCGGCGCGAACTGTCCGGCTTCCCCCGGGATGTCGACCATCGCCGGCGCCGCACCCAGCGCCAGCAGGACGTTGGCGGTGAAGTTGGTGACGACGGCGTTGGTGACGCACTGGACGAGCGGCGTGGCGCTCCGGAGCTCATCCAGCAGGGCGGCGCAGGCCTCCGCCGTTCCGGTCCCGGTAGATCCGGTCGGTGTCGGAACCGAGGGTGACGTGGTCATGTGCTGCCTTCCGCAGGGGCGAAAGGACCGCCGGACGCGAGGCTCCGGCAGGACATCCCTTCGCCAGTATGAGCTGGATCAGGTTCGACGGGTCTCATCTCAGCCCCTTCTGGAGAAGGGACACCCCGTGTCGCTGCTGGAACGATAACGCGTTATCCGGCGGCTTCCAACCCGGCGGTCAGCGGCCGCCTTCGATCCGGCGGCTGCGCTGCTCGATCCCGGGCGTACCGTACGGGTAGTCCGCGAACGTCGGAGCGCTCACCTCGTCGAGGCGGGACATCTCGTCCGGGGTCAGCGCGACATCGGACGAAGCCAGGTTGTCGGCCAACTGGTCCCGCGTCCGGGCGCCGAGGATCACCGACGTCACAACGGGTTTCGCGGCCAACCAGGCGAGAGCGACGTGCGAGGCGTTGACACCCCGCTCGGCGGCGATGCCGGTCACCGTGTCGATGATCCGCCAGGTCCGCTCCTGGGCGTTGCGCTTCTCCCAGGCCTCCATGCCCCGCTGCGGATTCTCCCCGAGCCGCGTCGCTCCCGTGGGCTCGGTGTCGCGGGAGTACTTGCCCGTCAGCCAGCCGCCGCCCAGCGGTGACCAGGGCAGCATGCCCATCCCCGCGTCGAGCACGGCCGGTACGATCTCGGCTTCGATCTCACGGACGAGCAGCGAGTACTGGGGCTGCAGCGTCACCGGCAGCGAGTAGCCCCGCTGACGGGCGATCATGACAGCTTTCGTGAGCTGCCAGCCGGTGTAGTTGGAGAATCCGTAGTAGCCGATCCTGCCCGTCACCACCGCCTCGTCGAGGAACCCGAGGGTCTCCTCGAGCGGTGTGAGCGGATCCCACGAGTGAACCTGGTAGAGGTCGATGTGCTCGACGCCGAGGCGTTGCAGCGAGGCATCGAGGGCTCGGCGGAGGTGGCGTCGTGACAGGCCGAGGTCGTTGACGTCACTGCCCATGGGGAAGCGGCCCTTGGAAGCGAGGACCATGCGATCCCGCTCCGCGGGATTCTTCGCGAGCCACCGCCCGATGATCTCCTCCGAGACACCACCGGTGTAGACGTCCGCGGTATCGATCAGGTTGCCGCCCGCGGCCGAGTAGTCGGAGAGGATCGCGTGCGACGCCGCCTCATCCGCCTCCGCGCCGAAGGTCATCGTTCCGAGCGCGAGCTGTGACACCGAGGTGCCGCTTCCGCCGAGTCTGCGGTATTCCATGGTGCTCCTTGTCCTCTGCGCCGGTAGGCGCGATCGGGTGGTTCACGGGTGGACCGGCGTCCGGCCGGGGCCCTGGTGCGTTGCTGCTACCGCCGTTCCGGCCAGGACGCCGTCGGGACGGAGCCCCGACCGGGTCGCGTCACTCCGTGATCGTGACGCCCTTCCAGAAAGCGTAGTAACCGCGGATGTTCTCCGCCGCTTCTTTCGGTTCCGGGTAGCTCCAGGCGGCGTCCTTGTTCACTTCGCCGTCCACGGTCAGCGTGTAGTAGCTCGCTGTCCCCTTCCAGTGGCAGACGGTGGTGGTCTGCGTGGGGACGAAGAGCTCCTCGGAGACCGAGTTCGGTGGGAAGTAGTGGTTGCCCTCGACCATCACGGTGTCCTCGGACTCCGCGATGACGCGATCGTTCCAGGTTGCTTTCGGCATGGTTCCTCCTCGACGTCCCACGGTCGCGTGGGTGCGCCGGCCGCCTGCAGGGATGATCCGGCGTCCGTACCTCGTCCAACCCCGGGCAGGGCCGCGGCATTCCGGGCCTGATCCATCGGCGAGCGCGTCAGAGCCTGCGCACGGTGAGGATCTGCTCCAGACGCCCGAACGGCCCGTCGAGGTCGTGCACCACGCTCGAGGTCAGGCCCACGCCGTGCCGTCCGAACGTGACCTGCGTGTCGAGCCCGAGCCACGTCCCCGTCGGCAGCCTGTGCAGATGGACCTGGAGGTCGACGTTCGGGAACTTCCAGCTCTCCCCGCCCGGGGGCACCCGGGAGGCGATGCCATTGGCAGCGTCCATCATCCCCACGAGCCGTACGACGTCCGGGGTCGTCGTCCCGTGCACCATCGCGTAGGGGTTGCGCATCCACACCCTGCCGCGCCCGGGTCGATGTCCCGGCACGACGCGGACGTCGAGGGACCTGATGAAACCTCCCGGCCATGCGGTCATGCCCTCGTGCGGACGGCCGCATCGGGGCCGGGCATCGGGGGATCCTCCACGGCGGCGACGTCGGCGGTGTCCTGGGTCGCCAGCCGCCACGCCCTCGCGACGATCGCCGTCCGGCCGGCCGCTTCCATGCGCGCCTCGAGCAGTTCGATGGTCCGTCCGGGGCGGACGACGGCGGTCGACACCTCGAATTCACCGCCCGGGATCATGCCGAGGATGTCGAAACTCAGGCGCGCCAGCTGCATTCCGTCGCGCGACTCGTGCTCGAGGAGGCACCGGGTGAGGAGCCCCGAGATGGGAGCCATGTGTTGCTCCTCCGGGTTCCAGGCGCCCTGCGCGTGGATCGTCGACTCGAACCTTCCGCCGCCGAGATCGCGGTAGAAAGAATCAGGCACGGAGCATCTCCTTCGTCGGGACAGCACCCGGACGGCGGTCCGGGGCGCACCCGCCCCATGCTAATCGAGCCCCTGCCCAGCGCGGGTTCCCGGCGCACCCGCGGAAACGCCCCGGCACCTGGAGCGGAATAGAGTAGCGGCCCGTGCTGTTCGCATCCTTGACCGGGTCGTGCTTCGGCCGGCACCTGTCCTGACCCCGGCAGCCCGGAGGGGTGCTTCCACGCACCGCACCCGAGGGCACCGCAGCAGATCGAACCGAGCGGATCACCCATGAGCCAGAGCCCCCCGTCCCGCGTCTCCGACGCCACCCCCAGTCAGTCCACCGTGCCCCCTGTCTCGCAGACCCCGTCGACCGGCGTCGGCGTGCCGCCCGGCCAGGGGATCGGTACTCCCCTGCCGGCGCGGGACAAGCTGGTCATCACGCTCCTGCTCATCTCGGCCTTCGTCGTCATCCTCAACGAGACCATCATGGGGGTGGCGATCCCCCGCCTCGTCGAGGACCTCGGCATCACCGTGGGTGCCGGCCAGTGGCTGACCACCGCCTTCATGCTCACCATGGCCGTCGTCATCCCGATCACCGGCTACCTCCTCCAGAGGTTCAACACCCGCCCGGTCTTCATCGCCGCGATGGGCCTCTTCAGCCTCGGCACCCTGATCTCGGCCCTCGCCCCAGGCTTCGAAGTCCTCGTTGCCGGGCGCGTCGTCCAGGCCAGCGGTACCGCCATCATGATGCCCCTGCTCATGACCACCGTCATGACCCTCGTGCCGCCGAGTTCACGCGGCAAGATCATGGGCAACATCTCCATCGTCATCTCCGTCGCGCCCGCACTCGGCCCCACCATCTCGGGAGCGATCCTGAGCTCACTCGACTGGCGCTGGCTGTTCTGGCTCGTCCTGCCGATCTCCCTCGCGGCCCTGGCCATCGGCTTCGCCAAGATGCAGAACGTCACCACGCCCCGCCAGTCCTCCATCGACGTCCCGTCCGTGATCCTCTCGGCCCTCGCGTTCGGCGGCATCATCTACGGACTGACCCAGCTCGGAGAAGCCTCCACCGGAAGCGCCCTCCCGGCATGGGCCCCGCTGGCCGTCGGGCTGGTGGGCCTGGCCCTGTTCATCAGCCGCCAGATCCTCCTCCAGAGGCGCGACGCAGCCCTCCTGGACCTGCGGGTGTTCACCTCGAGGAACTTCTCCATCTCCATCGCGGCGATCGCCGTCAGCATGATGGCCCTCTTCGGCACCATCATCCTCATCCCGATCTACGCCCAGTCCGTCCTCGGCCTCACACCCCTCCAGTCCGGGCTGCTCCTTCTTCCGGGCGGACTCGCCATGGGACTCCTCGGCCCGATCGTCGGCCGGATCTACGACAGGCGCGGACCCCGCGTGCTGCTCGTGCCGGGTGCGTTCCTGGTGAGCGCGGTGTTCTGGTCACTGACGCAGGTGACGGAGACGACGCCGGTCCCCCTCGTCCTGGCAGCGCACGTGCTGCTCAGCATCGGTCTCGCCCTGATGTTCACCCCGCTGCTGACCTCGGCCCTGGGCTCGGTACGGCCGCGCCTCTACTCGCACGGCAGCGCAGTGTTCGGAACGGTCCAGCAACTGGCCGGAGCAGCAGGCACCGCCCTGTTCATCTCCGTGATGACCATCCGCAGCACCGCCCTCGGCGAGGAGGGCCTCGCAGCGGACGCCGCGCTCGCGGGCGGTATCCGAGCCGCCTTCCTCTATGGCGCGATCATCTTCCTGCTCGCCGTCATCGCCTCGTTCTTCATCCGGACCCCCGAGGACACGGGTGGGGCCGGGGAGGGAACGGGCGCCGACGTCCGGGCCTCCGGCCACTAGGGCGCGAGCATCAGGAAGCCCCGCCGGGCATACCGGCGGGGCTTCCCTGTGTCCTGCTGTCGATGCGGTTCCCGTCGCTGCTCAGGAAGCGGGCTGACGGAGCTCGATGTAGCCGTCGCTCGTGACGCGTGTCTCGTAGACGGGCTGCGGAACGCTGGCCGGTCCGCGGTAGTTCTTGCCGTCGTCGAGGCGGAACATGCTCTGGTGCCAGGGGCACGTGATGCAGCCGTCCTCGATACTGCCCTCCTCGAGAGGGCCTCCGAGGTGGTTGCAGACGCTGTCCATCGCCGTCAGCTTGCCTCCGTGGCGCAGCAGCAGGATCGGAACGCCGTTGGCTTCGACCGTGTGCCGTCCGCCTTCGACGACATCGGCCTCGCTCGCCACCCGCGTCCAGTCCTTCGGCGCCTCGTGCCAGGCCGTCCGGTTGACGTTGACCCCGTTCGCGTAGCTGAGGTGCCCGCCCAGGTAGGCGCTGAAGAGCATCGAGCCGAGCCCGCCGAGTCCGAACAGGACGCCGGTTGCCCGCCTGTCCTTCGCGCGGGCCACCGCGGAGGCCGTGTAGAGCAGGACCGCGAGCGAGTTGCCCGCCGCATGCACGATGCCGACGCGGCGTTCCTTCTCCTGCGTGTCGGACCAGTCGTGCAGTCCCGTGATCGCCGTGGGAACAGCCGAGAGGATCCCGACGGTGACCAGGAGATCGGCAGCCTTGCGCGATCCCTTCCCACCCGCGAGGTCGAGGAAGGACGCCATGCTCCAGGCACCGGACGGGACCACGATCAACATGGGGTGGACGGAGTGTCCGATCGCCGCCCCACTGAGGATGTTGCGGACCTTGCGGGGGCGGACGGCCTTGCTGACCGCGGCCGCGATGGGATCCGCGACGCGGTCCAGGAACGTCGCGTGCTCGAGTCCGTCCAGCATCGTGTGCAGGATATTCATCCGTTGCTCCTTCTCATCCGGGGGCAGCGCCGCTGATCCCACGGCTGTCGACAGCGAGGGCCGCCCGGTCCCCACCGTCCCAGCGGCTCCAGGGACTGGCAACCCCCGCACCGCTGGACGAGTTCTTCTTGGCGCTGATGTGCATCGGTGCGAGAATCCGGTGGTTCTCCGCGCCTCTGCAGGGAGCCTGCACCGTCCGACCCGAAGAGCCGGCCGCACGAGGACTGTAAGTCGGCTTAGTATTGGATCATGAGCTCCACTGGCCCCGAGCACACCGATCCGCACGGCAGGACCGACCGCCTGGCCGTCGTCGTTCCCGTGTTCAACGAACCGGACATCGCGCGGACGCTCGCCGCGCTCCACGCGCAGGCGGATCCCTCCGACCTCGGCGTGTACGTGGTGGACAACGGGTCCACGGATGACACGGTGCAGCGGGTCCGACGTTTCGCGGCCTCGCATCCCGACCTTGCGGTGACCGTCCTGTCGGAAGCCCAGAAGGGCACGGGTGCCGCGAGCGACACCGGCTTCCGGGCGGCCATCGCCGACGGATTCCCCCTCGTGGCCCGGACGGACGGGGACAGCGAACCCGCTGCGGACTGGTCCAGCCGCATCCTCGCCCTCTTCGCGGCCCGACCCGAGGTGCATCTCGTCGGCGGCACCAGCGTCCCGCTGCGTGACAGGCACTTCCGGTGGGGCGACCATCTGGTCATGCCCGGCGCACTGAGGCTCCTGCGGATCATGATGGCACTCAACCACCTCGACGGCGCCTACCTCCGCTTCGTCGCGGGACACAACATGGCGGTCCGGGCATCGGCCTACCTTTCGATCGGCGGCTTCGAGCGCACCTCCATCGAGGAGCGTGACGAGGACATCGACTTCTCCGTCCGCCTGTCCCGCCACCTGGGCTGGAACGCGGTGTGCATCGACCCGGAACTGAAGGTCGCGACATCCATGCGGCGCGTCCGACGATACGGAGTCGGCATGATGGGGGTCCACCACCTCGTGCCCTCCCTGCGCGGAAAGCTCATTCGCACCATCGACATCCGCTAGCTGGACGTTCTCCGACCGGACCTAGCGCGCGCCGCTCTCCCGAACCAGCGCAACGGCCTCCTCGACGGCGCTCACCCGACCCTGCTGCGCGCCGGACACCAGACGGACGGTGCGGCGGAAGGATGCATCGTCACCCTCGCCGGCCCGGAAGCCCGGCAGGTGTGCGAGAACCGCTGCACGGCGCAGCACGGCGTCGTCCGCCGCTGCCCACCGTTCCAGCACCGCCCGGGCCCGAACCGCTTCCTGCCCCTGCAGCCGGAGGACCAGAGCTCCGACGACGTCGACCGCGAGCGGATCGGCGAGCTCAGGGACCGACGCCGAACGCAGGAATCCTTCGATCCGCGTGAGATCGGAGTGGCGCAGGAGCCGCACGGCTGACTGCAGTAGGACCACGGCCGCCAGCCGGCGCTCGAACACGGGACGCGACCAGAGTTCCGAGGCCAGTGCCGTGACGTCGTCGTGCCCGAGCCCCGGGTACCGCCGTTCAGCATTCCGCAGCGTCCCCCGGATGGCGCCGACGGATGCGCCGTAGTACTCGAGGCCCGTGTCGTACCGCTGCTCGTAGTCCTCGGCACGCTCCCATGAACTCTCGTACTGGAGGGACTCGTCGATGAAATCCGCGGCGTCGCTCATACCCCTCCTGTTCTGATCCCGATGATCGGCGAGGGCACCGTTGCCGCAGTGCCCTCGCCCGTCGTCCGCCGGCCCTGCGTCAGGCAGGCATCCTGCGCAGGGTGAGGTACGAGCCGACCGCGAGCAGGACACAGAGCAGGAGGGCCCACAGTGTCAGGCCCAGTGAACCGCTGTCGAGGATCCACTCTCCCACGACCGGCCATGCATCCCGCCACGTCACGAGCGCAACGAGGCCGACGAGTACCAGGCCGAGGCCGATCATGACCAGCACGAGCCGAGCTGTGCCGAACCGCTTGTAGAGGGTGGCGAACCAGAAGCCGATGATGAAGAACAGCATGGTCAGGACGAAGTACGTCAGACCGGCGGCGAGCGGCCCCGCCTCCCACACCCAGTCGAGGTAGGCGAAGTACCCGTTGATGCCGTAGCCGTCCGTCGCCTGCTCCAGCAGGCCGAGCAGCACGAACACGACCGCCATTCCGAGGCCGCTCACCGCCGCGGCGACGATCGAGCCGAGGTAGAACTCCCGGCGCGTCAGACTCATCGCCTGCGAGAACGGGAAGGTCATCGTCATCGCCTGGGTACCGACGACGAGGAAGTACCAGAGCGGCGCCTGCGAGCCTCCGCCGATCTTGACGCCCTCAGCGCCCGCACCCTGGATGATCCAGTAGATGAGCATGGTCACCACCCACGCGCCGGCGAGCACCAGGACGGGGATCCAGACGAAGGTCTGGGTGTTGACGAACTGCAGCCGCACGACGTTGAGCGTGCGGCGTGGCGGCGCGGCCGGGCTCGGGAGGCTGCTGGTGTCGAGGGCGGTCATCGGAGGCTTCCTTCCTGGGTGAGGTCCTGCGTGAGGAGCGTGTCCTGGTGCGGCGTGCGCTGCTGGGTGCGCCGTACGATGAGCTGCTGCAGCGAGACAGGCGCGAGATCGAGCCCCGCTGCGGCGAGCGTGGCGCGCTCCCCGTCGTCGAGCCTGCCGAGGAACGTGACGGACGCGACGCGGCCCAGGCTCTCCCGGTGGATCACCTCGCGGCCGCGGAGCGCCTGCTCGATCACCGCTGTATCACCGACCACGTTCGTGGCCCCGGCCCGGGCGTCCTCCGTCGATTCGTCCATGATGATGCGCCCGGCGTCGATGACCAGGACGCGTTCGATCAGGTTGGAGACCTCGTCGATGAGATGGCTCGAGAGGAGGACCGTCCTCGGGTGGTCGGCGTAGTCGGCCAGCAACCGGTCGTAGAAGATCTGCCGCGCGACGGCATCGAGTCCCAGGTACGGCTCGTCGAAGAACGTGATCTCGGCACGGGAGGCGAGGCCGATGACGACGCCCACGGCGGAGAGCTGCCCACGGGAGAGTTTCTTGATCGTTCGTTTCACCGGCAGCTGGAACTCGTCGACGAGCTCGTCGGCGAGGTCCTGGTCCCAGCGCGGGAAGAACATGCGGGCGGCGGTGAACGCGTGTCGCGGGGTTGCATCGTCCGGGTACTTCTGGCTTTCCCGGACGAAGCACATGCGGCTGAGGACGCGGGCGTTCTCGTAAGGATTCTCACCGAACACGCGTACCTGTCCGCTCGTGGGGAGGTTCTGCGCCGTGAGGATGGACATTGCGGTCGTCTTGCCGGCACCGTTCCGCCCCAGGAAGCCGTAGATGGTCTCGCCCTGGATGTCGAACCCGACGTCGTCGAGGGCGAGGGTGTCCTTGTATCGTTTCGTGAGGTTCCGGACCTCGATGACTGGATTCATGGTGTCCTTCGTTCTGACGAGCTCATGGAGTAGCCGATGAGACACCGGCGCGGATGAGGTCTGCGACGTCGTCGGGCCCGAGCCCGATCTTGCGAGCCTCGGCCAACAGGGGTTGCACGTAGCGCAGCACGAACTCGCTGCGGCGCTCCCCGAGCAGGAGGTCCCTGGCGCCGTCGGAGACGAACATGCCGATCCCCCGGCGCTTGTGGAGCACTCCCTTGTCGACGAGCAGGTTCACGCCCTTCGCTGCGGTAGCCGGATTGATCCGATAGAAGGCGGCGAGTTCGTTCGTGGACGGCGCCTTGGCCTGCTCGGTCAGGGTTCCGTCCACGATGGAGTCCTCGACCTGTTCGGCGATCTGGACGAACAGGGGCTTGCCTTCCTCCATCACGGCTACCTCCGTCTAGCTGGTTAGTTACTCAACTAGCTAACCACTGGAGAGGAGGAGCGTCAAGGGCGCGGCGTCAGTAGATGAAGATGTCGATCCACGAGCGGTTATGAGCATGGAGGAGGACCAGGAACAGGACGAAGTCGAAGAGGAGATGCACGCAGATGATGTACGAGAGGGAGCGGGTCCGCGTGAAGATGAAGGCCTGCAGGAGCGCGAAAGGGAAAATGAACACCGGCGCCCACGCGTGGAATCCCAGCTCCCACAGGAACGAGGTGAAGAGGACCGCCTGCAGGACATTGGCCTGCACCATGGGCAGGTGACGGCGCAGGAGGGCGAAGACCGTGCAGATGAAGAACAGTTCATCCCAGATCCCCAAGCCGTTCGTCCCGACGAACAGGCGGGCGACCTCACCCGGATCCGACGCTGCGGGCCAGTTCGTGTAGACGCCCGTACCCAGCATGTAGACCGGGAGCAACCCGTAACCGATGAGCACGACGACCGGCAGGTACCACTTCTCGGTCCGCGTCCACCTCTTCCCCGTGCGGAGGGGGAAACGCACCGCACGGTCCTGGTAGACGAAGCGGGAGACCCCGTAGGGGACACCGACGGCGAGGACCATCGCCGCTCCCATCACGGCCATGTGATCCACGCTGATGTCGGTGGTGATGGGAACCAGGCTCATGACGACCAGGCCGAACGCGATCAGAGCGAGATCCCCGAACAGGGCACGATTCACCAGCGCGGCGGCGGCCAGCGCGACGACGAGCAGCGGGTAACCGGCCAGCGGCTGATGGAGCACGAACAGCACGAATCCCGCGAGTGAGACCAGCAGGGCGGGCAGCAGCTCGCGCGATGGCGTCTTCCACGCGCCCCGGCCGTCGACGCTCGGGCGCGTCCTCCCGGACTGCTCTGCCGCCGCTGGTTGCGCTCGCTGCTCCATGGTCCTGCCCCTTCGTCGGTCAGCAGACTCCCCCGGCCCCACGTTCCAGCCCCGGCGCCGGATCGGTACCCATTCTTTCGCCCCGGACCCACCCGGTCCACTACGGTTCTCCGACCTCCTGGGCGTACACGATGCGAGACTGGATCCATGCGTGAGCTCGTCATCCTCGGCACCGCGTCGCAGGTCCCCACCCGTACCCGCAACCACAACGGCTACTTCCTGCGCTGGGAGCGCGAGGGGATCCTCCTCGATCCCGGTGAAGGGACCCAGCGCCAGATGACCCACGCTGGCGTGTCGTCGAGCAGCATCACGAGGATCTGCCTGACGCACGTGCACGGGGACCACTGCCTCGGCCTGCCCGGTGCGCTCTCACGCATGGTGCTCGACGGCGTGGAACACCCTGTGCACCTGCACTATCCGGCATCCGGTGAAGGCGTCGTCCGGGCCCTGGTCTCCCTGGCCACGCCGGGGCTGGATCTGCGCCTGCACCCACACGGTGCCGCCGGCGCCGTGGCCGCCGGCATCGAGGTCCAGCCGCTGAGGCACCGCATCGAGGCGTACGGGTATCGGCTGAGCGAGCCGGACGGGCGGACCTTCCTGCCCGAGCAGCTCGCTGCAGCAGGGATCTCCGGGCCCGACGTCGGGCGCCTCCAACGTGAGGGCCGCCTCGGGTCGGTTCTCCTCGCGGACGTCAGCAGGTTCCGACCGGCCGACAGTTCGCCTTCGTCATGGATACAGCCGTGTGCGACGGCGCCTTTCTGCTGGCCGACGGCGCCGACCTCCTGGTCACGGAGAGCACGTTCAGCGACGACGACGCCGCGCTCGCCGACCAGTACCTGCATCTGACGGCCGGGCAGGCAGGCTCCCTCGCGGGCAGCGGTGGTGCCGGCACTCTCGTGCTCACGCATTTCTCGTCCCGCTACGAGGACGTCGAGGTCCTTGCCGAGCAGGCCCGCGCCACGGCAGGGGCGGCGACGGTGATCGCGGCATCGGACCTCGATCGCATCGCGTTCCCCCCGCGCCGGCCACTGCGGGCAGGCTAGGGGCGAGATCCGGACGATCAGGGCACGTCCCCGGACTCATCCCGGCCGGCTCCATCATCGCGCCGGGATTTCAGAGTATGGTCCAGTAACGAGTGCACCCGGGAAGCGGGCCACCGGCGCTGCGCGTCCGCAGTGCCGCCGGCCGGGTGGCGGCGGTCTCAACGCGCACTTCTCGTCAGGCCGACACGACCGGGGGGATCATGGCTCTGCTGACGAATGACGGTTCGGGCGATCACGACGACGGCGACTTCGGCCGCGTGCTTGCCGCGGCCAGAACGGCGACAGCAGATCTAGCGCTGGTCACCGACGCCGCCCAGGTCATCCTGTGGGCGTCCGCGTCCTTCACGGCCATGACGGGGTACGAGCAGCCCGATCTGGTGGGACGCAACTGCCGCATGCTGCAGGGCCCGGGCACCGATCAGATGACGCGCCGCCAGATGAGGGACGACCTCGCCTCGGGTGAGGCGTTCGAGGGCTCGATCCTCAACTACCGCAAGGACGGTTCGGCGCTCTGGGCGCACATGAAGATCGCGCCGCTACGGCTGGGAGCCGGGTCGGAGATCACGCACTTCGTGAGCGTCCAGCGCGACATCAGCAACAAGGTGGCCCTCATGAGGCAGCTGGAGTACCAGGCCCTCCACGACCACACCACGGGACTCCCGAATCGGGTGGCAGCTGAACAGGCCGTTGAACGGGCGGTCATGCGCTCGCCCCGCAGGGACAGCATCGTGGCCGTCGCACTCATCGATCTCGACGATTTCCGCCGCATCAACAACACCTTCGGTCATGCCGCTGGTGATGCTGTCCTGCAGCAGTGGGCCACCCGGATGCTGTCCCGTCTGGACGAGGGGGACTTCCTGGCCAGGATGGGAGGCGACGAGTTCGTCCTGATCCTGCGGCACATCGATCGGGCCGAGGTGAGCGGCAGTCTTGCCCGGACGCTGGACCGCATCCACGGCGCGGTGGAGGATCCCTTCCATCTCGACGACCAGCAGGTGTTCATCGGCATGAGCATGGGTATCGCACTGGTCCCCGACGACGGAACGGACAGTCGGTCGATCCTGCGCAGCGCCGACGAAGCGCTGTACGCGGCGAAGGGGCGCCCTGCCCTCGACCCCGCCTGGTGGGAGACCGCCGAGTACGCCCACGCCCATCCGCTCGAGGGCAGCCCCGGTCCGGACACCACTGGAACTCCTGATCACCGTGGGGCAGCCGTCCGGGAGGCCCACCACCGCGCCCTGAGAGGTGGGGACGTCGTCGTCCACTACCAGCCGGTGGTGGATCTCCGCGACGGCCGGGTGCACCTGTTCGAGGCTCTCGCGCGCCTCGAGCTGTCCGACCAGCGCCTGGTGTATCCCGACGAGTTCCTGCGGCATTTCGGCGTGGAGGACCAGCGTGCCCTCTTCACCACGGTTCTCGATCAGGCCCTGGGCGTCCTCGCGACCTGGGACCGGGCGGGCCTCCGCCACGACGTGTCCGTCAATCTGCCGCCGGAGATCCTGCAGGAGGCAACCGTGCCGGCCCTCGTCCAGGGACTGCTGCGGGCCCACGGCATCTCTCCCGAGCGTCTGGGCCTCGAATTGCTGGAGTCGCAGGGGATGAGCCTGGAGACGCAGCGGATCGCCCTGCAGGAGCTCGTGGACCTGGGGGTGGGCCTGGCCATGGACGACCTCGGATCCGGTCATAGCTCCCTGCAGCGGCTGTCGTCCTTCCCCTTCAGCGCCCTCAAACTCGATCGGGGGCTCTTCTCCCACGTCCACGACAAGCCACTCGAGACCCTCAGCATCATGGCGACCCTCGTCCAGATGGGCAGGGACCTGAGGATGAACGTGGTGATCGAGGGACTGGAGGACGAGGGTCTGACGGAAGCGGCGACGATCCTGGGAGCACCGCTCGGCCAGGGTTATTTCCTCGCCCGACCGATGACGCCCGAGCACTGCCTGGAGTGGCTCGCTGCCGCCGAACCGATTCCGCGTCCAGCGCTGATCCGGACCTATCTCGGTGCGCTGGCCTACCACTGGCAATTCGCCCGCCTGGCCGCGTCGCATCCCGTCGACCCGGAGTCCTGTCCGTTCAGCCGATTTCTCGACGACGTCGAGGGAGGCAGCGATGTCCGGTCGTGGCACGAGCTGCAGCACCTCCCCCAGACGTCGCACTCCACGTCGAGCAGGTCCCTGACCGACTGGCTCACGCACCAGATAGTCTCGGCGAAGCCCCGGGACGCCGCGCCGAGGCGGAAGCGGCACCCTGGTGACCGAGGTCCACGCTTGGCCCATTGTCGACCTGATCCTCCTGCGCGGCGGCGGGCGACGAGGGCGGCTTCATCACCTAGTGTCGATCGGGAGAAGTCCTGCTCACCGCGCAGGTGCGTCCGAACGATCGACGGAGGAATAGGTGCTGAACGACCACGTGCAGCAGTGGAGCGCGATACAGACGATGCGGGCAGCACATCTCGTCCTCGAGGACGTGTTCCTGACGTACGCGGGCCTTGCCGGCGACGCGGACCCCCTGGAGGTGGAGGCTTATCTCTCCGGTCTGCTGATGCTTCCTGCCGCGCAGAGAGACCTGGTCGCGCAAGCCATCAACGAGCTGCTGGACTACACCGGCTCCACTGTCGACGGAGCGCACTACAGCGACCGGGATTCGGCGTCCTCCTCCGGGTACGGGGACTACCTGCGGGCGCTGATCCTCAACCCCGACGGGTACGACTTCGCAGCGCCGCCGGCCGGGGACCACAGCGCAGGGCCCACGACCGGCGAGGGTGGGCAGGACGAGGACGACGACGAGTTCCGCCGATGCGACGCACTGCGGGAAACCGGGCTGCTCGACACAGGAGCGGAGGAACGCTTCGACCGGATCACCCGCGAGGCGAGGGATCACCTCGGCGTGAGTTCCGCTTCCATCTCACTCATCACCGCCGACTCCCAGGTGATCAAATCGGTGATCGGGCCGCTGGGCCAGGACCTGCCCCGGGATCTCTCGCTCTGTGCGAGGACGATCGAGCAGGATCGGACGCTGGTCATCGAGGACGCCGGCAAGCATCCTCAGTGGCACGATCATCCGCTGGTCGCGGGCGGCCCGAAGGTTCGCTTCTACGCCGGGCATCCGATCAGCACGGCCGGGGGCTGGCGTATCGGCAGCCTCTGCGTGATGGACGACCAGCCACGGACCTTCACCGACGAGGACGCGCTGGTCCTCCGACGGCTGGCAGCGAGGGCGCAACTCCAGATCTGGGCATAGCACCTACCGGCAGAAGTGCAGGGTCGAGGAGCCCGGTCCCAGCAGTCGGATGGGCTGTGGGCGGCGCGGGGTCAACCGGAGATCGTCATGCTCCTGCTGAGGCGCTGGATGCCGTCACGGATGCGGGTCTTCGCAGTAGGCACCGGGATGTCGAGGTGCTCGGCGACCTGGACGTAGGTCATGCCCGCATAGTAGGCGAGGTGAATGGCGTCGCGCTGCACGGCGGACAGTGTCTCGAGCCGCTCCCTGACGGAATCGGCTTCGACGCGACGGAGCGCGGTATCCGCCACCTCGTCGTATTCCGCGTCGCGGTTCCTGCTGGCCCACCGGCCCTCCCTGGCCCGGTGGGATTCCTCGGCACGTACCCGATCCACCGCGCGTCGGTGGGCGATGGTCAGGATCCACGACATGCCGGAACCGAGTGCCGGGTCGAAGCGCTCCGCTCCGCCGACCCAGAGGGCCAGGAACACGTCCTGCGTGGTCTCGGCGCTCATCCCCGCATCGACCAGCACTCTGCTCACCAGTCCGTAGACGCGGTGCGAGGTCTGCTTGTACAGGTCGTCGAATGCCCGGGCATCGCTGTTCGCGACCCGAAGGAGCAATGCCCCGACATCGGCGGCGCGTGATGCGGCGTCACCACCCGTCGAAGGATCGAGGCCGGGTGCTCGTGGGGCACGAATCGGGAGCGGGGCTAGGACCATGCGAGTGAGACCTCCTGGTGTGGCCTCCACCTCCCCGGTGCTCGCGGCGTGGATCGCCCTGGCTGACCTGGATTGCTAAAGTACCTAAGGACAGCCAACCACATCTCTGTCGAAATTCCTCATGTGAAGGCCCGTGCAGCGGTGCGCAATCAGGGCTCGGTGATGAATCCGTTGTCCACCATGAAGTTGAACGCCACATCCGCGGGTTCCTCGCCATCGACGTCCACGGCCAGGTTCATGCTCCGGAGCGCCTCGTCGGTCAGTGTCGGAGAGATCCGGGCGAAGACCTCCTGGAGTTCCGGGTACTCGGCAAGCGTCTCCGCGTAGAAGACGGGCGCTGCGTTGTAGGCCGGGAAGAAGCCGAGGTCGTCCTCGAGCAGTGTGAGGTCGAGGGCCTCGATCCGACCATCGGTCGCGAAGACCTCACCGAAGTTGCAGGCCCCGGTGTCCGTCGCCGTGTACACCGCTCCCGTGTCGTAGATGCCGATGTTCTGGTCCGGCACACCCGACGCCGCGCCACGTTCGAGTCCGTAGTGCTGCAGCATCGGCGTCATGCCGTCCGCCCGGGAGTTGAACTCCGACTCGACGCAGAACGTCCGTTCTTCCGGTGGCAGTTGCGCCAGCCCGGACATGGTCGTGATTCCGCCGAGTTCCTCGATCGCCTCGGTTCGGACAGCCATCGCGTAGGTGTTGTTCAGGGGGGCAGGATCACCCCAGACCAGTCCGTTGGCGACGTCGGCGTCGCGTACCGCTGTCCACTGCTCCTCCTGGTCGGCGATGCCGGACTCCTTCCCCAGGAACGCCAGCCACGCCGTCCCCGTGTACTCCCAGGTGAAATCCGCTGCGCCGGTCAGCACCAGGTCCCGGGCGGGCTGGGAGCCGGGCGCGTTGGTCAGGTCGGTCACGTCGAACCCTGCCGCCTGGGCACCCAGCACGGCGATCTTGCCGAGGATCAACTGCTCCGTGAAGTTCTTCGACGTCACGGTGAAGGGTGCGCCGTCGACGCCTGCTATGGGGGTGATGCTGCCGGGATCGGACTCCGGCACGTAGGAGGTAGCAGGCTGCAAGCCGCATCCGGCGAGGAGGAGACCACCGGCGAGGGTTGCAGCAGCGACTGCGGCACGGGGGCCACGTCGCGGCCCCGATGACGCCTGCGTGCCGCGATCGTTCGTTTCGGGGGTGCTCATGCGAGTCCTTTCGGGCGAGCGACGTGTTCGACGACGCGTCCCACCCAGTCGATCAGCAGGGCGAGGAGAGCGACGATCACGGCGCCTGCGATGAGGAGGCGGGGCAGGTTGAGGTTCACGCCGGTGGTGATCAGGATGCCGAGACCACCACCGTTGATGAAGGTGGCCAGGGCTGCTGTGCCGACCAGGAGAACGAGGGCGGTGCGGATACCTGCCAGCATGATCGGCACGGCCAGGGGAAGTTCCACGCGGAGAAGGACGGAAGCGGCGCTCATGCCCATGCCCCTGCCTGCTTCGACGAGCCGCACATCCACCTGATTGATGCCGACCATGGTGTTCCGCAGGACGGGGAGCATCGCGTAGATGACGAGCGCCGCGACGGCTGCCGGGGAACCGAACCCGAGCCAGGCGGCGAGAAGGACGATCAGGCCGATAGCCGGGGCTGCCTGGCCGATGTTGACGATGGCCAGCACGGGTCCCGTGAACCGTCGGAGCGGGCCGCGGGTGAGGACGATGCCGAGCGGGACGGCGATGACCAGGACGATCACGGCGGCCAGGAACGTCAGCCCCACATGCTCGCGGATGTATCCCACGAGCGAGGCCGGACTCAGGGTCGTCTGCTCGGTCGCGGTCAGCTCGGCAGTGCCCAGCCACACGGCGAGGACGACGGCAGCCAGGATGATGCCGATCAGCTGCCGGACCAATGGTGCCCATGATGATCCGGCCGCGTCTGCTCGGAGTGTTGCCACCTCGACCCCTGCACCCGTCGCCGGGGTGCCGCTGGTGCCGCTCGTCGACAGGGTCTGCCCGCTCATCGGTCGGACGTCGCACTCTGTGATTCGTCGGCGCGCCCTCGTCCGACGTCCGGCGTGGAGGTCGTGTTGATACCCACGGGTTTGCCGTCGGCGTGAGCCGAGCGGGCGTGCGCGTGCGCCCGGCCGATGGCGTCCATGATGGTGTCGACGTCGATGACGCCCCGGAAACTGTCCCGCCCGCCGGTGACGAGGGCCGCCCCGACGCTGGAGACGAGCATGATGTCCAGGGCGTCGTTCAGTGACGCCCTCTCCCCTACCAGGGGAAGCTTCGGGTCACGGTCGTCCCCGACCCGTTCGATCCTCGCGAGTTGCCGTCGCGACAACCACTGGAGGGGCCGGTTCCTGTCGTCGAGGATGACGGCGTGGTCGTGCCCGCGCTCGTTCAGCCGGGAGAGCACATCGGTCGTCAGGGCACCTGGTTCGGCCGTGACCGCCGATTGCAGCGGCACGTCGTTGACACGGGTGAGTGTCAGCTGCTTCAGTCCTGCCCCGGATCCGATGAAGTTCTCGACGAACTCGTTCGCCGGCTCGGCGAGGATGCGCTCGGGGGTGTCGTACTGGACGAGGTGGGCGCCCTCGGTGAAGATCGCGATCCAGTCGCCGAGTTTGACGGCTTCGTCGAAGTCGTGGGTCACACAGACGATGGTCTTCTGCAACTCGTGCTGGATGCTGATGAGCTCGTCCTGGAGGCGGACCCGGGTGATGGGGTCCACCGCCCCGAACGGCTCGTCCATGAGGAGCACGGGCGGATCGGCCGCGAGGGCCCGAGCTACGCCGACCCGCTGCTGTTGTCCGCCGGAGAGTTCCCGTGGGTACCTGTCGCGGTACTCGCCGGGATCGAGCGAGACCAGTTCCAGCAGCTCATCGATGCGCGCCGCTACTTTCTCCTTGGCCCAGCCGAGCATCTTG
Source organism: Vibrio cholerae (assembly GCA_009728235.1). GTDB lineage: Bacteria > Actinomycetota > Actinomycetes > Actinomycetales > Micrococcaceae > Arthrobacter_D. The sequence continues at coordinate 29,946 of WNZI01000014.1, read as the reverse complement.
GGGACGATGGCGATGTTGGCAGCGACCGTCATGTGGGGGAAGAGCCCACCGGCCTGGATGACGTACCCGATCCGGCGGCGGAGAGCGTCGCCATTGATGTCCGTCACGTCCTCCCCGTCGAGGACGATGTGTCCTTCGGTCGGTTCGATCAGCCGGTTGATCATCTTCAGGGTGGTCGTCTTGCCGCAGCCCGAGGGGCCGACGAGCATGACGATCTTCCCCGCGGGAATCTCCATCGTCAGCCCGTCGACGGCGGGCCGTTCCTGACCGGGGTAACGCTTGGTGACACCCTCGAGCAGGATGCTTGCTCCGGTGATCGCAGTGCCCGGAGACGAGGCGGCTGACGAATGGTCGGTGCGCTGGGGTGAAGGAGTTGAGTCAGACACGGATTCCTCGGGGGATAGTGAGTCGGCCCAAGCCGACAAGAAGGAGGTCGAGAAGGAGAGCGAGAAGGATGACCGCGACGATTCCCGTCACGACCGATTCGAGGGAGTTCGCTCCCCCGAGTCGGGACAGGCCGGTGAAGATGAACCCGCCCAGTCCCGGTCCGAGTACGTAGGCGGTGATTGCGGCGATGCCCATCACCATCTGCGCCGACACGCGGATCCCTGCGAGGATCACCGGCCACGCCATGGGCAGCTCGATCCGTCGGAGGATCTGCAACCGGCTCATACCGATGCCGCGCGCCGACTCGACGATCGATCCATCGATCCCGGTCAGACCGACCACCGCGTTCCGGAGGATCGGCAGTGTCGCGTAGAAGACGACGACGATGACGGCGGGCACGACGCCGAAACCGAAGGGTGCGATCAGGAGACCCACGAGGGCGAACGCGGGGATGGTCAGCCCGATGGCCGATACGCTGTTCGCCGCCGCTGTCAGGCCCCGGCTCCGGTAGACGAGGGCGGCGACGATCACGGCGATCAGCGTCGCGATCACGAGGCATTGGGAGACGAGCCAGAAGTGCTGCCAGCTCGAGAACAGAATCTGCCCGAACCGGTCTCGTACGAAGTCGATCACATCGGCGCTCTCTTCACTTTCGCTTCACGGCCAGAGGCAGAAGGGGACGTTCTCCCGCTGCACCGTTCCGGTTCATCAGTACGATGATCTTCCGCCACCGTAGTGGACGAACCTCGGCATGGTCGCCCGAACGACGACCGTACGAGGCATGGACTCCCGGTTGCGCGACGGACCGTCAGCACCTTGTCCGCACCGCGTCGACGAGGAACCGGCGGACAGGGTCAGCTGTTTCCGGAACGACGAAGGCCCGGTAGGAGACGATCGGGTCCTGTGGACCCGCCGCCCCTACCGGGCCTGACTCTTCCTGCTGTGGACTAGAAGTCCCAGTCCTCGTCCTCGGTGTTCACGGCCTTGCCGATCACGTACGAGGATCCCGAGCCGGAGAAGAAGTCGTGGTTCTCGTCGGCGTTCGGGGACAGGGCCGAGAGGATCGCCGGGTTCACATCGGTCACGGACGACGGGAACATCGCCTCGTAGCCGAGGTTCATCAGGGCCTTGTTGGCGTTGTAGTGCAGGAACTTCTTGACGTCCTCGGCCAGGCCCACGCCGTCGTAGAGGTCGTGGGTGTACTGGACCTCGTTCTCGTACAGCTCGAACAGCAGCTCGAACGTGTAGTCCTTGATCTCCTGGCGGCGTTCCGGCGTCGCGCTCTCGAGTCCGCGCTGGAACTTGTAGCCGATGTAGTAGCCGTGCACGGCCTCGTCACGGATGATCAGGCGGACCAGGTCGGCGGTGTTGGTCAGCTTGGCGCGTGAGGACCAGTACATCGGCAGGTAGAAGCCGGAGTAGAACAGGAAGGACTCGAGCAGTGTCGAGGCGACCTTGCGCTTGAGGGGGTCGTCGCCGCGGTAGTAGTCCGTGACGATGTGTGCCTTCTTCTGCAGGTTCACGTTCTCGGTGGACCAGCGGAACGCCTCGTCGATCTCCTTCGTGGAGGCCAGCGTGGAGAAGATGGACGAGTAGCTCTTGGCGTGCACCGACTCCATGAACGCGATGTTCGTGAGGACGGCTTCCTCGTGCGGCGTGATGGCATCGGGGATGAGGCTCACGGCACCCACGGTCGCCTGCACGGTGTCCAGCAGTGTCAGGCCCGCGAAGACGCGCATGGTGAGCTGCTGCTCGTCCGGGGTCAGTGTCGCCCACGACTGCACGTCGTTGGACAGCGGCACCTTCTCGGGCAACCAGAAGTTGTTGACCAGGCGGTTCCAGACCTCGACGTCCTTGTCATCCTGGATACGGTTCCAGTTGATGGCCTGGACCTGATCGACGAGCTTCAGCTTCTCGCTCATGGTGTGTTCCTTGTCTGGGGTAAGTAGTGCCGGTGATACCGGTGGAGCCTGGAGTGCCAGGTCGGGCGCGACGCCCGACCTGGCGGTGCAGCTGGCTACAGCATGCAGGAGACGCAGCCCTCGACCTCGGTCCCTTCCAGCGCGAGCTGGCGGAGACGGATGTAGTAGATGGTCTTGATGCCCTTGCGCCAGGCGTAGATCTGGGCCTTGTTGATCTCGCGGGTGGTGGCGGTGTCCTTGAAGAACAGCGTCAGCGACAGGCCCTGGTCCACGTGCTGCGTCGCAGCGGCGTAGGTGTCGATGATCTTCTCGAAACCGATCTCGTACGCGTCCTGGTAGTACTCCAGGTTGTCGTTCGTGAGGTACGGCGCCGGGTAGTACACGCGGCCCAGCTTGCCCTCCTTGCGGATCTCGATCTTCGAGGCCACCGGGTGGATGGAGGACGTCGAGTTGTTGATGTACGAGATAGAGCCGGTCGGCGGAACAGCCTGGAGGTTCTGGTTGTAGATGCCGTGCTCCATGACCGAGGCCTTCAGGGCACGCCAGTCCTCCTGCGTGGGGATACGCACGTCGGCGAAGAGCTCACGGACCCGCGCCGTCGTCGGCTCCCACACCTGGTCGGTGTACTTGTCGAAGAACTCGCCGGTGGCGTACTTGGAGCGCTCGAAGCCGGCGAAGGTGCGTCCGGTCTCGATGGACATCAGGTTCGACGCCCGGAGGCAGTGGTACACCACGGAGTAGAAGTAGATGTTCGTGAAGTCCAGGCCCTCGTCGGAGCCGTAGTGGACCCGCTCGCGTGCCAGGTAGCCGTGCAGGTTCATCTGGCCGAGGCCGATGGCGTGCGAGGCGTCGTTACCCTCGGCGATGGACGGCACCGAGCTGATGTGGCTCATGTCCGAGACCGCGGAGAGGGTGCGGATGGCCGTCTCGATGGTCCGGCCGAAGTCGGGCGAGTCCATGGTCTTCGCGATGTTCAGCGAACCGAGGTTGCAGGAGATGTCCTTGCCCACGGAGTCGTAGGACAGGTCCTCGTTGTAGGTGGTGGGCTGCGAGACCTGGAGGATCTCCGAGCACAGGTTGGACATGATGATCTTGCCGTCGATCGGGTTGGCCCGGTTCACCGTGTCCTCGAACATGATGTAGGGGTAGCCGGACTCGAACTGGATCTCCGCGAGGGTCTGGAAGAACTCGCGGGCCTTGATCTTGGTCTTCTTGATGCGGGCGTCGTCCACCATCTCGTAGTACTTCTCGGTGACCGAGATGTCGGAGAACGGCATGCCGTACACACGCTCGACGTCGTAGGGCGAGAACAGGTACATGTCCTCGTCGCGCTTGGCGAGCTCGAACGTGATGTCCGGGACCACGACCCCGAGGGAGAGCGTCTTGATGCGGATCTTCTCGTCGGCGTTCTCGCGCTTGGTGTCGAGGAAGCGGTTGATGTCCGGGTGGTGCGCGTGCAGGTAGACCGCTCCGGCGCCCTGGCGGGCACCGAGCTGATTGGCGTAGGAGAAGCTGTCTTCGAGGAGCTTCATCACGGGGATGACGCCGGAGGACTGGTTCTCGATCTGCTTGATCGGGGCGCCCACCTCGCGGATGTTCGTGAGGGCGAAGGCGACGCCGCCGCCGCGCTTGGAGAGCTGGAGCGCAGAGTTGATGGAGCGGCCGATCGACTCCATGTTGTCCTCGATGCGGAGGAGGAAGCAGGAGACCAGCTCGCCGCGCTGGCGCTTGCCGGCATTCAGGAAGGTGGGGGTGGCGGGCTGGAAGCGCCCGTCGATGATCTCGTCGACCATCTGCTCGGCGAGCTGCTCGTTGCCGCGGGCCAGGTGCAGGGCCACCATGCAGACGCGGTCCTCGTAGCGCTCGAGGTAACGCTTGCCGTCGAACGTCTTCAGCGTGTAGGAGGTGTAGTACTTGAAGGCGCCGAGGAAGGTCTCGAAGCGGAACTTCTTCGCGTAGGCGCGCTTGAACAGGTCGCGGATGAAGTTCATCGAGTACTGGTGGAGCGTCTCCCGCTCGTAGTACTCGTTCTTCACGAGGTAGTCGAGCTTCTCCTCGAGGTCGTGGAAGAAGACCGTGTTGTTGTTGACGTGCTGCAGGAAGTACTGGTGCGCGGCTTCCCGGTCGGCGTCGAACTGGATCTTCCCGTCCGGCCCGTACAGGTTCAGCATGGCGTTGAGCTCGTGGTACCCCATGTCCTTGAAGCGGTCTACTGCGGCTGCGGGTGCACCCGTTTCCGTCTCTGCAACACTCATGTCCAAAACTCTTCCAATCCTGTGGTTACTCGGGCTACGTCCTCGGACGTTCCCATGACTTCAAATCTGTAGAGGACCGGCACATTGCACTTGGCTGCGACGATGTCGGCTGCGAGGCAGTAGGTCTCCCCGAAATTGGTGTTCCCGGCCCCGATCACCCCCCGGAGGAGGTTGCGGTTCTGCTCGTTGTTGAGGAATTTCACGACCTGCCGGGGCACTGCTCCCTTGCCGCTGATCCCCCCGTAGGTGGGGAGGACCAGGACGTAGGGGCGGGTGGCCTGCAGGGTCGGGTCCCTGGTGAGCACCGGCATCCGTGCGGCCCGCACCCCCAGCTTCTCGACGAAACGATGGGTGTTGTCCGAGACCGACGAGAAATAGATCAGCGGGGCATCGGTGACGTCACCGTCCACCACCGACCCGGCACCTGCCGGGTCGGTGGTGGACGGGTCTTCCACGACGAGGGTGGTCACTGTCTGATGCCCGGCCCGGTCATCCCGTAACGGGATCGGTCAGGCTACCGAACTGACGGCTGAATCGGCGATCGCGCTGATCTTGTCAGGGCGGAATCCGGACCAGTGGTCGTTGTCCGTGATGACGACGGGAGCCTGCATGTAGCCCATGGAACGGACGCGCTCGAGGGCGGCCGGATCCTGTGAGATGTCCACGCTCTGGTAGGCGATGCCCTTCTTGTCCAGAGCCCGGTAGGTGGCGTTGCACTGTACGCAAGCCGGCTTCGTGTAAACCGTGACGGTCATGTCCTAGTCCCCTTTTCCTCTACTGCTGTCGTGCTGTGTCATGAGTGGTGCGCGGCCCCGGAAAGGGGAGGAAATCCGGGGATTTCCGCGCTTCCGGGCTCATGCCCGTCCAGCGATCGTTTCTGTAGTTCGATACTACATCTAGTGCGCTCCACTGCGGCAGACCCCTAGATGATGTATTACAAGTATGTCATTAGTGGCGCGAGTAGTCCACATGATGTCCACAGATCAGGGTCTTCGGAAAGCGCGGAAACGAGCCGATCCGGGACGTCGTCGGCTACTCGTCCACAGGCCTGTGCAGTACTTCCGCACAGGCTGAGAAAGTGCCGTGTCGGCTTTCCCCGGCGTGTCGCAGGGGGTCAGTGGTGAACACTGGGCAGAACGAGTGCATCGACGTCGAGAAGAGGAACGTGGTCAACCCGATCCACCTGCGGACACTGCTGGAGGTGATCCGCCACGGGTCCTTCAGCAGTGCCGCCACGAGCCTCGGCTACACCGCCTCGGCGGTGTCGCAACAGATGTCGGCCCTGGAACGTGACACCGGAGCCACGCTGTTCCATCGGTCCGCCCGCAGCGCAGTCCCGACGGACGCCGCGATCGCCATGTCACGACACGCGGCCAAGGTCCTGACGGACATCGACGCCCTGCTCGCCTCGACCGCCCGTGCCGATACCGGCCCCGAGCACGAACTCCGACTCGGCATCTTCCCGAGTCTCGCCACGTTCGCCCTCCCGCGGTTGCTGCGCATGCCCGAGTGGCAGCGACTCGGGGTCTCGCTGCGACTGTTCGTCGGAGAGCCCTCCCACACCATCCAGGGGCTCCGCACGGGCGGCGACCTCGACCTGGCCCTCGTCTACCAGGTGGGCCAGGCAGGGCTCGCGTGGCCCTCGACGCTCAGCCGCCAGTGGATCGGCGACGACGACTTCCGCGTGATCCTTCCGGCGAGCTGGGGCATCCGCAGCGGCTCCCGCGTCACGGCGGACCAGCTCGCCGACATGCCGTGGATCATGCACCATCCCGGGACCGCCGATGCCACCGTGATCGAGCGGCTCTTCGCGAGCTGCAACCTGCATCCCAGGATCGCCGCGTACTGCGACGACTTCAACGCCAGCCTCGAACTGACGGCAGCCGGCCTCGGAGCGGCACTGGTGCCCGAACTCGCGATGATCAACCGACCCGAGGGCATCGTGGCCCTCGATGTCCCGGAGATCCGGCTGGCCCGCAGCATCTTCGCGCTGCGGACGGGCGACGCCGGCGACGCGCGGGTTCGCCTGTTCATGGACCAACTGGCCCAGATCCTCTCCAGCAAGAGCATCGGACCGAAGCACACGGTCGCCCGAAGCGCATCCCGCCCGGGCGCCTGAATTCCCGTTGCGCCACCTCGGGCCCGGTCCGTACCTTCGGGACAGATGCGGGCTCCGGACCGCGAGCCATCAGGATCGTCCCGAGGAGGAACCAGTGCGGATCAGGAACAGCGTGGTCGTCATCACCGGCGCGGCAAGCGGGATCGGACGGGCCACGCCCTGCGCTTCGCCCGCCGTCGGACCCATCTCGTCCTCGCGAGCCGACGCGTCGAGGCGCTCGAGTCCCTCGTGGCGGAGTGCACCGCGCTCGGCTCGAGGGCGATCGCCGTCCCCACCGACATGTCCGAGTACGACGCCGTGCAGGAGTTGGCGAGCAGGGCGGTCGAGGAGTTCGGCCGCATCGACGTCTGGGTCAACAACGCCGCGGTGTCGTTCTTCTCGCCGTTCCTCGAGGTGCCACTGCGCGATTTCGAACGCGTCATCGACGTCAATGTCATGGGCTACGTCTACGGTGCCCGTGCCGCCCTGGAACGCATGCAGCACCAGGGGTCGGGGGTCCTCGTCAACGTCGCCTCGATCGTCGGGGAGATCCCCCAGCCCTACACCTCCGCGTACTCCGTGTCGAAGGCCGCGGTCCGGGCACTCGGCGTGAGCCTGCGGTCCGAGCTGAAGCTCGACGGGAAGAAGCACATCCATGTGTGCACCGTGCTTCCGCCCACCATCGACACCCCGTTCTTCGATCACGCCGCGAACTACACGGGCCGACGCGCCGTGGCCATGCCGCCCGTCTACAGCCCGGACCGCGTCGCCAGGACGATCGTCGACCTCGTCGGGAAGCCGACCCGCGAGATCGCCGTCGGACGGATCGGGCGCTCCATGGTCCGCCAGCACCGCCTCATGCCCGGACGGCTCGAGAGGGTGATGGCGCACCAGGTCGAGCACACGCACCTCTCCAAGAAGGAAGCAGCGGAGGACTCCTCCGGGAATCTGTACGGACCGTCGCTCGATCCCGCGAACGCGGGCGTCACGGGCGGCTGGAGCGGACGGCGCCGAACCGTTCAGCGCATTGTCCTCACCACGGCGCTCGCCGGCGCGGGCGCCGTGGTGTTCACCGACCAGCTGAAAGCCGCTGCCCCCGTGCTCGCAGGGGCGGCCAAGGGAGCAGCATCGACGGTGGGACGCGCCGTCGCCCGGGTCGGCTGACGAGCGTCGGGTCTGGCGTCAGCCGTTTTCCTCAGGGACGTCTGCCGAACGGACATCACTCTCGATGAGCCCCAGGGCTTCGAGCTGGTCCGACATCCCCGCGCCGTCCGGCGCATAGATCCAGGGGATCCCCTCCGGCGGTTGCACGCCGGTCTTGGACCGGCCACCGGCCAGGACCGCCTCGCCGGCGGAGAGCTGCCGGATCGCGATGGCACGGACGTTCTCCGGATGGCGCTGAGCGAACTCCGAGTAGATCGCCTCGTCGTGCTGGCCGTCGTCACCTACCAGCAGCCATTTCACGTTGGGGAACTCCTCGGCCAGTCGTTCCAGCGACGTCCGCTTGTGCTCCTGCCCGCTGCGGAACCACCGGTCGCGGGTGGGTCCCCAGTCGGTCAGCAACTTCGGTCCTGCCGGGTAGAGGTTGCGGGAGAGGAACCGCGAGAGCGTCGGCGCGACGTTCCAGGCTCCGGTCGAGAGATAGAGAACGGGAGCGGACGGCAGCGTCCGGACGATCCGTTCGTACAGGACGGCCATCCCGGGAGTGGGAGTCCGCGCGTGCTCGTCGAGCACGAAGGTGTTCCAGGCCGCCAGGAAGGGCCGGGGCAGGGCGGTGACCATGACGGTGTCGTCGATGTCGGAGACGACGCCGAAGTCCGCTCCGTCCGCGACGATCCGCACGGGCGCCTCGACGGCCCGTGATTCGCCCGACTGCAGCGTGATGTCATGCCACCCGGAATCGAGGGTCACCGGGATGCGCGCATCGACGACTCCCCCACGGTCCGCCCGGACGTCGTGCACCGTGTCACCCACGGTGACGTGGACGACGGCGTGCGCGACCGGTGCGCTCGTGAAGTTGCGCCAGCCACGCATACCCTCCTGCAGTGGCTTGAGTGGGCCGGCATCCGCTTCCGAACCCGTGTCCCTGGGGTCGCTTCGGACAACCCGGGCGAGGACGCGCAGCCATGACGTCGTTCCGTATCCCGTGTAGGGGATGACGGTCTCGATCCTTCCCCGGCGGACGGCGACTCTCGTCTGGAGTCGGAGCCAGGCGTCATCGAGCCTGACTGCGAGGTGGCGGTCCTCGATGACGGGCGTCGCCGGGCTGCTGCTCGGGCCGGCGGAGGAGTCTCGGGGCTCTTCGGAACGTGGACACATGCCGTCCAGTCTGGCATGTGAGGCGTCCGGGGACGACCCTTCTCCCCCGGCCTGCAGGATGCCGCTCCCGGCGCGCAGGTCACGGGAGGCTAACAACTCCGGCGTACCCGGCAGGCGCGCTTGTAGCCGCGAGCGGGTACTGCGACGCTGGGAGTTCGGTTCAGCTGACGATCATGGGGATGCAATGACACACGAGTGGGAACAGACGGGCGTCCGCCTGAAGGAGGATCCCGTCCTGCACAGCTGGAGCGTGGCTGCCTCACAGAACCACGATGTCGCCGCTGCGGACCTGGCCCACGCGATCCGCTTCGGACGGGCCCAGCCGGCCCTCGAGGCCGTCGCGGCCGGCGGCTCCGGATTGACCAGCGATCATGCCAGGGCCATCCACTTCGCCAACGAGATGGCCGAGCTGCGTCACTACGAACCCCTGATCGCGGTCGATGAGGGACGTCCGGTCCTCGCCCCTGGTGTCCAGCAGCTGATCCGGAGCTTCGATGACCTGGGGCTGTGGGACGGCCAGCCGACCTGGGACCTCTGACCGGACCCTCCCCTTCTCGTGACGCGGACTGCTCCCGCACGGATCCGAGCAGCATGGGACACTCGGTGCATGGTCGCCCTCATCCTCGCGTGGAATCCCGACGAGCCGCAGTGGACCGGAACCTATGCCGCGGACGTGGAGGTGGTCCGGAGGGTCGGACTAGTCCGGCGGGAATGGGTCCTCCCGGCTGATCCGGGGCTCGACATCGGGATGGATGTCTGGCTGCTCGTCGTCGGGAGCCGCCCCTCGCGCAACGGCTTGATCGGGCACGGATCGCTTGCTCGCACGCGCACCATGGAGCAGGCAGCGGGGACAGCAGTTCTTCTGGACCTCGACGTCGACGTCCTGCTGCCGCACGGGGATCAGATCCCTACGGCACAGCTCCCCGCTCCAGTCCGGCATGTTGCGAACGGGGGCCTCGCTGCGCTGGCGGTCGACGACGGGACTGCTCGTGCGATCCGCGGGATCTGGGCTGCCACCATCTCCCCCGCCAACGGCTCGGTCCACCCCGTGCCCGGCTCCTTGCCGTCCAGCGTCGTGAAGACCGTCCCGATCGATCGATTCGAGCAGGACGACGCCCTGCGCGGCATCGCCCTCGCGCATCGGGGTTCGGCCTGCCTCTCCTGCGGCCTGGACTTCGAGCAGATGTATGGTTCCTCAGGCTCCGAATCGATGCAGGTGCATCTCATCACGCCGCTCGCCCTCATCGACGGGGAGTACGAGCCGGACCCGCTCGTGGATCTGGTACCCCTGTGTCCCAGCTGCCATGTGGTGGCCCACAGCCGCTGGCCGGATCCCTACAGCGTCGACGAGCTACGGACCATGCTCCGGCACGGCGGTCACCTGAGAGGTACGGTGCTGTCCGACCGGCAGCTCGAGTCGGAAGCAGCAGCAGCTCGCATCCTGAAGGCATAGCGTCCCTCGATCGCTGCTTCCACGAGCGGGGCTTCGACGACGGCTTCGCCCGCGTACGCGATGGACGCACAGGATGCCACCAGCAGGAAAACCATAAGCCTGCTTGTTATCCGCATACGGCCGTCCTACGCTGGCGGGAATCCGTGGGCCGCTGAAGGCCGGCGCCGACGACAGGACCTTCCATGCTCACCATGCACGATCTCGACCCTCTCCTCATCCATCGCGGCGCGGTGTTCACGGATCGCGGTGAGAAGGTGGGGTCCGTCGGTGAGGTGTACCTGGACGACTCGACGGGCGAGCCCGCCTGGGTCACGGTCCACACCGGCCTGTTCGGCAGCAGGGAGTCACTCGTTCCGCTCAGGGGAGCCACGGTGGAAGATGACCGCCTCGTCGTCGCCGTTCCCAAGGACCTGATCAGGCACGCACCGTCGGTCGAACGGGACGGACACCTCTCCCCCGAGGACGAGGCCGCACTCTACCGACACTACGATCTGCAGCCGCAAGCCTCGTTGGCGACCGACGACTCGGACGATTCGACGACGGTCACGGAGGCACGAGCAAAGGGTCATGACAGCGGCGAACCATGGATGATCCGGTCCGAGGAACGGCTCAGGATCGGGACGGAGCAGCACGAGACCGCGCGGGTCCGACTGCGGAAGTACGTGGTCGCCGAGGAGGCCGCCGTGACGGTTCCCCTCCGGCGTGAGGAGGTCCGCGTCGACATCGAGCCGGTGACGGCGACAACGGACGGCGGGTCGGCCGAGGGCGCACTGTTCCAGGAGGAATCCGTGGAGATCGTCCTGCGCGAGGAACGACCGGTCGTGAGCAAGGAGACGGTGGTCGCGGAGCGGGTCACGATGAGGAAGGTCGCGGTCGCCCGACGAGCCACGGTCCGCGAGGAGGTACGCAAGGAACGCATCGTGAGCAGCATCGACGGCGCGGTGACCGGCGGCACCGGAACACCGGGCTCGACACGGGGCAGGGGGACGTCGTCCACGGCCGGGACGGAGCCCGGGCAGTCCGGGCTGGTGACCCGCAGTCCCAATGCCCTGCTGAAGGGGAAGAACAGGCGGCGCTGAGCGCAGGGCGCGGACAGGCTGCGCGGCGGGTGGGTTGGCACCCGGACGAGGGCGGGGTACCTGGCCCCGACGTCGTCAGCTCAGCCAGTCCCACCACCGTGCGGGCCTGCGGTCGGTCTGGTGGACGGGTTCCTGCGCGGTTTCCGCCCCCAGCGCCACCGCTGCCCCCCGGAGATCATCGGCGGTCAGCGTCATCACCTCGTCCCGGTCGAGGGCGTCGAGGTTCCGCTGCTCGTTGAGGGACAGCCTCAGCGCCTGCCGGTTGAGCGACTGCTCGAACAGAGTGCGGGCGAAACGCGCGTTGCCCGATTCCTCGCCCGTGGAGAGCCCCGACAGGATGCGGCGCAGCATCTCATCGGCACCCGGTTCCAGGATGTACTCGTGCTGGGCGAGCATCTGGTCGAAGATGGTCTGCAGCGCGTCGACCGAGTAGTCGGGGAACGTGATCTCGCGGGCGAAACGGGACCGCAGCCCCGGATTGGAGAGCAGGAACGATTCCATCAGTTGCGGGTAGCCGGCCACGATCACGACCAGGCGGTGGCGGTGATCCTCCATCCGCTTCAGGAGGACCTCGATGGCCTCCGGACCGAAGTCCATCCGTCCGTCGTCGGGAGTGAGAGCGTACGCCTCGTCGATGAACAGCACGCCGTCCAGGGCCCGTCGGATCACCCGATCCGTCTTGATGGCGGTGGCGCCGACGTACTGCCCCACCAGGCCCGATCGATCGACCTCCACCAGATGGCCCTTCTGCAGCAGGCCGACCGCCCGGTACATCTCGGCCAGGAGCCGCGCCACGGTGGTCTTGCCGGTACCCGGATTACCGAGGAACACCAGGTGCTGCGAGGTGGCCACCTCGGGTAGGCCGTGCGCCTTGCGTCGTGCCTGCACCTGGAGCAGCGCGACGAGGGCCCGAACCTGCTCCTTGACGGTGTCGAGCCCGACCAACGCGTCGAGTTCGGCCTGCACCTCCGCGAGGGACCGGGCGGGTCCCGGCCGCCCACCGAAACGGTCGCCGATCAGCTCGTCGACCCGCTCCGAGCCCGGCAGCTTGATCTGCTCCGTCAGGTGGCTGATCGATTCGCGCAGATCGTCGAGTGGATTGCGGCTTGCAGCCATGCTTGTCTCCCGGTGGGACTGTCGGACCGCGAGTGGGACCCCCGCGGTCGCTCAGGCGGTGTGCTGGGCGGACCACCCTGCTGGTGGGCGACAGCCTGGTCCCCGGCTCTTCCACCGTCGGGGGTTCTCACAAGTTACCGCACGAGGAGAGCCGGCGGGATTCTTTGTTCCCCAGCCTCCCGAGCTCCGGGTCGTACGATCATGCATTGCCGGCCGTCGGGGTCCCCGGCGCGCCACCCCGGCTCGGAGGCTTCCCGTGGTCAGGGCGCCGTGGTCCGGGCGCGCCAGGGGCGGTCCGAGGTCACTCGTCCTCGACGGTGCAGACGCCCACCGGTGCCCCCCGGCCCGCTCAGCTCACCTGGCGGTGGCTGTGACCACCGGGTTGGTCGGAGGCTTCACGCCGTCGACCTGCAGCCCGACGGACACGACCTGGCCGGCCTTCAGCGACGTCGTCCAGTCCGAACCGACACAGGTGATCGATGTCCGTGGAACGAACGAACATCTGGCTCCCCACGAGTTGGGGATCCTCGTGACGTTCGGGTCCTTATAGGTGACGGACCAGCCGGCGACTGCCTGTGTGGCGGTCACCTTGAGCTGCACGCTGTGTCCGCCCCACCAGGATCCTTGGAGTGCCCAGGCGGCCGTCACCTTCGAGGAGGAGGGCGCGGGCGTCGGCGTCGGCGTCGGGGTCGGCGAAGGGATGACCGACGGTACCGGGGCGGGAGTCGGGGTCGGTTTCACAGCCGGTGAGGGCGACGGCGCGACCGTCGGTCCCGGTGACGGGGCAGGCGTGGGAGTCGGCGCGGCCGAGGGAGCCGTGGTGGCCGTCGGGGACGGTTTCGGCGCAACGGGTGCCGTCGGTGACGGAGTGGGTGGCGGCGTCGCCGATGCCGTGGGAGCAGGTGCGGGCGGCACGGGCGCGGGTACGTCGAGGATCGGCCTCAGAGCGTCGAGCTTGGCCGTCTGGGGAGTCCGCCAGTCGGTGCCGACAAGACCGCCCGTGTCCGAACTGTTCGGGTTGAAGGACCAGTAGGAGAAGCTCGTCCCGTTGACGCGCAGGTACTTCACGATCTCGGTCATCCATTGCTTGTCGGACGTCGTCTCGAGCCTGGTGCCGAATTCCCCTACCAGGACCGGGGCGATACCCTCCTTGGCGATGTAGCCCCAGTTGGCGTCCCAGACACCGGCGAGGTTCGCGGGATAGGTCGGGGCGGCGAACCACTTCTGCGCGAAGACGGACGCTGGGTAGTCGTGCGGCGAATAGACGACCTGGTTGGGCACGGTCAGCCTGACCGGCTTGGTTCTGACGTCCTTGAGCCCGCCACCCCACCAGGTCGACGTGCCGTCGTTCTGCGCCTCGACACCCTCGACGATGACCAGGAGCCTGGGGTTGACGGTCTGGATGGCGTTGCCCGCGCGCGTGGCTGCTGCATGCCAATCCCTCGCCGGATCGTTGCCGCCCCACCTCGCCGCGCCATGCGGCTCGTTGTGCAGATCGGCGCCGATCACGGTCGGTTCGTTCCTGTATCGCTCGGCGAGCTTCTTCCAGTCGGCGATCCACGTGGCCTCGCTCACCGCCGGCGTATACCAGAGCTCGGACTGAGCAGCAGAGGAGGGCCGGTGCCGATCAAGGATGACGTTGAGGCCGGCCGTCTTCGATGTCGCGATGACGATGTCCATGACCTGTTGCGGGGTCTTCCCCTTCAGATCCGGATTCGCCCAGAAATTCGTATCGGTGCTGACCCGTCCGCTGGTGATGCATTCGTTCGAGTACGGCAATCGGATCGTGTTGAAACCCATGGACTTGATCTGCGCGAGGGCATCTTCCATCTTCAGCGTCCACAGCCCGTGCGGCACGCAGTCGCTCGTCTCGAGTCCGAACCAGTTCGCTGCCTTAATGACGTAGGTCCGGCCGTCGGCGTCCTTGACCGCCCCACCGTCCGTGTGGAGCCAGCCGGAGGGCGCGGTGCTGGTCGTTGCGACGCGCACCTCCTGAAGAGTCCCGGACGCATCCGGAGCCGCGCATCCGCCGAGCGCGAGCAGCGTTGCCAGCACGGTGACGAGGAGCGAGCGAGCACGCTGGCTTCGTCGATCTGAGGCTTGTTCGGGACCGATCCGGTGTTTCATTCGTCCTCCGCTGGAGATGGTTGCTGCCAGCATGGGGCATGGGCGACCTCGCGGATGCCCGGGGTGGAGGAACCTGCAGAAAGATTTGGCGCATCCTGAGACACGGGCCGGCCGTCTTCTCGACGCGGTCAGGCGTTGTGGGGCAACCGACCGGTCAGCCAGCGCAGGGCAGTGCCCTCGTCCACGAAGAACTGCACGTCGTGGACGGCCTGCGTCATGGACGCGGCGAGCACCCTGTCCATCGGTGTGACTCCCAGCATTGCCGCTGCCAGCACCTTGTCCTCGGCTCCGAACAGCGCACGGGCAGCCGAGCTCATCCTGAGGATCGAGGGCATGTCCACCAGGATCGCGTAGGAGGAGCCACCGACAAGCGCCGAACTGGTCTCGAGAATGGCCTTCGCATCCGCTGGAAGAACCTCGGAGTTGGGCGCGTACGTCAATCGCAGGAGTGCGGGACCGAGCATCGAGAGGGTGGCTTTGCCGCCCGCCACGGACCGTGTCGTCACGCTTCCTCTGCTCCGGCCCGGTCCTCCATGGAAGCTGCCCGAACCAGGTGGGGCTGCAGGTGAAGGAGCTTTTTTGCGCGTCATGGTCCGTCGGCCGGCGTCACGGTGCATCGGGATGGTCGTTGAGCCACTGCACGGCCTGCGCGCTCGTCGTGAAGTATCTGCTCGGGTAGGGAGGGTTGTGCACCTCACCGAAATGGTCGGCAAGGAGCTTGTCCACGGCGGAGGGCCCGACGATGGCCATGGCTCCGACGTTCAGGGTGTTGGCGAATCGCTGCAGTGCGGCGCGGGAGAGGGTCACCATGTCATTGAGTTCGACGAGCATCAGAGGGCAGGTGTCCACACTCATGGCGTGGGCCCGCTGCACGAGGGCGGCCGCGTCCGCGTCCGTCACGCTCGACCCCTGGAGCCAGTGGACCCAGAGAACCCCGTCGCGCATGGAAGCGGTGAAAGCGTCCCCCTGCGTTCCGGCTTGCCCCATGTCCATCTGATCCGACCTCCTACCTGATCGACGCTGATCACCGCGACACTACCCACAGCGCCGCTCGAGCACCAGCGCAGCCACCTGGTGATGTCGATGGCGATGACATCCGGTCCCCATGCTGGTCCATGCCACGGCGATGGAATCAGGGCTCGGGCTCTGCTCTCCTCATTCCCTGGGCGGAGGCCGTCCGACCGGCGGATCCCACCAGGCGCCGATGTAGCGGAACGTCCTGTCCGCGAGGATTGAGGGAGATCGACGACGAAAGGAACGTCCCATGCATCACCTTGCATCCAACGTGCTGACCATCGTGAAGGTGGTCCTCATCACTGCTCTGGCGCCGTCGAGCACGTGGACGACGCTGCTCGAGGACGGGGCCGTGGACCGACACGCCGCCCGACCGCTTCAGCCGCCCGCCGCACGGAAGCACCGACGAGTGAAGCACGGACGCCACGTCGAGCATCCCGGTACACCCTCCCACCCTCGCCTCGCTGGTGGCACTCTGGTCGGCGCAGGCTGAGCGGACCGGATCGCCCGGACGCCGTTCAGCGTCGGACCAGCAACCGTTCAGGCGCAGGCGCCAGGATGAGGAATGAGCAACAACACTGGAGGAGCCGACGTGACTGTAGATCATCTTTCCCGGGTGGCCGCGATAGCGCGGTCCAGCAGGGCCACCGAGGGAGCGAAGGCGGCGCCCTCCGTGGAGTTCCAGGAGGCTGTCGCTTCCGCGGTCGGTCGCGGGGAGCGGCTGGCCACAGTGGCTGCGGTCGCGGGTCTGCCGTCGCTCGCGATCCTGGACGCTCTGGACGCTGCCTCACCTCGCGGACACTGACGTCTCCCCCAGCGCCTCACCGCTGCCGACTCCGATCAGAGCGGCCGCAACTCCCGAGGGCAACAAAAAACCGCCGGACCAAGGCCTGTGCCCTGAGTTCCAGCGGTTCGTTGTGGAGCTAAGGGGATTCGAACCCCTGACCCCCTGCATGCCATGCAGGTGCGCTACCAGCTGCGCCATAGCCCCGTACTCACGCCGCTACGCCGGATGATCCCGCCGAAGCAACTTGATTAGTGTAGTAAATTCCGGCGGCTTCACCAAATCGTCCGCCTGCCCCGGTTCACCCTTCGAGGGGCTCCGCGGGCAGGGAGCCGAGACCCACATTGTGCTCGGTCAGCTGCCATGAGAACAGGGCCCCCGCTCTGTCCACGACCTCATGGACCTCGGACCAGTGACAGTTGGACAGTCCCGCAAGGGCTCCCCACCGCTCCGGCGGCAGCCCCATCAGCGCGGCGAGCGCTGCCCTGATGGCTCCTCCATGGCTCACCACCACGAGGGTCTCCGCGGGTGCCACCCGTGTCACCGCGTCTGTGACGGCAGCGAGCATGCGCTTCCCCACGTCGAGCCGGTTCTCCGCTCCGCCTGCCCGGACACGGGGGTCGCCTCCACGCCATGCTGCGTTGTCGTCCGCGAACCTCTCGTCGATCTCCGCGAAGGACAACCCCTGCCACTGCCCGGCGTCGGTCTCCCGCAGCCGGGCGTCGTAGGTGATCTGCATTCCGCTGAGCTCCGCCAGAGCCGACGCTGTGTCGGCTGCCCGGCGGAGGTCGGAGGCGACGATCAGGGAGGGGTTGCGCGTAGCCAGCACTTCGGCGGCCCGTCGCGCCTGCTCCCTGCCCGTCTCGTCCAGGTCGATGTCCTCCTGGCCCTGGAACCGCCCCGAGCGGTTCCACTCCGTGCGTCCATGGCGCCAGAAGATGACCCGGCGCGCCGCCGGGTCGGCATGGGGATACCGCGTCACTCCGTGACGTCGCCGGTCGCTGCGATCTGCGGCGAGCTCTGGAGGGCCCCCTCGAGCTGCAGGTCGATGGACGGGCAGTCCTTCCAGAGTCGATCGAGCGCGTAGAACACGCGATCCTCCTCGTGCTGGACGTGCACCACGACCTGGGCGTAGTCCAGGAGGACCCAACGCCCTTCGCTGCGACCCTCGCGCCGGACGGGCTTGAGGCCCTGCTTGGAGAGCTCCTCCTCGATGCCGTCGACGATCGCGTTGACCTGCCGCTCGCTCGGCGCGGAGGCGATCACGAAGACGTCCGTGATGGCGAGCCGGTCACTGACGTCGATGGCGGTGATGTCCTGTGCGATCTTGTCCGCCGCGGCGTGTGCCGCGGTGCGGGCGATGCTGATGGACTGTTCGGTGGCGCTCACTGATCTCCTTGTGTGTGGCCAGCATTTTCACCCATTGAGGGAGCTGACGGTCATTATTATCCCGGTTACGAGCGCTGCTGCGCCCACACCCAGCAGGGAGTACTGGATGTAGCGCAGCCGGCGCAGGCGGCCGAGGCCCGCTGTCATGGCATCGAGTGGCTCCAGACCGAAGGCACTGCGCGCCTGGATGCGGTCCGTTCCCGGCGTCCCGTCCTGCACTGCGGCGCCCGGAACCGGTGCACCGGCCTCCGGGTCCTCGGTGGACGGCTCGGTGATCGGTGATCGCGCAGATCGGGGCAGCACCACGGGCACGTGCGACGTCGTCGGCGCTCGAAGTACCGTCTGGGCGGAACCCGGCATGCGCACGAATTCCGGGGGTGTCACGATCGACAGGTTGTGCGCGGCGGTCGGGTCGTTCGCGGCGGGTCTCCGCTGCTGGTTCTGGTCGGCGAGTTCCTGCATGCGTCGGGCACGGGACGTGAGGACGGCGGCACGTTCCGCCAGCGCCTTCTGCCGGGCCAGGACGCCGAGATCGACGGTGAAGGGATCGTCGCCCTTCGCCGCGATGGCAGCCGCCTGTTCCCGCCCATCCTCGATGATGGCCTGGCGGGCCGCCAGCGCCTCCTCGATGTCCATGTCCTCGATCCGGCGCGCCTCGATGGAGGGGTCCGACGGGACCGGTTCCTCCGACACGACGGCCGTCTGCGCCGTGTCCTGTCGCCTGCGGTCCCTGCGGCCCCCGGTCACCGGTTCCCGGGTCGATCCTGCGGCGGTCGAACCCGTCCGGATCCCCGTCCCGTCCTCCCTCGCCGGCATCGCAGGATCCGTCGACGAATCACCGGCCGCCGGGGGCTCCGCCGCCGGAGGTAGACCGGACCCCTCCTGCGCCGGGGCGTAGGCACGACCCGCCGCGTCCTGCTGCAACCGCCTCTGTCGGCGGTCGGCGTGTCCGTGCGCGCATCGTCGTCCTGGACCGACTGGCCCTCGGCCAGCGCGCGATACGTCCTCAGCGCCTCCCGATCACGGGCGCGAGCCTGGGACTCCCGCTCCTTCCGGGGCTCCGGGACGGCATCCACGGGCCCTTCGGCCGCACGCCTGCTGCGTCGTGCGGGGTTGTTCTTCGCCCCCACCCCGATGCCGTCGTCGCCCGTCCCGGGCTCGACGGATGCCTGATCGCTGCCTGCCATGTCCGGCCCCCCTGACTCTGCACGGTCCGTCGATCGAGACCCGGTGACCCGTGCGTCGTCCTCTGCCTTGCTCATTGCTGATTCACCCGGTTGGTCGTTGTGCGGAGCTGGGGTTTCCCCCGTGCTTTCCTTCCCTCGGAAAGGCTTCGTCGATGTTCGGTCCCGGCGAGTCCATCGCCCCGCGGCGCACCTCGGCGCTCCTGTACAGCTGGTGCTTGGCGATGTACTGGACGACCCCGTCCGGTACCAGGTACCACACCGGTTTCTGCTCGCCCACACGACGCCGGCAGTCCGTGCTCGAGATCGCCATGGCTGGGACCTCGAGCAGGCTCACGTCGCGGCCCCGCCCGTCCAGTTCGTGCCCCGGCCTCGTCACCCCGATGAACTTGGCCAGTGACCACAGCTCCTCGGCGTTCTTCCAGGTGAGGATCTGCGCCATGGCGTCCGCACCGGTGATGAAGAAGAGCTGTGCGTCCGGACGCTCCACCTTGAGATCGCGCAGGGTGTCGATGGTGAAGGTGGGACCCGGCCGTTCGATGTCCACCCGGCTGACCGTGAAACTCGGATTCGACGCCGTAGCGACGACGGTCATCAGGTAGCGGTGCTCCGCTGCGGTGACGTCCTTGTCGGCCTTCTGCCACGGTTGCCCGGTCGGAACGAAGACCACCTCGTCCAGATCGAAGACCGACGCGACCTCACTCGCCGCGACCAGGTGGCCGTGGTGGATCGGGTCGAAGGTCCCGCCCATCACGCCGAGCCGCCAGGGCGAGCCGTCGTGTCGACGCTGGCGCGGCCCACCCATGACGTCCCGTTCGATACCGTCCGCTGCCACAGGAACCGCTAGTGCCGGTTCGCTTCGCCGTGGTCGTGGTTGTTCGCGTGCTGCTTGTGCGGATCGGTGTGTTCCTCGACGGCCTCGTGCCGGTTGCGTACGTTCGAGAAGGACACCGTGACGATCATGAGGGTGAGCAGGACGCCCATGACGATCAGCCCGTACGCGATCGCCGGCATCGGCAGCTCGGCGTGGTGTTCCATGGCTTCATTCGCCAGCAGTGCGCTGCCGAGGGAGTAGAGCATCGTTGTTCCTCTGTCGGGTCAGGTTCCGCCGGTGCGATTCCGCCCGGCGCGGGCATTACGTTCCATCGTACGCGTAAAGGGGAACTGCCCCGCAGCCGCAGGGCTCGCGTCAGCGTCGAACGTGTCCTTCGCCCTGCACGATCCACTTCGTCGTGGTGAGCTCCGCCAGGCCCATGGGTCCGCGCGCGTGCATCTTCTGGGTGGAGATCCCCACCTCGGCGCCGAGGCCGAGCTCTCCGCCGTCCACGAAACGCGTGGACGCGTTCACCAGCACCGCGGCCGAATCGACGCCGGCGATGAACTCCTCGGAGGATGACAGGTCGTTGGTGATGATCGCCTCGCTGTGGCCCGTGCTCCAGCGCCGGATGTGCTGAAGTGCTTCGTCCACGCTGCCGACGGTCCGGACGGCGAGATCGAGCTGCATGTACTCGCGACCCCAGTCGTCGTCCGTCGCGGCCGGTGCGTCCGCCCCCGCGGGCAGGAGGTTCCTCGACCGGTCGTCGACGTGCAGGATCACCCCCGAGCGGAGGAGCGCGGCGAGGACGGCGGGGGCCGCCGCCGACCTCTCGTGCACCAGCAGGGTCTCGACGGTGTTGCAGACACTGGGTCGCTGCGTCTTGGCGTTGAGCAGGATGTCGACGGCCATGTCCTCGTCCGCGGACTCGTCGAGGAAGATGTGCACGTTTCCCTCCCCCGTCTCGATCACGGGAACGCGCGCCGTGGTGACGACGGACTGGATGAGATCGCGCCCGCCCCGCGGTATCAGGACATCGATCCTCCCGCGCGCCTGCATGAGCGCCTGGGCACCCTCCCGGCCGAACTCGTCGACGGTGAGTACGGCGTCATCCGGCAGCCCGTGGTCCTCGAGCGTGTCCCGGATGATGCCGATGAGCGCCGCGTTGGTCGCGGCCGCGGCACTGCCTCCGCGCAGGACGACGGCGTTGCCGCTCTTGAGTGCGAGCCCCGCGATGTCGACCGTCACGTTGGGTCGCGCTTCGTAGATAGCGGCGACGACGCCCAGCGGGACGCGCACCTGCCGCATACGCAGGCCGTTGGGCAGCGTCTCGGCGCGGACGGCGGTGCGACGGGGTCGGGCAGCGCGGCCAACTGGGTGAGGGCTTCCGCCAGCAGGCCGACGCGCTCGGGGTCCAGGCTGAGCCGGTCGAGCAGGTAGTCGGACGTACCGGAGGCCCGGCCACGCTCGAGGTCGGTCCGGTTGGCGGCGAGGATCAGGTCCCGCCGGGTGACCAGGGCCTCGGCGATGGCCAGGAGGACGCGGTCCTTGCGGGCACGGTTCACCCGGCCCAGGATCCGCGACGCGACCCGGGCCCGATCGGCGATCGCATGCACCGCGAGCGTGAGCTCCTCCGGGGAGAGCGAGGCGGCGACGTCGGTCCGGACGGGGAGCTCAGCCTTCAGATCGGTCATGATCCCATCCTAGCGAGGGGTTGCGGTACCGGCCCGGCGGGATTCCTTCATGACGCGGCGGGTAGCAGCACCACGAGGTCGTTGACGTGCACCACGGAGCGCTCGTACTCCGCGCCGAACTCCTCCGCGAGGTCGTGCGTGGAGCGGCCCAGCATCCTGGGGAGCTCGGCCGAGCTGTAGTTGACCATTCCGCGGGCAACGACGGTGCCGTCGCCACCCACGAGCTGCACGGGGTCACCCGGCTCGAAGACGCCCGAGACCTCGACGACGCCGGCCGGGAGGAGGGAACGCCTTCGCTCCCTCACGGCGCGTACCGCGCCGTCGTCGAGCACGAGCGTGCCGAGCACGCGCGCCAGGTGCGCGAGCCACAGCAACCTGATCGGCTGCCGCTTGCCGGTCGCGGTGAACCAGGTGCCGACGTCGTCCCCCCGGAGCGCCGCGGCGGCGTTCGCCGTGGACGTGACGAGCGCGGGGATCCCCGAGGACGCAGCGATGGACGCGGCCTCGACCTTCGTGACCATGCCGCCGGTGCCGACCCCGGCCTTGCCCGTGCGTCCGATGGTGACTCCGGCGAGGTCGAGGGGAGAGGTGACCTGCGGGATGCGGGTCGCCCCCGCGGCGGGAGGGCCGTCGTAGAGGGCATCGACGTCGGACAGCAGCACCAGGGCCTCCGCCTTGACGAGGTGCGCGACCAGCGCCGCCAGCCTGTCGTTGTCGCCGAACCGGATCTCGTGACTCGCCACGGTGTCGTTCTCGTTCACGATCGGCACGACGCCGAAGTTGAGGAGCCGCTCCATGGCTCGGTGCGCGTTGGCGTAGTGGGAACGGCGGACGAGGTCCTCGGCGGTCAGCAGGATCTGGCTCACGGTGATCCCGTGGGCCGCGAAGGCCCGGGAGTACCGCTCCATGAGCAGACCCTGCCCCACGCTGGCCGCTGCCTGCTGGGTGGAAAGCTGGGATGGCCGGCGCGCGAGCCCGAGGGGGGCCAGACCGGCCGCGATCGCACCCGAGGAGACGAGGATGATCTCCGTTCCGGCCCTGCGCCGGCCCGCCAGGACATCGGCGAGGCCCACGAGGGCCTCGCCGGAGATCCCGCCGGACACGGACGTCAGCGAGGACGAGCCGACCTTGACGACGATCCGTCCCGCGGTTGGAAGGTCCGCGCGGGAGGCAAGGGGTTGCCGGGACTGGTCAGAGGCCACGTCGGACTAGACCTGGGACTCGCCGTCCGCTTCCTGCTGTGCAGGGGCGGGCTGCTTGCGGTTCTGCACCGACTCCGTCCAGAGTCCGGCCTTGCGGTCCGCCTCGAGGTCGCGCGGGCAGCTGCCTTCGCCTCCTTGCGCTCCTGGTACTCCTCGCGCTTCTGTTCACGGGTCGGCCGGATGTACTCGGCCAGCCGCAGGTCGCTGCCGCGGGGCCCGGCGAGCAGCTCCGCGCCGCCCATCATGGTGGGCTCCCAGTCGAAGACGACGCCGTCGCCCTCCCCGATCACCACGGTGTCCCCCGGCTTGGCACCGGATTTGAACAGCTGTTCCTCGACCCCCAGTTTCGCCAGACGGTCGGCGAGATAGCCCACGGCCTCGTCGTTGGTGAAGTCCGTCTGCATGACCCAGCGCTCCGGCTTCTCACCGAGGACGCGGAACAGCGGCAGGGCGTCCTTCTCCTCGTGCCGGATCCGGAACGAGGCCGCGTTGACGCCGCGCGGGCGCAGGACGGGTGGTTCGACCCGTGGAGGCGTGGCGGCCACGGCCTTTCGGGCGTTCTCGACGATCTCCGCCATGGCGAACCCCAGCTGGCGCAATCCCTCGTGGCTGGAGGCCGACACGTCGAACACCCGGTAGCCGCGCGCCTCGAGTTCGGGGCGGACGAAGCTCGCCATGTCCTTGCCGTCCGGTACGTCGACCTTGTTGAGCGCGATGAGGCGCGGGCGCTCGTTGAGGGGCACGACGTCACCTCCAGGTCCCGCGAAGCTCATGTCGACGGCGTACTTCTCCAGCTCGCGCTCGATGATCGCGAGGTCGTTCAGGGGGTCGCGGTCGGCCTCGAGCGCGGCGCAGTCCAGGACGTGCACGAGCGCGGCGCAGCGCTCGACGTGGCGGAGGAAGTGGTGGCCGAGGCCCTTGCCCTCGCTCGCCCCCTCGATGAGGCCCGGGACGTCCGCGATGGTGAAGCGGGTTGAACCGGCCTCCACGACGCCGAGGTTCGGCACCAGGGTGGTGAACGGGTAGTCCGCGATCTTCGGGCGGGCTGCGGACATGGCCGCGATGAGGCTCGACTTGCCTGCGGACGGGAACCCGACGAGGGCGATGTCGGCGATCGATTTGAGCTCGAGGACCACGTCCCGCTCGTCACCGGGGATGCCGAGCAGCGCGAATCCCGGCGCCTTGCGCTTCTGGGAGGACAGCGCGGCATTTCCGAGACCGCCCTGGCCGCCGGCTGCTGCGACGAACTCGGTGCCCTCTCCCACGAGGTCGGCGAGCACTTCGCCGTCCTTCGTCTTGACCACCGTGCCGTCGGGCACGGGCAGGATCAAGGTCTCGCCGCTCTTGCCTCCGCGCCAATCCCCCATGCCGCTGCCGCCGTTCGTGGCGTGCCGGTGGGGGGCGTGGTGGTAGTCGAGCAGGGTGGTGGTCTGATGGTCGACGCGGAGGATGACGTCCCCGCCGTCGCCGCCGTTGCCGCCGTCGGGCCCGCCGAGCGGCTTGAACTTCTCGCGGTGGACGGAGACGCAGCCGTGGCCACCGGTGCCTCCGGATACGTGCAGGACTACGCGGTCAACAAAGCTCGCCACGCTGGTCTCCTTCTACAAATGCTTCGCTGTGCCGAGCGGTGCCGGCTTAAAAGAAGGTGGGGCGAGCCGTAGAGGCTCACCCCACCCGAATGCTTGGTGCACGGTCAGTGCATGTGGCGCAGGCAGATTACTCTGCTGCCGCGCCGACGATGTTGACGACCTTGCGTCCGCGGCGTGTACCGAACTCGACGGCACCTGCCTCGAGTGCGAACAGGGTGTCGTCGCCGCCGCGGCCGACATTGGCGCCCGGGTGGAAGTGGGTGCCGCGCTGGCGGACGATGATCTCGCCGGCCTTGACGACCTGGCCACCGAAGCGCTTGACGCCGAGGTACTGGGCGTTCGAGTCGCGGCCGTTGCGAGTAGAGCTTGCGCCCTTCTTATGTGCCATGAGTTATGCCTGCCTTCGCTGAAGTGTCTGCTGGACCGATCGGAAGCCCGAAGGGACTACGCGATGCCTGTGATTTTGACGCGGGTCAGTTCCGAACGGTGACCCTGGCGCTTCTTGTAGCCGGTCTTGTTCTTGAACTTCTGGATGACAATCTTCGGTCCACGAAGATTCTCGACGATCTCGGCAGTGACGGAGACCTTCGCGAGGTCCTCCGCTGCGGAGGTGATCTTGGCGCCGTCTACCAGAAGGAGGGCGGGAAGCTTGAACGTGCTTCCTGCCTGACCGGTGACGCGGTCAAGGGTAACGAGGTCTCCTACAGAAACCTTTTCTTGGCGGCCGCCTGCGCGGACAATCGCGTACACCACTTGGGAACTCACTTCTCTCGACGAACTTGACTTCTGATGAAAAAACTAGGGTGCGCCTTCACGGCAATCCGGGAGTAGCCCTCCCTGCCGAACCTACCCTGTGCGTCCGTGACGCCGCTGCCCTGGGGCCGCCGACGTCGGTGGACGATCTGCACAGTGGTGGATCCTTGCACGGTCGCCGCCGGACATGCCGGTTAACAGGCGAGTGCACCGAGGGTCAAGATTACGCCAGGACGGCATCTTCCCGCAAATCAGAGCGCTGCGTCGGCGCGGCGGAGCAGTGGAGCCGGGGCGCGTCGAAGAAGTCCCGCTCGTAGGCTGCCGACCGGCGGAAGGAAGCGAGCATCGCCTGCCGTTCAGCCGCCGAGGAGCGCCGGTGCACCTCGTCCGCGATCTCCTTCGCGCGCGCGGTGGCTGTCGCGAACTCCGGATCCGCGTAGGTCCCGATCCACTCGGCGTAGGGATGTGCGCTGTCGTCGTCGTGCACGATGCCGTGCACCTGATCCTGGACCCGGTCACCGACGACCGCGTAGAGCCAGAAGCACGGCAGGACGGCCGCTACGAGCTCGGCATAGGAGCCCCGGGCTGCGGTCGCGGTGAGATGGTCGCAGTACGCGCGGGTGACGGCACCCGCGTCCCCCTCACCGAAGCGCTGTCCCGCCTCCCGTGCCAGCCAGGTACGGTGCAGCTCCGCCTCGGTCTCGAGGCACGACGTCGCCGCCCCCAGCCAGAACAACTGCTCGTCCTCGGTGGGCGCCATGGCCGCCGTCCGGGCAAGGACACTGCAGTACTCGCGCAGGTACAGTGCGTCCTGCTGGAGGTAGTACGCGAACTCCTCGGTTGCCAGGCTGCCGTCGGTCAGCCCGGTGATGAAGGGCAGCTCGAGGATGTCGTGGCGGATGGCGGCACTCTGGCGCCACGCGAGGGCGGTGAAGCGCTCTCCGGCGCTCGGGGCGCGCCGTGGAAGTGGTGGACGGGACCGCTGCCCTGGCCCACCCGGAGCTGATCGGCTTCCCGCAGGGCACCCTCGAGCCAGGACTTCGCCTCCCGGATGGCCTGCTGCCAGTCGCCGGCCGCGGCGAACCGTGCGGCGATCGCGGAGGAGAGCGAGCATCCCGTCCCGTGCGTGTTCGCCGTGCTGATCCGCACGCCGTCGAAGACCAGGGCGTCGGTCGGATCCGCCGACGGCAGGAGAAGCGCGTCGGGGCATCGCTCACCCGGCAGGTGCCCGCCCTTCACGAGGACACCCGTGCCGAGCCGGGTGGCGAGGGCACTCCCCTGCTCGAGCGCTCGCGCCATGACGTCGCTTCGGCCGTCCCCGAGAGCACGGCCAGTTCGGCGATGTTGGGCGTGACCAGCGACACGCGGCGGGCGAGGTCGACGACGGCGCGCACGGCGTCGTCGTCGAGCAGGCGGGCCCCGCTCGTCGCCACCATCACCGGGTCCAGCACGACGACCTGCGGCCGGACGTCGTCGAGCCACGCCGCGACGCAGCGCACCACGTCTGCGCTGCCCAGCATCCCGATCTTCACGGCGTCGATCACCACGTCGTCCGACACGGCGTCCAACTGCTGCCGGAGGAAAGCCACGGGTGGAGTGTGGACGCCGGTGACGCCGCGCGTGTTCTGCGCGGTCAGGGCCGTCACGACGGCCATCGCGTACCCGCCATTGGCGCTGATGGCCTTGATGTCCGCCTGGATGCCGGCCCCTCCGCTGGGGTCCGACCCCGCGATACTGAGGATGTTGGGAATTCTCCGGTGGTCGGTTCTCGCTGCAGGCACGGTGTCCATGCGTGACATCCCTCCGCTAGGCCCCGGGCGCGCGCGCCCGCTAGATCAGGTTCGACGGGTTTGATCTCAGCCCTGCATCCGGCAGGGCACCCCGTGTCACGATCCACCCTATAGCAGCCGGGGACGGAGACGCCGAAGGCCGGGGTTCTTCCGGACCCCGGCCTTCGGACGGCCACTCCTACCGCGCGTCCGTGATCACAGCTCGGATGCAGGCACCCCCACGCCGAAGATCAGCGGCTCTGCAGCAGCGGGCGCCTGTGTCCGGGCCACCGGCTGAGCCTTGGCCACGTGTCGCGTCCCTGACGTCCCGGCGGTCGCCGGAGCAGGCTGCGTCTCGATCGTCGTGTCAGCGGCGCCCTGGGCACTGCGGGCCACCCTGCGGGGACGTGAGCGCCGGGCCGGGGCCTCGACGGGCACGACGACGGACTGCTCCGGCGCGTGATCCCGATCGTCCGCTCCTGCTCCGGACGAAGCTGCCGCCGGAGCGTGCTCCTCAGCCGACGGCTTGCGGTTGAAGGCCTCGCTCAGGCTGTCGAGCGTCAGGCGCGTCACGGGGGCGTCCTGCGGCTCCTGGGCCTCGGCGCGGCGGCCCTCCGCCCGGGGAAGCGTGACCGTCTCCCCGTTGATGGTGAGCACAGCCTCGGTCACCTGGACCTCGGCGTCCGCACCGGACTGATCGAGGGGCTCCTCGTGGGCGTGGTGTGTCGCTGCTGCGATGCTCGCCAGTGCCACGCGGGCCGCCTCGGCCTTCGCCGCGCGGTCCGGGCTGTCCGCCACGGGCGCCTGGACCGGTGCGAAGCCCTCGTCCTGCTGGCCGCCCCGACCCCGGTTGCGCTTGCGCTCGCTCCGCGATGGCTTGTCCTGGCGCACCTGCTGCTGCGGCTCGGGCGCGGTGGTGGAGCGGCGGTGTTCCACGGGCTCCATGTGGGTCACGACGCCGCGCCCCGCACAGTGCTCGCAGTCCTCGCCGAACACCTCGAGCAGGCCGGTGCCCATGCGCTTGCGCGTCATCTGGACCAGCCCCAGGGACGTGACCTCCGCGACCTGGTGCTTCGTCCTGTCGCGCCCGAGGCACTCGACGAGGCGGCGGAGCACGAGGTCGCGGTTGGCCTCGAGGACCATGTCGATGAAGTCGATCACGATGATGCCGCCGATGTCGCGCAGCCTCAGCTGGCGCACGACCTCCTCGGCCGCCTCCAGGTTGTTCTTGGTGACGGTCTCCTCGAGGTTGCCGCCGCTGCCCGTGAACTTGCCGGTGTTCACGTCGACCACGGTCATGGCCTCCGTGCGGTCGATCACGAGCGAACCGCCCGACGGGAGGAAGACCTTGCGTTCGAGCGCCTTCGAGATCTGCTCGTCGATGCGCGAGGACGCGAAGATGTCCTCGTCGCTCGTCCACTTCTCCAGCCTGCCGACGAGGTCCGGAGCCACGTACATGACGTAGGCCTCGATCGTGTCCCAGGCCTCCTCACCGGAGACGACGAGCTTGGAGAAGTCCTCGTTGAAGACGTCGCGGACGACCTTGATCGTGAGGTCGGGCTCACCGTACAGCAGTTCGGGCGCCAGGGCCTTCGTGGAGCCGGCCTTCCGCTCGATCTCCTCCCACTGTGCCCGCAGGCGGTTGATGTCGTGGGTGAGCTCTTCCTCGCTCGCGCCCTCCGCCGCGGTGCGGACGATCACGCCGGCGTTCTCGGGCAGCCGGTCCTTCAGGATGCGCTTGAGGCGGTTGCGCTCGACATCCGGGAGCTTGCGCGAGATACCGGTCATGGACCCGCCGGGCACGTACACGAGGTAGCGACCGGGCAGTGAGATCTGGCTCGTGAGCCGCGCTCCCTTGTGCCCGACGGGGTCCTTCGTCACCTGCACGAGGACCGGATCGCCCGACTTCAGGGCGAGCTCGATCCGGCGGGGCTGTCCGTCCAGGCCGGCGGCGTCCCAGTTGACCTCTCCCGCGTAGAGCACCGCGTTCCGGCCGCGTCCGATGTCGACGAAAGCCGCTTCCATGCTCGGCAGGACGTTCTGCACCTTGCCGAGGTACACGTTGCCGATCAGCGAATCCTGCTGCGTCTTGGAGACGAAGTGCTCGGCGAGCATGCCGTCCTCGAGCACACCGATCTGGATCCTGTCGTCGCGCTGCCGGACCACCATCTGGCGGTCCACCGATTCACGGCGAGCGAGGAACTCCGCCTCGGTGATCACCTGGCGGCGACGTCCCGTGTCGCGGGATTCGCGCCGGCGCTGCTTCTTCGCCTCGAGCCGCGTCGATCCGCGGACGCTCGTCACGCGATCGGACACGGGCTCGGTCGCCTGCCGCGGAGCCCGCACCCGGGTCACCGTGTTGGGCGGGTCGTCGTCCTCGCCTCCGGAGAGTTCGAGGTCCTGGTCCCCGCGGCGACGGCGGCGACGACGGCGGGAGGTGACAGCGGTCCCCTCATCGGGCCCGCTGGACCGGCGACCGTCGCCGTCGTCGGATTCCGTGGCGGACTCGTCATCGGCGCCGTCGGCCGGCTGGTCGGTCTCGCTGCGGGACCTTCCGCGGCTGCGGCGGCTCCGGCGGGACCGGCGCCCCGACTCCTCCGGTTCGGCCTCGTCCGTGTCTTCGTCCTCACGTGGAGGCGCCACCCGGACGGCGGGCACGGCAGTGGCGAGGTCCGGTGCGTGGAACAGCAGCGACAGCGGCGACTCGGGCACGGCGAAGGGATCGAATCGGGTCTCCTCCGACGACTGCTCGCCTGACGATTCGTCGGAGGCTTCCCGAGTGGCGGAGGGCACCGCGACGTC
This sequence comes from Vibrio cholerae, assembly GCA_009728235.1. Taxonomy (GTDB): domain Bacteria; phylum Actinomycetota; class Actinomycetes; order Actinomycetales; family Micrococcaceae; genus Arthrobacter_D. Next base: position 196 of record WNZI01000014.1, on the reverse strand, counting down.
GGTCCCCGGTGCCTTGCTGTCGGCGGGTGCGGCCGGTTCTGCAGGGGCGGCAGGGGCTCCTGCCGGGTCGGCTTCCGCGACGGTCTCGGCCTGCACCGGCTCGGATGCCCTGCGGCTGCGGGTGCGGGTGGGGGTCCGACGCGCGCGGGCCGGCTTCTCCTCGGCGACGGCTTCGGCGGCAGGAGCCGGAGCATCG
>WNZI01000013.1 GCA_009728235.1 Vibrio cholerae | reverse complement strand
GGATGCCCTGCAGGCTGACTCCGTTGCGGGAGGCGATGGCCCCGAGGGTGTCCCCGGACTTGACGGTGTAGGAGGCGGCAGCGGACTGCTGGGGAGCCGCCGCCGGGGCCGGCTTCGCTGCCGGCGCCGCACTGCCGGACAGGGCGAGTTTCTGGCCGGGGTAGATGACCGTGCGCGCATCCATCCGGTTGAGTTTCAGCACGCGTCCGTGGACAGTCCGTACCGCTTGGCGATCGCTCCGATCGTGTCGCCCGCCTTGACCGTGTAGGTCCCCGGAACGGTCTGGGCGACCACCGCGACCCGCTGGGTCGGGAGCTGGGCCGCGACGAGCGCAGCAGCACGATCGTGCGGGTCGGGGCCTGTACGGCCGCCGTTGCTCCGAGGTGCCGGGCTGCAGCAGCGGGCTGCGGGGTGGCCGCGGTGGCCGGCTGGGCCAACGCGACGGATGAGAGAATCACCGCGGGCAGGGCGGCGGTGGTCACGGCGACATTCAGGCCGCGCGGGCTGATGCCGACGGCCTTCCTGCGGGCGCCGTTCAGCGGTGCGTGCGATCGCTGGGCAGTCATGTTTCGTTCCTCGTCTGTTGGCGGCTGAGTCCGCGCGGACGTCCGTGCCCGGGATGACGCTTCCTGACCGGGCACGCACACGTGCTGATGCTGTTGAGTCACCTGTTGTTAGTGTTGCTTGTGTGACTCCTGTGAACTTACACGAAAAAGCGCTTATCACAAGAGTGCGGGGAAAGGCCTGAAGGAGGCCCGCGGCGTGTCGTTCCACCGGTGCAGCGTGTCGCGACTCCTGGTCGCTGCCGGGGTGGTGCTGGTGTCCTGTCCTTCCCGGCCGGCACCCGGCTGACGAGGACCGATCCCCGACGCATGCCCCGGAGACCGGGGCCGGGTGGAGAAGGACGAAAGAGCATGGCACCCTTGAACGGTGAATGAACTCGAACACCTCGTCCCGGCCTGGCTCAATCTCCCCGAGGTGGCCGAGGCACTCGGCCTACCCATCACGAGGGTGCACTCGCTGATCAGCGAGCGGTCCCTGGTCAGTGTCCGCATCGGCGAGCGCAACGTGCGCAGCGTCCCCGCCGATTTCCTGGTCGACGGAGCGGTCCTCGACAGCCTCCGCGGCACCGTGGTGGTCCTGGCCGATTCGGGCTACGGCGACGAGGACATCATCCGCTGGCTCTACACCGACGACGAGTCCCTGCCCGGCCGGCCTGTCGACGCCCTCCGCGAAGGGCGGAAGACGGAGATCCGCCGTCGGGCGCAGGCCGCCGCCTGGTAGGAGTACCACCGCAGCCGGAGCGAGCGACCCGTTCTGCTGCTCTCCCGGTTTTTCGACTGACCGGGTGCGCTCGGTGTCAGGAGGACCTGGTGACCGCCGCCTCGGCCACCAGGCGCAGTGCGCGCTGCGCGACGGCGTCGATGGGCAGCTCGTCGAGCGCCCTGAATGCCTCCCCCGACTTCTCCTCGATGAGGCGCTCCGTGTGGGAGAGGGCGCCGCTGTCCGTGATCAGCGTACGCAGCGTACCGACGGCGGCATCGTCCAGGGAGGTGTCCCCGAGCATCCCGTTGATCTGGCGCTGGGCGGTATGGTCGCTCGAGCCCAGGGCCCGGGCGATGAGGAACGTGCGCTTGCCCTCGCGGAGGTCGTCCCCGGCGGGCTTGCCCGTCACGTCGGGATCACCGAAGACCCCCAGCACGTCGTCCCGAAGCTGGAACGCTTCACCCAGGGGGAGGGCGAAGGCCGAGTAGGAGGCCAGCAGATGGTCGTCGGCGCCCGCGAGGGCTCCGCCGAGCATGAGTGGCCGTTCCATCGAGTACTTGGCGGACTTGAAGCGCAGGATGTTGAGCGCCCTCTCCTCGGCGATCTCCGGCGTCTGGTCCGGGCCGACCGCCTCCTCCAGGAGGTCCAGGTACTGGCCCGCCATCACCTCCGTCCTCATCCGGTTGAAGATCACCCGGGCCGTGGCGCCTGGTGCCCCGGAGCACGACGCCGTGAACAGCTCCTCGCTGAACGCGAGGCACAGGTCACCCGCCAGGATCGCCGCGGACACCCCGAACCGCTCGGGGTCGAGATGCCACCCCGCGTCCGTGTGGCGCGCGGTGAACTGGCGGTGGACACTTGGACGCCCGCGGCGTGTGTCGGACCGGTCGATGATGTCGTCATGGATCAGGGCGGCGGCCTGGAAGAACTCGAGGGCTGTCCCGGCGACGACGGGGGCCGGGTCCTCGGACGAACCGCCGGCCGCACGCCAGCCCCAGTAACACAGCAGGGCCCGCATCCTCTTTCCTCCACTGGTGAGGGCGGCGATGCTCGAGATGAGCGGGACGGACTCCTCGGAGATGGCGGCCAGGACGTCGCGCTGTTCGTCCAGGAACCCGTCGATGGTGCTGGTCAGCGAGGAACGGAACCGGTCCTGCTCCACCGCGATGGTGTCGGACGGGGAACCGCCCTGATCGGTGGTGGCGGGTGCGGACAGCATGGGTCTCCCGGGCAGCTCGGCTGGTCGTGGTGTCCTCACTCTATCGGCCGCACAGGGCGGTCCTGTCGCTGCGCGTCGCCCCACCGGCGCGGGTGTCGGTGTCGCTGCGTACGATGATCCGGTGGCGAAGGACGAGGGCCCCGGGGTCGTGGAGCACGCGGAATGTTCCATCCTGCACATCGACATGGACGCATTCTTCGTCTCGGTCGAGCTGCTCGATCACCCGCACCTGCGCGGTGTGCCGGTGGTGGTCGGGTCGCCGTCCGGGCGGTCCGTCGTCCTGTCGGCATCCTACGAGGCACGGCGCTTCGGCGTACGGTCGGCGATGCCGATGTCCGTCGCCATGCGGCAGTGCCCCACCGCCGTCATCCTGCCTCCGCACCAGCGCCGGTACGCGGAGGTATCGGCGCAGGTCATGCGGATCTTCCGCTCCATCACGCCCGACGTCGAGCAACTCAGCGTCGACGAGGCGTTCCTGGACGTCGCGGGGTCCATGCGGAGGCTGGGCGGTCCCCGGGAGATCGGTGAGCAGGTCAGGGCCGAGATCCACTCGACCCTCGGAATCACCGCCAGCGTCGGTGCCGCGACGACGAAGTTCGTCGCGAAGATCGCCTCGACCAGGGCCAAGCCCGACGGCCTGCTCCTGATCCCCGGTGATCGGACAGTGGCCTACCTCCACACCCTCCCGGTCTCCTCCCTGTGGGGTGTCGGCGCGAAGACCCAGGAAACCCTTGCCCGCATCGGGATCCACACCGTGGAGGATGTGGCACACACCCCGGTGTCCACGCTGAGGAGACTCCTCGGCAGCTCAGGGGAGCACGTCCACCACCTGGCCTGGGGGCGCGACCCCCGACGCGTCGTCGTGTCCCGTCCTGAGAAGAGCATCGGCGCGGAGCAGACGTTCGCGCAGGACATCGACGACTCCGAGGTCCTGCGGACCGAACTGCTGAGGCTGGCCCACCGCACGGCAACCCGTCTGCGGGCCTCGGGCCATCGTGCTGGCGGCGTCGCGCTCAAGCTCCGCTACTCCGACTTCTCGACGCTCACCCGCTCCCGGAAGTTCGACGAGCCGGTGGACAGCGCGAACGCTCTCCATGCGGCGGCCACCACGCTGCTCGCCGCCCTGGGGGAGCGGCCCATGCCGGTCCGGCTGATCGGGCTCCGCGCCGAATCCCTGGAAACCGGTGGCGACGGATCGACGCAACTCACCATCGACCGCCGCGACGACAACTGGAGGATCGCGGAGCGGGCCCTGGACGACGTCAACCGGAAGTTCGGGGCAGCCGGGGTGGTCCCGGCGGGACTGCTCTCCCCCCGCGGACGCAACGGTCGGGGAGGCACTGCCGCGACGCCGGGGGAGGAGTCGGGGGAGCAGCCGGGCCGGTCGGCCCGGCGTCCACGACCGGGGACGCCGTAGAGCATCCGCACGCTCACGGACGACGTTGCCGACAACCCGGAGAATCCGCGCCGTTGAGCGGTAGAACGGGTGGATAGCACCCTGCGGGAGGCACGATCAACCCCGCATTGTGACTTTGCACCCACCCCGTAGCAAACTAGTCTTTAATCAGGTAGTCCACCTGCCGTTCAGTACGCACATCCATCCCGGAAACCCTCGGTCGTAGGCCCTTCTTCTCGGGAACCCGACCCGCGTTCGGAACGTTGGTTGGATGGAGGAACGTTGGTACCCACATCAAGGAGGCGGTCATGGCACTCTCGGAACACGAGCAGAGGTTGCTTGATCAGCTTGAACAGCAGTTGCACGCCGACGATCCAAAGTTCGCGCATTCGATGGCTTCGGACACCCGGAAGTCGATGTCGACGAGGCGCCTCGTCATCGGATCGCTGATCACGATCGCAGGGATCCTGGTCCTGCTCGCGGGAATCGTCTACCCGGAAGCCGTGTATCAGAGCATCATCGTAGGAGTGGCCGGCTTCCTGATCATGGGTGGTGGTGTCTACTTCGCGACCACGAAGTCGAAGCAGGTCGAGACCGACCAGCCCGTCGGCAGGCCGTCGAAGGCGACGACCGGGGGGAAGAGCGGATTCATGTCCAGCCTCGAGGACAAATGGGATGAGCGCAAGCGCGACCAGACCTGAGTGCCGGCCTGACCCGGTCAGGCCACCGGACGGAGACGACCGGACCGAAGAGGAGAACCCGCCATGGCGGGTTCTCCTCTTTTTAACGACCAGCGAACCGTGGGTCCCCCCGGAGCGGATCCTCCTCCACTTCACTCCACCTCGTCGCTCAGGGTTCGACTGCCCGGAAATGCACGGCTGCGCAGCCGCTCAGCGGGTCCCCGGGCGTGTCGCAATCGGCCGGATGCATTGACGGTGGAGCTTTGTGGAGTAAAGTGGAGAACATAAGAGCAGGCAGCACCGAGCTGTGCTTGGCGGACTCAGAACAGGCGGTCAGGGATGTTCCTCGGAACCCACACCCCCCGCCTCGACGAGAAGGGCAGGCTCATCCTCCCGGCGAAGTTCCGAGAGGAACTGAGCGAGGGCCTGGTCCTCACAAGGGGCCAGGAACGCTGCATCTACGTGTTCAGCATGCGTGAGTTCGAAAGGGTTCACGAGCAGATGAGGGCGGCGCCGATCTCGTCACGCCAGGCGAGGGACTACAACCGCATCTTCCTGTCGGGTGCCTCGGACGAGGTGCCGGACAAGCAGGGCAGGATCACCATCCCCGCGGCTCTGCGGACCTATGCCGGACTCGACCGGGACCTCACGGTCATCGGTGCGGGAAGCCGGGCGGAGATCTGGGCGGCGGACTCCTGGGAGTCCTACCTCTCGGAGAAGGAGACCGCCTTCTCCGAGACGGACGAGGATGCCTTCCCCGGCATCATCTGATCCAGCGGCAGGGCAGGGCAGGACCAGTACGACACAGCAGGACCAGTACGACACAGCAGGACCAGTACGACACAGCAGGACCAGTACGACACAGCAGCACCAGAACGCAGCAACGAGTACGCGGGTGGCTCGATCCCTTGGATGAGATCTCCAGCCGCCGGACACGGATCGCCTCCTGGCTCCACTTCCCCGGAGCCAGGCGACGCCCGTCCGGCCGGATGGGGGTCTGACCCAAGGGGGAGCTTCTCTCCGACAGCCTGCAGGACCACACGATGATCACGACGAGCTGCAGGAGGGAGAAGACGCATGGGCGGTGACCGGCCGACGAGCGAGCGCCACGTTCCCGTCCTCCGCGATCGCTGTGTCTCCCTGATCGCCCCGGCCGTCTCCGCCGCCGAAGCTGCCGGACGTCGAGCTGTCGTCGTCGATGCGACGCTCGGGATGGGTGGCCACTCCGAAGCCATGCTGGAGCGCTTCCCGGCGGTTCACCTGGTGGGCATCGATCGCGACACCGAGGCCCTCACCCTCGCCGGTGAAAGGCTCGCCCGCTTCGCCGAACGCACGGACCTCGTTCATGCCGTCTACGACGAACTGCCCGACGTCCTGGCCGATCTCGGCATCGACGGCGTGGACGGCGTCCTCTTCGACCTCGGCGTCTCCTCGCTCCAGCTCGACGAGCGGGAGCGAGGCTTCGCCTACTCCTACGACGCGCCCCTCGACATGCGCATGGACACGAGCAGGGGCATCACCGCCGCCGACGTCGTCAACACGTACTCGGCGGAGGACCTGCTCAGGATCATCCGTTCCTGGGGTGAGGAGAAGTTCGCCGGCCGGATCGCGTCGGCGATCGTCCGGGCCCGAGCCGAGGAACCCTTCAGGAACACGGCCAGGCTGGTCGAGGTCATCCGCGACGTCGTGCCCGCGGCCGCGGCGAGAACCGGGGGACACCCGGCGAAACGGACGTTCCAGGCGCTGCGCATCGAGGTCAACGAGGAGCTGACGGTCCTCGAGCTCGCCATCCCGGCAGCCATCGACGCGATCCTCACCGGCGGCCGTGTCGTCGCCATGTCCTATCACTCCCTCGAGGACCGCATCGTCAAGAGCGCCTTCACCTCCGGGACGAGATCCTCTGCTCCCGTCGGTTTCCCGGTGGAACTCGAGCAGCACAAGCCCTACCTCCGATCCTTGACGCGCGGCACCGAGGCGCCGACCGCTGCCGAGATCGAGGAGAACCCGCGAGCGGCTTCGGCGAAGCTCCGGGCCGTTGAACGAATCGCAGCAGGACCCATCGACAGGACCACCAGATGAGCCAGGCAATGACCGTCGAGAAGACCCGGGGCGCCGCCGCCTTCGTCACGAGCGGTGCGCTCGCCGTCGCCCCCCGGCCGCTCCGCGACCAACCGGGCAGCACGGCTGCCGCCGGCTCGCGCAAGGTGCGGACACCCCTGTCCGTCGTGCCGGCGCGGCAGAGCCGGCGTCGGGTGCCCTTCGCGGTGTTCAGTCTGCTCCTCCTGGTCGCGGCGCTGGCCTCGGTCCTCATGCTCAATATCTCCGTCTCGGGTACGCAGTACGATCTCGTTCAGCTCCGGAACCAGCAGGTGGCCCTGAGCCAGCAGAACGAGGCCCTGGTCCTGCAGATCGAGAGCAGGGAAGCGCCGCAGAACCTGGCGGTGGAAGCCACGAAACTCGGAATGGTCTCCTCCCCGACCTTCGGGACCATTGAGTTAGATTCGAGGAAGGTGACGGGTACACCGGAACCTGCGACGGAGGGCCCGAAGCCCGAGGTCCTGATCGCGGCGCCTGATCTCGCCACGGAGCAGCCGGCTCCGGTGGCCGTGGAGGCCGCTCCGACGGACGTCGTCGAGGAGCCTGCTCCTGTCGAGGCCGACGCCCCGGACGAGGGCGCTTTCACCGGTGAAGGCTCGTCGGACAGCGTGGGCACGGACGGCGAGGTGGCGTCGGGGACGATTCCCGCGCCGCAGCAGGTCGGCTCCGACGGGTAACTGCCCTTCGCCGCACTTCGCTCCAGCCGTACTGCTCGAAACTGCTCGAACGTACTGATCGACAAGGACTCTCCTGTGACCCCTGCACGCACCGGCAGCCCCGACAGCATCCGACTGGCTCTGGGCTCGACCCGGCTCAGGGTGGGGCTCGCCTTCGTCCTCGTCCTGCTGATGGTGCTGGGGGTGCGCCTGTTCCAGTTGCAGGCCCTGGATCTGAACGGCATGGCCCAGGCCGGTCTGTCCAACCGCCTGACCACCACGACCGTCCAGCCGGTGCGCGGGTCGATCGTCGACATGAACGGCAAGTACTTCGCCCGCAGCGTGGAGCGCTACGACATCGTGGTGGACCAGCGGCTGAGCGCCGTCGAGGAGTTCACGCGTCCCGTACCCGACTCCAACGAGCGTGAGACGGGTATCCCCATCGATCAGGGGCTCGACGAGCTCTCGGCTGTCCTCGGGATCGACGCCGGTACCCTGCGGGAAGCCATCCTCGGTGACAAGAGCTTCAACTACGTCGCGAAATCGGTGACGCCGGAGGTCAAGAACCGCGCCCTCGCCGTCGGCATCCCAGGCGTCTATGCGGACATGACCAGCGTTCGGACGTATCCCGCCGGTCCCGTCGCCGGCTCGATCGTCGGATTCGTCTCCCAGAACGGGGAGCCCCAGGAGGGCCTCGAGTACTCGCTCAACGATGCCCTGCAGGGCACACCCGGCAGCCGCACGTTCGAGATCGGGGGTGACGGTATCCGGATTCCCTACGCGACCAACGAGGACATCCCCGCGGCGAACGGCCAGGACGTCCGGCTCACGATCGACCAGGACCTGCAGTGGTTCGCCCAGCAGACCATCGCCTCGCAGGTGAAGGACTACAACGCCGAGTGGGGCAACATCGTGGTCGTCGAGGCGAAAACCGGGGCGATCCGAGCAATGGCCGAATCGACGACCCCCGACCCCAACGACCCGACGGCCACCCCTCCCGAACAGCGCCGTCCCAACTCCGTCAGTGCTTCCTTCGAGCCCGGCTCCACCACGAAGGTGATCACGCTCGCCGGTGCGCTGGAGGAGGACCTCATCGAGCCGACGTCCAGGTTCACACTCGAGAACCGCTACACCATCGGTGACCAGACGTTCAAGGATGCCTCCGAGCACGGTACGGAGAAGCGGACCGCTGCCGGTGTCCTCGCCAAATCGATGAACACGGGCACCGTGCAGATCGGTCAGAAGCTGACGAAGCAGGAGAGGTACGACTGGCTCAAGAAGTTCGGAATCGGGGAGCCCCTCGGGACGGGCCTGAACGAGGAGAACCAGGGTCTGCTGACGACCCCGGACAACTGGGACGACCGCCAGCAGTACACCGTGCTGTTCGGCCAGGGACTGACGCAGACCGCCCTCCACACCGCGATGGTCTACCAGACCATCGCGAACGACGGGGTGCGCCTCAAGCCGAGGCTCGTCGACGCGTACATCGATCCTGACGGGACGGAGCACGTGGTCCCGGAGGCCGAAGGCACGCGGGTCGTGTCCGAGCAGACGGCTGCGGAGATGCGCAAGATGCTCGAGACGGTGACCGAGGAGGGATCAGGCAAGTCGGGTGAGCTCGAGCAGTACCGCGTGGGCTCGAAGACGGGTACGGCCGAGGCGCCCAGCGCCACGGGCGGCTACGACGGCTACACTCTCTCCTATGCCGGGATCGCGCCGATCGAGGACCCCCAGTACGTCGTGGTCATCACGCTCCAGCGCCCCCAGGGCGACCTGTACTACCTCATCCCCGGGGAATCCTTCCAGAAGGTCATGAAGCAGGTCCTGAACTCGAACAACGTCCCGGCGTCGACGACGAGGCCGGACATCTATCCGGTCGACTACTGACGCGGAGGCCGGAGCACCGTGCAATCGACCACCCCGCAGGCCAGTGAAGCCTCCCTGATGCGGCCCCGTACACCCCACCCGATCGCCCTGGCTGATGCCGTGGCCGCCATCGGTCCCCTCGCCGGACCCGATCGTGACGAAGGACTCCCGACGGTCACCGGGATCACCCTCGACTCACGCTCCGTGCTGCCCGGTGACGTCTACGCGGCCCTCCCTGGAGCCGCGCGACACGGTGCCGATTTCGCCCTGCAGGCCGTGCTTGCGGGAGCCGTGGCCATCGTGACGGACGCCGCCGGAGCAGCCGTCGTCGGGCGGGCCTTCGGCGACGACGTCGCCGTACCACCCGTCGTCGTCGTACCGGATCCGCGTCGCGCCGTGGGGCCCCTCGCCCGTGAGATCTTCGGTGGGAAGCCTGGCGGGTCGATTCCGACGCTGTTCGGCATCACCGGGACGAACGGGAAGACCACGTCCACATACTTCCTGAACGCGCTCCTCGGAGCCCTGGGGCGATCCGCCGGCCTCATCGGCACGATCGAGATCAGGGCGGGCGGCGAGGCCATCCCCAGTCTCCTGACCACCCCCGAGTCACCCCAGATCCACGGGCTGCTGGCCCTGATGAAGGAGCGCGGGCTGTCGGCCGCCGCGATGGAGGTCTCCTCCCATGCCCTGGAGTTCGGACGGGTGGACGGTGTGCGTTTCGACGTCGCGGGCTTCACCAACCTGACCCAGGACCACCTCGACCTCCACGGCACCATGGAGGACTATTTCGCGGTGAAGGCGTCCCTGTTCACGCCGGCGCGCTGCGGGACCGGGGTCGTGCTCGTCGACGATGCCTGGGGGAGGAAGCTCGCGGAGACCGCTGAGGTGCCCGTCCTGACCCTGCTCACCGATCCGGTGCCGATCGCCGGCGGGGCGGATGCCGCGTGGTCCGTGAGGGACGTCGAGCCGAGCGGCCTGGGACACGCGTTCGTCCTGTCAGGACGGGAGGGCGGACACATCCGGGTGCGCACAGGACTGCCCGGGAGCTTCAACATCTCGAACGCCGCCCTCGCGACACTCATGGTGCTCGCGTCCGGAGTGCCGGTCGAGGACATCCAGCACGCCCTCGACCTCCACGATCCCTTCACCGCCGAGGTACCCGGCCGGATGCAGCTCGTCGGTGAGGCTCCTGCGGCGATCGTCGACTTCGCCCACAACCCGGACGCGCTGGAGCGGACGCTCTCCTCGGTGCGCAGGCCCGGCGGGCGCGTCATCTCCGTGTTCGGCGCCACCGGACAGCGCGACGAGAGCAAGCGCCCCGTGATGGGCGCGGTCGGGGCCCGCCTCTCGGACATCCTCATCGTCACCGACGATGATCCCCACGACGAGGACGAAGCGGTCATCAGGCGTGCGGTCCTCGAGGGGGCGCAGGCCGCGGTGCGGCAGGAAGGGCTCGCGTGCGAAGTGCTGGAGGTCTTTCCGCGGGCAGAGGCCATCGACCGTGCCGTCGCACTCGCGACGGTCTCGGACACCGTCGTGATCGCCGGCCGCGGACACGAGGTATGGCAGGAAGTGAAGGGCGTCAATCTTGCCCTGGACGATCGGGTCGAACTGCGCGCCGCGTTGACAAGGCACGGATTCTCTGGGCTTTCGGCCGCCGGGATAGAGTCCTGAACCGTCATGATTGAATTCAGCGCAGCCGAGATCGCGGCACTCACGGGCGGGGAACTCGTCGGCGTCGACCCCGCCGGGACGGCTATCGCCGTCGACTCCGCAACTCCGGACTCGCGCGAATGCACTCCGGGGTCCCTCTTCATCGCCAAACCCGGCGAGGAGTCGGACGGGCACCTCTTCATCGGGTCCGCCTTCGAGCGGGGGGCCGTGCTCGCCCTCGCCGAGAGGGCGGTGGCCCGCCCCGATGGTGCTCCGTTCCCGTCCGTCGTCGTGCCCGACGCCGTTCTCGCCATGGGCGCCCTGGCGGCGGAGATCGTCCGCCGTCTCCGCGCCCAGGGGGAGGTCACGGTCATCGGTATCACCGGCTCGGCCGGGAAGACCACCACCAAGGACCTGCTGGCCGGGATCCTCGGCTCCGAGGCGCCCACGGTCGCCCCCCGCGGCTCCTACAACGGCGAGGTCGGCGTGCCCCTCACCGTCTTCGAGGCCGGCTGGGACACCCGCTACCTCGTGATCGAGATGGGCGCCACGAAGCCCGGACACATCGCCTACCTCGCCTCCCTCGTCCAGCCGGACATCGGTGTCGTCCTCGGAGTGGGCTCCGCCCACGCAGGCGAGTTCGGCGGCGTGGAGAACATCGCCCGCGCCAAGGGTGAGCTCTTCGAGGCGCTGGCACCCGGCGGCACGGCCGTCGTCAACGCCGACGACGAGCGTGTCCTCGCGATGCAGGACAGGACCAGGGCCCGGAAGGCCTTCTTCACCTCCTCGCCGGACTTCGCGGCCGGCGACCAGGACATCGTGCTGGCGCGGAACAGCACGACGACGGCGGAGGGCAACCCGTCCTTCACCCTGGTCTTCCCGGACGGGAGCGAGCACGAGGTCGTCTCCCCGCTCCTCGGACTGCATCACACCGCCAACCTGCTGGCCGCGGCCACCGTCGCCTACGAGGTCGGTTGTGCACCGGACAGGATCGCCGCGAGCCTCAGGACCCAGGCCGCCGCGAGCCGCTGGCGCATGGAACGCACGGATCGTGCGGATGGCGTGACCGTCATCAACGACGCCTACAACGCGAACCCGGAGTCGATGCGGGCCGCCCTGCGGACACTCGCGGAACTCGGTCGGGAACGTGGACGGCGTACCTGGGCCGTGCTGGGGGAGATGCTCGAGCTGGGGGACAGCTCGATCGAGGAGCATGACCTCCTCGGGCGGGTCGTCGTCCGGCTCAACATCGCGAAGCTCGTGTGCGTTGGACCCAACACGCGCGCCCTGTTCAACGGTGCGGTGCTCGAGGGCTCCTGGGGCAGCGAGGCGGTGCACGTCGACGACGTCGCGGCCGCCGAACGGCTGCTCGCGGCAGAGCTCGCGCCCGGCGACCTGGTGCTCTTCAAATCGTCCAACGGGGCCGGGCTGCGCTTCCTGGGGGATCGGGTCGCCACGGCAGTCCCGGCGCCCGCCACGCAGAACCCACCCACACGCTCCCCTGAAGCTGGCGCTTCCGGAAAGGCCCAGCAGTCGTGATCGCACTCCTGATCGGTTCAGCCTCGGCGCTCGTGTTCGCCTTCGCGGGAACACCCCTGTTCATCAGGTTCCTGGTGCGCAAGGGGTACGGGCAGTTCATCCGTGACGACGGACCGACGGCGCACCACACGAAACGCGGCACCCCCACCATGGGGGGCGCGGTGATCGTGGGCTCGGTCCTCCTGGCGTACTTCCTGACGCACCTGCTGATGATGATGGTGGGAGCGCCCGGGAGCGGGCCGACGGCGTCCGGCCTGCTCCTGCTGTTCCTGGCCGCCGGTATGGGACTGGTGGGCTTCGCCGACGACTACATCAAGATCTCCAAGCAGCGCAGCCTCGGGCTCAGCGCACCCGCGAAGATCATCGGCCAGTCCGCGGTGGGCATCATCTTCGGCGTGCTGGCCCTCATGTTCCCGAACGAACAGGGACGCACGCCTGCCTCCACCGCCATCTCCTTCATCCGGGACACGCCGATCGATCTCGCCTTCGGGGGCACGGTCCTCGGCGCGATCCTGTTCGTCATCTGGTCCAACCTCATCATCACCGGCGCGAGCAACGGCGTGAACCTCACCGACGGCCTCGACGGCCTCGCCGCGGGAGCGTCGATCCTCGTCTTCGGGGCCTACATGCTGATCGGCATCTGGCAGGGCAACCAGAGTTGCGGCTCGCCCGGTGCGGGCACCGTCTGCTACGAGGTGCGCGATCCACTGGACCTGGCCCTGATCGCAGGAGCCATGTGCGGCGCTCTCGTCGGTTTCCTCTGGTGGAACACCTCGCCGGCGAAGATCTTCATGGGTGACACCGGTTCTCTCGCCATCGGCGGCGCGATCGCCGGCTTCGCGATCCTCTCCCGGACGGAACTCCTGCTCGTCATCCTGGCCGGCCTGTTCGTGATGATCACGCTGTCCGTCATCATCCAGGTCGGGTACTTCAAGCTGTCCGGCGGGAAACGCGTCTTCAAGATGGCGCCCCTGCAGCACCATTTCGAGCTGGTGGGCTGGCAGGAGGTCACGGTGGTCGTGCGGTTCTGGATCCTCGCCGGCCTGTTCGTGGCCGTGGCGCTCGGGATCTTCTACGCGGAATGGGTCGTCGGATGAGTGGAGCGGACGGCGTCGTGCCCTCGAACACCTGGGAGACGCCCCGCCTGGCCGGGCTGACCAGCTGGGACGCGGACTGGGCGGGCCTGCGGGTCGTGGTGGCCGGGATCGGTGCGTCCGGCTTCTCCGCCGCGGACACCCTGATCGAACTCGGGGCCGTCGTCGTCGTCGTCGACGCCGGAGCGACCCCGCAGAACGATGCGAAGGCCGAGACGCTACGCATCGTCGGTGCCCGGGACGTGCTGCTGGGAGCCGAGCACGCCCTCGGGCTGCCCCTCGTCGGTGGGGAACCCGCCGACCTCGTGGTCACGTCGCCGGGGTGGCGGCCCACCCAGCCGCTGCTCGCCCAGGCTGCGGAGGTAGGGATCCCGATCTGGGGCGACGTCGAACTCGCATGGCGCGTGCGCGTCCGGGAGGGCCGTCCCACCGCGGACTGGCTCACGATCACCGGGACCAACGGGAAGACCACCACCGTCGGCCTGGTCGAGTCGATGCTGATCGCCGGAGGGAAGCGGGCGGTCGCTGCGGGGAACGTCGGAACTCCGATCCTCGACGTGATCCGAGACCCGCAGGGTTACGACGTCCTGGCCGTCGAACTCTCGAGCTTCCAGCTGCACTGGGCGCACTCGGTGTCCCCACTGGCCAGCGTCTGCCTGAACATCGCGGAGGACCACGTCGACTGGCACGGGAGCTACGAGGCGTATCGCGCGGCGAAGGCCTCCGTCTACGAGCGCACACAGATCGCCTGCGTGTACAACGTGGACCAGCGCGAGACCGAGGCGATGGTCGAGGAGGCCGACGTCGTCGAGGGGTGCAGGGCCGTGGGCTTCACCACCGGGATGCCCTCGGTCAGCATGATGGGGGTCGTGGAGGACCTGCTGGTCGACCGCGCCTTCATCGAACAGCGCAAGGACTCCGCCGCCGAACTGGCATCGATCAGCGAACTCGGCGAGGTGGTGCCCCGCCACCTCGTCGCGAACACGCTGGCAGCCGCCGCCCTCATCCGCGCGGCGGGGCTGCCCGCTGCGGCGATCCGGGACGGCATCCGTTCCTTCCAGCCCGGCGACCACCGCATCCAGGTCGTGGCGAACGAGGACGGCGTGCTCTGGATCAACGATTCCAAGGCCACCAATCCGCACGCCGCCTCGGCGTCGCTGGCGTCCTTCTCCTCGGTCGTCTGGATCGCAGGGGGCCTGTCCAAGGGCGTCTCCTACGACGGGCTCGTCGCGGACCACGCGCAGCGGCTCCGCGCCGTCGTCCTCCTCGGGGAGGACCCGGAGCCCTTGCAGGGCGCCCTCAGCCGACACGCACCCGATGTTCCGGTCTCACTCCATCCGAACCTTCACACTGGACAGGGGCGCGACGGCGACGGGTCATCCGACACCGGTTCCGGCGACGCCCTGATGCAGTGGGCGGTAGCCGAAGCAGTGCGCCTCGCCCACGAGGGCGACACCGTGCTCATGGCCCCGGCCGCCGCATCGATGGACCAGTTCTCCTCCTATGCGCACCGGGGGTCCGCCTTCATGGCGGCCGTCCGCGGGCGAGGCGGACAGGGGACAACAGCGAAGGAGTCGTAGATGGTGACCACGCCGACCCGTCCGGGAGGACGCAAGCCCTCCGTCCGGTCAGTCCGGACCAAGGAAACGGGACGGCCGGTCGCCGCCGGTGGCGCGACCCCCGCGAGGAGCGCCGTCCCGAAGGCAGGCGCCGGTGCAGCGGTCCCCGGTACTCCACAGACCCGAGGTATCCGGGCCCGGGCCCGCCGCGCCTGGGTGGCACTCGAGGGGTCGGGCCGCCCGCCCTCCGGGTCGAGCTACTACCTGATCCTCGGCTCGGCCCTCGCGCTGACCGCGATCGGCCTGATGATGGTCCTGTCCGCGTCCTCGGTCGAGGCCATCTCGGACGGCAAGGACACGTTCGACCTGTTCCTGAAGCAGGCCGTCTGGGCGAGCGCCGGCCTCGTCATGATGCTCGTGCTCTCCCGGCTCGGTCCGCGTGCCTACAAGGCACTGGCCTGGCCGAGCCTCCTGATCGCCATCGGACTGCTGGTCCTGGTGCTCGTCATCGGGGTCGAGATCAACGGCAACAAGAACTGGATCCAGATCGGCAACCAGAGCCTGCAGCCCTCCGAGCCGGCGAAGCTCGCGCTGGCCTTGTGGTTCGCTGCCGTGCTCGAACGCAAGAAGGCACTGATCAGGGACTGGAAGCACGCCATGATTCCGGCCCTGCCGCTCGGTGGCCTGCCCATCGGCCTCGTCCTCATCGGCGGGGACCTGGGCACCGCACTCATCCTGATGCTGATCGCCGGCGCCGCCCTCTTCTTCGCCGGGGCTCCGCTGAAGCTGTTCAGCGTGGCAGCAGCAGCGGCAGCCCTCGGTTCGATCCTGATGGTCGTCACGAGCGGCAACCGCAACGTCCGCATCAACGCCTGGCTGGGGTTGAACTGCGACGACGGACAGGACCTCTGCCTCCAGTCCGACAACGGCCTCTTCGCCATGGCGTCCGGCGGGTGGTTCGGCGTCGGCATCGGCCAGAGCCGACAGAAGTGGAACTGGATCCCGGAAGCGCACAACGACTTCATCGTCGCCATCATCGGTGAGGAGTTCGGACTCGTGGGGACCCTCGTCGTCGTGCTCCTGTTCGGGATCCTGGCCGTCGCGACCATCCGCGTGGCGCTCCGGTACTCCGATCCCTTCGTGCGCATCCTCATGGGCTCGATCCTCGTCTGGCTCATCGGCCAGGCCTTCGTGAACATCGGGATGGTCACGGGCCTGCTGCCGGTGATCGGTGTGCCGCTTCCCTTCATCTCCTACGGCGGCTCGGCGCTCACCTTCACCCTCGCCGCCGTCGGGGTCCTGCTGTCCTTCGCGCGGAAGACCCCGCATCCACCCGTGCCCTCACCGGGAACCACCACCACCGCCACGCCCGCCACCTCCGGAAGAGATCACGCACCCTCATGACACACCCCTCCACAACGGAACGGACGATCTCCGTCGTCCTCGCGGGCGGCGGTACGGCTGGGCACATCAGCCCCCTGCTGGCCATCGCGGGGGCGATCGTCGAGCAGCGGCCCGGCACCCGCATCACCGTCGTCGGGACCGAGGCCGGGATGGAGACCCGGCTCGTCCCGGCCGCAGGCTTCGACCTGCGCACCATCGACCGCGTGCCCATGCCGCGGCGACCGTCGATCGACCTGGTGAAGCTGCCGGCGAGGCTCGTCCGGGCCATCGCTCAGGCGCGGGCCATCGTCGCCGCAGCGGATGCCGACGTCGTCGTGGGTGTGGGCGGCTACGTCTCCACTCCCGTCTACCTCGCCGCCTGGATGCAGCGGCGCCCCGTGGTGATCCACGAGGCCAACGCCACCCCCGGCATGGCGAACAGGGTGGGAGCGCGCCTGGCCTCACGCGTCGCCGTCGCCTTCGAGGGCACCGGCCTGCGGAAGGGCGAGATGGTGGGGATGCCCATGCTCCGGAGCATCGCGGCTCTGGACCGGGCAGGGGGCCGCCAGGACGCGCGCGCCTCGCTGGGGCTCGACCCGGACCGGGCGACGCTCATCGTGACCGGCGGATCCTCCGGAGCGGCGAGCCTGAACCGTTCGGTCGCAGCTGCGGTCCCCGACCTCACGGCAGCCGGCGTCCAGGTGCTCCACATCACGGGCAGGGGCAAGCAGGTCCACGGGCCCGACGGCGCTCTGCTCGCGGCTCCCGGGTACCACCAGGTCGAGTACGTCGACGGCATGGAGCGCGTCTACGCGGCAGCGGACCTCCTGGTGGCACGTTCCGGCGCGGCCACCGTGAGCGAGGTCAGTGCCGTCGGGCTGCCGGCCGTGCTCGTGCCGCTTCCGCACGGCAACGGCGAACAGAGGCTCAACGCGGCGGGACTCGTCGCGGCGGGAGGTGCGATCCTGGTCGAGGACGAGGCCTTCACCCCGGAGTGGATCCGCGCGAACGTGCTGCCACTGCTGACCGACGGTGAACGGCTCGACCGGATGGCGGCGGCGTCCTACGCCGGGGGCGTGCGGGATGCCGACCGGCGCATGGCGGATCTGGTGCTCTCGATGGCGGGGGACAAGCGATGAGCGCGACCGACGCCGGGCTCCAGGAACCCGTCCACTTCATCGGGCTGGGGGGAGCGGGCATGTCCGCCGTGGCCCGGGTGCTCCTCGGGCAGGGGCTGGCGGTGTCCGGTTCGGATGCAGCGGAGTCGAAGGTCCTGCGTGCGCTGTCCGCCCTCGGAGCGGAGGTCCACGTGGGCCACTCTGCTGCGGCGGTGCCCGACACCGGTACCGTGGTCGTGTCCTCGGCCATCCGCGCGACGAACCCCGAACTGGCCGAGGCCCGCCGTCGCGGGCTGCCCGTCCTCCACCGCTCGCAGGCACTCGCCGCGGCCATGAGGGGACAGCTGGCCATCGCGGTCGCTGGAACCCATGGCAAGACCACGACGACGGCGATGATCACCGTCCTCCTCCGGCAGGCGGGCCTCGAGCCCTCCTTCGCCATCGGCGGAGACGTCGCCGCTCTCGGCGTCAACGCCGAGTGGACCGGTGGCAGCGTGTTCGTCGCCGAGGCGGACGAGTCCGACGGCTCCTTCCTGAACTACTCCCCGCAGATCGCCGTCGTCACCAACGCGGAGGCCGATCACCTCGACCACTACGGCACAGCCGACGCCGTGCACGCGGCCTTCCGCCGGTTCGCGGAGGGCCTGCCCGACGACGGCCTCCTGGTGGCCTGCGCCGACGATCCCGGATCCCTGCACCTCGCGGCCGGTATCCCGCCGTCGCGCCGGGTACGCACCTACGGCTATTCCGCCACGGCCGACATCCGGATCAGTGCCACGCGGTCGACGGGCAGCACCACCAACAGCGTGCTGTCCTTCGCCGTCGACGGGCTCGACGCCGAGCAGGAGCTGCAGCTCAGCGTGCCGGGACGGCACAACATCCTCAACGCCGCGGCAGCCTTCGCCGTCGCGCTCGAACTCGGGGTCGACCCGGCGGTCGCCGCGACGGGCCTCTCGCTCTTCTCCGGGGCGGCCCGCCGCTTCGAGGCGCGGGGGGAGGGCGACGCCGTGCGGGTCTTCGACGACTACGCCCACCACCCGACCGAGGTGCATGCCGCCCTCACCGCGGCGCGCACGGTCGCGGGGGAGCACCGCGTACACGTCCTCTTCCAGCCGCACCTCTTCTCCCGCACGCGCGAGTTCGCGGCGGGGTTCGCCACCGCGCTGGCGCTGGCCGACACCGCGACGGTGCTTCCCGTCTACGCCGCCCGGGAGGATCCCGTGGACGACGTCGGGGGCTGGACGATCACGGACCTGATGCCGGAGGGCCGCGGGGCGTACGTCGCGGACCCTGCGGGGGCCCTCCGCGTGGTGACCGGCCACGCGCGGCCGGGCGACATCATCCTCACCGTCGGTGCCGGGGATGTCACTCAGTACGGCCTGCAGCTCGTCGCGCAGCTGAGGGACCGGGTGCCCGGACAGGGACGATCGGGAGTGGAGGGTTGACGCCGTCGAAGCCTGCCGCTCCTAAGCTCCCCGCGTCCGCGAGCGGGAAGGTGTCGCTCCTGGACCGTCCGGAGAAGAACGCGTCGGGCGGCAACGTCGTCGACTTCCCTGCTCCGCGACGGTCGCACCGCCTGCGGAACACGATCCTGTGGCTGGCGGCGGTCGTGCTGGTGCTCGGCGGTGTCGTGGCCTATGCGGTCTTCTCTCCGGCACTCGCCCTGCGCACGGTCGTCGTGGAGGGCAACACGCTGCTTCCGACCGCCGAGGTGGATGCCGCGCTCGCACCGCTGCTGGGGACGTCCCTGACGCGGATCTCCCCCGACCAGGTGCGCGGGCTGTTGGCCGACAAGGCGCCCATCGAGCACGTCGACGTCGCAGCGGAACCGCCGTCGACCCTCGTCGTCACGGTGCGCGAACGCGTTCCCGTCGCAGTCCTGCAGAACGGCCGCGAGTTCGTCCTCATCGATGCGGACGGGCGGCAGCTGGCCAGCGTCGCGCGGCGGGAGGACGTGAAGCTGCCGCTGATCGACGGCGGAGCGAACGCGGTCAACTCCGAGGTGTTCTCCTCGATCACGGCGGTCCTCGCCGAGCTGCCCGTCGCCGTCCTGTCACGACTGAACAACGCCTCGGCCTCGAGCGCGGACTCGATCCGGCTCTCCCTGTCGGGGGACCAGAAGATCTTCTGGGGCAGCTCGGAGCGCAGCGGGGAGAAGGCGCAGGTGCTGGAAGCGATGCTGGCGATGCCCGCCACCGATCCGCCGGTCAAGGAGTTCGACGTCAGCACGCCCGACCGTCCCGTGACGAGGTGACGCGGCAGCCCGAAGAGGCCGACACGCCACCGCTTCGGGACCGACACGCCCGACACGCGGCGCCCGGTCATTGCAACGGGCAACGCATGCACCTAGCGTCGAACATAGAAGTTACTTGACATAATGTTAACGCTCAACCTGAACGTTAACCTTCTGGCGAGTGAAGGTTGAAGCCGGAGCATCGGCAGCCCCCGTACAGCACACAGATTCGAACAAGGGACACAGGACGTGGCAGCACCTCAGAATTACTTGGCCGTCATCAAGGTCGTCGGCATCGGTGGAGGCGGCGTCAACGCCATCAACCGCATGATCGAGGTCGGGCTCCGTGGCGTGGAGTTCATTGCCATCAACACCGATGCGCAGGCGCTGCTCATGAGCGATGCGGACGTCAAGCTCGACGTCGGACGGGAACTGACGCGCGGGCTCGGCGCAGGGGCGGATCCCGAGGTCGGCAGGCGCGCGGCCGAGGACCACTCCGAGGAGATCGAGGAGGTGCTCCGAGGCGCGGACATGGTCTTCGTGACCGCGGGGGAGGGTGGCGGTACCGGCACGGGAGGTGCTCCCGTCGTCGCCCGCATAGCGCGCTCCCTCGGTGCCCTCACCATCGGCGTCGTCACCCGCCCGTTCACCTTCGAGGGCCGACGGCGCTCCAACCAGGCGGAGAGCGGCATCGACACCCTCCGCGAAGAGGTCGACACCCTCATCGTCATCCCGAACGACCGCCTGCTGTCCATCAGCGACCGCAACGTCTCGATGCTGGATGCCTTCCGCTCGGCGGACCAGGTCCTGCTGTCGGGCGTGCAGGGCATCACCGACCTCATCACCACCCCTGGTCTGATCAACCTCGACTTCGCCGACGTGAAGTCCGTCATGCAGGGGGCGGGATCGGCACTCATGGGTATCGGTTCGGCCCGCGGTGAGGACCGAGCCGTCAAGGCGGCCGAACTCGCCATCGCCTCTCCGCTGCTCGAGGCATCGATCGACGGCGCGCACGGTGTGCTGCTCTCCATCCAGGGCGGTTCGGACCTCGGCCTCTTCGAGATCAACGAGGCCGCGCGCCTCGTCCAGGAGGTCGCGCACCCCGAGGCCAACATCATCTTCGGCGCGGTCATCGACGATGCACTCGGTGACGAGGCGCGCGTGACCGTCATCGCGGCCGGCTTCGACCAGGTCGATGCCACCTCGCAGCCTGCTGCCGCATCGGCTCCGGCGCATCGTCCCGCGGCCGCTCCGAGTGTCGGTGGTGACCAGCAGCGCACCGCCGGAGCCGCCACTGCGGGGCTCGGTGCCTGGTCCCAGCAGCGGGCGCAGAGCGCCCAGGCCGTTCCCGCCGACTCGGGCTTCGACGTGGACCTCCCGGCGATCGTCGAGCCCGACCTGTCGGCAGGACGTTCCGACGACCTCGATGTGCCCGACTTCCTGAAGTAGTCGATGCACTCACCCACCGGTCCCGAGCGACCTCCCCGTTCTACTGGAACGAGGAGGTCCGTCCTGGTCTCCGGGTCGCCTTCACCTCCGTGGCCGCCGGCAACCTCGCGCTGCACGTCGGTGCCGATCCGGCAGCCGTCCGGAGGAACCGGCAGCGGCTCGAGGAGGCGATGGACGTTCCCCCCGGTTCGCTCCGCTTCATGAGCCAGACCCATTCGGACCGCGTCGCCCTCCTCGGTGGGGAGGGGCCACAGGCGCAGGAGGCAGTACCGCCCGATGCGGACGGGATGCTCTCCCTCGACGGGCGCGAGGCGATGGCTGTCCTCGTGGCCGACTGTGTGCCGATCGTCCTGGCCGGAGCACCAGGGCCCGAGGGCGAGCCGGGGCCGACGGCGGTCGTCCACGCCGGACGCGCCGGGGTGGGCAACGGCATCGTGACCCGGGCCGTCGACCTGCTGCACGCCAACGGGGCTCGCGACGTCACCGGGTGGATAGGGCCGTCCGTCTGCGGATCCTGCTACGAGGTACCCGAGGAGATGATGCTCGGGCTGGCGCGTTCGGTGCCGGCGGCGTCCTCGCGGACAGCTGCAGGCACTCCCGCCCTGGACCTTCCCGCCGCCGTGCGGTTCCAGCTCGACCAGTCGGGCGTCCGGGTGGTGGCCGTCGAGGGGGCGGGCACGTCCTGCACGCTCGAGAATCCGCACCTCTACTCCCACCGCCGGGAGCCGGGAGCCGGGCGGATCGCGGGACTCGTGTGGCGCACATGACCGACACCGCCTCCGGGACCGGGTACCCCGACGACCAGCGCGCCCGTGAGCTCGGGGCCCGCCTCCGCGCGGTGCAGGCACGAGTGTCCGCAGCAGCCGCCGCCGCAGCGCGGCCCGAGCCGACGCTCATCGTCGTGACGAAGTACTTCCCGGCATCCGATGTGCGCATCCTGGCGGAGCTCGGCGTCAGCGACGTGGGGGAGAACCGCGACCAGGAAGCTGCGGCCAAGGCGGCCGAGCTGGAGGAGCTGACCCTCCGCTGGCACTTCATCGGTCAGTTGCAGACGAACAAGGCGAAGTCCGTGGTCCGGTACGCCTCCAGCGTTCACTCCGTGGATCGCGTTCCACTCGTCTCGTCGCTCACGAGGGCCATGACGGCGGAGCAGGCCGGACGCGCCGCGGCGGGGTCACCCCCGCGGCCGGACCTCGCCTGCTACCTGCAGTTCACCCTGGAGGACGGCGCCCCACCGGGCGGCCGGGGAGGGGCGCTGCCCAGGGATGCTGAGGAGCTCGCCGAGAGCGTCGTAGCGGCCGAAGGGCTCCGCCTCGCCGGTGTCATGGCGGTCGCGCCGAGGGGCGCGCCGGCCGCCGTCGCCTTCGAACACCTCATGCGGATAGCCCAGCTGGTACGGGCGGTGGACCCCGCGGCGGCGGCTGTTTCCGCCGGCATGAGTGGTGATCTCGAGGAGGCCGTCGCAGCCGGGGCGACACACCTGCGCATCGGCTCTGATGTCCTCGGTCCGCGTCCGGCCGTGGGGTAGCGTCTGAGCTGTAACGGCGGCACGACGGGCAGCCGGGCGGACCGCATGCAGTACGCCCACGGGAACGACCAATCCACTCTCAGAACAGGAGTCACCATGGCTGGCGCACTGCGCAAGACGATGATCTACCTTGGGCTCGCCGACGGTGACGAGCACTACGAGCCCGAAGCGAAAAGCGCGCACAGCAGGAACGAGGAATACACAGTGGACTACGACCGCGACGAACGCCACCTCGAGGCGGCTCCGGCCGTCACCCGGGTCGCCCCCGCGGAGGAGTACCGTGCTCCCGTGACCCCGATCAAGCGCGCGCCGTCGTCGCGTGAGGACTCGTCCGCCCTCCGCCAGATCACCACGATCCACCCGCGGTCCTACAACGACGCCAAGCTCATCGGCGAGAGCTTCCGCGACGGGATCCCCGTGATCATGAACGTGACAGACATGGGTGAAGCCGATGCCAAGCGTCTCGTGGACTTCTCCGCCGGCCTCGTCTTCGGCCTCCACGGCAGTATCGAGCGGGTCACCAATAAGGTGTTCCTGCTGTCGCCGTCGTATATTGAAGTCCTCGGCGAAGACCTGAAGGCCAGCGAGGCTCAGACCAGCTTCTTCAACCAGAGCTGAGCCCTGCGGCCGCTCCGGTCGCGACGACCACCAAGGCCCGAAGAACTGGAACTGCTCCGTGAGTTTGGTATTTGCACTGATCTACCTGGTACTGATGCTGTTCCAGCTGGCCCTGATCCTGCGGATCGTCTACGACGCCGTGCAGGGTTTCGCCCGGGACTGGCGGCCGCAGAAGCTGGCGCTGGTCGTGGCGACGGGCGTGTACTCGGCGACCGATCCTCCGATCAAGGCCCTTCGACGGCTGATCCCGCCGCTCCGGCTGGGCGGCGTCCAGCTCGATCTCGCCTTCCTGGTGCTCTTCATCGTGGTGCTGATCCTGATGTCGGTGGCCCGCGGCCTCGCACAGTAGCGTCCGAGTCCGTTTCGTGATGCAGTTCCAGACGATATACGCTGATTCACAGTTCGACGTGAGTTCAGTGGCTCATGTCCACAATTCGGTACCGCAGCCCTGCCCGCCCCTCGGGCGGTACGGCTCTATCAGTATGAGGTGACCAGATGGCTTTGACGCCAGAAGACGTTGTCAACAAGAGGTTCCAGCGACGAAGTTCCGTGAGGGCTACGACCAGGACGAGGTGGACGACTTCCTCGACGAGATCGTCGTCGAACTCCGCCGCCTGAACCAGGAGAACGAGGAACTGCGCCGCAGGCTCGCCGACGGTTCGGCGGACACCTCCCAGAGCACCGTGGTGCCGGCGCCCGTCGCGGCCAGCACGCAGACCGAGGACGTCCCGGTGGAGGAGAGTGCCGCCGAGACCGCTCCCGCCGAGGAGGAGCCCACCCCGGCGCCAGCACCCGCCCCGCCGGCCGCAGCCGCTCCCGCCAGCTCGACCGGAACCGCGGAGTCCGCCGCCGGCGTCCTCGCCATGGCGCAGCGCCTGCACGACGAGTACGTCAACGCGGGCGTCGAGCAGCGTGACAAGATCATCGCCGAGGCGCAGATCGAAGCCAGCGGGCTCGTCACCGACGCCCAGGAGAAGAGCCGCAAGACGCTCGGCGACCTCGAGCAGCAGAAGGCCGTCCTCGAGCGCAAGGTCGAGCAGCTCCGCGGCTTCGAGCGCGACTACCGCTCGCGCCTGAAGGCCTACATCGAGGGTCAGCTCCGCGACCTCGATTCACGCGGATCGCTCGCATCCGACACCTCGGCCTCCTAGCAGAGACCTCGGCCGGACCACGGTCCGGCCGGTAACGCACAAGGGCCGGTTGCAGGGGCACAGCCTCGGGAACCGGCCCTTTTCGTCGTCGGGTCCCCGACGGCCACCACCGCGCCTACACCTGGATGAATCGTGAACGAGCAGCAGCCCGCCGATCCCGCACCCGAGCCCACCACCGGGGCTTCCCCGAGCCGTTCCACCGGGGGGACCGGCGCGTCCGACACCGGCGGTGCGACCGGGACGTCCGCCGTGGGGCCCATCCCTGCGCGTCGGGCCGCCCTGCGGTACGGGGCCGTCATGCTGCTGTGTACGCTCGTCGCCTACACGCTCGATCAGCTGACCAAGTGGTGGGTCGTCGCGACCATGACGGAGGGCCAGGTCATCCCGGTCCTCCCGCCACTGCTCAACTGGCGGTTCATCCGCAATCCGGGCGCCGCTTTCTCGATCGGCACCGACTACACCTGGGTGTTCACCATCATCATGGTCGTGGTCGCCGTCGGGATCGTGCTCCAGGTCCGGAAGGTACGGTCCTGGGGCTGGGCGGTGGCACTCGGACTGGTCCTCGGCGGGGCCCTCGGCAACCTGACGGATCGACTGTTCAGAGAACCCTCCTTCGGTCAGGGCCACGTCGTGGATTTCATCGCCCTGCCGAACTTCGCGATCTTCAACATCGCCGACTCGGCCGTCGTCAGCGGCGTCGTCCTCGTCTGCATCCTCACCCTGCGCGGCATCGGCATGGACGGACGTCGGGCGACCGACGGGCAGGCCGATGCAGCACCGTCGGCGGAGGATGTGGCGGGACCCGGCGCGGAAGGGCGAGGCGACGATGGTCGATGACACGCGGCTGATCACCGTCGACGAGGACGACGCCGGGAGCAGGATAGACGCCGTCCTGGCGCGACTGCTGGAGGTCTCCCGGACGCCATCGCGCAATGGTGCGCCGACGGCCGGGTCCTGCGCGACGGCGAACACCTCGCCAAGTCGGACCGGGTCCGGACGGGCGACCGCATCGAGGTCCACCTGCCGGATCCCGAGGACGCCCAGCGGGTGATCCCGGAAGCCGTGGACGGCATGGGCATCCTGCTCGACGACGACGATTTCGTGGTCGTCGACAAGCCGGTGGGAGTAGCCGCGCATCCCTCCCCGGGATGGGTGGGCCCCACCGTCGTCGGCGCCCTCGCGGCTGCAGGCTACCGGATCTCGACCTCGGGCGCGCCGGAGCGGGTCGGGATCGTCCACCGGCTCGACGTCGGTACCTCCGGTGCGATGGTGGTCGCGAAGACCGAGCCCGCCTACACGGCGCTCAAACGGGCCTTCAAGGAGCGCACCGTCGAGAAGGTCTACCACGCGGTGGTGCAGGGACTGCCGGAACCGTTGAAGGGCACCATCGACGCGCCCATCGGCCGGCATCCGCACCACGAGTGGCGCTTCGCCGTGATGGAGGGCGGGCGCGATTCCGTCACGCACTACGAGGTCCTGGAGGCCTTCGGCCGCGCCAGCCTCGTCGAGGTCCATCTCGAGACCGGGCGGACACACCAGATCCGGGTGCACTTCTCAGCGCTCCGCCATCCCTGTGCGGGGGACCTGACCTACGGTGCCGACCCCCGCCTAGCCGCTGAGCTCGGCCTGACCCGGCAGTGGCTGCACGCGCACCGGCTGGGCTTCGCGCATCCCCGGACCGGCGCACCCGTCTCCGTCAGCAGCCCGTACCCGGTCGACCTCGCCTACGCCCTGATGGCACTGTCGAACGGCCTCGTCTGACGCGTCGCGGTGACCCTCGGCAAAGGGGCCGGGACCGTCCGTGGGGTCCGTGAGCACTAGACTTGCCGGGTGGCTACTCCTGCATCGACCGACTCTTTCGTCCATCTCCACAACCACACCGAGTACTCGATGCTCGACGGCGCCGCACGCCTGACGGACCTGTTCAGCCATACCGAGGAACTCGGGATGAACGCCCTGGCGACCACCGACCACGGGTTCGTCTTCGGGGCCTTCGACTTCTGGAGCAAGGCGACGAGCGCCGGGATCAAACCCATCATCGGCGTCGAGGCCTACCTCACGCCGGGGACGGCCCGGAACGACCGCACACGCGTGCAGTGGGGTGGCGGCGGACGGGACGACGTCTCCGGCGCCGGTGCCTACACCCACATGACGCTGTGGTCGGAGACCACGGACGGCATGCACAACCTCTTCCGGATGTCCTCGCTCGCCTCCCTCGAGGGCTACCTGTACAAGCCCCGCATGGACCGCGACCTCCTGCAGACCTACGGGAAGGGCCTCATCGCCACGACCGGCTGCCCCTCCGGGGAGGTGCAGACGAAGCTCCGCCTCGGCCTCTACGACGAGGCGAGGCAGGCGGCGTCGGACTTCCGCGACATCTTCGGCGCGGAGAACTACTTCTGCGAACTGATGGACCACGGGCTCGACATCGAGCGCAGGGTCAAGGCGGACCTGATCCGGCTGGCGAAGGAGCTCGGACTCCCGCTCGTCGCCACCAACGACCTGCACTACACCCACGCGGAGGACTCCAAGGCGCACGCCGCGCTGCTGTGCGTGCAGTCGGGCTCCACGCTGGCCGATCCCAAACGCTTCAAGTTCGACGCCGACGAGTTCTACCTCAAGTCGCCGGCCGAGATGCGCGCCATCTTCCGGGACTATCCCGAGGCATGCGACAACACGCTGCTCATCGCCGAGCGGTGCGACGTCGAGTTCAACACCAAGGCCAACTACATGCCGCGCTTCCCCGTCCCCGAGGGCGAGAACGAGCAGTCGTGGTTCGTCAAGGAGGTCGAGACGGGCCTGCACTACCGGTACCCCGCAGGCGTGCCCGACGACGTCCGGAAGCAGGCGGAGTTCGAGGTCGGCGTCATCACGCAGATGGGCTTCCCGGGGTACTTCCTGGTGGTCGCCGACTTCATCAACTGGGCCAAGAACAACGGCATCCGGGTGGGACCGGGCCGTGGTTCCGGTGCGGGGTCGATGGTCGCGTACGCCATGCGGATCACCGACCTGGATCCCCTCAAGCACGGGCTGATCTTCGAGCGCTTCCTCAACCCCGAACGTGTGTCCATGCCCGACTTCGACGTCGACTTCGATGATCGCCGCCGCTCCGAGGTCATCCGGTACGTGACCGAGAAGTACGGCGACGAGCGCGTCGCCATGATCGTCACCTACGGCACCATCAAGGCGAAGCAGGCCCTGAAGGACTCGTCCCGCGTCATGGGCTACCCGTTCTCCACGGGGGAGCGCCTCACCAAGGCCATGCCGCCGGACGTCATGGGCAAGGGACTGGCGCTGGCCGACGTGCACAACAAGGACGCGAAGCGCTACTCGGAAGCCGAGGAACTCCGCGAGCTGCTGAAGACCGACGCAGATTCCGAGAAGGTCTTCGAGACGGCACTCGGCCTGGAGGGGCTGAAGCGCCAGTGGGGCGTCCATGCGGCCGGTGTCATCATGTCCTCGGACCCGCTGATCGACATCATCCCGATCATGCGCCGTGAGCAGGACGGCCAGATCATCACGCAGTTCGACTACCCCACGTGCGAGGGTCTCGGGCTCATCAAGATGGACTTCCTCGGCCTGAGGAATCTCACGATCATCACGGACGCCGTCGAGAACATCAAGGCGAACAAGGACACCGACCTCGTCCTCGAGGACCTCGAGCTCGACGACAGGGAGTCCTACGAGCTCCTCGCGCGGGGGGACACGCTGGGGGTCTTCCAGCTCGACGGCGGACCCATGCGCTCCCTCCTGAAGCTCATGCGCCCCGACAACTTCGAGGACATCTCCGCCGTCCTGGCGCTGTACCGTCCGGGCCCCATGGGCGTGAACTCGCACACGAACTATGCCCTGCGCAAGAACGGACTGCAGGACATCGAGCCCATCCACCCCGAGCTCGAGGGGCCCCTGGAGGAGATCCTGGGCGGGACGTACGGCCTGATCGTGTACCAGGAGCAGGTCATGAGCGCCGCGCAGAAGCTGGCGAACTTCACCCTGGGCCAGGCGGACATGCTGCGCCGTGCCATGGGCAAGAAGAAGAAGTCCGAGCTGGACAAGCAGCAGGCGGACTTCTTCGCCGGCATGAAGGCCAACGGCTACTCGCAGGCAGCCATGGACAAGCTGTGGATCGTGCTCGAATCCTTCTCGGACTACGCGTTCAACAAGGCCCACACCGCGGCCTACGGCCTCGTGTCGTACTGGACTGCATACCTGAAGGCGCACTACCCGGCCGAGTACATGGCCGCCCTGCTCACGAGCGTCGGGGACGACAAGGACAAACTGGCGATCTACCTGAACGAGTGCCGCCGCATGGGCATCACGGTGCTGCCGCCGGACGTCAACGAGTCGAGCGTGAACTTCACCCCGGTAGGCAAGGACATCCGCTTCGGCATGGGTGCCATCCGCAACGTCGGTGCGAACGTCGTCGGCGCGATGGTGAACGCGCGCGAGGAGAAGGGTGCCTTCACGTCCTTCAGCGACTTCCTGCAGAAGGTCCCCGCCGTCGTCTGCAACAAGCGCACCATCGAATCTCTCATCAAGGCGGGTGCCTTCGACTCGCTCCGGCATCCCCGCCGCGCCCTCGCGATGATCCACGAGGAGGCCGTGGACTCCGTGATCGTGCTCAAGCGCAACGAGGCGGCGAACCAGTTCGACCTCTTCAGTGCGTTCGACGACGGCGGGAGTGCCGTGGGGGGACTCTCCGTCGAGGTACCCGACCTGCCGGAGTGGGACAAGAAGGACAAGCTCTCCTTCGAACGCGACATGCTCGGGCTGTACGTGTCGGACCACCCGCTGCAGGGACTCGAGGGCATCCTCAGCCAGCATGCGGATTCCTCCATCCCGTCGATCATCAGCGAGGAAGGCCCGGCCGACGGCGCCATCGTCACGATCGCCGGGATGATCACCTCCCTCCAGCGGCGCATCGCGAAGAACAGCGGGAACGCCTACGCCCGGGCGGAGGTGGAGGACCTCGCGGGATCCATGGAGGTGATGTTCTTCGGGCAGGTCTACGGGCCCATCTCCGCGGTGCTCGCCGAGGACCTCATCGTGGTGGTCCGCGGCCGGCTGCAGCGCCGGGACGACGGCGCCGTGATGCTCAACGCGCAGGAGCTCACCGTGCCGGACCTCAGCGAGGGGCACTCCGGTCCCGTGGTGATCTCGATGCTCCAGCACAAGGCCACGGAGACGGCGGTGACGGCACTCGGGGATGTCCTGAGGACGCATCCCGGTACGAGCGAGGTGCTGATCCGCCTGAACGGATCGCGATCGGTCGAGGTGATGAAACTCGGCGTGGACCTGCGGGTCAATCCGACGCCGGGTCTCTTCGGGGATCTGAAGGTACTGCTGGGGCCGGCCTGCCTCGACGCCTAGGGCCGCCCGTCGCGATGTCACGACTGCGGCGGACTCCCGTCGGGACCCCACCGGGACGGATCGGGGCGTGCCCGACCCGCGGCGTCAGATGACGTAGTCGGTGGCCGTCGGCGTGCCGTAGCTGCCACCGTGATAGAGCAGGGGGGCGCCGTCGGGACCG
Source organism: Vibrio cholerae (assembly GCA_009728235.1). Taxonomy (GTDB): domain Bacteria; phylum Actinomycetota; class Actinomycetes; order Actinomycetales; family Micrococcaceae; genus Arthrobacter_D. The sequence goes on along the minus strand of WNZI01000013.1, from coordinate 42,865 downwards.
ATGGATCCCGCCACCACCTCGGCCACGACGACGGCGTTGTTCTCGAAGGACAGGCGCATGCTGATGCGGCCGAGCAGCCAGCCTGCCACGTCCCTGAGGATGGGCACGCCCTCGGGTCCGGCATCCCAGTGGTCCCCCGTGAAGCGGTCCTTGGTGCGGGCGAAACGGTTGGCGAGGCCCTCGTTCTCCGTGCTGAGCATGTGGACACCCACGTAGTCGGTGTTCGCCACGGCGGGCCAGGAGGAGGACGTCCGCGCCATGTTGAAGGAGAAGCGGGGCGGTTCGGCGGACAGGGAAGCCACCGACGTCGCGGTGAAGCCGTACGGAACCCCTTCGTAGGTCGCGGTGATGATGGCGACCCCCGCGGCGTGGCGGCGGAAGACCTCGCGGAACGACTCCCCGTGCAGCTCGGAAGCGGGGGGTCGGCCTGCCGGCGCCGTGCTCTGGTTGTTCACGTGGTTTCCTCCGTAAATCGACAGCTGTGGGCAGCGGTTCCGGGGCACGCGCGCGCGGCAGGGACCTGGTGCTGCCCTCCCCACAGTAGGCGCGGCCGGCGGGTGCCGGATGGTTTGTTAATGTAGAAGTCATGCGCGCTAGCCAGGAGCCGGACACCGGTTCGAGCACCTACCCCCCTCCTGTCTACGCGGTCGCCGAGGACAGGAGGTCGGTGCCTCCCGCGGGAGTGTTCTGGTGGCTCGGCTCGACGATCCTGCTGGGCGCCGTCGTCGGAGCCCTCTGGTGGCTGCTCGCACCCACGGGACGTCTCTTCGGGGATCCGACCTCCGCCGACGAGTGGGTGCTGCGGGATCTCACCCTCGCCGGGCTGGAACTCCTCGCGGGAATCGTCGTGGGGACCGTCGTCGCCATCCGGCTCCGGTTGCCCGGAGTGGTGGCCCGTATCCTGGCGTCGGTCGGCGGGTCGGTCCTCGGATCGCTTCTCGCCCTCGGGGTGGGCGAGGGACTGGCCCTCCTCCTCGGACCGCACGGGCGCGATGACCTTCCCGGATCGGACTTCGTGCTGCAGTCCTACGGCGCCCTTGCGGTCTGGCCCGCCTCGGCTGCCCTGATCATCTTCGTGACGGCCCTCGTCGGCCTCGCCACCCGGAAGTCCTGAAGCCGCTGCCCCGCGCCCGGGCAGGATGCGCCCGCCGTTCCACCGAAGCCGTACGCGCCGTCCCTGCACGCTGCAGCGACGCCAGGGGCCCGTGCCGCTCCCGATAGACTTCTCGGGTGACGTCAGCGACCAGCACCCCCTCCTCCGTGGACTTCCGCACCATCGACCTCCGGGGCCGCGCGCTGTCCCAGCGTGAGCTGAAGGCCGTGATGCCGCGGGCCGCAGCCGGCGCGCAGTCCTCCGAGGCCTCCGTGCAGGCCATCATCGACGACGTCAGGTCCCGTGGCCTGGGCGCCCTGCGGGAACTCGCACTGCGCTTCGACGGGGTCCGGCAGGAGCACCCGCGGGTTCCCGCCGCTGTCATCCAGGCAGCCGTGGACGGGCTCGACGGCGATGTCCGCTCGGCTCTCGACGAGGCCATCCGCCGGGCCCGGGTCTTCGCGGCCGCGCAGGTCCCGGCCGACGTCGAGGTGGAGGTGGCGCCCGGCGCGCATCTCACGCAGAAGTGGATCGCCGTGGAACGCGTCGGCCTGTACGTGCCGGGCGGGCTGGCGGTCTACCCGTCCTCCGTCGTGATGAACGTGGTCCCGGCACAGGCTGCCGGCGTGGGCTCGATCGCCCTGTCCTCGCCTCCGCAGAAGGAGTTCGGAGGCTGGCCGCACCCGGTGATCCTCGCCGCGGCGGCGATGCTCGGTGTCGACGAGGTCTACGCGATGGGCGGCGCTCAGGCCGTGGCGGCGTTGGCGTACGGCGTTCCGGCGGAAGCGCCCGGGCAGGCCATCGACCCGGTCGACGTCATCACCGGACCGGGCAACGTCTTCGTCGCGACCGCGAAGAGGCTGGTCCGGGGGAGTGTCGGCATCGACTCGGAGGCCGGTACCACCGAGATCGCCGTCCTCGCGGATGCTTCCGCCGACGCCGACCTCGTCGCGGCGGACCTCGTGAGCCAGGCCGAGCACGACCCCCAGGCGGCCTCGGTCCTGGTGACGGACTCGGAGGAGCTCGCCGCGGCCGTCGTCGTCGCGTTGCAGGTCCGAGCGGCGGCGACGCGTCACGCCGATCGGGTGAGGACAGCCCTGTCCGGGCCGCAGTCGGGGGTGATCCTGGTCGACGACGTCGAGCACGGCGTCGCCGTGTGCGATGCGTACGCGGCGGAGCACCTCGAGATCCAGACCCGCGATGCGCGCAGCGTCGCATCGAGGATCCGCAATGCCGGAGCGATCTTCGTCGGACCGCACAGCCCCGTCAGCCTCGGCGACTACTGCGCGGGCTCCAACCATGTGCTGCCCACCAGCGGCACGGCGGCCTTCGCTTCGGGCCTCAACGTGACCACGTTCCTCCGTGCGGTGCAGGTCGTGGACTACGATCGCGAAGCGCTCCGCGAGGTGTCGTCGTCGATCCTCTCCCTGTCCCAGGCGGAGAATCTGCCGGCGCACGGCGAGGCGGTCGCTGCGCGGTTCGCTGCCGGGGAGAGCTGACCCCTGATTCGCACCGACCACCATATGTGGTAATTACAGTGTTGTCGTTTCCCAACATCTAGTCCTAAACTGGTCGGGACAGCGATGATCGGCAGAAGGGGGAAGCATGTACTGCCCGTACTGCCGTAACCCCGATTCGCGTGTGGTGGACTCACGGCTCGCGGACGACGGATCGGCCATCCGGCGCCGCCGCCAGTGCCCCCAGTGCGGGCGCCGGTTCAGCACCGTCGAGACCACGAGCCTCAGCGTGATCAAGCGCTCGGGAGCCGGGGAACCCTTCAGCCGCACGAAGATCATCAATGGTGTCCGTAAGGCCTGCCAGGGACGTCCCGTGACGGAGGACGACCTCGCGCTGCTGGCGCAGGAGGTCGAGGAGAACGTGCGCGCGAGCGGTGTCGCCGAGATCGACGCCCACGAGGTCGGCCTCGCCATCCTCGGGCCGCTTCGCAGGCTCGACCAGATCGCCTATCTGCGCTTCGCCAGTGTCTACCAGGGCTTCGAATCGCTCGAGGACTTCGAGGAGGCCATCCGAACCCTCCGCCTCCAGGCGAAGGACAACGAGCGCGTTCCCACCGGTGCACAGAGACCGCTGACGGCGCAGTAGACCCCCAGACCCCGGTGGTGGCAGCGGAGGGGAAGCCGACGCCACCACCGGTACCAGTCCGGCTCCGATGTACGCGCGGGCCCGTGGACAACGCAGAAGCCCGGTACGGAGGACCCGTACCGGGCTTCTGCGTTCCGAGGTGCGGTTCAGGCCTTGCGGCTGAACAGGAGCGCCGCCTGCAGTGCTCCACCCACGATGCCCGCATGGTTCTTCAGCTGCGCCGGGATGATCGGGGTGCGCAGCTGAAGCGAGGGCAGGTACTCGCTGCTCCTCTTGGAGATCCCGCCTCCGACGATGAACAGTTCGGGGGAGAAGAGGAACTCGACGTGGGAGAAGTACCGCTGGAGGCGGACGGCGTATTCGTCCCAGTCGATGCCGTCCCGTTCGCGCGCCACGGCCGAGGCCCTGGTCTCGGCGTCGTGCCCGTCGATCTCCAGGTGGCCGAGCTCGGCATTGGGAACGAGCTTACCGTCGAAGATGAACGCCGAGCCGATCCCGGTTCCGAGGGTGATCACCAGCACCGTGCCCATGATGCCCTTGCCGGCGCCGTAGCGGACCTCTGCGAGTCCGGCCGCGTCGGCGTCGTTGATGACGTGCACGTCCCGGCCGAGCACCTGCGTGAACAGCGCATCGACGTCGGTGTTGACCCAGCTCTTGTCGACGTTCGCGGCCGAGCGGGCCACCCCGTGCTGGATGATGGCGGGGAACGTCACCCCGACCGGGACGTCCGGAGCGGGACCCTCGGGCCGCGACGAGAGCTCCGCCACGATCTGCGCGACGACCTCGGCGACCGCCTCGGGAGTGGAGGGCTTCGGCGTCGGTATGCGGTAGCGCTCGCCCACGATGACGCCCTTGTCGAGGTTGACGATGCCGCCCTTGATGCCGGTCCCGCCGATGTCGACGCCGATGACTGTTGTGGGGAGCTTCTTCGTTTTCTTGTCGGTGTCCTTGGCCATGATTCTCCGTTGACGATGGGGCGTGGGCCGGCGCGAGCCGGGATGGGGTGGTGCAGTGCGGGCATGGGTCCGCGGCGGTTGCCTCAGGGCAGGGTCAGGATCTCCGCGCCGCGGTCGGTGACAACGAGTGTGTGCTCAAACTGCGCCGTCCTCTTCCGGTCCTTCGTGACGACGGTCCAGTCGTCCGCCCACATGGTCCAGTCGATGGTCCCGAGCGTCAGCATCGGTTCGATGGTGAAGACCATGCCGGGTTCGATGACCCGGTTGTAGGCGGGGGCGCGTCGTAGTGCGGGATGATCAGGCCCGTATGGAATGCTTCTCCGACGCCGTGCCCGGTGAAGTCACGCACAACACCATAACCGAAGCGCTTCGCGTAGGACTCGATGGTGCGTCCTATGACGTTGATCTCGCGTCCGGGTGCGACAGCGCGAATGGCCCGGTTCAGTGACTCCTCGGTGCGCTCGACGAGGAGTCGCGACTCCTCGTCGACCTCCCCGACGCAGAAGGTGTAGTTCGTGTCGCCGTGGACACCGTCCTTGTAGGCGGTGATGTCGATGTTCAGGATGTCGCCGTCCTGGAGTTCCGTCGAGTCGGGGATGCCATGGCAGATCACCTCGTTCAGCGACGAGCACAGCGACTTCGGGAAGCCCCGATAGCCGAGGGTGGAGGGGTACGCGCCGTGGTCGAGCAGGAACTCGTGCCCGATCCGGTCGAGGAAGTCGGTGGTGACGCCGGGCTCGGCATGGTTGCCGACCTCGACGATCGCCTGGGCCGCGATCCTGCTGGCGACCCGGATCCTCTCGATGGTCTCGGGCGTCTTGACCTCCGACCCCGTGAAGGGCGTCGGAGCCTTCCTGCCGACGTACTCCGGCCGCGTGATGCCCGGGGGGACCGGGCGCTGGGGCGAGATCGTGCCGGGTGTCAGGGTCCCGCGGGGAGCGGTGGCGGAAGGCTGGGGCATACCCTTGATCCTATAGCGGGCGCGGGTCCGAGGCTGAAAAGCAGCCCATGCCCGATCGGCAGGTGACATGACCGGCGCCCTGGATCGAGGAGGTCGCCATGACGGAGTACTGGTTCAATGTGCGCACGCACGAGATCGAGGAGGACCGGCAGTCCGACTGGTCCCAGCTGATCGGGCCGTACGCCACGCGTGCGGAGGCTGCGAAGGCCCTGGAGAAGGTCAAACAGCGCAATGAGGCGTGGGACAAGGACGACGACTAGGTCGGACGGTCCTGCGGCTCACTCCTGGAACGAGTGGTCCGGTCCGGGGAACGTGCCCGCCCTGACGTCGTCGGCGTAGGCCGTGGCGGCGTCCGCCAGGACCGATCGGAGATCGGCGTACTGCTTGACGAACCGTGCCTGACGTCCGCCGCGCAGACCGGCCATGTCCTGCCAGACCAGCACCTGTCCTGTCGTGCCGGGGCCGGCGCCGATTCCCACGGTCGGCACCGGGACGGCGGCGTCGACCGCCTCCGCCGTCCCGGACGGCACCATCTCCATCAGGATGCAGAACGCGCCGGCATCCGCGAGCGCGACGGCATCCTCGACGGTGCCACGCGACGCCTCCCCGCGGCCCTGCACGCGGTATCCGCCGAGGGCGTGCTCGCTCTGCGGGGTGAACCCGATATGCGCCATGACCGGGATGCCGGCGCGAACGAGGGCCCGGACGGTGTCGGCGTACTCAGCCCCGCCCTCCATCTTCACCGCGTGGACCTGGCCCTCCTTGAGGAGCCGCACGGACGACTCGACCGCCTGCTGGGGTGAGACCTCGTAGCTGCCGAAGGGGAGGTCGGCCACCACGAGGGCCCGTGTGGTGGCCCTGGTGACAGCGCGACTGAACAGGATCATCTCGTCGAGGGTGATCGGCAGGGTGGTCGTGTGGCCGAGCACGTTGTTGGCGGCGGAGTCCCCCACGAGGAGCACCTCGATACCGGCTCCGTCGAACACCTGCGCCGCGTACTGGTCGTAGGCGGTCAGCATCGCGAAGCGCGTTCCCCGGTCCTTGGCCTGCTGCAGATGGTGGATGCGGATCCTGCCGGCCGGTTTCGCGTCGCTCGCGACGCCCGTTCGAGCGGCCGGCGTCCCGGGAACTCCTTCTCCGTAGGGCGCGGGCAGTTCAGCGGAAGTCATGCCACGAGACTATCGGACCCGGCTCTGCGGTCCCCTCCCGCCGGAGGGTGCGCGCTCTGCCGCCCGCCCCCGGTGCGGCCCGGGCGTAACGAGCTGTTAACCTCGGCACGCGAGACTGGACCCGCAAACCCCGATCCGCGGGTCCGGGTCAGTAGAGTGTTGACGGCAGGCGTGTGTCCGCTGGTCCGCGGACATCCCGGAGGCGCTCCCGCGCTCCGCGTACGACGTCGGGCGTGAACGACCCCCCACCCTGACGGGTCGGCCCGGGGCAACGATCAAGGAATGAGGTTGTCATGAACCGGCAGCAGGAGTTCGTACTGCGAACCATCGAGGAGCGCGACGTACGGTACGTGCGCCTCTGGTTCACCGACGTCGTCGGCTCCCTGAAGTCCGTCGCCCTGGCGCCCGCCGAGGTGGAGGGTGCCTTCGAGGAGGGCCTCGGCTTCGACGGTTCCTCGATCGAGGGCCTTGCCCGCGTGTACGAATCCGACATGCTCGCGCAGCCTGATCCGTCGACCTTCCAGATCCTGCCCTGGCGCGGTGACAAGGAACAGACCTCCCGCATGTTCTGCGACATCCTGACGCCGGACGGCCAGCCCTCCACCGCGGACCCGCGCGGTGTCCTCAAGAAGACGCTGGCCAAGGCCGCGGACATGGGCTTCACCTGCTACACCCACCCCGAGATCGAGTTCTACCTGCTGAAGTCGGCCGAGCTCGGGCTGGACGGCCAGCCCGTTCCCGTCGACCAGGCCGGCTACTTCGACCATGTCCCTGGGGGAGTGGCCCAGGATTTCCGGCGCACCGCCGTCGCGATGCTCGAATCCGTGGGCATCTCCGTGGAGTTCAGCCACCACGAGGCCGGCCCCGGCCAGAACGAGATCGACCTGCGGTACGCCGACGCGCTGCAGACCGCGGACAACATCATGACGTTCCGGACGATCATCAAGGAGGTCGCCCTGACCTCCGGCAGCTACGCGACCTTCATGCCGAAGCCCTTCTCGGAGCACCCGGGTTCCGGGATGCACACCCACTTCTCCCTCTTCGAAGGTGATACCAACGCCTTCTACGAGGCCGGCGCGGAGTTCCAGCTGTCCCAGACGGCGCGCCACTTCATCGCGGGCATCCTGCGGCATGCTCCGGAGTTCACGGCCGTGACCAACCAGTTCGTCAACTCGTTCAAACGGCTCTGGGGTGGCGGAGAGGCTCCGAGTTACCTGTCCTGGGGCCACAACAACCGTTCCGCGCTCGTCCGGGTGCCGCTGTACAAGCCGAACAAGGGCCAGTCGGCGCGCATCGAGTACCGGGGCATCGATTCCGCGAGCAATCCCTACCTCGCCTACTCCGTGCTGCTGGGAGCAGGGCTGAAGGGCATCGAGGAAGGCTATGAGCTGCCGGCTGCAGCCGAGGACGACGTCTGGAGCCTGACCGCCGCCGAACGCCGGGCGATGGGCCACGACCCGCTGCCCGCGAGCCTCCACGACGCCATCCGTGTGATGGAGGATTCGGAGCTCGTCGCGGACATTCTCGGGGAGCAGGTCTTCGAGAACTTCCTGCGGAACAAGCGTGCCGAGTGGCACGACTACCGGATCCAGGTGACCCCGTACGAACTGCGCCGGAATCTCAACATCCTGTAGGACCGGCCGCCGCTTCCCGCCTGATCGCTAGTGTTGGGGGATGAGCCTCAACCGAAAGCTGATCAGTTACGGCTTCACGGACCTCGAGAAGAGCCGGCGCTTCCTGGATGCTCCTGAACTGCGCGGCCTGAACGACGACGACCTCTTCGCCGGGCTCGCCGCGGCAGGGAACCCGGATCTCGCTCTCCAGTCCTTCGTGAGGCTGTTGGCGGTCGACCGGGAGGCCGTGTCGGCGACGTTCTCCGACGAGGCCCGCAGGGGCGCGCTGTTCCGCCTGCTCGGAGCCTCCGAGGCCCTGGGAGAGTTCCTGATGCGCCACCCGGGCCACCTCGACGTCGTCCACCCCGGTCCTCCGACGCTCCCCGTCGTGACTCCGGAGGACGCGCGGGCGGCCCTGCTGCGGTCCGTCGGAGCCGATCCGGCACAGGACAACCCCATCGCGAGCCTCACCGGGACGGAATCCCACCGCGCGTTGCGCGTCGCCTACCGGCGCCATGTGACGGATCTCGCGGTGCGGGATCTCGGGCACTGCGCACCCGTGGACTACCTGCCTGTCGTCGCGCGCGAGCTCGCCGACCTCGCGGGCGCCGCGCTGGAAGCGTCCCTCGCCGTCGCGCGCGCCGAGCTGGGCGAGGTGTACGGTCCCGACGTCGTGGCACGGGTGAAACTCGCGGTCATCGCGATGGGCAAGTGCGGCGCGCGCGAGCTCAACTACATCTCCGACGTGGACGTCGTCTACGTGGTCGAGGGGGACGACCTCGACGACAGCACGCTCACGAGGATCGGCACGGGGCTCGCCTCCGGCATGGCCCGGGGCGTGTATTCCCCCGGGACCGAGCCCGCGCTCTGGGAGGTCGACGCGAACCTGCGGCCCGAGGGCAAGGACGGGCAGCTCGTGCGAACACTGCAGTCCCACGTGTCCTACTACGAGCGGTGGGCGAAGACCTGGGAGTTCCAGGCACTGCTCAAGGCACGCGCCGCGGCAGGGGACCCCGACCTCGGGCGCCGATACGAGGAGGCCATCGCTCCCTTCGTCTGGGCGTCGTCGCAGCGCGAGGGGTTCGTCGAGGCTGTCCGTGCCATGCGCCGTCGGGTGACCGACAACATTCCCCGGGACGAGGAGGCGCGGCAGCTCAAACTCGGGCCCGGGGGGTTGCGCGACGTCGAGTTCACCGTGCAGCTGCTGCAACTCGTCCACGGCCGGCTCGACGAATCACTCAGGGTCAGGGACACCGTGACGGCGATCGAGGCGCTGAGTGCGGCCGGTTACATCGGACGATCCGATGCCCTCGATCTCGACGACGCCTACCGCTACCTGCGCGTCCTCGAGCACCGCATCCAGCTCATGCAGATGCGGCGGACCCACCTCATGCCCGACGACGAGACGTCCCTCCGCGCCCTCGCCCGGTCCTCGGAGGGATGCATGGTCACGATCCGGCCGAGCGCCCAGAGCCTGCACGAGAAGTGGCAGCGGACGCGGCGACTGGTCAAGCGCCTCCACGAATCGATCTTCTACCGGCCGCTGCTCAACAACGCCGCGACACTTCAGCCCGAGGACGTCCAGCTGACGGCCGAAGCCGCTCAGGCCCGCCTCGCGGCGCTCGGATACCAGGATCCGCGCGGGGCCATGCGGCACATCGAGGCCCTCACGGGTGGCCTGCGGCGTCGGGCGATGCTCCAGCGGCAGTTGCTGCCCATCCTCCTGGCCTGGTTCGCCGACGGTGTCGATCCCGACGCAGGGCTGCTCGGTTTCCGCCGCCTCAGCGAGTCGCTCGGCGAGAGCCACTGGTACCTCGGCATGCTGCGCGACTCCAACGCCGCGGCCGAGCGGCTCTGTGTCGTCCTCTCGAGCAGCCGGTTCATCACCGACCTGCTCGAGGTCTCACCGGAGTCGACGCAGTGGCTCGGGTCGGACTCCGCGCTCGTCCCCGACAGTTTCGACGCGCAGTGGCAGGAGATCCAGTCGAAGATGTCGCGGCACCCCCAGCCCGGTGAGGCGATCCGACTGATCCGCCTCATCCGCCGCCGTGAGCTCCTGCGGATAGCGATCGCCGACAGTTCGAACCTCCTGTCGCAGGCCGATGTGGGCCAGGCCCTCGCCGATGCGGACCGGGCGGCGATCCTGGGTGCCCTGCACGTCGCCGAGAAGCAGGTGTTCGACGGGGAGGAGCAGCTGACCGACGTCGTCGTCATGGCCATGGGTCGCCAGGGAGGTCGGGAGATCACCTACGGTTCGGACGCGGACGTGATCTACGTCCACCGACCGCTCCCGGGGGTCGATGAACCCGCCGCGCAGAAACAGGCGGAGAGGATCGTGGGTCGCCTTGCTGCCCTGCTGACCCAGCCGTGCAAACCGCCGGTCCTCGCCGAACGCGTCCTCGAGATCGATGTCGCCCTGCGTCCCGAGGGCAAGCAGGGCGCCATGGTGCGGTCCATCGATTCCTACAGGGAGTACTACCGGCGCTGGTCCCTCGTCTGGGAGGCGCAGGCCCTCCTGCGGGCCAGGCCGCTCGCCGGGGACGACGGACTGGCGGCCGACTTCATCGCGCTCATCGACCCGGTGCGGTACCCGCAGGAACTCGGCGAGGCCGACGTCCGGGAGATCCGCCGGATCAAGGCACGCGTGGAAGCGGAGAGACTCCCACGCGGCGCTGACCCTTCGAGGCACCTCAAGCTCGGACGGGGCGCTCTCAGCGACGTCGAATGGCTCGTGCAGCTGCTCCAGCTCCAGCACGCCCACGCCGTCCCGGGACTGCGGGTGCAGTCCACGCTGGCCGCGCTGGAGGTTCTGGGGTCGGAAGGGCTCCTGGCGGAGGAGGACGTCACGACGCTGCGTGAGAGCTGGAGCCTCGCTACCCGGATCAGGGCGGCCAACGTCATCTGGACCGGGCGATCCTCCGACCTGTTGCCGTCACCGCGACGGGACCTGGAGGCGGTAGCCCGGTGGTGCGGTTACGGACCGGGTAGCGGATCCGACCTCGAGGAGGACTACCTGCGGGCGACCCGCCGGAGCCGAGCCGTCTTCGAGCGGCACTTCTACGGGTACTAGCGTTCGGCAGGTCTCCTGCGACGACGGCGGCTATGGACAGAGCGGCCACGGCTGGGGCCGTCCACGGCCCGCCGACGTGTCAGTACCTGGTGATCGTGAGCTGCGCGGCCGGGCACGAGTCGGCGATCTTCACCAGGGCCGCCTTCTCGCGGGAGTCCACGGTCATCCCCCAGCGGGCCTTGACGGTGATCCACTGGGAGACGTACGAACAGCGGTTGCTCGGAGGCATCCAGTCCTCGGGGCCCTTGGCCTGCTTCTGCTGGTTGAGCAGCGTGGTCTGGGCGTTGAGGGTGCCGGCATAACCGATGTCGTTGTAGAACGCGACACGGCGGGTCTGGGTCCAGTTCCTGGCACCGGACCCCCAGGCTTCTGCAACGGGGACCGTGTGGTCTATCTGCACGGTCTTCGCCGAGGTGTGGACCTTGTTGTCGAAGCTGGTCGTCCAGCGTCCGGTGGAAACGGTGCAGCGTCGGGTCGTCGTGTAGGAGAGTGCGGCTTTGGTCTCGGCGACGAGGACCTCGGCGCGGGTGTCCTGGCAGTCCTTGTCGCTGTCCTTCCAGCCGCCGAAGTACCGGTCGCGATCGTAGCCCGCGTTGTTCTCGTTGGCGACGGGAAGTGCTCGTGCTGCGGCGCGGAGGTTGGTGACGTAGGTCGCTCCGGCGTCAGCGGGAGCGGCGATGCCGCCGAGGAGCAGGAGGCCGGCGGTCAGGACAGCGGTCAGCGCGGATGGAATTTTCACGGAAGTCCCCAGGTGATGGGCGGCCCCTATGGACGCCGAAGCGAGCTTCGCACGATTCCTTCCTCCGCAACGGGATCTTGAGCGAATCTTCGGGTAATACACCCGATTGCCGGGGTTGCCGATATCGCGCCACATCCGTCCGCGGACATCAGGACCCCCTGCGCGCCGGTGTCCCCATGGAGTCGTGCGGGGTCCCGGAGACGAGAACGAGAAGGGGTGTCCCGGAGTCGATCCGGAACACCCCTCCTCGTCTGCCAGTGACGTCGTAGGACCGTCTGCGGACTATCCCCGCCTGCGGCCCGTGGTCCAGCTAGACGCCGTAGTAGAGCTCGAATTCGTAGGGGTTCGGGCGCAGCGAGAGCGGCTTGATCTCCATCTCGCGCTTGTACTCGATCCATGTGTCGATCAGATCCTGCGTGAACACGTCGCCGGCCTGCAGGAACTCGTTGTCCGCCTCGAGCGCCAGGAGGGCTTCCTCGAGTGAAGCCGGAGCGACCTGGATGCCCTTGGCTTCCTCGGCGGGAAGCTCGTAGAGGTCCTTATCGATCGGATCGGCCGGCTCGATGCGGTTCTTGATCCCGTCCAGACCTGCCATGAGCTGCGCGGCGAAGGCGAGGTACGGGTTCGACGACGGATCCGGTGCGCGGAACTCGATGCGCTTGGCCTTGGGGTTGGATCCGGTGATCGGGATGCGGATACCGGCCGAGCGGTTGCCCTGCGAGTACACCATGTTGACCGGTGCCTCGAAGCCCTTGACCAGGCGGCGGTAGGAGTTGACCGTCGGGTTGGTGAAGGCGAGGACCGCGGAGGCATGCTTCAGGAGCCCGCCGATGTACCAGCGGGCCATGTCCGAAAGTCCGGCATAGCCGCGCTCGTCGTAGAAGAGCGGCTCTCCACCGGCCCACAGCGACTGGTGGCAGTGCATGCCCGAACCGTTGTCGCCGAAGATCGGCTTCGGCATGAAGGTGGCCGACTTGCCCCACGCGTTGGAGACGTTCTTCACGATGTACTTGAACTTCTGGAGGTCGTCCGCGGCATGGGTCATGGTCGTGAACTTGTAGTTGATCTCGGCCTGACCGGCTCCGCCCACCTCGTGGTGCGAGCGCTCGACCTCGAGGCCCGCCTTGTCGAGCTCGACGCAGATGGCGTCGCGGAGGTCTGCCTGCTTGTCCACGGGGGAGACCGGGAAGTACCCGCCCTTGAAGGGGGTCTTGTTGCCGAGGTTGCCGCCGACTTCCTCACGCCCGGAGTTCCAGGGCGCCTCGATCGAGTCCACCTTGTAGAAGCTGCCCTGGGGCGAGGATTCGTACTGGACGTTGTCGAAGATGAAGAATTCGGCCTCGGGTGCGAAGAAGGCCGTGTCCGCGATCCCGGTCGAGGAGAGGTACGCCTCGGCACGCTCGGCGACGCTGCGGGGGTCGCGGTGGTAGGGGTCGCCCGTGCGCGGGTTGACGATGGAGAAGTTCAGCGCGAGGGTCTTCTCGGCCCGGAATGGATCGACGAACGCCGTCGTCACGTCGGGGATGAGCTGCATGTCCGATTCGGCGATGCCCTGGAAGCCTCGGATCGAGGACCCGTCGAAGAGCTGACCATGGATGAAGAAATCGGCGTCCACCGACTTGGCCGGGACGTTGAAGTGCTGCTGCACCCCCGGAAGGTCGGTGAACCGGACATCAACAAACCTGATGTCTTCATCGGCGATGAACTTGAGGACCTCGTCCGCATTCTTAAACATCGATTCATGCTCCTAACGCATGGCTGGGGAAATCCGGCGCCAGCGCGTGTCCCTGCACCGCTTGGGATGACACGAGCTCCGGCAGGATGGAACGCTGCCGCGACTCGTTCCAACTCTAGAAGCGAGCAGTTTCCCGCTGGTGTCACTCTTGTTTCCGGGACGTTACATGGCGTGAACTACGCATCCCACCCTAGCGCGCCCGGGGTGGCAGGGGCATAATGCGGGCGGGCAGCCGGGCACCCGCGGGTAGGCTTGGACCGTGGTAAACAGAAACGACCTCGGTTCTTGGATGGAGGGCCCCCCGTCCTCCGGCGGCCAGCAGTGGCCGGGCCAACGACTCGGACGGCCCGAATCGGGGCCGGGGTCCATCGCCCGTTTCGTCCCGCGGACCGGCGCGCTCCTGATCGACTGGGCCTTCTGTTCCCTGGTGTCCGCGGCCTTCTTCGGATACGACGGCTTTGCCACCCTGGCCATCTTCCTGGCCGAGCAGGTCCTCCTGGTGGGTTTCTTCGGCTACAGCATCGGCCATCGGGTGCTCCGCATGCAGGTGCAGACCCTCGACGGCCGACCCGCCGGGTACCTCACCGCCCTCATCCGCAGCGTCCTCGTGTGCCTCGTGGTTCCCCCGCTCGTCGTCGACGCCGACCAGCGGGGCCTGCACGACCGGGCCCGCAACACAGGACTCTTCCGGATCTAGCTCTCCCTGCCCAGCACTGTCGTGACTGGCAGACGAAGAGCCCCTCCCGATGGGAGGGGCTCTTCTCGTCGTCGACCGGGAGGTCAGCGTCCGCGCATCGCCTTGCGGTCCGGGCGGGCCTTGAACGGATCGACGCCCTTGGGGATGGGGAGTTTCGTACCGAGGGCCGTCAGCCGTTTGTCGACGGCGTAGACCTCCTGCTTGGTCAGGGTCTTCTTCAGCTTCTGGACGGTCTTGGGAACCTTCGAGAGCGGCACCTGCCGATCACCCCGGCCGGTCTCGATGACGTGGATCGGCACGTTCGGGATGATGCGGGTCATCTTGCGCTTCTCACCGTCGACGAGCTGTTTGACCCGGGTGGACGGCCCCTCCGACACGAGGATGACACCGGGCCGGCCGATCACACGGAAGACGGCGTCCTGGGTCCGCGGGTTGACCGCCACGGGTTGTTCCTGCAGGATCCAGCCTCGTCGAAGGACGCTCAGGGCCGCGCCGGCCGCACCCGGCTTTCCCTCGATCTGGGAGAAGGCGGCCCGTTCGGCACGCCTCGACAGGATGAAGATCGCCGCGAGGAACGCCAGGGGGACGGCGATGATCATGAGGGTGATGATGTTGTTGATCAGGAGGCCGATGAGCAGGCCGACCGCGATGATGCCGACGAACGCGAGCAGCATGAACCAGACCACGGCGGGGTCATTGCGCCGCGTCATCTTGAAGACCTCGGCCACCTGCTTCATGCGCCCGGTCTTCTTCGGCCCCTTCTCGGCTTTCGGCTTGCGCGAGAAAAGGCGGCGTCTGGGCGTGGGTGAGCCTGAAGGATCGATCGTGTGCGACATAGTCCTTCGATTCTACGGGATGACCCGACGGCGTCCTGGCACCGGGCCGACCACCGTCCGGTGGAAGGTTCGTCAGCCTGCCAGGAGCGAGGACGCTTCCTGCAGAGCGGAACCTGATTCGTCCAGGTGGGCGAGTTCTGCCGGCAGTTCGAGGCCCTTCTTCCGCATCGCCCGTGCCCACAGGCGTCCGGCGCGATAGGAGGAGCGCACCAGCGGGCCGCTCATCACGCCCAGGAAACCGATGTCCTCCGCCTCCTGGCTCAGCTCGACGAACTCGCCGGGTTTCACCCAGCGGTCCACGGGGAGGTGGCGCTCGCTCGGGCGCAGGTACTGCGTGATGGTGATGAGGTCGCACCCGGCTTCGTGCAGGTCCCGGAGGGCTGCGGAGATCTCCTCGCGCGTCTCACCCATGCCGAGGATGAGATTTGATTTCGTCACCATCCCGCGATCACGCCCCTGCGTGATGACGTCGAGGGAACGTTCGTACCGGAAGGCCGGCCGGATCCGCTTGAAGATGCGGGGCACGGTCTCCACATTGTGCGCGAAGACCTCCGGTGCCGCGTCACAGATCGCCGCGATGTGCTCGGGCCGTCCGGAGAAGTCGGGGATCAGGATCTCGACGCCCGTTCCGGGATTCATGCTGTGGATCTGGCGGATCGTCTCGGCGTAGAGCCAGACGCCCTCATCGGGGAGGTCATCACGTGCGACGCCCGTGACGGTGGCATAACGGAGATTCATCGACTTGACGGACTGTGCCACCTTGAACGGCTCGCTCCGGTCCAGCGGCTGGGGCTTTCCGGTGTCGATCTGGCAGAAGTCGCATCGCCTCGTGCATTCCGATCCGCCGATGAGGAAGGTCGCCTCGCGGTCTTCCCAGCATTCGAAGATGTTGGGACATCCGGCCTCCTCACACACCGTGTGGAGACCCTCCTTCTTCACGAGGTTCTTCATCGCGACGAATTCGGGACCGATGTTGACCTTGGCCTTGATCCAGTCCGGTTTGCGCTCGACGGGCGTTTCGGCGTTACGCGCCTCGACGCGCAGCAGGCGGCGACCCTCGGGTGCAAGGCTCACAGTAGAGCTCCTTCTGTGGATTCGGCGTGGGCGGTGCCGGTATCGCCACTGCCCACCAGCAACGCCTCATTCTTGCGCAGTTCGGCCTCGATAAGCGAAACGATCTCAGCGGGAGCAACTGTCCGGCCGCACTCGGCGGAGATGGTCGTCACTCCGGCATCGCTGATGCCGCAGGGGACGATCTGCTGGAACGGCCCCAGCTCGTTGCTGCAGTTGACGGCGAAGCCGTGCATGGTCACGCGGTCCTTCACCCGGATCCCGATGGCCGCGATCTTCCTGGCGGGACCGTCCGGCGTCGCCGCCAGCCATACCCCTGATCTACCCTCGATGCGGATGCCGTCGATACCGAAGTGTCCGAGGATGGCGATGATGATCTCCTCGAGGGTGTGCACGTAGTCGGCGACGCGAGCCGGGTCCGGCAGTGCCAGGATCGGGTATCCCACCAATTGACCCGGACCGTGCCAGGTCAGCTTGCCGCCACGGTCCACGGGAACCACGGGTGTGCCGTCGAACGGTCTCTCGTGGTCCTCGGTGCGCTTGCCGGCCGTGTAGACGGCGGTGTGTTCCAGGAGGAGGACCGTGCTGGGTGCCGTGCCCTCGACCACCTGTGCATGCAGGACCTTCTGCATCTCCCAGCCGCGGGTGTACTCGATGTAGTCCGGAGCCAGACCGACGCGCGACAGAACAAGTGTCATGAACCAAGCGTAGTCCCGTCGGGTGACACTTCCCCGACGCGCGCCCGGTCGACGGGAGACAGCCCGAGCGCCCCTCCCGATGCGTCAGCGTCCCCGGATGACGTGAGCGGGAGCGTCGACAGGAGTCGATGTGCCCGAACGCGGGGGTGGGGCGGTACGGTGGCCGACATGGTGCAGATCATCGTCTACGGACACCGTGATTCCATCGAGCAGCACCGGGACTCGCTCTCGGATGCCATCCACGAGGCAGTCGTCTCGGCACTCGCGTACCCGGTGGACAAGCGGTTCCACCGGTTCATCGCGCTCGAGCCACGCGATTTCCTCCATCCGCAGGACCGGGGCGAGGACTACACCATCATCGAGATCTCGATGTTCGAGGGCAGGTCCGAGACCGTCAAACGCGAGCTGCTCCGTCAGATGTTCGTCCGCATAGCAGCAGGGCCGGGGATCGCACCTTCCAGCGTCGAGATCACGATCACGGAGACTGCGAAGGTGAACTGGGGGATCAGGGGCGTCAATGGTGCGGATCTCGCGCTCGGGTACGCGGTGGACCCCTGAGGCCTCGTTCCCTCGGCGCCTGTGGATAACCCGTTCCGGCGTCCACTCATGACCTAGAACTGATGCATGAGTGACTTCGCCCCGCGTACCTCGCGCACCGGGATCGGCATCGACCGGACCGGTATCGACGGGACCGCCCCGGCCGGGAACCGCGATCCCGGCGACGACGGGACGGACGGACGGCCTCCCTCCCTCGACGGCTTCGACGTCGGACGGCTCCTCGGTAGGGGCGGTTCGTCCCTCGTCTGGCTGGTGACGGACGACGGCGGACAACGGTTCGCACTCAAAGTAGCCGGTCGGCCCCTGTCAGGACCCGGTCCGGAAGTCCTTCGGACCACGGCGCGGACGACGGCTCGCCGCGGACGAAGGGCAGCCGGCGCCGCGGCGGGTACGGGCGCTTCCGACGGGTGGGCAGCCGTCTATCCGCGCTACGCCCCTGCGGATGTCGGACAGGAACTCCGGTTGCTGCAGGGCTTCAGACACGACCACCTGCTGCCGGTCCATCGCATCCTCGAAACCGATCAGGGCCCGGGTCTGCTGATGGACCTCGCCGCCGGCGGATCGCTGCTGGGCCTTGTAGCGAGCCGCGGACCGCTGCCGATCCCCGAGGTGGTGACGGCCCTGGCGCCGATCGCCCAGGCCCTGGGTCACCTGCACCGTGCGGGAGCGTCGCACGGAGATGTGACCCCGGCGAACATCCTCTTCACCCATGAGGGGAAACCCCTGCTCGCCGACTTCGGCACGGCGCGGCTGCTCGGTGCCGACCCCGAAGCAGTGGTCGGGACCCCAGGATTCGTCGATCCGTCGAGCGCCGGCTCCTTCGATACCCGCGCCGACGTCTTCGCGCTGGCCGCGGTGGCGTGGTTCGCCCTGACCGGCCGCATCCCCGGACCGACCGAACAGCGCCCGCCCCTCGCCCTGGTTGTCCCCGACGTTCCTCGGATACTCATGCAACTCATCGAGGACGGATTGAGCTCCAGCACCGACCGTCGGCCGTCGGCGGACGACGTCGCGCGGACGCTGCTCGCGAGTTCCGCACCTGTCGCGGTCAATCTGGTGCCGGCCGTTCACACGAGCGTCCTGCCTGAACTGCTCACGCAGCGCGCCGCCGGCCCCTCGGTTCCTCCGCGGGAGGGGTGGCGACGGATTCTGCACGGACATCCCCGACGGCGGCAGCGTCCGTCGCCCCAGGTGAGCAGTACCGTCCCGCCGCCAGCTCGCCGGAGGAAGGTGCACAGCGAGTCCATTCCTGCAGGTCCGGCCCGCGTTCACTCCCGGACCGACCACTCCCGGACCGACGGACATGGTCGACGTCGGCTGGCTCTGGCGGCAGGACTGGCTGCCGGCGCCCTGCTTCTGGCGGGCATCGCCCTGACGCTCGGTGGCCCGGTAGCCCCGGAACAGCTGCTGACCCGACCGGCGTCGCAGAGTGGCGGGGCGACCGACGGTGAGCTTCCGGCCTCGCAGGGCGTCACCGAGCCTGCTCCCGTCGATGATGACCGCGAGCGTGACGGGATCGGGGACGGGACGTCCACCCCGCTCCGGTCAGCGCTCCCGGGGGCCGGCCCCTCGACCCTGTCTCCGCGCTCGAGGACTCGCGGCACTGCGGGCGAGGGCGTTCGCGACGGCGGATCCCGGCCTGCTGGCAGGAGTTGCCGTCGAGGGGTCGCCGGCGCTCTCGGCCGACCATGATTCGGTCACCGCGCTCGCGGATTCGGGCCGTGAGCTCCGGGACCTGTCGATCACGATCAGGGCACCGTCGGTGCTGTCGGAGGTGGAGCTCACTGCCATGCCACAGATCGCTGCTCTTCCGGCCGTCACGAGTCCGCCCGACGCCACGGAGGTGTCCGTGATCCGAGCGACGGCGAAGTTCTCGTCCTACACGGAGACCCGGTCATCGCCCCCGAAGGACCCGTCACCGGACGCGAGGACCCCGATTCCTCTGATGGCGGCCGGTGAGCAGGACCTCGTCTTCGTCCTCTGGAACTCCGGTTCGGGCTGGCGCATCCACTCGGTCGTGTCGCCAGGACCATGACCGAGCGGAGGACCCGCTGGCTGATGCAGGAAGCACTCGGTCGGACCTAACCCGAGACGACTCTCCTCACCCACTGCGCGAGGGATTCGGGCGTGGGTTCGTCGAAGGCGAATCCGGCACGCGTGAGTGCGCGGGGCTCCATGCGTGCGCTGACCAGCAGGAGCTCGAAACCGAGTTGCCCGATGACAGTGGTCAGGATGACAGCCGGAACCCTGAACCAGACGGGCCGGTGGAAAGCCCTGCCGAGCTGGAGCGTGATGTCGTCGAGGTGGGCGGGAGCCGGTGCGCTGAGGTTGACAGGGCCGCTGAGGGACGAGGTGAGCAGGAACTCGAGGGCCCGGACTTCGTCATTCAGGCTGATCCAGGGCCACCACTGGCGTCCGGAGCCGAGGGACGTGCCGGCGAAGAGCCGTATCGGTATCAGGAGGTTCGGAAGGGCTCCGCCGTCCTTCGCCATGACGATGCCGGTGCGGGCGAGGACCACACGGACCGATTCCGGGGCACCGAGCGCCTCCTCCTCCCACCGCCTGCAGATGTCGGCGAGGAGGGTCTGTCCGGACACCGAAGCCTCGGTCAGGACCTCGTCCCCGCGATCACCGTAGTACCCCGACGCAGATTGGCTGACGAAGACCTGTGGGGGATTCCGGGCCTTGTTCATCGCCTGGACGAGTGTGCGGGTGGGCCGGATGCGGGAGGAGTACAGCTTCTCCCTGTACGACCGCGTCCACAGGCCGCCGGCTATGCCCGCACCTGAGAGATTGACGACGGCGTCCGCCCACTCGATCGCGGCCACGTCGAGTTCCCCTGCGGAGGGGTTCCAGCGCACCTCCGAGGCTCCCTTCGGCTCCCGGCGCACGAGGCGCCTCACCTCGTGGTTCTTCTCCAGCTGTCGGGTGAGGGCGGTTCCAATGGTTCCGGACGCGCCGGCGAGGAGGATGCGCATTGCTCCATCGAACCACTTGTCTCCCGGGAAAGGTACCGGGACCCTGGACGCGTCGTTACCAGGGAGGCGTGAGCATGCGCCTGGAGGGGAGGTGGCCACCACGGCCCCGTGGCTAAGATCGACGAATGGGCTCAGATTACCTCCGCTATCCGCACCTCCACGGCAACCGCGTCACCTTCGTCGCCGAGAACGACGTCTGGGTGGCTCCACTGGACGGGGGCCGCGCCTGGCGCATCTCGGCGATGCAACTCGTCGCCAGGAACCCCCGCTTCTCACCCGACGGCACCACGATCGCCTGGACCGTCGTGCAGGGCGGCGCGCCCGAGGTCGTTGCCGCCGACGTCGAGGGAGGCGATTTCCGCCGGCTCACCTTCTGGGGACACCAGAGCACGCGCGTCAAGGGTTTCACCGCCTCCGGTGAGGTCCTGGCCACGAGTGCCTTCCGCCACGAGGACTCGCGGCTGAGCTGGGCCTACCGGGTGCCCCTCGACGGATCGGCGCAGTCCGTCCTGCCCTTCGGGCCGGTGGACACCGTCGTCGAAGGCCCTGCACTGGGAGATGAGAAGCCGGTGGTGATCGGCAGCGTCCTGACGCGTGAACCGGCCTGGTGGAAGCGCTACCGCGGGGGTACCGCGGGCAAGCTCTGGATCGACGACGACGGCAGCGGCGACTTCGAGAGGTTCCTGCCTGAACTGGACGGGAACCTCAGCGACCCTATGTGGGT
Source organism: Vibrio cholerae (assembly GCA_009728235.1). Taxonomy (GTDB): domain Bacteria; phylum Actinomycetota; class Actinomycetes; order Actinomycetales; family Micrococcaceae; genus Arthrobacter_D. Next base: position 21,864 of record WNZI01000013.1, on the reverse strand, counting down.
CGATGGCCGAGTCGCCTTCCTGTCCGACCACGAGGGGTACGGCAACCTCTACTCCGTCGACCGGACGGGCGCGGACCTCCGCCGCCACACCGACCACGACGAGTTCTACGTGCGACATGCCAGTACCGACGGAACCCGGATCGTCTTCGAGTCCGCCGGAAGCCTGTGGATCCTGCCCTCCCTCGAGGACGCAGCCATCCGGCTGTCCATCACGCTCGGCTCGGCGGCCACAGCACGTCGCCCCCAACCGCTGAAGGTCGACCGCCACCTCGCCGCTGCCGTCCCGACGGCAGACGGATCCGCCTCGATCGTGGAGGCTCACGGGACGCTCCACTGGCTGACGCATCAGGACGGGCCGTCACGCGTCATCGAGGCGACCCCGGGGGTGAGGGCCCGCCTCGGCCGCCCGGTCGATGCCACGAGGATCGCCTACATCGCCGACCACGGCGGCGAGGAGGCGCTGTACGTGCGGGATGTTTTCGCGGGCGCCGAGCGGGGGTTGCCGGGCGCCGAGCGGGGGTTGCCGGGCGCGCCCCGACACCCGGCGAAGCGGCGGGGACGTCCCCGACCCGAAGCCCCGTCGGGCGGGACGACGAAGCGGTGGTTCTCCCCGCGCCGGTCAGCGCTGTGAGTCTGCGGACGGCACAGGAACCTGCCCGCGGCAAGGCAACCGTGAACGGCGTCAGTGCGGGTGAGGACCCGGCCACGGCGGAGGTGCCTCACCACCACGGCGATGGCGACGGGGGGACCGACGGTGAGGCGGCCTTGGTGGACGCCCAGTCCTCGTCCGCCGGAGAGGTGCTGCAGCGCTTCGCCTTCGAAGGGCGTTTCCGGGCGACGGCGCTCGCCGTCAGCCCGGACGGCAGGCACCTCGCCGTTCCCTCGGAGACCGGCGCCCTCGACCTCGTGACGATCGACAGCGGTGCCCGTCGCAGGATCGTCACCACGGATCAGGGTGCGATCGAGACGGTCACCTTCTCGCACGACTCGGCGTGGCTCGCCTGGGCCGAGCCGATGGCGCAGGAGGGGTCGCGGAGCCGCATCCGGCTCACGGGCGTAGGGGAAGCCGGGGAGATCATGGACGTGTCGGACGGACGGTTCAGGGACTGGTCGCCCACCTTCACGCCCGACGGCAAGTACCTCGCCTTCCTGTCGGACAGGAGCTTCGACCCCGTCTACGACACGCACCGATTCGACCTCAGCTTCCCGGCGTCCACCAAGCCCTACCTCGTGGCGCTCGCGGGGGGTACGCCTTCACCCTTCGGTCCGAGTACCGCGCCGGCCGGCGGCGACGGCGCGCAATCCGAAGGTAAGGGCGACAGCAGCAGGGGGAAGGAGCCGGCGGCCGTCGTCGTCGATCCCGACCTCCTGATGGCACGTACCATCGCGCTTCCGGTCGGGCAGGGAACCTATGACGATCTCAGGGCGGTGCAGGGCGCCCTGCTGTGGACGGCCGGGGAGATCGGGGGAGTCACGGGCGACGGGCGCGCGTCGACATCGGACGAGGAGCCGGCGCGGCGCCTCGAGCGCTTCGACCTGAGCCGCCGGACCGTCGAGGTGCTCGCAGCGGACATCGACGCCTATGACATCAGCCGGGACGGGTCCACCGCGGTGCACAGGGCCCACGGGACGGTCACGGCCATCCCGACCGACAGCAGGACGGAGCCGGATTCGCCGAAGCAGGTCGGCGTGGCACTGGATCGCGTCCGGGTCCTGCTGGACCCTCTCAGCGTCTGGACGCAGGCCTTCGAGGAGGCCTGGCGGCTCCAGCGGGACTTCTTCTGGACCGAGGACATGGCCGGCGTGGACTGGGAGGCCATCCGGGAGCGCTACCTGCCGCTGGTCGACCGATTGGGGAGTCATGATGACCTCGTCGATCTCCTCTGGGAACTGCACGGGGAGCTGGGGACGTCCCATGCCTATGTCGCGCCTGCGGTGGTCGCCGAGCCGGGAGGCCACCAGGGCTTCCTCGGTGCGGAGTTCGCGCCCGCTGACGGGGGCTGGGCGGTGACGCGCGTCTTCGAGACCGAGTCGTCCGACCCGCGTGCGATCTCCCCGCTCAGCGCGCCCGGGGTCGCGGTCAGGGCCGGCGACGTCATCGAAGCGATCGATGGTGTACCCGTTCCTGCTCTGTTCGGTCCCTCACTGCTCCTGACCGGCGCGGCAGGGGTGGCGGTGGAGCTGACCGTGCGTTCGTCGGACGGGCACGGCCGCCGTCGTGTCGCCGTCGTCCCCCTCCGGAGCGAGGAGCGCCTGCGCTACCAGACCTGGGTCGCGGCGAACAGGGCTACGGTCCGGCGCGCCTCCGAGGGCCGCTTCGGGTACCTCCACATCCCCGACATGGTCGCCAACGGGTGGGGTCAGCTGCACCGCGACCTGGACCGGGAGACGGCCCGTGACGCCCTGGTGATCGACGTGCGTCGAAACCGCGGGGGACATACGTCGCAGTTGGTCGCGGAGCTGATCGGGCGGCGCGTCACGGCCTGGTCCATGCCGCGCGGCGAGGTGCCGGGCACGTATCCCGCCCATGCGCCTCGCGGTCCCGTGGTCGTGCTCACCGACGAGTTCGCGGGATCCGACGGCGACATCATCACCCAGGTGGCGAAGTTGCGGGGCATCGGGCCGGTGATCGGAACCCGGACCTGGGGCGGTGTCATCGGCATCGACGGACGTTTCAAGCTGGCCGACGGTACGGGCGTCAACCAGCCCCGCTACGGCTTCCATGTCGTGGGCGGAGTGGGCTGGTCGATCGAGAACCACGGGGTCGATCCGGACATCGAGGTCCCCTTCCCGCCGCACGCCCATGCGGCAGGGGAGGACCCCCAGCTCGAGCACGGCGTCGGCATCCTCCGGGAGATGCTCGCGGAGATCCCCACCGACGTGCCGCCGCTGAAGGACGGCTATCCGGGCCGCAGACCGGGCGCGCTACCGCCCCGACCGCAGGACCTGCGAGGCTGACCCGATGCCCGAAAGGGGCGACGACCGGTGCTGACGGAGCCGTGCTGACGCGGGAAGGACCCCGGGCGCTGCCCGGGGTCCTTCCGTCTCCTCTGGTCGATTCCGTCGAATCAGCTCTGAAGCGTGGCCGTCAGCGAGATGTCCTTGACGCCGGCGAGTGCCTGCGACACCGGGCACCCCTCCTTGGCTGCCTGCGCAACCCGCTGGAAGTCCTCCTCGGAGAGCCCCGGGACGCTGGCATCGAGGGTCAGGCGGATGGCGGTGATGCCCGTACCCGGCTGGAAGTCGACCTCCGCCTTCGTCTCTACACGTTCGGGCGTCTTGCCCTCCTCGCCGAGGGCATGGCTGAAGGCCATGGAGAAGCAGGCGGAGTGCGCCGCGGCGATGAGCTCCTCGGGGCTGGTCTTGCCCTCCGACTGCTCGGCCCGGGCCCGCCAGGTGACGTCGTAGGTACCGAGACCGGATGAATCGAGCGTGACCTGCCCGGAACCGGAAGGGAGGTCGCCACTCCAGACGGTGTGGGCTGTGCGAACGGTAGCCATGGTTCTCCTTGCTGTCCGACGGGCGCGGGTGTCGCGTCCGGTACTTCACCCCCATCCTAGGTATCGGGGGGAAGGAGATCCATCGGTGTGCGCCCGGACCCGCGACCGGCGACCAGGAGCGGGAGACGCTACCCGACGGGGTACGGACGACAGAAGCCGCTTCCCCGGGAGGAAAGCGGCTCCTGTCGACCCCTGCGGGTCGGTGGTACTAGAGGCCGAGATCGGCCTCGAAGGCGCCGCCTTCGAGGCGGGCCTTCAGCGTCTGCAGGAAACGCCCTGCATCCGCGCCGTCCACGAGGCGGTGGTCGTACGTCAGGCTCAGGTACATCATCGACCGGATGGCGATCGTGTCGTCGCCATCGACGCCGGTGATGACCACGGGGCGCTTCACGATGATGCCCGTGCCCAGGATGCCCACCTGCGGCTGGTTGATGATCGGAGTGTCGAAGAGGGCGCCGGCCGAACCGATGTTGGTGATCGTGAAGGTGCCGCCGGACAGCTCGTCCGGACCGATCTGACCGTTGCGGGTTCGCGACCCCACGTCGGCGATCTTCTTCGCGAGTCCGCCGAGATTGAGGTTGCCGGCGTCCTTGATGACGGGGACCAGCAGGCCCTTCTCGGTGTCCACCGCGATCGCCAGGTGCTCGGCGTCGTGGTAGGTCACCTCTTTCTTCTCCTCGTCGAAGGAGGCGTTCAGCTTCGGGTGCTGCTTGAGCGCTTCGGTGACGGCCTTCGAGATGAAGGGAAGGAAGGTGAGCTTCGCGCCGTTCTGGGCCAGGAAGGTGTCCTTGGAGGCGGTGCGGAGCTTGGCGATGCGGGTCATGTCGACCTCGATCACCTGGGTGAGCTGAGCCGACACCTCGAGGGATTCGCGCATCCGCTTGGCGATCGTCTGGCGGATACGCGGAGCCTTCTCCACGGTGCCGCGGAGTTTCGACGGCTCGACGGCGGGAGCAGCAGGCTTCGCGGGTGCCGGTGCGGCAGCGCCGGTCTGCGGGGCGGCTGCGGCTCCGCCGGCGGTGCAGCCTGCGCCTTCTGGGCTTCGGCCGCCTCGAGGACGTCCTGCTTGCGGATGCGTCCGCCGACCCCGGTCCCCTTCACGGAGGACAGGTCGACCTTGTTCTGGTTCGCCAGGCGGCGGACGAGGGGAGTGACGTAGGCGGAGGCGTCGGCACTCCCGGTGTCCTCGGACGGCGCCGTCGGCTGGGCGGCAGGTGACGGCGCGGGCTTCTCCTCCGCGACGGCAGGTGCGGGCTCGCCGCTGACGTCGGCGTCGGGTTCCGACGTACCGGATGCCCGTCCCGCCTCCTTGTCGGCGCCTGGCTTCTCCGTCGGGGCGTCGTTGCGCTCCTCGGCGGGAGCGGCGACGAGGGGCTCACCGGATGCGGCCTCGACCTTCGCGGGAGCGGCTGCGCCCGATCCGATCACGGCGAGGACGGCGCCGACCTCGGCGGTCTCGTCCTCGTTGACCCGGATCTCCTGCAGCTTCCCGGCCACGGGGGAGGGGATCTCGGTGTCGACCTTGTCGGTCGAGACCTCGAGAAGTGGCTCGTCGACCTCGACGTCGTCACCGATCTCCTTGAGCCACCGGGTGACGGTGCCCTCGGTGACGCTCTCACCGAGCGCGGGCAGGGTGACTTCCGTTCCCTCCGAGGAGTCGTCGCCCGAAGCGGCCGGAGCGTCCTCGGGCTCGCTGCTCGGCGCTGCAGGGGCTTCAGGAGCCGCCTCCTCCTCTGCCGGCTGCTCGGTCTCGGCGGCTGGGGCCGAGGTGTCCGAATCACCGCCGCCGGATCCGTCGCCGATGCGTACCAGCGGGTCGCCGACCTCGGCCGTCTCGTCCTCCGCGACGAGGATCTCCTCGATCACACCGGCGATGGGAGAAGGGATCTCGGTGTCGACCTTGTCGGTCGACACTTCGAGAAGGGGCTCGTCCACCTCGACGCGGTCACCGACCTGCTTGAGCCAGCGGGTGACGGTGCCTTCGGTGACGCTTTCACCGAGAGCGGGCAAGTTCACGGATTCAGACATAGTGCGCCCGTTTCTCCTTCGTAGATCGTTCCTGGCAGCTGCTCGATGCGCGGGGCCCGTTCAGCTGGACGTGCTTGAGATTCCTGGTTCCGAGCTTAGTCCACGCTCTCGGAGCGTGGACCAGGCCGGTGTGGTGCGCGGGCGCCTTGCCTCAGCCGTGGAGCGGCTTGCCGGCGAGTGCTAGGTGGGCCTCGCCGAGCGCCTCGTTCTGCGTCGGGTGGGCGTGGATGAGTGGAGCGACGTCCTCCGGGTAGGCCTCCCAGTTCACGATCAGCTGGGCCTCCCCGATCTGCTCGCCCATGCGGGAACCCAGCATGTGGACTCCGACGATCGGGCCGTCCTTCTCCCGCACGAGCTTCACCAGGCCACCCGTACCGATGATCGAGCTCTTGCCGTTGCCGGCGAGGTTGTACTCGTGGGTCTCGACGCGGTCGTCGCCGAACTTCTCGCGGGCCGCCTTCTCGGTGTACCCGACCGACGCGATCTCGGGGTCGCTGTAGGTGACCTTCGGGATGTTGAGGTCGGCGACGACGACGGGCTTCAGCCCGGCGATCTCCTCCGCCACGAAGATGCCCTGCTGGAAGCCGCGGTGCGCGAGCTGCAGGCCGGGGACGATGTCCCCGATCGCGTAGATGGTGCCGACGCCGGTGTGCAGGCGCTCGTTCGTGATGACGAATCCGCGGTCCATCGTGAGGCCGGCTTCCTCGTACCCGAGGTTCTGCGTCACGGGCCCGCGACCGACGGCGACGAGCATGAGGTCCGCTTCGAAGGTCTTGCCGTCCTCGAGGGAGACCTTGACGCCGTCGTCGTTCTGCTCGACCGACTTGAAGCGCGTGCCGGTGTTGAACTTGATGCCGCGCTTCTTGAACGCCCGCTCGAATGCCTTGACGATCGAGGCGTCCTCGTTCGGTACGAGCGAGGGAAGGGCCTCGACGATGGTGACGTCGACGCCGAAGGACTTCCAGACGGAGGCGAACTCGCAGCCGATGACGCCTCCGCCGAGGATGATCGCGGTCTTCGGCACGAAGTCCATCGTCAGCGCCTGGTCCGAGGTGATGACCTTGCCCCCGATCTCGAGCCCTGGGAGGCTGCGGGAGAAGGACCCTGTGGCAAGGACGATGTGCTTGCCGGTGTAGACGGTGCCGTCGACGTCGATGGTGTTCTGGGAGGCGAGCCTGCCGGCGCCCTCGATGACGGTGATGCCCTTGGACTTGATGAGGCCCTGGAGTCCGCGGTACTTACCCGCGATGATGCCGTCCTTGTACGCGTTGACGGCGTCCATGTCGATCGACTCGAAGGTGGCCTTCACGCCGTACTTGCCGGCATCGCGTGCTCCGTCGGCGATCTCGGCCGAGTGGAGCAGGGCCTTAGTGGGGATGCAGCCGTTGTGGAGGCAGGTTCCACCGAGCTTGCCCTTCTCGATGAGTCCTACGGTGAAACCCAGCTGTACCGCGCGGAGCGCGGCAGCGTAGCCGCCGCTTCCTCCGCCGAGTACCAGGATGTCGAATTCTTGCGCAGTTGCCGATTCGGCCACTTGGACGCTCCCTCGCGTGGTCTGTCGACGCGCACGCGCGTCTGGTGGTACATCGATTTCCGATGCGGTCGCAGTACACGAAGCAGGTGCTCGGTGCACTCTCGTTTTCACCCTATCCCCAGACGAAGCCCGCATCCACTTCGAAAGCATGTCGAACGGCCCGCAGTGGCGCTATGTGCGCGAGGTCACGCGCGTCCTGATGCGCGTGACCTCGCCGAGTCCGAGCGCCCGGGCCGGGCGCTGCAGGTCGCTCCCGCGTCGGCCTTCCGGATCAGGCGGTGCGGGCCAGGACGTCCTCCACGTATGCCAGCAGGGTCCGCACGCCGACGCCGGTTCCTGCCTTCGGCGTGTAGCCGTAGGGCGCACCCTCGTTGAAGGCAGGGCCCGCGATATCGAGGTGCGCCCACGGGATCTTCTCGCCGTCGACCTGGCCGACGAACTCCCGGAGGAAGACCGCCGCGGTCATCATGCCGCCGTTCCGCTCACCGATGTTGGCGATGTCCGCGACCTGGGACTCGAGGCTCGGGCGCAGCTCCTCGGGCAGGGGCATGGGCCAGAACTGCTCGCCGGCGCGGTCGGCGGCGGCCTTGACGGCGTCGCGCACCCCGTCGTCGCCCATGACCCCCGAGACGCGGGTGCCGAGGGCGATCATCTGGGCTCCGGTGAGCGTCGCGATGTCGATGATCGCGTCAGGGGCTTCCTCGCTCGCCGCGGCAAGGCCTCCGCGAGGACGAGCCGGCCCTCGGCGTCGGTGTTCAGCACCTCGACGGTGCGTCCGCCGTAGATCGACAGGACGTCCTCGGGCCGCTGCGCCGTCCCGGACGGCATGTTCTCGGCGAGGCAGAGCCACGCGGTGACCTTTGCGGGAAGACCGAGTTCGGCAACCGCCAGGAGCGTGGTCAGGACGACGGCCGCGCCGGCCATGTCGAGTTTCATGGTCTGCATGCCGGCTGCCGGCTTGAGCGAGAGTCCGCCCGAGTCGAACGTGATGCCCTTGCCCACGAGAGCGAGGTGCACGGCGGACTTCGCGGGGGAGTACTCCACCTTCACCATGCGCGGTGGTCGTGACGATCCCTTCCCCACGCCCAGGATCCCTCCGTAGCCGTCGCGCTCCAGGCGCTTCTCGTCCATGACCGTGACCTTGACGGGAAGGCCGCGCGAGAGCTCCTTGGCCGCCTGGGCGAAGGTCTCCGGGTAGAGGTGGCTGGGAGGCTGGTTGACGAGGGAGCGCGTCGCATTGACGTTCTTGCCGAGCACGACGGCGCGCTGCAATGCAGCTGCCAGGTCGGCGTCGTCGGCCGCGACCGTGTGGACGACGACGTTGCGGACCGCGTCCCTGTCCGTGGAGCGGGCGACGGTGCCGTCGGCCTTCATGCCGGACCTGTGCCCCTCGTAGCTGTACGCACCGAGGGCGGCACCCTCGGCCACTGCCGCGGCTGAAGCGACCGTGGCGGCCGGCAGGGCGACGACGACGGTGTCGAGGCCGGTCAGCTGGCGGACCGCGGCACCCGCGGCGCGTCGAAGGGTCTCCGAGGTGAGTACCTCGTCCGGGGCCACCGCTCCGACGCCGGACAGCACGAGGGAGTCGGCGCCGGTCTCGGGCAGCCCGGGAAGACGCCGCACCTCGTCCGCTGCGCCGGTGATGCCGAGGACCTGGAGCGAGTCGCCCAGGGCGCGGGCAGCCTTCGCGGGAAGCGGGTTGTCGAGCAGCACGGGCCCGTCCGTTCCCTTGGCGACGGCGATCACGAGCGCGTCGCTCGGGATCATCTTGAGGTCCTTCGCGGAAGCCGTCATGTGTAGCTCGGTGGTCTTGATCACGGAATCTGTCTCCTCGTGTCCGGATGGTGTCCAGATGCAGCATCGCTCGTGGTCCCGGTATCTGGTGGTCCGGGAACCGTCCCATCGATCGTAGTCTCTGCCCGCTGCCTCCGACCCCGCCCGGGTATCCCCGTCGCCGGTCCTCCGTCGGGGCGGCGCATCCCTTCGCGGGGTCCCGCACCGGAATGAAGCGGGGGCTGGCGGCGTTGACATCTGCAGGACACCACCGCAAGGAGAGCCATGCTGGATCCACGAACCCTGTACAACACCGACGCCGACGTCCTCGGCGACCCCGCGCTCAAGGGCCTTCCCCTGCTCGTGAGCCTCACCGGGTTCATGGACGCCGGACACGTCGTCTCGCAGGTCAGCGAGGAACTCCTCGAGGTCCTCGAACACGACACGGTCGCGGAATTCGACGCCGACCAGCTGATGGACTACCGGGGGCGTCGCCCGAAGATCACCTTCGCCGAGGACCACCTGACGGACTACCAGCCGCACCGGCTCGAGTTGCACCGCCTGTACGACGGGCTGGGCGAACCCTTCCTGCTCCTCACCGGCGTCGAACCCGACCTGCAGTGGGAGCGGTTCGTGAGCGCGGTCATCGGGCTCGTCGGCGATCTCGAGGTCCCGCTCATCTCGTGGATCCACGCGATCCCGATGCCCGTGCCACACACCCGCCCCATCGGTGTCACGTTGCACGGCAACCGGGCCGATCTCATCGACGGCATGAACGCCTGGCGCCCGACGGCCGAGTTGCAGGCGTCCATCGGGCACGTCCTCGAGCTCAGGCTGATCGAGGCGGGGCACGACGTCGTGGGGCACGTCATCCACGTGCCCCACTACCTCTCCGAAGCCGAGTACCCGCCGGCCGCGGTCGCAGGGCTCGAGCACCTGGGGGCGACCGCCAAGCTCGTTCTCCCGACGGACCGCCTGCGGGAGACCGGACGCGACGTCGAGCGCCAGATCGCGCGGCAGGTCGGCAACTCCACCGAGGTGCAGTCGGTCGTCAGCTCGCTCGAGAAGCGCTACGACGAGTACGCCGACGGTGCGGCCCGGAAGTCGCTGCTCGTCAAGGAGAACAGCGAGCTGGCAAGTGCCGAGGAGCTGGGCGCGGCCGTGGAGGCATACCTCGCGAGCCCGCAGGCCGAGGAGGAATCCACGCTCCTCTGGGACACGGAATTCCTGGGGACGACCCCCATCGATTACGGCAGTCCCACCAGCGATGCCGAGCCCCTGGCACCGCAGGACGACGACGGCCCGGCCGGATCCGGCCCGCACTCCGGAGCCTGAGCGGTACCTGGAAGGGGAAGGCCCGTAGCCCGGAACGGCTACGGGCCTTCCCCTGTCCGGAGGTCAGGGCCTTCGGTGCAGCATCTCCGGGATGCGGCCGGGCCCGGGAGGCACGCGATAATGGGAACCGTGAATTCGTCGAGGGCACTTCTGGTCTGGGGAGCGGGTGTGGCGGCGTACCTCGTCGCGGTCACCCAGCGCACCACGTTCGGCGTTGCCGGCCTCGAGGCCACGGACCGCTTCGGTGCATCGGCGTCCCAGCTGTCGATCTTCACCGTGGTGCAGCTGATCGTGTACGCGGGACTGCAGGTGCCCGTCGGCGTCCTGGTGGACCGGTGGGGACCGCGGGCGCTGATCGTCGGCGGCGGCGTGCTGATGGCGGTGGGTCAGGCGCAGCTCGCCTTCGCGGACTCCGTGACCGCCGGCATCGTCGGACGACTGCTCGTGGGAGCCGGGGACGCGACCACCTTCATCAGCGTCCTCCGGCTGCTGCCCGCCTGGTTCGAGCCGCGGCGCATCCCCGTGCTCACGCAGTGGACCGGCATCGTGGGGCAACTCGGACAGGTGGTCTCCGTGATCCCGTTCGTGGCACTGCTCTCCGCCGTCGGCTGGCAGTCCGCGTTCCTGTCCGCCGCGGCGCTCTCGGTCCTCGCCGCGGTTCTCTCCGCCACCGCCATCCGCGACTCTCCTGCGCCGGGACATCAGCGATCTATCCCGACGCTGAGGCAGACGGGCACCTCGCTCGCCGAGGCCTGGAGGCAGCCGGGCACGCGCCTCGGACTCTGGTCGCACTTCACCATCCAGTTCCCCGGGACGGTCTTCGTCCTCATGTGGGGCTACCCCTACCTCATCCGCGCCGAGAAGGTCGGTGAGGGGTCGGCCTCCGCCCTGATGACCCTGTTCGTCGCAGTCGGGATCGCGTGTGGACCCCTGCTCGGCCGCTACGTCGGACGCCACCCCCTCCGCCGCTCGACCATGGTGCTGTCCATCGCCGCGCTGATGGCGGGAGCCTGGCTCGCGGTGCTGCTCTATCCCGGCCCCGCGCCCCTGCCACTCCTGACCGTCCTCGTGGTGGCGCTGGCCGTCGGAGGACCGGGGTCCATGATCGCCTTCGACTTCGCTCGCACGTTCAATCCCGCTGCGCACATGGGCACCGCCACCGGCATCGTCAACATCGGCGGTTTCACCGCCTCGCTCCTGTCCATGTTCGTCATCGGTGTCGTCCTCGATGTCCTGCTCGGCAGCGGCTTCTCGCAGGGCGACCTCTACTCGCTCGCCTCCTTCCGCCTCGCGATGGCCGTGCAGCTCGTCGTCCTCGCCATCGGTGCCGCGGCCGTCGTCCTCGCACGGCGCCGGGTCCGGCGACGGATGGCGGAGCAGGGCGTCGTGGTCCCACCGCTCCGCGAGGCCTCGCGCGTGAAAGACGTCTCCGGGGCGACAGGAGAGCGGCCCGGCGGACCACCCGGAGGAACGAAGGCGGGTCGTAGGGGTACCTCTGTCGCCGGAACTGCTCCGCCTTGTCCACATAGCCCTCCCGCACAGATCGTGCGGGAGGCAGGGGGAGCAGGCTGGCGGACATGACCTCCTCCTTCCACCCCCTGCCGGATCCGGATTCCCCCTCGATCTCGGTCACCTCGCCCGCTGACGTCCTGTCCTATGTCCCCCACGCGCTCGGGTTCACCCCCGTCGAGAGCCTTGTCGTCCTGACGACGGCGGGCCGACGCCTCGGCGCAACGCTCCGGGTGGACCTACCTCCCACCGGATCGAAGCCGCTGGCCTTCGCCGAAGGAGTCCTGTCCTTCCTTCAGGGCGACTCCGAGGCGGACGGCGTCCTCCTGGCCGTCTACACGACGGAGGACTGGCCACCTCTCACCGCCCCGCCGCGCAATGCCCTGGTGCTGACCATCGAAGCGGTGCTCGGAGCGGCGGGGCTGCCCGTCCGGGCCGGGTGGCTCGTGTCGGGCGAAACGTGGCGGGACTACTTCTGCCAGGACGGTGAGTGCTGCCCGTGGCCCGGGCAGCCCTTCGACGCCGTCGTGCACAGTCCGCTGAATGCCGAACTGATCTTAGGCGGCAGCGCTTTCGATGCCTCGGCACTCGATGCGGTCCTGCGCACAGCGCCGGGAGTCCGCAGAAGGATCCCGATGGCCGGTATCGACGCCGTCGAGGATGCGCAGGCCCTGTATGCGGCGCGCTGCTCCCAGCGGTGGATCCTTCCGTCGCAGTTCCGGGTGACTGCCGCGCTCTGGGACTCCGTGCTCGAGCAACCGGGGGTCCTCGACCCCGCAGAGGAGCCGGAGGTCGTCGGATTCCTCCTCGCCAGCGTGGAGTCCCGGACCGTGCGTGATTTCCTCCTGGTGAGTGCGTGCCTCGGCTCCTCGGCCGCTCTCGGTGGTGCGATCGCCTGCGCGGTGGTCGGCGACGGCGCTGCAGTGAGCCCGGGTCCGCAGGACGAGCCTGCGGTTGTCGCATTGGTCCTGCCTGAGGTGCACGGCGATTCCCGGTTGAGGAGCGCGGTGGCGCGGATGGCCGATACCGGAAGCGTGCCCGCCGGCGAACTCCCACCGGCCCGCGTTCCGGACCTGGTCTACGCCGACGTCCTGGCCGGCCGCTACACGGGCACGATCGACTGGAGCCGCGTCGATGTCATGACGAACATCCTCGCGCGGCTCGCCGCCGTCTCCGCCGGCGAATCCCGGGCGGCGGTGCTCACCATGTCGGCCTGGTTCGAATACGCCCGCGGCAGGGGATCCAGGGCAGCCGTGTTCCTCGATGCGGCACAGGCCGAGGTGCCCGGCTATCGGCTGGCTCGCCTGTTGCACGAACTCGTGCGCCGCGGTGGTCTGCCCGCCTGGGCCAGGAACCGATCGACGGCGTGGACACGGCGCGCACCCGTGCCGCCGTCGTGGGTGGCCTGAAGCAGCGGGCGCACAGCGTGTGCCGACCGCCCATGTCCGCCGGGGGATTTTCCGGCGCATGGCGGACGTGAGACAATGAAATTTGAGACCCGGTTGGGTCCGTGCACCAGAACACTACCGAGCACAGAGCCGGGCAGGCCGCCGAGAAGCGGTCCTCCCGGGGAATAGCGAGGGAGGCAGGGCCGTTTTCCGAGGAAGTGGCCCCGCCGGTCGAGTCTGGTAACCAGCACGGACTTGACAGGGTCATAGTGGTGTTGTCCGTCTGATGGCATCACACATCGCCGTACGAAAGGTTCTCTGTGTCGGTCAAGAAGACAGCAGCACCGGCGTCGACAGACGCTGGTACCACCACCACCAAGCGACGGGTAGCGGCGAAGAAGCCTGCCACGAAGGCTGCTTCCTCCGCTGCGGCCGCCAAGGCCTCGACTTCGGACGCCCAGGGTTCGGTGGACACGCTCGAGGTCGCGGACCCCGCCGTCGAGGTCGACGCCGAGGACCTCAAGCCGGAAGCTGCCGAGGTCGGCTCGACCACCGGATTCGTCTACTCCGACGCCGACGACGACGACGCTCCTGCCCAGCAGGTCGTCTCTGCCGGCGCCACGGCTGATCCCGTCAAGGACTACCTCAAGCAGATCGGCAAGGTGGCACTGCTCAACGCCGAGCAGGAAGTGGACCTCGCTCTGCGCATCGAGGCCGGTCTCTTCGCGGAGGAGAAGATTGCCGCCGATCCCGACATGGATCCGAAGCTCAGGCGTGAACTCGAATTCGTGATCCACGACGGCAAGCGGGCGAAGAACCACCTCCTGGAGGCGAACCTCCGCCTCGTCGTGTCCCTCGCCAAGCGGTACACAGGCCGCGGCATGCTCTTCCTCGACCTGATCCAGGAGGGCAACCTCGGTCTCATCCGCGCGTCGAGAAGTTCGACTACACGAAGGGCTTCAAGTTCTCGACCTACGCGACCTGGTGGATCCGACAGGCCATCACCCGCGCCATGGCCGACCAGGCCCGCACCATCCGTATTCCCGTCCACATGGTGGAAGTCATCAACAAGCTGGCGCGTGTCCAGCGCCAGATGCTGCAGGACCTCGGTCGCGAGCCGACCCCCGAGGAGCTGGCGCTCGAGCTGGACATGACCCCGGAGAAGGTCGTCGAGGTCCAGAAGTACGGCCGTGAGCCCATCTCGCTGCACACGCCGCTGGGCGAGGACGGCGACTCGGAGTTCGGCGACCTGATCGAGGACTCCGAGGCCGTGGTGCCGGCCGACGCCGTGAGCTTCACGCTCCTTCAGGAGCAGCTCCACTCGGTGCTCGACACGCTCTCCGAGCGGGAGGCCGGCGTCGTGGCCATGCGCTTCGGCCTGACGGACGGCCAGCCCAAGACCCTCGACGAGATCGGGAAGGTCTACGGGGTGACCCGCGAGCGGATCCGCCAGATCGAGTCGAAGACCATGTCCAAGCTCAGGCACCCCTCACGGTCGCAGGTGCTGCGGGACTACCTGGACTGACCGGTACCGCTACGGCCGAGGGCCCCTTCCTTCGGGAGGGGCCCTTCGTCGTCGGCGGTACGGTCGACTCACCTGCGGCGCAGGCGCCGGTCGCCGCGCCGGTCACAGCGCACACAAGGAAGGGCCCCTCCAGGGGAGGGGCCCTTCCTTGTGCTGCGGCGCCTGTACACGGGGCGTCCGCTCTGGGTCAGTGGGTGGGGTTCAGCTGCCGATCAGTCGCCGACGGCTGCCGGCTTCTCGCGAAGCCGTTCCGTCTCGTCCTGCCACTCAGAGGTGAGCGGCTTCAGGTTCGCTTCGACTGCGCGCGCGTGGTGGCCGCAGAACAGAAGCTCTCCACCGGAGGACTGAAGGACTGCCCTCACGTAGGCCTGGGCGCCGCATCGGTCACAGCGGTCCAGGGCAGTGAGTTCGCGAGTTGCTACTGCAGTGGTCATGATTGCCTCCTCATGTGGATCGTGTACTCATATAACCACTATTCGTCACCGTGCCTTCGCAGGCTGGGCCTCCTTTCGCTCCCGGCGTACGAGGGGTATGGGTCGCCCCGACCGCAGCCGGTCGGAGCCGCGGGGACGCGCCTGCGGGACGGTGTCGGACCCGCGTAATAAACTGAAGAGACTCTTCCGAGCAATCACCCTCCTGACGCCTGTCCTGGATCGTGCCCGTTCCGCCAAGGAGACCCTTCCGCAGTGACACCTCCCACCTCGAACTACACAGCTCGGCACCTCTCGGTCCTCGAGGGGCTCGAGGCCGTGCGCAAGCGTCCCGGGATGTACATCGGCTCGACCGACTCCCGTGGCCTCATGCACTGCCTGTGGGAGATCATCGACAACTCCGTGGACGAGGCGCTGGCAGGCTACGGGCAGAGCATCACCGTGATCCTGCACGCCGACGGATCGGTGGAGATCCATGACGACGGTCGCGGCATCCCGGTGGACATCGAACCGAAGACCGGGTTGAGCGGCGTGGAGGTCGTCTTCACCAAACTGCACGCCGGAGGCAAGTTCGGCGGCGGCTCCTACACGGCGTCGGGAGGCCTCCACGGCGTGGGTGCGAGCGTCGTGAATGCGTTGTCCTCGCGCCTGGACGTCTTCGTCGACCGCGGGAGCAAGACCTACACCATGTCGTTCAGGCGCGGTGAGCCGGGTGTGTTCAAGGACGGCCGGTCGCCGTCGCCCGACTCCGCGTTCGAACCCTTCCTCGACGGGTCGCGGCTCGAAGTCATCGGTTCGGCCAAGCGCGGGGTGACGGGTACGCGCATCCGGTACTGGGCTGACCGGCAGATCTTCACGCCTGATGCGGCCTTCTCCTACGAGGAGCTGCAGACCCGTGCGCGGCAGACGTCGTTCCTCGTGCCGGGCCTGCGCATCACGCTGCGGGACGAGCGCAAGCTCGCCGGCACACCGGCAGAGGCGGGTCCGGTCGAGGAGGTCTTCCATCATGACGGTGGCATCTCCGAGTACGCGGAGTTCCTGGCCCTCGACGCCGCCGTCACCGACGTCTGGCGTTTCCAGGGCTCGGGCAGATTCAAGGAGTCGGTGCCCGTCCTCGACGAGCGCGGGCACAGCCAGATGGCGGAGGTGGAACGCGAGTGCGACGTCGACATCGCACTGCGCTGGGGTATCGGCTACGAGACCACCGTGCGGAGCTACGTCAACATCATCGCGACGCCGAAGGGCGGGACCCACCAGAACGGCTTCGAGCAGGCGCTCCTCAA
The DNA here is from genome assembly GCA_009728235.1 of Vibrio cholerae. Classification (GTDB taxonomy): domain Bacteria; phylum Actinomycetota; class Actinomycetes; order Actinomycetales; family Micrococcaceae; genus Arthrobacter_D. The sequence continues at coordinate 5,558 of WNZI01000013.1, read as the reverse complement.
GACGTTCCGTACCGTCATCGCCGCCAATGCCCGGAAGCTCAAGGCGGGGAACGACAAGATCGAGAAGGACGACGTCTTCGCAGGGCTGACGGCGGTGCTCACCGTCCGTCTCGCGGAGCCCCAGTTCGAGGGCCAGACCAAGGAGATCCTGGGTACCTCGGCCGTCAAGGCCATCGTGGCGAGGGTCGTGGAGAAGGAACTGCAGGCGCGGCTGTCCTCCACCGCCCGCAACGACAAGGCGCAGTCAGCCCTGCTGCTGGAGAAGGTCGTCGCGGAGATGAAGTCGAGGATCTCCGCCAGGGTGCACAAGGAGACCCAGCGCAGGAAGAACGCACTGGAGACCTCCACGATGCCCGCGAAGCTGGCAGACTGCCGCATCGACGACGCGGAGCGGTCGGAGCTGTTCATCGTCGAGGGCGACAGCGCGCTCGGGACGGCGAAGCTGGCGAGGTCATCCGACTACCAGGCACTGCTGCCGATCAGGGGGAAGATCCTGAACGTGCAGAAGGCGTCGGTGGGGGACATGCTGTCCAACGCCGAGTGCGCTGCACTCATCCAGGTCGTCGGCGCCGGGTCGGGGCGCAGCTTCCAGCTGGACGCGCGGCGCTACGGGAAGATCATCCTGATGACGGATGCCGACGTCGACGGCGCCCACATCCGGACCCTGCTCCTGACGCTCTTCTTCCGGTACATGCGCCCCCTGGTCGAAGCAGGCCGGGTGTATGCGGCCGTTCCGCCGCTGCACCGCGTGGAGGTGGTCAACGGTGGCTCCAAGGCCAACGAGATGATCTACACCTACTCGGAGGCGGAGCTGAACCGCCTGCTCGCCGCACTGGAAAAGCAGGGCAAGCGGTACAAGTCGCCGATCCAGCGGTACAAGGGCCTGGGCGAGATGGACGCGGACCAGTTGGCCGAGACGACGATGGATCCGCGCCACAGGACCCTGCGACGCGTGCGGATCACCGAGGCCGAATCAGCCGAGCGCGTGTTCAACCTCCTCATGGGCAGCGACGTCGCCCCGCGCAAGGACTTCATCGTCGAGGGTGCAGCCTCGCTCGACCGGGACCGCATCGACGCCTGAACCGGCACCGCGACCTGCGCTCGCCGCCCGTCGGTCCCGGAGCCGGGCGTACCGCGTCCGGTGCGGGCACCGGACGCGCCAGGGCGGACAGCGCTTCAGGGAACCGGCTCGCTCAGCCCAGCAGTTCCGGGGCTATCAGCAGGGCCGGAGGGACCACCAGGAGCAACCCGGCCGTGGACAGCGCCAGGCCCTGCTGGACACGGTTCAGCGGCGGCAGGGGAGTCAGGAGGCGGCGCAGGCGGTGCGCCGTGGCCTGCGTGTCGGCGGATCCCCCCGGCAGCCCCGTGATCCCGGAACCAGGCCTGCTGCCGGGCACCTCCGTCAGCGCGTCCTCGAGGGCGTCCGGCGTCGACGGCAGCGCCCCTGAGCCGACGATGGCGATGGCACGCACCAGCGTCGGCTCGTCGACGTGGCGCAGGGCTTCGTCATCGGCGAGCATCTCGATGAGTTCGCTCACCGCGCGCTGCGCGAGCTGCGACGTCGGCAGCCAGGGCAGGGCAGAGCGCCAGGCCGCGAAAGCCCACAGCAGCAGGTGGTGACGCTGGTGCAGGTGGGCGTGCTCGTGCGTCAGGACTGCGTCGAGCTCCGCCCGGGTGAGCAGGTCCATGAGCCCGTCCGACATGACGGTCACGGACCGCGCGCCGCCGGGGAGGCAGTAGGCCACGGGGGCGGGATGACTGATGACCAGTGTTGCCGGCTGGTCGGCGGACGGGGAGCTCAGCAGGTTCAGCATGTCCCGGTGGCGCCTGCGTTGGCGCCGGATGCGGACGAAGGTCAGGACGAGCGTGAAGACGAGATGACCGAACAGGAGGGTCGCCGCGCTGATGGCGAAGACGTGGACCACGCCGAGGTTCTCGGCCGGCTTGCCGTCGAGCAGGATGCCGAGGAAGCCGGCCGACGCCGACACCAGGTTGTCCCCCAGCGGTTCGAGGCCCCAGACGAGCATCGCCCCGATCATCGACAACCCGCCGGCCAGTGCTATCGACTGCCAGAGCACCATCGCCGTGAACGCGCCCGAGCCGGCCAGTCGGCGCGGGAGAGCAGGATCGGCGCAGGCCACGCGAGGATGATCGCGAGGGTCGCGAGCAGGTAGGAGGCCCAGAACACGGGCGGGTCAGCTGCGGCCGAGCAGCTTGCGGAGTGTTTCGGCCTCGGCCTCGGATACGCTGCCGATGAAGCGCACGAGCACTGCCTCACGGTCGGGTGCGGTCACGAGGACATCGTGCATGAGCTCCGCGGTGTGGTCCTCGCGGCTCGTCACGGACCTGTACTTGTGCGGCCGGCTGTCGCGCTCGCGCTCGACGAGCCCCTTCTTCTCCAGCCGTGACAGGACAGTGAGCACCGTCGTGACGGCCAGCTCGCGGCCTACTTCTCCGGACGGAGCCTCGGCAATGGCGTCCCGCAGTTCGTTGGCGGTCATCGCTTCCGGCGTGGTCCAGAGCAGGTCCATCACCGTGCGTTCGAGGTCTCCGAGCGTTGCCATGTTCTTTCCTTCAATCAAACCGATCCGCGTCCTGCCCGGACCCGGATCCGCTCCACGGGGGAGCGATGAGTCGTGGTGTGCATCAAAGGTACCGCGTTGCAGCCGACATTTCTACCCCGCGTAGAAATCAGCCCCGATTTGTTCTACGATATGTAGAAGAACTTCTTCTACATTGTGTAGAAGTTCCGTCGTCGCCGACGCCAGGCGCTGCTGAGAGGGCCCGATGGAAGCCTTGGAAATTGCCAGGTGGCAATTCGGAATCACCACTGTCTATCACTTCCTCATGGTCCCGCTGACCATCGGACTGGGTCTCCTGGTCGCAACGATGCAGACGATGTGGCATCGCACCGGCCAGGACCACTACCTCCGCATGACCAAGTTCTGGGGAAAGCTCTTCCTCATCAATTTCATCATGGGAGTCGCTACCGGCCTCGTGCAGGAATTCCAGTTCGGCATGGCCTGGAGCGAGTACAGCCGCTTCGTCGGGGATGTCTTCGGCGCCCCCCTGGCGATGGAAGCGCTCCTCGCGTTCTTCGTCGAATCGACCTTCCTGGGTCTCTGGATCTTCGGTTGGGGTCGGCTGCCGCGGCTCGTCCACCTGCTGTGCCTGTGGGCCGCCGTGCTGGCCTCCGTCTTCTCCGCCTACTTCATCCTCGTCGCCAATTCGTGGATGCAGCACCCGGTGGGAGTGGAGATGGTGGACGGCAGGCCCGTGATGGTGGATGCCTGGGCGGTCTTCACCAACAACACCGCCCTCGTCGCTTTCCCCCATACCGTCTTCGGTGCCCTCGCCGTCGCCGGGGCGTTCCTGCTCGGCATCAGCTGGTACCACCTGTGGAAGCGCCGCCACGACGGACTCGACGTCCTCGCTCCGGACGGAAGCGTCGTCGTGGGGGCCGGGAGCGGCGCCCGTGACGCTGTCGATCACACGGTATGGCTCCGCTCCGCACGCGCCGGCGCCGTCGTCGCGATGATCGCCTTCGCGGGCACCGGCATCACCGGGGACCTCCAGGGCAAGCTGATGTTCGACCAGCAGCCCATGAAGATGGCGGCAGCCGAAGCGGCGTGTCACGACGGTACGGGCTTCTCGATCCTCTCCGTGGGCAACCTCGGCGCACAGAGCTGTGACGACATCACGGCAGTCATCGAGGTACCGGGCGTGCTCTCCTTCCTGGCCAACGGGGACTTCACCACCGAGGTCAAGGGCGTGAACACCCTGCTGCCCGAGTACCAGGAGAAGTACGGCACCCACCTGCCGGACGATCCGATGTACGGGGAGCGTGCGGGGACCGAGATCGACTACCTGCCCGTCATGGAGGTGACCTACTGGGGGTTCCGCATCATGATCGGCTTCGGCGCCGTCGCAGCCGCCGCAGCCGGCGCCGCCCTATGGGTCCTCCGCAGAGGAACCGTGCCCGAGTCACGCTGGCTCATGCGACTCGCGGTCTTCGGGATCCTCGCTCCCTTCGGAGCCAACTCCGCGGGATGGATCTTCACCGAGATGGGACGGCAGCCCTTCGTCGTCGCTCCCAACCCCGACCCGTCCGGGATCGACAGCGTCTTCATGTTCACTGCCGCGGCCGTCTCTCCCGGGGTGTCCCTGGCCGAGCTGGTCGTCTCACTCGTCGCCCTGACCTCCGTGTACGCCGTCCTCCTCGTCGTCGAGGTGAAGCTCCTGACCACCTATGTCCGCGGGGGCACCGCCTCCGCCATGCCCGAGCTCGCCCACGCCGACGACGAGCCGGGCTCGCACCCGGAGCGAAAGGATGACGGCGATGTGCTCGCTTTCGCCTACTGACAGCAGCACTGCACGGATCTCCGACCGGAAGGCTGAACGATGACCGAGGCACTCCCTACTCTCTGGTTCGTCCTGATCGCCGTGCTGTGGGCCGGGTACCTCTTCCTCGAGGGGTTCGACCTCGGCGTGGGGATGCTCATGAAGCTGATGGCCCGGAACGACACGCAGCGGCGGGTGCTGCTCAACACGGTGGGTCCCGTGTGGGACGGCAACGAGGTGTGGCTCGTGACCGCGGTCGGAGCGATGTTCGCTGCCTTCCCCCACTGGTACGCCTCGCTCCTGTCGGCGCTCTATCTTCCGTTCCTGCTCGTGCTGCTGGGTCTGATCTTCCGCGCCGTGGCCTTCGAATGGCGTGGCAAGCGGGACAGCGACTCCTGGCGGAACCGCTGGGACTGGGCGATAGCGCTCGGCTCCTTCTGTGCGGCGGCCGGTATCGGTGCTGCCCTCGCACTGACGACGACGGGGCTGCCGCTCGACGCGGCGGGTAACCGGGTCGGAGGCGCCTTCGCCTGGGCCACTGCGCAGGCCTTCCTGGGTGCGGCCGCCGTCGTCCTGTTCTGCCTCGTGCACGCCGCGGCGTTCATCGCCCTGAAGACCGAGGGAGGCGTCCGGGGACAGGCCGATCGCCTCTTCCGGCGACTGCTGCCGGTGGCGATGATCCCCTTCGTCGGATGGGCGCTGCTCGTCCAGTTCGACACCGGGTCGGTCCTCACCTGGCTCGTCGTGGTCGTCGCCGCCGTGGCGTTCATCGCCGCCCACCGGTCCTCCACCGCGGGACGCGACGGTCGCGCCTTCGCGTCACTGGGTGTTGGCATGCTCGCACTCGTCGGATCGATCTTCGGCGCGGCCTTCCCCGTCGTCCTGCCGTCGACGCTCGACTCCGCCTTCGACCTGACGGTGCAGAACGCCTCCTCCTCGCCCTACACGCTCGGCCTGATGAGCATCGTCGCCTGCTTCGGTCTGCCGCTCGTCCTCGCGTACCAGGCGTGGACCTACTGGGTCTTCCGGCGGCGGGTGTCGGAGGCCAGCATCCCGGCGGCGCACGCCGTCACCGCCCTGTGAGCGGGGCCATCGGGACGTCCGGGTCCAGCTCCCGACGCGTCCGCTCCGGCAATCCGGGTGCCGAAAGCTCCACGGGGTCCGCCACTGTCGTCGCCGCCACGAGGGACGACGCCGCATCCCGTCCGTCCTCGCCG
>WNZI01000012.1 GCA_009728235.1 Vibrio cholerae | reverse complement strand
AGCCGACTACTTGGCGTCGGCGTAGGAACCGACCGTGACCGTAGTGATGGAGAACTCGATCGGGATCTCCCCGAAGATCAGCCGAGTGGCGGCGCGGGCAGCATCCTCGAGGATCAGGGTCGCCTCTGCCGCCGCCTCGGCGGGAACGTGAAGCATGACCTCGTCGTGCAGGAAGAAGGCGATACGACTCCTCGGGGACGGGATACCGGTAGCCGCCAGCCGACGCCTGATCTCCGCGAGCCAGCACAACGCCCACTCGGCGGCGGTGGACTGCACCACGAAATTGCGGGTGAAACGCCCACGGGCACGCGCCGCCCCGTCCGCGCGACGCTGTTCCTCCGCCGTCGTCGTCCGCTGCCGAGCACGCCATTCGTCCGAGGCCGGGGGGCACCCGCGCCCCAGGTAGCTCGACACTCCGGCCCCCGTCTCGCCTGCGCGCGCGGCCGCCTCCACCACCCCGATCGCGCGCGGATAGGCGCGCGTCAACTGAGGCATCAACCTCCCGGACTCGCCGCTCGTCGCGCCATACATGGCTCCGAGCATCGCGAGCTTCGCCTTCGACCGGTCCCCACCGAAGCCCTGGTCGGCAATCCCCTGGTACAGGTCCCTGCCACGTGCCGCGTCGGCCAGCGCGGAGTCCTGGGCGAGGGCCGCAAGGACCCTGGGCTCCAGTTGCGCCGCGTCGGAGACGATGAGCACGTGCCCTTCGTCGGGACGGACCGCATCCCGGACCTGGCGGGGAATCTGCAACGCGCCACCGCCCTTGGACGCCCACCGACCAGAGACGACACCGCCCACCACGTACTCGGGGCGGAAGCGGCCGTCATGCACCCACGTGTCCAGCCAGTTCCAGCCGTTCGCGGTCAGGAGGCGCGAGAGCTTCTTGTAGGCGAGGAGCGGCTCGATGGCCTGATGCTGGTGTCGCTCGAGCTCCCACGAGCGTGTGGTGGCGACGTCGATCCCCGCCCGGTGAAGTGCGCGCAGGACCTCCTGGGGTGAGTCGGGATTGAGTGAGGGGTTCGCCAGTGCCGTCCGCAGTTCGCCGGCCAACCGCTCCAGCGTGGCGGGCCGCGCGCCCTCCGGCGGTCGCGGGCCGAGAGCCCGCTCGAGCATCTCCTCATGGACGTCCCTGCGCCAGGGTAGGCCCCAGTGCTCCATCTCGGCGGCGATGAGGGCGCCGGCTGATTCGGCTGCGACGAGCATGTTCAGGCGGCCCGATCCCGTCGCCCCGGCTACGGCTGCCAGCTGCTCGGCGAAATGTGCGGTGACGTCGTCGAGGGTCGGCCCACCGGCCTGCCGTGGTTCGTCGAACAGGGAGTGCTGGTTGGGCGGGGGAGGAGGCGGCATCAGCAGGCGGGGTGGACCGGTGCCGTCATCGGTGGAGGCTGCTGACCTGAGCGAGTCGATGTAGGGGGAGGGACGGCAGGACCCCGAGGACGCGAGGATGTTCCGCGTCAGGGTGAGGTCCCAGCACCGGTCGACGTCGACCCCGGCGGCCAGGAGGTCCGGGTACCAGAGCCGGGTGCTGTCCCACACCCAGCGCGGGCGGTGCCGTTCGGCATCGGCCACCGTGCCCGGCAGCGACTCGCCGCTCACGACCTTCGAAGGACCCTGTCGCCGGCCCTCGTCGTCGAGCCGCTGCAGCGCCACCCCTGCGGAGCCACCGCGACTCGTCGGATCAGGTGCCACGACGATGTACATGTCAGTATTCTCTGGCGCTGCGGTGTCATTCCGGTAATCTGCCGACGATTCGCCGTTGTCCACATACCTCGCGGCAGTGTCGAGACCGGACACGGTCGCGCGGACCCTTGACCCATGACGGCGCAGCAGACGTGGACACCGGACGCCCGACATCGGCCGGTCGTGCTGGCCGGCGCTTCCCAGTTCGTTCGTGATCATGTGGCGAGGGCCTGTGCGGCAGCGGGTGTCACCGCCGAGTTCGTTCCGGTCGTCGCTGAGGCGCTCGCTCTGGATCCGGTGGTCCTGCTCGTCGGGGTCGACCAGACGGCAGGAGGGGCCCCGGGCCACCGGGACGTGATCGTCGTCGGTGGAGCGGAGGACGAGCCGGGGATCTGGGGTATCGCGGCAGGTCTGGAATCCTCACGCGTCGTGATCCTGCCGCAGGGGTCCGGCTGGCTCGCCGAACACCTCGGGCGTACCCTCAACCCCGCCGCGACGGGCGCCGTGGTGGGATTCCTCGGTGCCGCAGGCGGATGCGGGGTGAGTACCTTCGCCTACTGGTTCGCCCGTACAGCCGTCCGGAGCGGCAGGAGCGCCGTCCTGGTGGATGGCCACCCCCTCAACGGCGGCCTCGACCTGGCGCTCGGCCTCGAGGAGCGGCCCGGCGTACGCTGGCACGACCTCGCGGACGTCCGCGGCACCCTCCATGCCGATCAGCTGGCAGCAGCGCTACCCTCGGACGGCGGATTGTCGGTCCTGTCCCATGCTGCCCGCGCGGACGCCGGGGGCGGAGACCGTATGAGGAGTTCCGGCGCGGTGATGGACGCAGCCCGTGGTGCTTTCTCTCTCAGTGTCATCGATCTGGGGAGCGCCGCTTCCGCGGACCGTCCCCTGATGACCGCCTGCGACCACCTGGTCGTCCTCGTGCCCTCCCGCCCTCGGGGTGTTGCAACGGCCGAAGGAGTTCTTCGCACCCATACGCCGACCGCCACCACGGTGGTCCTGCGCGGCCCGGTGCTGGACGGGCTGGACAGCTGGCTGGTCGCGGACCTCCTGAATCGTCCCGGACCACTGCCGTTCCTCCCCTTCGTCCGCGGCACCTCGCAGGCGGAGGCGATGGGCAGGTTGCCGGAGTTCCCGGTGCCCCGCGCAGTGCGGAAGACCGTCGAAGCGGTGACCGACGCGATGGGGCTGAAGTGATGACGGATGTGAGGTCGGACGACCAGCCCACACGGCGCCAGTTGCGTGCCTCCCGGGGAGCCACCACTCCTCGGGAAGCGGAGAGGCTCCCGAGTGCAGGGCGGGTGTCCGAGGGTCATTCCGGAGCCGCGTCGATGGTCGATTCCGTACGCCGCGCCGTGCTGACGGGTCAGGTCCAGGCCACCGGGGCCGCCTTCGCCGATGCGGTCGGGTCGAGCGGCATGCTGCTCGGTTCGGAGGGGATCCTGTCGGCCTTGGACACCGTCCGAGCTGAGCTGAAAGGACTGGGCCCTCTCGAGCCGCTCCTCGAGGACGGTTCCGTCACCGACATCCTCGTCAACGGACCGGACGACGTATGGGTCGACGGATCGGCCGGCCTGAGACGAGTCGGGCTCGTCTTCCCCCGCGACGAGGACGTGCGCGCTCTCGCGGTCCGCCTGGTGGCGGCGGGCGGCAGGCGCCTCGACGACGGAAACCCTGCCGTCGACGTCCGACTGGAGGGCCTCCGGATCCACGCAGTGCTGCCACCCATCTCGACCGCAGGAACGCTCCTGTCCATCAGGATCAGGCGCCAGCGCGTGTTCTCGCTCGCCGAACTGACCGAGAGCGGCACGCTGGCACCGGTCATGGCTGATGTGCTGACGCTGATGATGCGCCGCCGGCTCAATTTCCTCATCAGTGGTGGTACGGGAACCGGCAAGACGACACTGCTCTCCACACTCCTCGGGTTGGCCGACCCGCAGGAGCGCGTCGTCCTGGTGGAGGACGCCGCGGAACTCAATCCTGCCCACCATCACACGGTCGGTCTTCAGACACGACACGGAAACCTCGAGGGTGCCGGGGTCCTCGATCTCACCGAACTGGTGAGGCAGGCCCTCCGGATGAGGCCCGACCGGCTCGTCGTGGGTGAATGCCGCGGTGCGGAGGTCCGGGAACTGCTGGCCGCGATGAACACAGGGCACGACGGCGGAGGAGGAACGCTGCACGCCAACTCGGCGGCGGCAGTACCGGCCCGACTCGCGGCGCTCGCTGCTCTCGCCGGGTTGACACCCGCGGCACTTGCCGTCCAGGCGGCCAGCGCGCTCGACCTCGTCATCCACGTCGTGCGGGACGCCCGGTGCCGACGCGTCGAGAGCATCGGGGTACTGGAGCTCGATCCTGGTCGCGGACTGGTGGTGACGCCGGTCCTCACCGACTCCGGTACGCGCTGTCGCCGGGGAACGGCGTGGGAGGACTTCGCCCGCCGTGTCGGGTGGAACGCGCCCGAGCCGGAACCATGACGGGGCTTGTCGTGGCCGTCCTGCTGTCGGCGGCATGCCTGGCATCGGTCCTGCCGAGGAGGGCCGGAACGGGGAGTGGATCACGCCCGCACCGGAGGAGCCCCTCGGATCCGCGGGAGGGGATGCGGCCGAAGACGCAGCCCGACGACGGCGGCAGCTCGCTGCGGCGCCTGCTCGCCGGATCGGCCTCGGGCAGGGGCCGGGCTGTGGATCTTCACGAGCTTCCCCTGTTCGTCCACCAACTCAGCGGGCTACTGAGAGCAGGGCGGCCACCCCACATGCTGTGGACGGACCTGGAGAGCGTGTACGCCGACGGTGACACCCCGTTCTGCCGAACCGCGCTTCCGGTGCTGGCGATGGCGCGTCGGGCAGCCGCTCTCGGTCTCAGCGTTCCGGGCACACTCCGTCAGGCGGCGGCCCAGGGCAACGGTTCGAGAGTCGAGGGCGCCAGCCAGGTCCACCGGCTATGGGTGGACCTGGCGGGCTGCCTGGACGTGGCTGAACGCAGCGGCGCTCCCCTGTCAGGAATCCTCGAGCACTATGCGTCGCAACTCGATGCCCAGCTCGACGCCGTCTCCGCCCGGGAGACGCCCTGGCCGGACCCCGCGCCACCGTCGTGCTCCTGGCCTGGCTCCCGGTCGTCGGACTGTTCCTCGGGTTCGCACTCGGGGTCGACCCGCTGCAGATCCTGACGGCGTCGCCGCTCGGGCAGCTCGCGCTCGGCGCGGGGGCGCTCCTGATGGTCGCAGCACGTGTGTGGTCGAGCCGTCTGGTGCTCCGTGCAAGCGGCCGGTTCTGATGACAGGACTGCTGGTGTCTCTGCTCGTGCTGGCAGCCGCTGTCGTCCTCCACCTGCCGTCCGTGCGTCGTCGACGACCGCACCGGGAACGGGGGAGTCCGGCAGACGCCACCGGAATCAGGGACGCCCCTCTGATCCTCGATCTCATGGCGGCGCTCCTGACAGCGGGCGCGTCGGTGGAGCTCGCCCTCCGCTCGGTCGCCGACGCGTGTGAACCACCGATCGGGTCTTCCTTGCGCCGCGTTCACGCCGCGAGGCTGCTCGGCGCGACGTGGGATGCGGCCTGGGATTTCGGTCTCGCTGTTCCCCGTGGTGCCCCGGTACAACGGCACGGACGCCGCCGCGGCCGTGGGTCGGTCCGTGACCGGGAGTCCCGACTGACCGACATCCGTTCCGGTCTGCGGTTCGCCACGTCGACGGGTGCGCCCTCCGCGGCACTGCTGCACGCCCATGCGGCGCAGTTGCGACGGCGGCACAACCGCGAGATCGAGCGGCGGGCCGCCGCACTCGGCGTCCAGCTGGTCCTGCCCCTCGGCCTGTGCTCCCTCCCGGCCTTCGTCTGCCTGGGAGTGGTGCCGGTGGTCCTGGGCCTCCTACCCAGTCTCTGAGCGGCTCTCCCAGGAGTCGACCGGCGACGGGTTATCCACTTAGCCCGGCCCTCCGCCGTCGGGCCGTGATCATTTCGCCAGAGTTGTTCCAGCGACGATCGTCGCTCACGGAACGTGGGGCCGAGATCCCGCGCTGACGGAAGGGGATTGATGTTCATGGAGACGCATCGAAGGACGCTGGAGGGCCAAGCCCTCCGGGTACAGGCGGAAGCCAGGCCGCGAGGAGCGCACTGCGGGAGCGGTGGCATCACGGAGGCGAGCGGGAGCCCTCACCTGCGGCTCCTGCCGCTCGGCGTCGAGCCGGCGGATCCGATGCTATCGCCCCGGAGAACGAGCGGTGATCGGCAGCAGGTGGTGCCGGTCGGACTTCGGGGCGCTGCAGGCGGGCCATCCGCTCCCGGGCGGCCGCCCGTCGCAGGGAAGCACGGCGTCGGCGGTCCGCGGCCCGGGCGGTGTCGCACCGTCACGACCAGATGCCGGATCAGGAGGCCGGGATGGCGACGGCCGAGTACGCCATCGCCACGCTCGCCGCCGTCGCTTTCGCGGCTCTGCTCGTCGCCGTCCTGTCCAGCGGCGAGATCAAAGGGCTCCTGATGTCGCTGATCACGTCCGCTCTGAACTTCGGCTGATGCGGACGGGCCAGGGCGGGAGGAAAGGCGAGCCACGGCGCTATCCCTCCGAGGGGACGGTCCGTCCTCGCTGTCGTCCGCGCAGCATCGCGAAACGTCCCTGGAGGAGGAATCGCCGTGCACCCGCAGGGGATGATCAGCGGGGATCCGTCACCGCCGAGGTCGCCGTCTGCTTCCCGCCCTGGTCGCCCTGCTCGCGCTTCTGCTCGGGACAGCCCATGTCGGCTCCACCCAGCTTCGTCTGGATGAAGCGGCTCGCGCCGGAGCACGGGAGGCGATGCGCGGCGAGAGCTCCTCCGCGGTGAAGCACACCGTCCAACGGCTGGCCGGCGAGGGTGCCACCGTCGACATCACGTCGGGGGACGGCTGGACCACCGTCCACGTGCTCGCCGTCGTCGACGGTCCTGTGGTCGGACTGTTCGGTCTCGAACTGGATGCCGCTGCCTCGGGAAGGATCGACCGTGCTGCGTGAGGGGATCGCATCCCGTCCCGGGGCAAGCGGACAGGACAGGCAGGACGCTCCGATCGAAGGCGCATCGGCCGTGAGCGGATGCCTGCCCTGGGCTGTGGGATCCCCGCAGCCCAGGGGCAGGCACGTTCTCTCGGTCCTTCGTCCGCCGGAGGATCCCGAGCGGGGCGCGGGCACACTCCTGATGGCGGGACTCGCGCTGCTGGCGCTCCTCCTCATCACCATGGCAGCACTGCTGGTCCAGGCGGCATCGGCGGCGTCGTCGGCAGCTACCGCAGCAGATCTCGCTGCCCTGGCTGCGGCTGATGTCGCCCGGGGGCTCGAGCCGGGTGACCCCTGCACAGCGGCGGAACAGGTTGCCGAGCGCCATGGGGCCTCCGTGGAAGCCTGCGTGATCGGAGCGACCGGGCCCGGAACCGCCGTGGTGCGCGTGTCCCTGGACACTGCAGGGCTGCTACCCGACGCCGCCGGAGCGCCCGCGCGGGCCCGCCTCCCTGACAAGGGTCGGCTCACGCCGCAGGCATACCACCCGGAGCTGCCGACGCACTCGAAGCCGGCTTTCCGCCCGACTCGGAGGAGTACGTCCCGGAGCACTCGTCGAGGTCCGTGCCGGAGTCCTCAGCTCGGCTGGAGGTCAGGCCATCCGCAGTACCCGCCTGCTGCAGGATGAGCGAGAGCACCGCGACGGCTCCTCCTTTGCTCAGCGGGTTGTTGCGGTTGCCGCACTTCGGCGACTGGACGCAGGAGGGGCAGCCCGAAGCGCATGCGCACGCCTCGATGGCGTCCCGTGTGGCGGACAACCAGATTCGAGCCGCCTCGAAGCCGCGCTCCGCGAACCCTGCCCCACCGGGATGACCGTCGTAGACGAAGATGGTCGGCAGCCCCGTGTCTGCGTGCAGGGCGGTGGACACACCGCCGATGTCCCAGCGGTCGCTCGAGGCCACCAGCGGCAACAACCCGATCGCCGCGTGTTCCGCCGCGTGCAGGGCGCCGGGGAGCTCCTCCGCCGAGATGCCCTCCGCCTGCAGGAGTTCAGGGCTGATCTCGAACCACACGCTCTTGGTGAAGAGGTCCCGGGCAGCCAGTTCCAGGGGTTCCTCGCCGAGGATCTCGTTGGAGGAGAATGCCTTGCGCTGGAAGGAGACCACCTGGGTCGTGACCTTCACATCCCCGAAGCTCGCAAGGACACCGCCCCAGAGCCGGCTCACATCGCGACCGATGACCTCGATCTGCGTCACATCCCGTGCCTGGGTGTAGTAGTCGGGATGGGCCCGAGCCACCACGGCGCAGTGGTCCTGCTCGTTCAGCTCCTCGACCACGTACGTCCGGCCCTGGTGGACGTACACCGCGCCGGGATGGGCCTGATAGTGGCTCTGCGGCGAATCCATCGTCCCGAGCAGGGCGCCGGATCCGGCCTCGACGATGTTGATCGGTCCGCCACCATCGGTCCGCAGGTTGACCATCGCCGCGGCACTCTGCGGATGCGTCCAGAACCAGCCGGCTGGTCGCCTCCGCAGGAACCCCTGCTCGCACAGGGTGGCGAGCAGGTCCGTGGACGTGGAGCCGAAGAGGTCGAGGTCCCCCTCCGTGAGGGGCAGCTCCGCGGCGGCCGCGCACAGGTGCGGACCGAGGACGTACGGATTGGACGGGTCGAAGACGGTGGCCTCGACGGCGAGGTCGAAGACCGCTTCGGGATGGTGCACGAGGTACGTGTCCAGAGGGTCGTCGCTCGCGACGAACGCGGCGACGGCGTCCTGGCCCGAGCGTCCGGCACGGCCGATCTGTTGCAGGAGAGAGGCCCTCGTACCCGGCCAGCCCGCGACCAGCACGGCATCGAGCCCCGAGATGTCGATCCCGAGTTCGAGGGCGGAGGTGCTGGCCACACCCAGGAGTTCACCGCTGCGCAGCGAGGCCTCGAGCGCCCGCCGTTCCTCAGGCAGGTAGCCGGAACGATACGCGGCGATGCGGTGGGGCAGGCTCGGATGCACGTCCTCGAGCATCCGTCGCGTGGTCTGCGCGATGCTCTCGGCGCCGCGCCTGGACTTGATGAACGCAATGGTCCTCACCCGCGATGCGACGAGGTTCGCGAGCAGGTCGGAGGTCTCGGCGATGACCGTGCGCCGGGTGGGGGCACCGTTCTCCCCCTTCATCCCCGTGAGCAGGGGTTCCCAGAACGCGACCGTCGTGGAGCCGTGCGGGGAACTGTCGCGGTCGACGGTGCGGGCCGGAGCACCGATCAACCTGCTGAACGAGGCAGCGGGCTCGGCCGACGTCGCCGACGCCCCGATGAACACCGGATCAGCTCCGTAGCTCGCGCAGATACGCCGGAGCCTCCGCAGGAGGTTGGCCACGTGGGAGCCGAAGACGCCACGGTAGCTGTGCGCCTCGTCGATGACCACGTACTTGAGCCGGCGGAAGAAGCGAGCCCACCACGTGTGGTTGGGCAGGATCCCGTAGTGGAGCATGTCGGGGTTCGCGAGGACCAGGTTGGCATGGTCGCGGATCCATCGGCGGGCGCCCGACTCGGTGTCGCCGTCGTACGTCTCGGCCCTGACGGTGGGCAACCCGAGGGCATTGATGGCGGACAACTGATCCGCGGCCAGTGCCTTGGTCGGGGCAAGATAGAGAGCCACCGAGCCGTTCGGGGCGAGCGTCGCTCGATCCAGCAGTTCGCTGCGGTGGATCTCGTCGAGCACCGGAAGCTGGTAGCAGAGGGACTTCCCGGACGCGGTTCCCGTCGCGACGATGGTGTGCGCGCCGTCGTGTGCCGAGGAGGCGCCTTCCACCTGGTGGCGCCACGGCTCATGCACCCCGCGGGCGGCGAATGCCTCGACGACGTCGGGATGGGCCCAGTCCGGCCAGGGCGCGTGATCGGCAGCGCGGGCCGGAATCTCACGGACGTGCAGGAGCTGCTCAGGGTCCGGTCCGCCTCCGAGCAGGGAAATCAGCGAGTTCCGAGCAGTCATCCTGCCATTGTCCCATCGGGCCGCCGCCCGGGGCGGCGGAACAGCCGCTTATCCTCTGATGACGAACACGTCCGCGAGGTGCTGCCAGCCGAGGAACTCGTAGAGTGCCCGTCCGTCCGCCGAGGCCATGAGCAGGCCGGCGGTGACGTCGTCCTCGAGCACGGCAGCGGTGAGTGCCCTCATGACATAGCTGCCGAGGCCCCTGCGGCGGAAGTTCTCCTCGGTGACGATGCGGTCGTACACCGCGTAGTCGCCCACGACGGACACCGATCCACGGGCAGCGAGCTCACCGCCGCTGCGGACCACGACGCGGCGGCAGGCGCCGTCGCTGCTCCGTTCGAGCGTGAAGTCGTCACCGGGAGCGCGGGGGTCCTCGACGTCCTGGCCGTGCATGTCGACGCGCATCAGGGACTGCTGCCGGTCGGTCACCCGCATGCTGAGCGGATCCGCCGCATCGATGAGCTCCTGCATGCGGTTGGTGACGACGGTGAGCACGCGCATCGGGTCCTGCTTCGTCTCGGCTGCGAGAGCCAGGAACTCGTCGACGGAGGGCTCGAAGGCGAAATGCTCCGTCTGGTCCTGCTGGTCCGTCAGGAGGACGGAGGTGCTGCGTCCGTCGTCGTGAGGCTCGTACCCTCGGCACGCGGACCATCCGGAGATCCAGGTCTGGAGGAGTTCGTTGTCTGCATGTGCGCCCATGTGCTGAACCATAGTTCTCGCAGACGGCTAAACCCAGAGACATCAGCGAGGGTGACCGTTTTGAGACGCAAAGTAGGCTTTAAGCCGTGTCGACGAACCGTATTGCCCTGTATTACGCCTTTGCGCCGCTGGCCGATCCCGAAGCGATCCGGCTCTGGCAGCGGGCCCTGTGCGAGAAGTGGGGGCTGCGCGGAAGGATCCTCATCTCGAAGGACGGCATCAACGGCACCGTCGGCGGTGAGATCGGCGCCGTGAAGCAGTACGTCAGGACCACGCGCGAGTACCCGGCCTTCAAGGGGATGGAGATCAAGTGGTCCGACGGCGGAGCCGACGACTTTCCGCGGCTCAGCGTCAGAGTACGGGACGAGATCGTCTCCTTCGGCGCCCCCGGTGAACTGAAGGTCGACGAGAACGGCGTGATGGGTGGAGGCACGCGACTGGGCCCGGAGGAACTCCACGCGCTGGTCGACGCCAAGCGGGAGGCAGGGGAGGAGGTCGTCTTCTTCGACGGCCGGAACGCACTCGAAGCGCAGATCGGCCGCTTCAGGGGAGCAATCGTCCCCGACGTCCGCACCACGCACGACTTCGTCCGGGAACTCGACTCGGGGAGGTACGACGACCTGAAGGACAAGCCCGTCGTCACCTACTGCACCGGCGGTATCCGCTGTGAGGTGCTCTCCAGCCTCATGGTGAATCGCGGCTTCCAGGAGGTCTACCAGCTCGACGGCGGGATCGTCCGGTACGGCGAGACGTATCGTGACGCCGGGCTGTGGGAGGGCTCCCTCTACGTCTTCGACAAGCGCATGCACCTCGAGTTCAGCGACGCCGCCGTCACTCTCGGCAAGTGCGTGCGGTGCCAGGAACCGACCAACACCTTCGAGAACTGCTCCGAGCCGTCCTGCCGTAACCTCACCCTTTTCTGCGCGGGCTGCGCGGCCGATCCCTCGACGCTGCGCTGCCCGCAGGGGTGCGAAGCGGACGAGGCCGAGGCGACGGCAGCGGGTGCGGCCTGATGCCTGCTCCCACCGCGGCACACCGGGAATTCGACGACGACGTCCCGTCCGCGCCGTCGAGCCGTGACTCCGCCGCGCTCGCGGCACTGGCCTCGGACCTGACAGCCCTCGAGTACTCGGTCGAAGGCGTCGAAGCCCTCCTGGGTGCGCCGGCGTACTCGGCGCTGGGCAGGGGGCAACTCGTGCCGGCGCTCCTCGAATGCGAGCGGCTCCTCCGTTCCGGCTCGAACCCGCGGGCCGTGCCCGTGCTGCTGTGGCTCCTCGGTGAAACCGTGAGCCGCGACGAGCTGGCACGCGCGTTCCCGCGCACCGGGGTCGCCGGGCTCGAACGGGTACGGCTGATCGAGCAGGCCGGCGGAGCCGCACCGATGGAGCAGCCTTCGGAGGCCTCTGTCGACAGCGCATCGGCGGCAGGGGGCGGCTCTGGTCGCCCCGTCGCCGGGCAGGCAGCGGATCCCGGGAGAGGGACGGAGTCCCCACAGCCCTCATGGCGCGCGACCGTCGAGCTCCGGCCCTACGGATCCGATGTCGGGGGGAGTCTCTGGGTGGCCAGCGATCTCGGGTCCGAGCAGCGCCCCGGACCGCTCCGCCACGACCACGTGCTCGGCATCGGTCAGGCGTCGCTGACCCTTGCCCAGACCGTCATCAGGACCCCGGTCGGGCGTGCACTGGACCTGGGAACGGGGTGCGGGATCCAGGTCTTCCACCTCCTCCCGCACACCGGCCACGTGACCGCGACGGACATCTCGGCACGGGCACTGGCCTTCGCGCGCTTCAACCTGCTGCTCAATGCCCCAGCCCTGGGTATCGACCCCGAACACCTCGGTGCCAGGGTCAGTCTTCGTCTCGGCAACCTGCTCGAGCCCGTCGACGGCGAACGGTTCGATCTCGTGGTGTCCAATCCGCCCTTCGTGATCACGCCGCGCACGGGCGTGCACGAGGAGGCCTACACCTACCGCGACGGGGGACTGGCGGGTGATGCCATCGTCGAGACGCTGGTCCGGACGCTGCCCCGGCTCCTCGCGCCGGGCGGTGCCGTGCAGCTTCTCGGCAACTGGGAGATCACCGACGGCACCTCGTGGGATCGCCGCATCCGGGGCTTCGTGCCGCCGGGTGTCGATGCCTGGGTCATCCAACGCGAGCAGCTGCCTCCCGTGCAGTACGCCGAGACCTGGCTGCGTGACGCGGCGGAGAACCGGGACCGGGACGCCTATCTGCGGAGTTTCGCGGCCTACCTCGCCGACTTCGCCTCGCGCAGCGTCGAGGGCATCGGGTTCGGGTCGGTCTGGCTGCGGCGCCCCTCGAATCCGAGCGACCTCGTCCGCGTGACGCTCGAGGAGATCACCCACGAGATCGAGCAGCCCGTGGGTCCGCACCTCGCCGCCGCCGTCGAGCGCGGGGACTGGCTCGCGGCGCACACCGAACAGGCGTCCTCCGGCGTCGGCATCGCGGACGAGTTCCTGCTGGTCGCGGACGACGTCACCGAGGAACGCCACCAGAGGCCCGGCGCGGAGCACCCCGGCGTGATCCTCCTGCGTCAGGGAGCGGGCCTGCGGCGCACCAGCCTGCTGACCACGGAACTGGCCGGTTTCGTCTCGGCGTGCGACGGCGACCTGACCGCGGGCCAGATCGCAGGAGCCCTGGCGATGTTGCTGGAAAGGCCGGATGCGGCGTTCACCTCGGAACTATTGCTCGACGTCGAGCAGCTCGTCCGCGACGGTTTCCTGATTCCGGCCCCCTGAAACCAGCGGTTACCCTTGTGTCGGTACGCATGACGCATACTGGGTGAAGCCTGAGCAGCTGGGGATCCGGACCGGACACCAGGACCTGCCACGGCATCGCACCCGTATATATAGGAGAGAAGTGCCGACCAAGGCCACGGACAAGAAGCACGGCAAGAAACTCGTCATCGTAGAGTCCCCGAGCAAGATCAAGAGCATCTCGGGCTATCTCGGCGAGGGTTTCCAGGTCGCGGCGTCCATGGGGCACATCCGGGACCTCCCGCAGCCCTCCGACCTCCCTGCTGAGCTCAAGAAGTCGTCGGTGGGGAAGTTCGCCGTCGACCTCGACAACGATTTCGAACCGTACTACGTCGTCTCCCCGGAGAAGCGGAAGACGGTCGCCGAGCTGAAGGCCGCCCTGAAGGACGCCGACGAGCTCTACCTCGCCACTGATAACGACCGCGAGGGCGAAGCCATCGCATGGCACCTGCTCCAGGTCCTGAAGCCGAAGGTCCCCGTCTACCGGCTGACGTTCGGGGAGATCACCAAGGAGGCCGTCACCCGCGCGATGGGTGAGCTCCGCGACGTCGACATCCCGATGGTCGACGCCCAGGAGACCCGGCGCATCCTGGACCGCCTGTACGGCTACGAGATCTCCCCCGTGCTCTGGCGCAAGGTGGCCCGGGGCCTGTCCGCCGGTCGTGTGCAGTCCGTCGCCACCCGCCTGGTCGTCGAGCGCGAGCGCGAGCGCATGGCGTTCCGGACGGCGTCGTACTGGGACCTGACCGGGACCTTCACGCCCGAGGACACCAGCAAGGGCAGCACCTTCCCGGCGAAGCTCGTCGCCGTGGACGGCAGCCGCATCGCGACAGGCAAGGACTTCTCCGACCGCGGCGAACTGAAGGCCGCGAACGCCGTCCGCCTCGACGAGGACTCCGCGCGCTCCCTCGCCACCGGCCTGGAGAGTGCGGCCTTCGCGGTACGCTCCCTCGAGACCAAGCCCTACACCCGGCGCCCTGCTGCGCCGTTCACGACGTCGACGCTGCAGCAGGAGGCCGCTCGCAAGCTGCGTTTCAGCTCCAAGGTCACCATGCAGGTGGCGCAGCGGCTGTACGAGAACGGCTACATCACCTACATGCGTACGGACTCGTCTGCGCTCTCGGACCAGGCCATCAACGCAGCACGCCGCCAGGCGTCCGAGCTGTACGGCCCCGAGTACGTCCCCGAGTCGCCTCGCGTCTACAAGGGCAAGGCGAAGAACGCGCAGGAAGCGCACGAGGCGATCCGTCCCGCCGGTGACTCCTTCCGCACCCCTGCGCAGGTCGCCCAGTCGCTGCGCGGTGACGAGTTCCGACTGTACGAGCTCATCTGGAAGCGCACCGTCGCCTCCCAGATGGCGGATGCCAAGGGCTCGACGGCGTCCTTGCGCCTCGGCGCGAGGAGTGCCGACGGTCGCGACGCCGAGTTCGCCGCATCGGGTACCGTCATCACCTTCCGCGGCTTCATGGCCGCGTACGAGGAGGGCCGGGACGCCGACCGCAACGAGGACGGCCGCGAGGACGACGCACAGGGCACGCGTCTGCCGAACGTCGCCAAGGGCGACGGTCTGGGCGCGACGGCCATCGAGGCGATCGGCCACGAGACCTCGCCGCCTCCGCGCTATACCGAGGCGTCCCTCGTGAAGGTGCTCGACGAGCGTGGGATCGGCCGTCCGTCGACCTATGCCGCCACGATGTCCACCATCATGGATCGCGGCTATGTCCGCACCCGCGGACAGGCCCTGGTGCCGAGCTGGATCGCCTTCTCGGTGGTCCGCCTGCTCGAGGAGCACTTCAACGACTACGTGGATTACGACTTCACCGCGGAGCTCGAGGAGGACCTGGACCGCATCTCGCGCGGCGAGGCGGGGCGTGTGGAGTGGCTGAACCGGTTCTACTACGGTGACCGCAAGGAGACGGGCCTGCACACCATCGTCAACGACCTCGGGGAGATCGATGCGCGCCGCATCAACTCCGTCGAGATCGCCGAGGGCATCACCCTGCGGGTCGGGAAGTTCGGCCCCTATCTGGAGAAGCCCCTGCCCGCCGATGCGCCGGAGGGCACGGAGCCGCAGCGCGCCAACGTCCCGGAGGACCTCGCGCCGGACGAGCTGACGGCTGAGAAGGCCATCGAACTGATGGAGGCGCCGACGTCCCAGGAACGTGCGCTGGGCACCGATCCCGAGACGGGACGCACGATCGTCGCCCGCGACGGCCGTTACGGGCCGTACGTGATCGAACTCATTCCCGAGGTCACAGCGGAGGACCTCGCGAACCAGCCGGTCGAGTACTACAAGAACGGCAAACCCAAGCCCCCGAAGAAGCCGGCGAAGGTCAAGCCGCGCACCGGCTCGCTCTTCACATCCATGTCCGTGGACACCGTGACGCTGGAGGACGCACTCAAGCTCATGAACCTGCCGCGCGTCCTCGGGACGGACGAGGACGGCAAGGAGATCACGGTGCAGAACGGCCGCTTCGGTCCGTACCTGAAGAAGGGCAGCGACTCGCGGTCGATCGGTTCGGAGGAGGAGATCTTCACGATCACCCTCGAGCAGGCGCTGGAGATCTACAAGCAGCCCAAGCAGCGCGGTGGACGGGCGGTGACGCCCCCGCTGGCCGAGTTCGGCGACGACCCCGTGAGCGAGAAGCCCATCGTGGTGAAGGACGGCCGCTTCGGCGCGTACATCACCGACGGCGTCACGAACATCACGGTGCCCGGCTCCATGGCGATCGAGGAACTCACGCGTGAGCAGGCTATCGAGATGCTCGCCGACAAGCGTGCCAAGGGCCCGGCGCCGAAGAAGACCACCCGCAGGGCGCCTGCCAAGCGCAAGGTCGCGGCAGGCAAGTAGCCCGGCGCGCTGCGCAGGGAATCAGACGATGGCGGACGGAAGCTGGAAGGCACAGGAACGATGCGCCTAGGTGTGCTGGACATCGGATCGAACACGGTCCATCTGCTGCTCGTGGATGCCCATCCGGGCGGGCGGCCGGTGCCTTTCGCCTCCCACAAGAGGCCGCTGCAACTGGTGTCCTACCTCGACGAGCGCGGCCGCATCTCGCGGAAGGGCCAGGACGAGCTCGTCGGTTTCGTCCGTGAGGCGAGGGAGTTCGCTGCAGGCCACGACGCCGAGGACTTCCTGGCGTTCTGCACGTCGGCGATCCGTGAGGCCGGGAATGGAAGGGAGGTCCTCGCGCGCGTGCGGCAGGAGACCGGCGTCGACCTCCAGGAGCTGTCCGGTGACCAGGAGGCTGCGGTGACCTTCCAGGCCGTCCGGCGCTGGTACGGATGGGGAGCCCACTCGATCCTCAACCTCGACATCGGCGGAGGGTCCTTCGAGATGGCGATGGGGACCGACGAGCTGCCGGAGGTGGCGTTGTCGGTGCCCCTCGGCGCCGGCCGGCTGACGCGCGATTGGCTGCACCAGGACCCGCCCACCGCGAAGAGCGTCAAGGACCTGCGCCGCTACATCCGGGAGACGCTGCGCGACGCCGTGCCGCAGTTCGCCCACCTCGGTACGCCGCACCTCGTCGCAGGCACCTCGAAGACCTTCCGCTCGCTCGCACGTCTGGCGGGCGCGGCCCCCTCGGTCGCCGGTCCCTTCGTCCGGCGGGACCTGCGCCTGGAGGACCTCAGGCTGTGGACCAAGCGGCTGGCCGCGATGAGCATCAAGGACCGGGCAAGCCTCGACGGGGTCTCCGATCTCCGCGCGCCGCAGGTGCTCGCAGGAGCCCTCGTCGCAGAGTCCGCCCTCGAGCTGTTCGGTGTGGCGTCGATGGAGATCTGCCCCTGGGCGCTGCGCGAGGGACTGCTCCTCCGGCGCTTCGATGCCAAGATGTTCGACGCCGACGAGCCGCTGCCGGGGGCCGGGGTGGGGCACGCACAGCTCGACTCCACACGCCGCCTGCCCGTGGCCGGTGGAGTCTGACGTGGCTGCCGACAGCAACGGTTCGCCCGCCATCCCGGTCGCCCTCTCGAGCGCGTCCGTGTACCCGCTGGCGGTCCACGACGCCTTCGCACTCGCACAGGACCTCGGGTACGACGGCGTCGAGGTGATGGTCACCAACAACTCGGTGAGCCAGGACCCCGATCAGCTCAACGTCCTGAGCGAGCGCTACGGGATGCCCATTCTCGCCATCCACGCCCCGACACTGCTCCTGACACAGCAGGTGTGGGGAAAGGCCTGGACGAAGATCGAACTGTCGGCCGCCATGGCCGCCGAGGTGGGCGCCCGGACCGTCGTGACCCACCCCCCGTTCCGCTGGCAGACGGGGTACGCGGAGGAGTTCGCCGAGGGAATCACCCGGGTCGCGAGGGAGTACGGCGTCGAGATCGCCGTCGAGAACATGTACCCGTGGAAGGTCCGGGGCCGTGAGGCGAAGGCCTACCTGCCGCACTGGAACCCGGTCCCGGAACCGTACGAGCGCATCACGTGGGACTTCTCGCACGCGGCGATCGCGGGAATGGACTCCTACGAGGAGATCCGGGCACTGGGGAGCAGGCTGGCGCACGTGCACCTGACGGACGGGACGCCGAACGGCAAGGACGAGCACCTGCTGCCGGGACAGGGCCAGCAGCGATGCGCCGAGGCTCTCGAGCACCTCGCGGCATCGGAGTGGGACGGCGTGGTGGCGGTCGAGGTGAGCACCCGCCGCGCGAGGGGTGCGGGTGAGCGCGAGGAATGGCTCGCGGAGACCCTGCGCTTCGCTCGGACGCACCTCCGGCACTGACCGCCGGAGGTCGAGTCCACCAGCACGCCGGGTGGTTGCCACGAACGATGGTCGAAGAGCGATGGCCGGTGGTTAAGGAGCGATGGCGCCGATGGACCGGCAGATGTTGGGGGAATCATCTGTAGCCATCGACGCCGGACCGGATCAGGAATTCCGGTCCTCATCACTCGCACCTTTATGAGGTAGTTAGAACATTAGGCGCCCTCATTGTGCTGCAACACCAAGGACGCTGGGAGTAGCCTGTGAGCGGCTCGTGGCAGGATGAAGCCATGACTTCGGAAGCCACCCAGCGCATCGCCTTCCTCGGCTGCGGATCGATGAACGAATCCATCCTGGCCGGGCTGCTGGCCGCCGGACTGGACCCCTCGGTGGTGACGGCGACGGTACGCCGGGCCGAGCGCGCCGGCGAACTCAGGGAGCGCCACGGCGTCGATGCCCTCGCCACCGCGGACGACGACGGCGCGAACGTCGCAGCGGTACGGGACGCCGACGTCGTCGTCCTGGGCGTGAAGCCCGTGGGCATCGTGCCGCTGGCGCGGGAGATCTCGTCGGCGCTCAAGCCGTCGGCCGTCGTGCTCAGCGTCGCAGCAGCCGTGTCCATCGCGATGATCGAGGCCGTGCTGCCGGCTGGCCAGCCCGTCATCCGGTCGATGCCCAACACGCCTTCCCGGCTCGGCAGGGGGGTGCTGTCGATCTCGGCCGGCACATCGGTGGACCCGGAGCTGATGGAACGGGCGCGTGATCTCCTGCGGCCGGCAGGAACTGTCGTGGAGATCCCCGAGGACCAGGTGGACGCGCTCTCCGCGGTGAGCGGTTCGGGCCCGGCCTACGCGTTCTACCTCGCGGAGACGATGGCCGCCGCGGGCGTGGAACTGGGCCTCGATGCAGACCTTTCCGCGCTCATCGCCCGGGAGACCGTCGCGGGGGCCGGGTTCATGCTCGCAGAGCCCTCCGCCGACGCCGCGGTCCTGCGCCGCGCCGTCACGAGCCCCAAGGGGACCACGCAGAGCGCCATCGAGACCTTCGAGAAGCTGGGTCTGCCGGGTGTCATCGCCGCGGGGGCCCGTGCTGCGACGGCGCGCGCTGCGGAGATCACACGCGAGCTGGCAGGGCCGGAGGCGATGCCGTGAACCGGGGGCGCGCAGCCCAGACGACCAGCAGGGCGATCGGCAGAACGACGCCGAGGCCGGTGAAGAGCCGCAGCGGCAGCGGGCCCTCTCCCGAGACCGTGCCGGTGAGCATCAGGGTGATCGTGATGGACGAGAACATCATGACGGGCACGAGCGCCGCCAGCAGCAGCCGGCTCGTGGTGCGCCGTACGCCCGATACCCGTCTTGCGAAGACGTAGCCGACGGGGAAGAGCAGTGCGATCCAGACCCAGTGGTGGAACCACGAGATCGGTGAGATCGCCAGCATGACGACGGCGTTGGCCGTGATCATCCGGAGCGTGTCGCCGTCGTCGTCAGCACGACGGATGGCGACGTATCCCACGGCGACCACCGCCAGGCAGGCGACCGCCCAGACCGGTCGCTGGAGGTCCTCGGCGAGGCCCGACTGCGCCACGATGGAGTTCAGGGACACGTTGTAGAGATCGGCGGTCGCCCCCACCCGGGAGGAGTCGAAGAGCGCCTCCAGCCAGAAGGCGGCCGACTCGCGCGGAACGAGGACCCAGCCGATCGCCACGGTGGATGCGAAGGAGCCGGCCATCCAGGCGAGCGAGCGCCAGTCCCTCCGCGCGAGGAACACCAGTCCGAACGCCAGCGGGGTGAGCTTGATACCCGCTGCCATCCCGACGAGGACGCCCGAGGGCAGCCTCGTCGAACGCAGCAGGTCGGCGAGGACCAGGACCATCAGGAGGGCGTTGACCTGCCCGAAGCCGAGCCCCTCGCGCCACGGCCCGCTGATGCCGATGAGGAGCATGCCGGCCAGGACCGCAGCGGGTAGCTGCCACGCCGGGCGTGGCTGCGCCTCACCGGCGGCGCGAAGGTATCGGGCGACGACGACGGACACGCCGACGAGGCAGGCGCAGGAGAGAGCGGTCACGATCCGCAGGGCGACGGCCTCCGGTACGAGGGTGAGCGGAACGAAGAGGATCGCGGCGAAGGGGGGATAGGTGAACGGCAACCCTCGCGTGTCGGTCTGGACCAGGGCGTCGTCGTACAGCTCCTTGTCGCCCGCACGCCCGAGGAGGGCGAGCGCGCCCTCGCGGTAGACGGAGAGGTCGAGGCCGTGGATCTGCGCGGCGAGGACGACGACGACGAGCACGAGGGCTCCGGCTGCGCCGGTCAGCCACGCCAGGGGCCGTCCGAAGGGCGCTGGCCGATCGGACGCCCGACGACGGGACCCGGCAGGGGTGCGTGCGCGCCGCGCGGGGTGGGCTCCCTCCGACCGGGTCAGGGCCGGCCGGCGAAGCGCTCGAGGAGGTCCACGTGACCCGACACGATCAGCATGTCCCGCCCCGACACCTTCGTGTCCGGGCGCGCATAGGTGAAGTCCTCGCCCGGCGATTTCACGCCGACGACGGTGACTCCGTACTTGGAGCGGACAGCGGACTCCGAGAGCGTGAACCCCTGCGTCTCCTTCGGCGGATACATCTTCACGATCGCGAAGCCGTCGTCGAACTCGATGAAATCGAGCATCCGACCACCGACCAGGTGGGCGGCGCGCTGGCCCGCATCGGCCTCGGGGTAGATGACGTGGTTGGCGCCGATGCGCTTGAGGATCTTGCCGTGCGACGGCGTGATGGCCTTGACCCACAGATGATCGATGCCGAGGTCCACCAGGTTGGCGGTGATCAGGACGCTCGACTCGATCGAGGTCCCGACCCCCACCACGGCGGCGGAGAATTCCTGCGCGCCGAGCTGTCGGAGCGCGTCGAGGTTCGTGGCGTCCGCCTCGACCACGTGGGTGAGGATGCTCGCGAACTTCTGGACGAGCTGCGGGTCCCTCTCGATGGCGAGGACCTCGCGGCCCTGCCGGACCAGCTGCTCGGCTGTCGCGGCACCGAAGCGGCCGAGGCCGATCACGAGGACGGGTGCGTTGTGGGCGGGTCTTTCAGCCAATGATCGGCCTCTCGTCGGGGTAGTGGTAGAGCGTACTGCGTTGCCTCAGCGCCAGGGCGGAGGCGAGCGTGATGGTTCCCATGCGGCCGGCGAACATGAGCGCGGACAGCACGTACTTGCCCTCGGGCGGCAGCTCGGCGCTGAGGTTGGTGCTGAGCCCGCAGGTGGCGAAGGCCGAGATGACCTCGAACACCACTTTGTCGAGCGGTTCGTCCGTCATCGCGAGGATGAGTCCGCTCCCGACCAGCACCAGGGTGGCACCCATGAAGATCACCGAGATGGCGACACGCATGGCACCGTGCGGGATGGTGCGGCCCCAGGCCCGGACGTCGGCGTCGCCGCGCGCCTCGGCGACGATGGCGAGGAACATCACGGCGATGGTGGTGACCTTGATGCCGCCCGCCGTGGATGCGGAGCCGCCGCCCGCGAACATGAGGGCGTCCGTGAGGAGCATCGTCGTGGTGGTCATGTCCGTCTGGTCCACGAGGTTGAACCCGCCGCTGCGCGTCATGACCGAGGCGAAGAGGGCGTGGATGGCCTTGTCGACGACGGTGAGGTTCGAGATCGTCCCGTCGTTCTCCCACTCGAGGAACCCCCACGCGATGGCGCCGGCGACGAGGAGGATCAGCGAGACGGACACGGTGAGTTTCGCGTGCAGCGTCCACTTGCGGAAGCGGTGCCGGACCTGCACGAGCACCATGATCACGGGGAAACCGAGACTTCCGAGGAACACACCCACCATGAGTGGAGTGAGGATCCAGAGGTCGGTCTCGTACGGGACCAGCCCGTCGCTGTGTGGCGTGAACCCGGCGTTGTTGAAGGCGGAGATGGAATAGAAGAGGCCGTGCCAGAGCGCCTGCCACCAGGGCTCGCCGAGGATCATGAAACGGGGGATCAGCACGAGGGCGAGGACGATCTCGATCACCACCGAGGTGGTGATGACGATCCGCAGGAGCGTGCCGATCTCGCCGAGCCGGCTCGCGTTGTTGAGGGCCTCCGCGGCCAGCAGCTTGCCGCGCACCCCCAGACGCTTGCTCACGATCAGGGCCAGGAGGGATGCGAGCGTCAGGGTACCGAGGCCGCCGATGAAGATTCCGAGGAGGATGACGAGCTGCCCGAAGAAGGACCAGTGCGCTGCCGTGGAGACGACGGTGAGCCCCGTGACGCAGACGGCGGACACCGCGGTGAAGAAGGCATCGTGCAGGGGAGTGACGGTGCCGCTGCTGGCGGACATCGGCAGGCTCAGCAGCGCGGTGAACACCAGGATGACGGCGGTGAAGATGAACAGGGCCAGCCGTGCGGGCGAGCTGTTGGCGAAGGAGTCGACGAAGTCACGGATCGAGGCGAGCAGCCTGAGGTATCCGTTCCGATCGTCCTTCAGCCACCGTGGCTGTTGACTTACCATCGACGTCCGCTCTGTCCCCTCCGCTGATCCGTCCGCCGAAGCGGCGCCATGACGATGCCCCGCCGTGCCCGGCCCGTGCCTGTTTGTCCCCTGCAGTAGTAAAGCACCCATCCGGGCGCCGTCGTCGGACAATCGTCCATCGCGTAGCCTTGCAGGGATGTCTACGCGAAGCGGGCCGGCGGTACCCCTCCAGGTCGTCTGGGACGACTCCATGCTGGCCTACGACTTCGGTGGGCAGCACCCGATGAACCCCGAGCGGTTGCACCTGACGGCGAGGTTGGCCCGCGACTGCGGGCTCCTCGACCTCCCCGGCGTCGGTGTGGCAGCGCCCTCCGTCGCCTCGGACCAGGACCTCGCCTCCGTGCACGACCCCGACTACATCCGTGCCGTCCGTGCCGTCAGTGCCGACCCGGACCGCACGGACGCGCCGCACGGCCTCGGCACGGAGGACAACCCCGGCTTCGCAGGCATGCACGAGGCCAGTGCCCGGCTGGCCGGTGGATCGATCGGGGCGGCGGACGCCGTCATGGACGGTCGCGCCATCCGCGCGGTGAACTTCGGTGGAGGCATGCACCACGCTGCCAGATCGCGGGCCAGCGGCTTCTGCATCTACAACGACGCCGCCGCGTCCATCCAGCGCCTGCTCGACCGCGGTGCCCGACGCGTCCTGTACGTCGACGTCGACGCGCACCACGGCGACGGTACCGAGAGCATCTTCTGGGACGATCCCCGGGTCATGACGGTATCCCTCCACGAGACGGGCATGAGCCTGTTCCCCGGGACGGGCTTCGCGAGTGAGACCGGCGGACGCGGGGCGGAGGGGTACGCCGTGAACGTGGCGCTCCCGACGGTCGCCGGTGATGCAGCGGTGCTGAGGGCCTTCCATGCTGTCGTTCCCCAACTGGCGGGAGCCTTCGCGCCCGACGCCATCGTCAGCCAGCACGGGTGTGATTCCCACCGCGAGGACCCCCTGACCAACCTGCGCGTCAGCGTCGATGCCCAGCACGCCCTGATGGTCGCCGTGCGGGATCTCGCGGACAGGTTGTGCGAGGGTCGCTGGATCGCCACCGGGGGAGGGGGTTACGCGCTGGCGAGCGTCGTTCCCCGGTCCTGGGCGTTGCTGGTCGCCGTAGCAGCGGGCGCCTCCGTGGGGCCGAGGACTCCAGTGCCTGCGGCGTGGCGCGACTACGTCCTCGAGCGGCACGGCGTCGACGCCCCGTCCCTGATGGGAGACGGAGCGGACACCTGGTGGCGCTCCTGGGAGATCGGCTACGACCCCAGCGACGATCTGGACCGCACCGTCATGGCTACCCGGAAGGCCGTCTTCCCGCTGCACGGGCTCGACCCCTGGTTCGACTGATCGCCCGACATGATGCCTCCCGACGCATATATCGCTAGTGTGGGCGAATGGGAATCGATGATGTGTTCGCCGTCATCGCCGAAGGAACGCGGAGGCAGATCCTCGAGCACCTTCGCGACGGCGACAAAGCAGTGGGGGAGCTCGTCGTCGAGCTGCAGGTCAGCCAGCCGACCGTCTCGAAGCACCTGAAGGTCCTGCGGGAAGCGGGCCTGGTGTCCATGAGGGCGCAGGGCCAGAAACGCTACTATTCGCTCGACACGGCGCCGCTCAACCAGGTGATCGAGTGGTTGGCCGGCTTCGGGTCCGCCGCGGATGTACCTGCCGCCGCGGCCGCCTCCGGCAGCACCCCGAACGGGGCCGGGGACGCTTCGCCGATCGTTCCCGAGCCGGTTGCAGACTCGGGTACGGAGGCGGCTGAACCGGGCGTGCTGGCCGCAGCGGTGCTGGCCGGACCCGAGCCCGGGACGGTCCTGGATTCGCCGCGTCCGATCGGACGGACGATGGGGCGGGCGGCCGAACGCGCCGCCGATCTGTTGTCCCAGCTGCGCCGTCGCCGCGATCCCTCGGCCTAGGCCCCTCCGTCGGAGGACGGGCAGCCCGCCTGCGCGAGGGCGCCCTTTCACTTTGGTCACAACAGCCACTAAGGTGTTCCCTTAGGCGGTTAATCCTTCTGCTTCAAGGCGACACGCCGATCGGTCGCTCCGGGGTATTTTCATCGATGCCGGTCTCAGGGTGAATATTCAGCTCCATGCAAAGGAATAGTGGTGAGATGGCAGACGGGAATAACTTCTCGGATGTGCAGTTCTTGACGGTCGCCGAAGTGGCCGACCTCATGCGGGTGTCGAAGATGACGGTGTACCGGCTCGTCCACGCGGGAGATCTTCCCGCCGTCCAGTTCGGCCGGTCCTATCGCGTGCCGGGGTCGGCGGTCGAGGAGTTCCTGCAGCAGGCGCAGGTGGACGGGCAGACGGAGAGCGCCTGAGCCTCCCGCCGCCGTCAGGGTCGTTCTCCAAACGGATGTACCCTGTTAAGGAGCGTTTTGGGCGGGTTACTGCCCGCTCATCTTTGTACATCATCCGGGCAACTGCCAGCAGGCACGCGCCTTTCGTCACCACCGGCACCGGCTCCGGGCTTCGGCTCGGGTCCACGCCGGTACACAACAGTTTGTGAGGACTCTATGGGTTCAGTAATCAAGAAGCGCCGCAAGCGTATGGCGAAGAAGAAGCACCGCAAGCTGCTTCGCAAGACGCGTCACCAGCGCCGCAACAAGAAGTAGCAGGAGCCCGGCCAGGAGCCGGAGCGTTCGGACCGGCCCGGATTCCAGCCCTCGCGGCATGGAAGCCGGGCCGTCGTCGTTCGCGCCCCACGACGACGGATCCGACACCCGCGAGAACCACCACGGCCCCGCCGGAAGGGTCAGCGGCCTCTGAAGCGGGAGAATCCCCGCCAGAGGCCGTAGACCGACCCGACGACGGTGGCGGCCTGCAGGCCGAAGGTGGCCGCCCGGCGTCCGCTGCGGAAGTCGTAGACGGGCCAGTTGTTGGCCCGGGCGTGCTTGCGCAGTCTGCTGTCGGGGTTGATCGCCACGGGATGCCCGACGACGCTCAGCAGGGGTATGTCGTTGTAGGAGTCGCTGTAGCCCCAGCAGCGGGCCAGGTCGAAGTGCTGGCGCTCGGCGAGGTCGAGGACCGCGGCCGCCTTGGCCGGTCCGTGCAGGAAGTCCCCGACCAGCCTGCCGGTGTAGAGGCCGTCGGCGACCTCGCCCACGGTGCCGAGTGCGCCGGTCAGGCCCAACCGACTCGCGATGACACCGGCCACCTCCACGGGTGTCCCCGTCACGAGCCAGACCTGTCGGTTCGAGGAGAGGTGCTGGTCCGCGAGGGCCCTCGCCCCGGGCCAGATCTTGGAGGCGATCATCTCGTCGTAGACCTCCTCACCGAGGGCGAGGATGTCCTCGTGGGCGATGCCGATGGCGAACGCGAGCGCGGCGTCGCGCACCGAGTTGACGTCGGTCATGGTCTCGCCGCGCATGATGAAGCGGAGCTGCTTCCAGGCCAGTCCGGCGGCGAAGCGGAGGGTGAACGCCTTCCGCTGGTACATCTTGCGCGCTACGTGGAACAGGCTGGCGCCGCGCATGAGCGTGTTGTCCACGTCGAAGAACGCCGCCTCGCCCTTAACCGGCTCCGGAGGCTCTATGGAGGGCTGTAGGCCCCGGCTGGCATCCGGCATGACCCGAGTCTAGTCACCCGCCCCTCCTCCCGCCCCTTCGGCCCTCCCGTCCGGGCAGTACGGTGGGTCCATGGAGACTCCCGTAGAACTGCCGGGTACCGGCGTCGTCCTCCTCACGCGCCCCGGATGCCACCTGTGCCAGGACGCGAGAACCGTCGTCGGGAAGGTCACCGCCGAGTTCGGGATGGGCTGGCGGGAACTCACCGTGTCGGAGGCTCCCGGGCTGGGCGAGCGGTTCGCCGAGGAGTTGCCCGTCCTCTTCATCGACGGTGTGCAGCGCGACTTCTGGGCGATCGACGAGGCGAGGCTGCGCCGCCTGCTGGCGACGGCCTGACAGCCCCGCTCCGCTGGGACGCGAGCGGTTCCGGCCCGCGGTTCGACAGCAGGACGTCCGGCTTGGTAGGCCCGGCCCGGCGGCATAAAGTGGTGATACTTCCGCACCCGACGCCGAGGGATCCGGACCCACCGGCTCCTGCCAGGGTCCGGCGGTGCTAGCTACGGAGCAGATGACAGTGACGACGCCGGACATGCCAGGCCTTCATCCCGTGCAGGATGCCGCGCGCCACATCCCGCCCGCATCCGTGGCCCGCCTCACCATCTACCTGCGCGAGCTCAACGCGCTCATCGCCGAGGGGACGGATCGCGTGTCCTCGGACGAACTCGCCGATGCCGCCGGCGTCAATTCGCCCATGCTGCGGAAGGATCTCTCCTACCTGGGGTCCTACGGGACCCGCGGGGTCGGCTACGACGTGCAGTACCTCAACCGTCAGATCTCCGTCGCCCTCGGACTGACACTGGACTGGCGTGTCGCCATCATCGGAGCGGGCAACCTGGGCCGGGCACTCGCCGGCTACTCCGGATTCGTGTCCCGCGGCTTCGAGATCGTGGCTCTCCTCGACGCCGACCAGCTCGTGGTCGGCTCCGAGGTGGGCTATCTCCGGGTGAGCGACGTCGACGACCTGGAGGTGGTCCTCGCCCGGACCCGGACCAACATGGCCGTCCTGTCCGTTCCGGCGGCGGTGGCGCAGGAGCTGTGCGACCGACTCGTGGCCGCGGGGATCTCGAGCATCCTCAGTTTCGCGCCGGTCGTCCTCCAGGTACCGCCACACGTCCAGCTCCGGAAGGTGGACATGTCCACCGAACTGCAGATCCTGGCCTACCACGCGCAAAGGGCGCAGGAGCCGGACCTCGGTCCGATCTCCCGCGCCCAGTAGCAGAGCGATGCGTCAGTACCCGAGCTTCTTCGGGGCGAAGTAGGGGCGTGACGGCTTCAGGTAGGTCATGACGACGCCGGCGACGGCAAGCAGCATGACGACCACGCCGAGCGCGGTCGAGAGACCGGACGGTGCGACGACGGTCTGACCGCTCGACTCGGCGGCCTCGGCGGCGAGGGGCAGCAGGACGAGCCCGACGAGGGTGAACAGCACGTTGAGTGCCGTGAGCACCGTGGCCGTGATGCGGGCCCAGTTGGCGCCCTTCCGGATGAAGATCGCGAGGAGGACGTACACCGCGGCGATGATCGCCGAGAAGACGAGGCCGATCACGATGCCGATCGATGCCCCCTCCACGTCCGGTACCTCCGTGGTCAGCGTCGAGAGGATCGCGGACAGGAGGTAGACGACGCCGGCGGCGAGGATCAGGTAGTAGGCGCGCTGCACCTCCTTGGGAGCAGGTCCCTTGTCGGTGACGCCGACGTCGCCGCCGGGGGTGGGGTAGGCATAGCCTGACGGCTGGGCGGCCTGGTAGCCGTACGGTCCACCTTCGGGCCCTCGGCCCGGCTGTCCCTGCTGGCCGGTCTGGCCCTGACCGCTCCCGCCCGGCGGGTTCCAGGCCTGGTTGTTCCCCTGGCCGTTCGGGTTGTCCTGTGGCGTGCTCATCTCGGCGTCCTCCGTGTGCGATGGAACTCGGTCATCCAGCGCGTGGTGCCCCCATGGACGTGCCCAGCGTGGATGTTGTCCTGCCAGCCTAGTTCGTTCCGTCCTCACCGGAACAGTGCCCCACGCAGACGCCGCGTCGTCGGGTGACGACGCCGGCCGGCGGATGCGGTGGTGCGCGGTCCGTCAGGACCGTCGGTGGGACTAGACGGTCGCGACGGCGGGGGCGACGAAGGCGGCGTCGATGGTGATGGTCACCTTGTCGCCGACCAGGACTCCGCCGGCTTCGAGCGCGGCGTTCCAGGTGAGCCCGAAGTCCTTGCGCGAGATCGAGGTGGATGCGGAGACCCCGGCGCGGGTGGCGCCGAAGGGGTCGACGGCTACGCCGTTGAACTCGGCGTCGAGGACCACGGACTTGGTGATGCCGCGGATGGTGAGGTCGCCGTGGATCTTGTAGGTCTCGCCCGAGCCCTCGTGCGAGGTGGACACGAAGGTCAGTTCGGGAAACTTCTCGACGTCGAAGAAGTCCTCGCCGCGGACGTGCCCGTCGCGGTTCTCGTCACCCGAGGTGAACGAAGCAGCCTTGATGGTCGCGGAGATGCTCGAGTCCTCGAGGGAGGAGCCGACGGTGAGCGTGGCGTCGACGTCCTTGAAGGAGCCACGCACCTTGCTGATGCCGGCGTGGCGGACGCTGAATCCGACCTCGCTGTGGGACGGATCGAAGGACCAGGTGCCGGAGGTGAGGCCTGAGGGGACAGTCATGATGAACTCCTGAAAGAAAGGGCAGTGCTTACATGATGAAGAAGCATGCGTATGCATGCTTTATTCCACACTTCAGTAGAATGTTCAACTAATGAGTCGCGGGACGTCCGGATGACGGAGGACGGACCGATTGGCCGAGGTGCAGTGCCATGCGGGAAACTGGACCCATGCAGCGATCAACCGTCCACCTGGTCCGCCACGGTGAGGTCCACAACCCCGAGGGCATCCTCTACGGCAGGCTTCCCGAGTTCCACCTCTCGGAGCTCGGCCGGCAGATGGCCGTCCAGATGACCGGGTACTTCGCCGAGCGTCGGAACGACGGCGCGAACATCGTGCACCTCGTCGCATCGCCGCTCGTCCGCGCGCAGGAGACGGCGCAGCCGCTCGCGCTGGCACTCGGGCTCGAGATCACCACCGACGAGCGCATCATCGAGGCCGGGAACCGCTTCGAGGGCATGTCCAGGATCAAGAGCAGGCTGCGGCAGCCGCGCTACTGGCCGCTCCTGGTGAACCCGTTCCGCCCGTCCTGGGGCGAGCCCTACACCAGCCAGGCCGAGCGCGTCATGAGCGGAGTCCAGGACGCCCGGCGTCGGGCCCTCGACCTCGCAGCGGCGGGGGACGGGCCCGCCGAGGCCATCCTCGTCAGCCACCAGCTCCCGATCTGGGTCACGAGGCTCGCAGCCGAACATCGACGGTTGTGGCACGACCCACGCCAGCGCGAGTGCACCCTGACCTCCGTGACATCCCTCGATTTCGACGGCGACACCATCCGTCGTGTGCGCTATGCGGAGCCCTGTGCCGACCTGCTGCCGGGTGCGGCGAATGTCCCCGGGGCGTAATAGAATTACTACACGTCGTAGAAATTAAACGGAAGAAGCCGTGACCTCAACCGCCCGCTCCACCCGGCGCCGCACGTCCCTGCTGCGTGCGGTCCTGGCCCTCGGCGTGCCGGTCGCGCTCGTGCTGAGCTCCTGCTCCGCCGATGATCCCCTCGCGCAGCAGGCCGCGGCGGGCGACGGGAAGAACTACATCGCGGGCGACGGTTCGGTCACGGAGTACGCGGAGACGGACCGGGGCGAACCGGTCGAGGTGTCCGGCGCGCTGTTCGACGGGACGCAGGTATCGAGCGAGGACTGGATGGGACAGGTCACGGTCCTCAACTTCTGGTACGCGTCCTGCGCCCCCTGCCGCAAGGAGGCGCCGGACCTCGTGGCCCTCCATGACGAGTACGAGCCGCAGGGTGCCGCCTTCTACGGAGTGAACATCCGCGACGAGCAGGCGACAGCAGAGGCCTTCGAGCGCAGCTTCGAGATCCCGTACGACAGTTTCGCCGACAAGGACGGCGGGGTGCTGCTGGACATGACACAGTACGTGCCACCGCAGGCCGTCCCCACCACCATCGTGCTGGACCGCGAAGGGCGGGTCTCCTCCCGGATCCTCGGGCTCGCGGACCGCAGCACGCTCAAGGCGCTGATCAGCGATGCCCTCGCCGAGTAGCGCGTCCCGCCGATGACGGCGCAGATGGCGGGTCCGCTGGCCGCGTCCGTTCCCCTCGTCGCGGGGAACGCGTTCGCGGACGCCGTCCTCAACGGCTCGATGCTCCTCGCCCTGCCGGTCGCACTGCTGGCCGGGCTCGTCTCGTTCGCGTCCCCCTGCGTCCTTCCGCTGGTTCCCGGGTACCTCGGCTACGTGACGGGTCTGACCGGCGTCGACCTCGAGAAGCAGCAGAAGGGCCGCATGGTCGCGGGGATCGGCCTCTTCGTCCTCGGTTTCTCCGTGGTGTTCATGGCCTACGGCACGCTGTTCGGACAGCTGGGAGCCTTCCTGCGGGTATCGCAGGGGTGGCTCATCCAGGTCTTCGGGGTGATCGTGATCCTCCTGGGCATCGTCTTCATGGGCGGTTTCTCCTGGTTCCAGCGGGAGAGCCGGGTGCATGCGAGGGTTCCCGCAGGGCTCCTCGGGGCGCCCCTGCTGGGGTTGACCTTCGGGTTGGGGTGGGCGCCGTGCATCGGACCCACCCTCGGAGCCGTGCAGCTGCTCGCCATCTCCGGTGATGACGCGACGGCGCTGAAGGGCGCCGTCCTGACCTTCGTCTACTGCCTGGGACTGGGATTGCCGTTCCTGTTCATCGCACTCGGTGTGCGCCGCGGCATGGGTGCCCTGGCCTTCTTCCGGAAGCACCGGCTCCTGTTGCAGCGATCAGGGGGAGGACTCCTCGTGCTCGTCGGAGTGCTCATGGTGACGGGCGTGTGGAATCTCTGGATCACGCAACTGCAGGACCTGCTGATCGGGAACGTCGTCCTGCCGATCTGACCGACGGGACGCAGGGCGCGGCACATACGACGAAGGACATCCGATGGAGAGGGCACAGTGAAGCAGGACGTCACACAGGGCAAGGGGGCGAGGGACTGCGCACAGGGCGCCGCGCCCGACGTCGTGCTGCCCTCTCTCGGGTTCCTCGGCACCCTCCGATGGGCGTGGACGCAGCTCACCAGCATGCGCACCGCACTGTTCCTGCTCCTCCTGCTCGCCGTCGCCGCCGTTCCTGGGTCGCTGTTCCCCCAGCGCCCGGCCAATCCCGCCGTCGTCACGCAGTACCTCCAGGACAATCCGGAGAGCGGCCCGATTCTCGACTGGTTCCAGCTGTTCGACGTCTACTCGTCGGTCTGGTTCTCGGCGATCTATCTCCTGCTCTTCATCTCCCTCATCGGCTGCGTGATCCCACGGGCGCTCGCCCACTTCCGGGCGGTGCGGTCGAAGCCGCCACGGACGCCGAAACGGCTCTCGCGCCTTCCGGTCCACGGGACGGTCGAGGTGCCCGCGGGACGGGCCGGCGTTACCGGTCTCACGCCGTCGGCTGCGGCCGAACAGGCTGCGGCGGTGCTCCGGAAGCGCGGCTACCGCGTGGACGTGCGCGACGCCGGGACGGACAGGCCGTCGGTCGGCGCCGAGCGGGGGCTGGCCAAGGAGTTCGGCAACCTCGTCTTCCACACCTCGCTCATCGGGGTGCTCGTGTCGGTCGCGGTCGGTGGGCTGTTCGGCTACAACGGACAGAAGGTCATCGTCGAGGGCGACAGCTTCGTCAACACCCTGATCGGTTACGACAGCTTCAACCCCGGATCGAACTTCTCCGACGACCAGCTCGAGCCCTACTCGATCCGCCTGGACTCGTTCGACGTCCGCTTCGACCGCGAGCAGGAGAGCCATTACGGCCAGCCGCTCGACTTCACCGCCAACCTGACCACCCAGGACGGCCCCGGCGAGGACGAGGAGCAGCAGGTCCTCAAGGTCAACGCGCCCGTCACGATCGGCGGGACCAACGTCTACCTCGTCGGCAACGGCTACGCACCCATGGTCACCGTGCGTGACGGCGACGGCAACATCGCCTCGGAGGGCCCCGTCGTCTCGGTGCCCTCGGACGGCCTCTACACTTCGCTGATCGTGATCAAGGCACCGGACGCCAAGCCGGACCAGCTGGGATTCGTGGGCTTCTTCCTGCCCACCGCGTTCGTGGACGAGCAGGGCGTGTCCTTCTCACGCGATCCCGATCCGTTCAACCCGCAGCTCAACCTGAACTCCTACTACGGCGACCTCGGACTCGACGACGGCACCCCCGAGAACGTGTACGTGCTGGACACGGAGAGCCTGACGGAGCTCAACAGCCGCACCAACGACGACGGCGGCATCACGCTCGGCGTCGGACAGAGCTACGATCTGCCCGAGGGCAAGGGGTCGATCACCTTCGACGGGCTGAAGCGCTACGTGGCGCTCGACATCCATCACGATCCCGGCGAGGTCGGGGCACTCGTGTTCTCGACCCTCGCGCTGCTGGGCCTCTCGGCGTCGCTGTTCATCGGCCGCCGCAGACTGTGGGTCCGTACCGGTGAGGACCCCGACGGGAGCATCCTGGTCGAGTACGGCCTGCTGGCACGCGGCGAGGACCACCGGCTTCCCGCCGAGGGCAAGGCCGTCGAGAAGCTGCTCGCGGATCTCTGGTTGGCCCCGGGCGGCCCGCAGGAGGAAAATACCAGACAGGACGTCGGTGCGGCCACTGTGGCCGGCACGGGGCAGTCGCACCACAACGCAAAGGACAATTGATGCCGCAATCGATCAACGAGGAGCTCGGGCAGATCAGTGAGCTCTTCATGCTCCTGGCCTCCATCGCCTACGTGGTGGCCCTCATCTTCTTCGTCCTGGACCTCGTGAGGTCCAGTACGACCATCGGGTCCCTCGAGTCGCGGCTGGCCAGTGAGAAGGCGTCCCCCGTACTCGCGGGAGTCGGTGGACGCGGCGACGCGTCGTCGTCCGGATCCGCCGCTGCACACCCGACGACCGCCGACGACTCCATGGACTACGGCACGGGGCCGCGGCGCGGGATCGCACGGGTCGCCGTGTCACTGACGGTCCTCGCAGCAGTGATCCATGGTGCCGCCGTCATCACGCGCGGCATCGCCGCGGGCCGCGTGCCGTGGGGCAACATGTACGAGTTCTGCACCACCGGTGCCTTCTTCGTCGCCGTGATCTTCCTGGTCACGCTCACCCGCAAGGACCTGCGCTTCGTCGGGTCCTTCGTGGTGGGGCTCGTGGTCATCATGCTGTGCGCCGCCACCGTCGGTTTCCCGACGCCCGTCGCACGCCTGATCCCGGCCCTGCAGAGCTACTGGCTGATCGTGCACGTGTCCATCGCCGTCGCCTCCTCGGCGCTGTTCACCATCACGTTCGCCATGTCGGTCCTGCAGTTACTGCAGACCAGCCGCGAGGCGAAGCTGCTCGCGGGCAAGGCGGACACCGCCAGGTTCCTCCGCCTCGTACCGTCGGCCCTGAGCCTGGAGAACCTGTCCTACCGACTCAACGCCGTCGCCTTCGTCGGGTGGACCTTCACCCTGATGGCCGGGGCCATCTGGGCCGAGCAGGCCTGGGGCCGCTACTGGGGCTGGGACACCAAGGAGGTCTGGACCTTCGTGATCTGGACCGTCTACGCCGGTTACCTGCACGCACGCGCAACGCGTGGTTGGACGGGAACCCGGGCGGCCTGGCTGTCGATCGTCGGATACCTCTGCATCGTCTTCAACTTCACCATCGTGAACATCTACTTCTCGGGACTGCACAGCTACTCCGGCGTCTAGCCTGCGCGGCCACTCCGGCAGGCAACACATGAGAAAGCCCCGCGGCAGGAGCCGTGGGGCTTTCTCATGTCCTGGCGCGGAAGCCCCGGGAGGCGGCCTCGGCACCGACGAAGCGCGGGAGCGGCCGGGGAACCCCGTGACTGCGGGGTCCGGACGGTCCTGCCTCGGCGAACGCCCGCCGGAGGCAGGAGTGTGCTCGATACGAGCGGTCAGGGCCGGTGGGCGCCCGTGGGTCCTGAACCGGCATCGTCGTTGCCCTCGCCGTCCTGCTCGTCACCGGCTGACGGCTTGTCCTCGCCGGCCTTCGTCTCGCGGTCCTTCTGCTCCTGCTCCCGGCGGCGCCTCTCCTGCTCGCGTGCCTGCTGCCGGCGCTGGGTCTCGAGGTTCTGGAGGAAGGCGGGATCGTCATCGGGGGCGGTGGGCTTGCGGGGCGCCGGGCGCCGGGGTCCGGATGGTCCCTCGCTGCGAGGACGGCCGAACAGGAACCACATGCCTGCCCCGATGAGGGGCAGGACCAGGATGGTGATGAACCAGGCCGTCTTCGAGATGCTTCGTACGTCGTGTTTCCGGCTCATGACGCAGTCGATCAGTGCATAGATGACAACAGCGACCCCGAGGATCGCGGCGAAGAGCAGAAGGCGGGGCATGCGCCAATTGTAGGCGAGTAAACTTGGAGTGTGCCCTTCCTCAAATTCACCGCCCTGCGCCTGCTCCTGATCATCGTGTTCTATGTCGCGTGCGTGCTGCTGGGTCTGGGCCTGTTCCTGTCGGCCGTGGTGGCTGCGATTCTGGCCTGGTGCGTGACCTACCTCTTCTTCCGCGATCTTCGTGACGCCGCGGCGTCGACCCTGCAGCGCCGGTTCACGCCGGGAGCGCCTCCGGTCCGCACCGCGGTGGAGCTCGACGACGCCGCTGCAGAGGACGCACTGGACCCCAACACCCCGGTCAACTCGGACCGCAGGCCCCGTGGGAACGCGGCCTGAGCCGGCGTCCGGTCCGGCAGGAAACGGAGCCTAGGCGACGAGCGTCGTGATCACGATCCCGGCCGCGAAGAGCACGCTGAAGGCCAGGTTGATCAGCCCCGTCTGTTTCAGGACCGGGATGAGGCTCTTGCGCTTCTTGCCCGTGAGCATGAGCCAGCTCGGCATGAGGCACGCGGGTATGAGCAGCAGCACCAGCAGGATCCACGGGTACTCGGAGCTCAGGAGCAGGGGCAGCAGCACGGCGGCCGCGAGCATCATGACGTAGGTGATGCGGGCGGCGGGGTCGCCGAGGCGCACCGCGAGCGTCTTCTTTCCCACCACGCTGTCCGTCGGGATGTCCCGCACGTTGTTGGCCATCAGGAGTGCCGTCGCGATCAGGCCGGTGCACACGGCCCCGATCCAGGCCGCCCCGCTGAGGCGGTCGGCCTGGGTGAAGGTGGTGCCGAGGGTGGCGACGAGCCCGAAGAACACGAACACGAAGACGTCGCCGAGCCCCAGGTAGCCGTACGGATTCTTCCCGCCCGTGTAGCCCCAGGCGGCGGCGATGCAGCCCACCCCGACCAGGAGCAGGATCCAGGCCTGCGACAGGAGGATCAGCGCCAGCCCCGCGAGCATCGCGAGGCCGAAGCAGGCGAAGGCAGCTGCCTTGACGTGCTGCGGACGAGCGACGCCGGAGCCCGTCAGTCGCAGCGGACCCACCCGTTCGTCGTCGGTTCCCCGGATGCCGTCCGAGTAGTCGTTCGCGTAGTTGACCCCGACCTGGAGCAGGACCGAGACCGCTGCCGCGAGCAGGGCGTTGAGGGGCTTGAACGAGCCGAGGCCGAAGGCGGCTGCGCTCCCGATGATCACGGGTGCGAAGGCCATCGGGAGCGTCCTCGGTCGGGCTCCCTCGAGCCATTGAGCGGCAGTCGCCACGTGGTGTTCCTTCTGATCGGTGGTCGGTCGTGTCATGCGGGCTCCGCCTGGGCGCGTTCCAGCAGCGAGCGGATGGTCTGCCGGTCCGGCTTGCCCCCCGGCAGCAGGGGAAAGGCATCCAGGGTGACGATGGACTTCGGCACGGCGTGTGCTCCCAGTTCGACGTGCACGGCCTGCCGGATGACGTCGGCGTCCACGTCCCCGACGACGGCGGCGGCTACGGCTGTGCCCCACTCGGCGCTGCTGATGCCGAGCACCATGACCTGTTCCACGCCGGGCAAGCCGTCGATGATGTCGGCCACTGCCGCAGCGGAGA
Source organism: Vibrio cholerae (assembly GCA_009728235.1). Taxonomy (GTDB): domain Bacteria; phylum Actinomycetota; class Actinomycetes; order Actinomycetales; family Micrococcaceae; genus Arthrobacter_D. The sequence goes on along the minus strand of WNZI01000012.1, from coordinate 40,321 downwards.
CCTTGAGGGCTCCCGTGATGATGACGTCGTCGACCCGGCCGTGCACGGCGACGGTACCGTCGAGGGCCACGTCACCGGCGTCGTCGGTCATGAACCAGCGCTGCCCCGAGTTGAAGACGAATCGCTCTGTGGTGAGATCGGGTGCATTCAGGTAGCCGTCGGCAAGAACGGCGCCGCCGATGCGGAGGCGTCCGTCCACCGAGCGGAGCTCGACGCCGTCGAGGGGTTTCCCGTCGTAGACGCACCCCCCGCACGTCTCGCTCATGCCGTAGGTCTCCACGATCTTCAGGTCCTGACTGCGTGCCAGGGACCGCAGCGAGGCACCCGCCGGCGCGCCGCCGAGGAGGATCGCGTCGAAGCGCCGCAGCACCCGCAGGGTCTCCGGGGACGGGTCCGTCAGCAGCCGGTGGAGCTGCGTCGGAACCAGGGAGGTGAAGCGGACGCGGTCGGTCAGCTCGGCTGCAGCCTCCACGAACGCACCGGCCGTGAAGCCGGACGACGAGTCCATGACCCACGGCCGGGTCCCGGCGAAGAGGGAGCGGACGAGCACCTGGAAACCCGCCACGTAGTGCACGGGCAGGGTGAGGAGCCACTGACCCTCCGCCTTCAGGGCGAAGGCGGTCCCGACGGCGGACGCGGCGAGGGCGTCGACGCTGAGCATGGTCTGCTTGGGCGTGCCCGTGGAGCCGGACGTGCTGATGACGGCTGCGATCTCGTCGTTGGGGAGGACGCCGTCGAAGGTCTGGTCCGGCCGGACGTGGGGTGCGACGGCGGGTCCTTCGCCCGCGAGTGCCGCGGCCAGGGGTTTGAGCAGGGTGAGGGCGTCGAAACCCTCGGGCGTGTGGACGGGCAGGAGTTCCACGCGGCTCCTAGAAGTAGTAGGGGAACGAGGACCAATCGGGGTCGCGTTTCTCGAGGAACGCCTCCTTGCCCTCGACCGCCTCGTCCGTCATGTACGCGAGACGGGTCGCCTCGCCCGCGAAGACCTGCTGGCCCGCGAGGCCGTCGTCGGCGAGGTTGAAGGCGAACTTCAGCATGCGGATGGCCTGGGGGCTCTGGCGAGCGATGTCGGCAGCATAGGCCAGCGCGGTGCTCTCCAGTCGGTCGTGGTCGACGGCCTCGTTCACGGCACCCATCTCCACCATGTCCTGCGCGGAATATTCGCGGGCGAGGAAGAAGATCTCGCGTGCCTTCTTCTGGCCGATCTGGCGGGCGAGCAGGGCGGAACCGTAGCCCGCATCGAAACTGCCCACCGTGGCGTCGGTCTGCTTGAACTTGCCATGCTGGGCCGAGGCGATCGTCAGGTCCGCCACCACGTGCAGGCTGTGGCCACCACCGGCGGCCCACCCGTTGACGACGGCGATCACCACTTTGGGCATCGTCCGGATCAGACGCTGGACCTCGAGGATGTGGAGCCGGCCCGCACGTGCCGGGTCGATGGTCTCCCTCGTCTCGCCCTCGGCGTACCGGTATCCGTCTCGGCCCCGGATGCGCTGGTCGCCGCCGGAGCAGAACGAGTGGCCACCGTCCCGGGGGCTCGGTCCGTTGCCGGTGAGCAGCACGGTGGCGACGTCCGGCGTCATGCGGGCGTGGTCGAGGGCGCGATACAACTCGTCGACGGTGCCGGGACGAAATGCGTTGCGAACGTCGGGACGGTCGAAGGCGATGCGGACGGTCGGGAGATCGCGCACGACGGCGCCCTGGGCATCACGCTCCACCTGCCGGTGGTACGTCAGATCGGTGAGGTCCTCGAAACCCGAGACGAGGCGCCACCGGGTGGGGTCGAAGATGTCGGAAACCTTGGCGGGGAGCTCGGAAGTCACCCGTCGAGTGTAGCCGCGCGTCGCGGGCGCGGCTCCGGCGGACGGCTCCGACACCGAGGCACCCCCGAGGGGACGGTGGTCAGCGCTGGAGCTGCGCGAAGTTGACCGCGCTGCGCACCGCGGGGAAGTACCCGGACTTGTACCCCTCGGCTGTGGGGTGCAGGTTGTCCGGGGCGCCCGCCCGGAAGGTGATCCAGGGCGACGGCGAGCCGAGACCATGGCCCTCGAACTTCTGCACGAGGTCCACGAAGGTGAAGCCGTGTGCGTCCGCCTGCTCCCTGATCACACTGTTGAGGCTGTCCGTTCCCGCGTTGAAGACGGTCTGCGACGCCACCGGGATGACGGGGGTGCCGAACTCGGGTGAGAACAGGTGCGGGTAGCCCATCACCACCACGGTGGCGTTGGGTGCGGCGGACTCGATCGAGTCGTACAGGGCATCGAGGTTCCGGTCGAGCACGGGCAGGGCCGTGGCGTTCTTGCGCGTGATGGCCTGGGCGCAGACCTCGGTGGGGCTTGCGCTGCACACCGCGGCGATCTCGGCGAAACCGGCGTCGTTGCCGCCCGCTGAGATGGTGACGAGATCGGTCTCGCGGGAGAGCGCTCCCGCTGCCACGACCTGTGTCACCTGCTCCGGGAGATCGATCGCGCCGGATGCTTCCGTGGCCACCTTCGCGCCGGCGCACGTCGCGTCCGCCACCAGGTCGACCTGCTTCTTCGAGTCGATGATCCCCGGCAGCCCGAGCGGTGTCTGACCGCAGGCGTTGACGTAGGACCCTGCTCCGAATCCCGAGGCGTAGGAGTCACCGAGAGCGACGTAGGAGGCAGGTGCCTTCGGGGCGGCTGTGGCGGGCCCTGCGGCGCCGCCGATCAGTGCAGCGGCGGCGGCTGCGGCAAGGGCGACGAGTCTGGTGGTGCGGGCCCGGAGGGCGTGCTTCGGTGCGGTCATGATGCAACGCTACTCCCGGGAATCGGCTTGTCCAGAAGCAGATTGCTGATGCGCACGGTGCACAGGCGTCGATCTGCTTCATCGGTGATCAGCACTTCATGGGTGGTGAGGGTCCGGCCCAGGTGGAGCGGAGTCGCGGTGATCGTGATGAGTCCCGCGCGCGCGCCCCGGTGGTGCGTCGCCGAGACGTCGACGCCGACGGCTGTCTTGCCGAGGGTCGAGGCATGGATCACGGCGGCCCAGGACCCTACGGCCTCACCCACGGCGAGCGACGCCCCGCCGTGCAGGAGGCCGAAAGACTGCCGGTTGCCCTCGACGGGCATCGTCGCGACGACACGTTCCACCGACTGTTCGACGATCACGACGCCCATCTTCTCGTCGAGTTCGCCGAGGGTGATGGTCCATGGAGGAAGGGGCTCGTGCGTCATCGCGATACTGCTCCTGGTTCTGCTATCGGGTGGGATGACGGTCACTCTATCGTCCGCAGGAAAGCCTCCAGGGCCCGAACGGCGGATAACGATCTCGTCACGGACAGGGGTGGAGCCGGTGTCTGACCTGCGGCGATAGCGCGTCGAACCAGCGGGCCGGGTCGGTGGAAGCGCTCCCACTTGACAGTGCCGTACGTCACAGTCAGGATGGGTCAACAGTGTGAGAGCGCTCCCACCGGAATTGATCTCCCGGGCCGGGCACGTCGATCGCGCTGCTGCCACTACTCGCTCCGGCGGTGGGTTCCGGGTGCTCCCGCTACCCACCGCCGCCACCACCGTCCTGGAGCAAGCCCTCATCGACCGGCCATCGGCCCGTGTCCCGTCCGGACGCAGTGCCACCAGGAAGTTCCACCCCAGAGTCCGCTGCACTCGGCAGTGGAATCCGAGCTGACAAAGGAGTCAACCGTGCGCACTAAAGCACGTTTCACCGCACTTTCCGCCGCCGCCGCGCTCATGGCACTGACCATGACGGCCTGCGGGTCGGGGTCCGGAACGGAGAACGCCGGCGTAGAAGGCGAAACCGGTAGCGAGGACGTCACACTCTCCGTAGGGACGTTCAACGAATTCGGTTACGAGGAACTCTTCACGGAGTACGAGGAACTCAACCCGAACGTCACGATCGAACACAAGAAGGCCGCGACGTCGAACGAGGCGCGCGACAACCTCACCACGAGGCTCGCCGCAGGGTCGGGCCTGTCCGACATCGAGGGCATCGAGGTCGACTGGCTGCCCGAGCTCCTCGAGTACCCGGACCAGTTCGCCGACCTCACCGACCCCGCCGTCGAAGGTCGCTGGCTCGACTGGAAGACCGCTGCCGCGACCACCGAGGACGGACAGCTCATCGGCTACGGCACCGACGCCGGACCCCAGGGCGTCTGCTACCGCGCCGACCTCTTCGAGAAGGCCGGGCTGCCCAGCGATCGCGAGTCCGTCGCGGAGATGCTCGACGGAGACTGGCAGACCTACTTCGACGCCGGCAAGAAGTTCGTCGCCGCGAGCGACGGAGTGGCCTGGTTCGATTCCGCCGGAGCCACCTACCAGGGCATGATCAACCAGGTCCAGAATGCCTACGAGGAGAACGACGGCACGGTCATGGCCACGGACAACCCCGAGGTCAAGGACATCTACGAGCAGGTCCTCCAGGCATCCGTCGAGGACGGGCTCTCCGCGCACCTGACGCAGTGGGAGGACGACTGGGTGGCGAGCTTCCAGTCGGATGCCTTCGCCACGAAGCTCTGCCCGGGGTGGATGCTCGGTGTCATCGAGGGTAACGCCGCGGGCGTCGAGGGCTGGGACATCGCTGATGTCTTCCCCGGTGGTGGCGGCAACTGGGGCGGTTCGTACCTGACCGTTCCCACGCAGGGTGAGAACCAGGCCGAGGCCAAGAAGCTCGCCGAGTGGCTCACCGCTCCCGAGCAGCAGATCAAGGCCTTCGAGTCGAAGGGCACGTTCCCGAGCCAGGTCGAGGCGCTGGAGAGCGACGTACTCCAGGGTCAGGTCGATCCGTTCTTCAACGACGCACCGACCGGTGAGATCCTCGCGAACCGCGCAGCGGCCATCGAGGTCACCCCGTTCAAGGGCCCCAAGTACTTCGCGATCAACGACGCGATGCAGCAGGCGCTGACCCGTGTCGACGTCGACCAGACCGATGATCCCGCCTCTTCCTGGGAGAAGTTCGTCACCGCTGTAGGCGCTCTGTAACGCATGGCAGTCACGGACCGGGTCCAATCCCAACCCCCCGACACGAACCAGCGGACTTCGCGCGACAAGAGCGTGAAGCGGCTGGCGTTCTCCCAGAAGGTATCGAAGTGGGACGTCAAGCTGTCCCCGTACATCTACATCTCGCCGTTCTTCCTGCTGTTCGCCATCACGGGCCTGTTCCCCCTGCTGTACACGGCATGGGTCTCGCTCCACAACTGGAACCTCATCGGTGGCCAGGGCGCCTTCACAGGACTCGAGAACTTCCAGTTCGTGCTCTCGCAGCCGTTCTTCTGGAACGCCGTAGGTAATACGTTCAGCATCTTCCTCCTCTCGTCCGTCCCGCAGGTCGTCCTCGCCATCGCCATTGCGGCAGTGCTCGACGCCAACCTGAGGGCCAGGACGTTCTGGCGGATGGGCGTCCTCGTTCCCTTCGTGGTGGCCCCCGTGGCCGTCGGGCTGATCTTCAACAACCTCTTCGCTGACCAGGCCGGCCTGTTCAACGAGATGTTGACGGGGGTCGGACTGGACCCGGTCCGCTGGCACTCCGACTCCCTCGCGAGTCACGCGGCCATCGCGACGATGGTCAACTTCCGCTGGACCGGATACAACGCACTGATCTTCCTCGCCGCCATGCAGGCCATCCCCAGGGACGTCTACGAGGCGGCGACCATCGACGGCGCCGGACGCCTCCGGCAGTTCTTCTCCGTCACCGTGCCGATGCTGCGGCCGACCATCATCTTCGTGGTCATCACGGCCACCATCGGTGGACTCCAGATCTTCGACGAGGCCAGGGTCTTCGACCAGGCGGGCCTCGGTGGAGCCGATCGCCAGTGGCAGACGCTCACGATGTACATCTGGGAGCTCGGCTGGGGGCAGCGCAACTTCGGCAGGGCCTCCGCGGTGGCGTGGCTCCTGTTCCTGATCATCATCATCATCGCGATGGCGAACTTCCTCATCACGCGCCGCATCGCAACCCAGGGAGGCCGTCGATGAGCTCCATCCCCATGATCGAGCAGACCGCCGGCAAGGGCGCAGCCCGTGCCGCACAGCGGGGCCTCGGCGCCAAGCGCCGGGGGGCGCCCGGTGGAACCATGCGGCGTCCCGGCTTCCTGACCTACGGTTTCCTGGGCGCGGTCATCCTCGGGTCGGTGTTCCCCCTGTGGTGGTCCTTCCTCGTGGGTAGCCACGACAGCTCGGTCATCAGCAAGGGCGTCCCCCTCGTCCCGGGGGGCAACTTCTTCGCCAACGCGTCCACCGTGCTGGACAGCATCCCCTTCTGGAAGGCACTCAGCAACAGCATCATCGTCTCCACGGTGACTGCGGCGTCCGTGGTGCTGTTCTCGACCCTCGCAGGTTTCGCCTTCGCCAAGCTCCGCTTCCGGGGCAGCAAGGCACTGCTGGTCTTCGTGATCGCCACCATGGCGGTACCCACGCAGCTCGGTGTGGTTCCCCTGTTCATCGTCATGGCGAAGCTGGGGTGGACCGGCTCGCTCTGGGCAGTCATCGTGCCCGGCGTCGTCACGGCTTTCGGGGTCTTCTGGATGACGCAGTACCTCCGGGATGCTCTCCCGGACGAGCTGATCGAGGCGGTGCGCATCGACGGGGCGTCGATGATCCAGGCGTTCTGGTACGTCGGCCTGCCGGCAGCCCGACCGGCCGCCGCCATGCTGGCCCTGTTCACGTTCGTCGCGACGTGGACGAACTTCTTCTGGCCGTTCATCGTGCTGGATCCGTCCAACCCCACCCTTCCGGTGGCGCTGCAGCTGCTCCAGGCCGCGCACTTCGTCGATTACTCGATCGTGCTCGCCGGTGCCGTGCTCTCCACCATCCCCCTGCTGCTCCTCTTCGCAGTGGCGGGTCGTCAACTCGTTTCAGGAATCATGCAAGGAGCAGTCAAAGGATGAGCAGCAGCGAGATCACGTTCCCCGAGGGTTTCCTCTGGGGCGCGGCAACGGCCGCATACCAGATCGAGGGAGCCGCCCAGGAGGGTGGCAGGGGCCCGTCCATCTGGGACACCTTCTCCCGCGTTCCCGGAGCGGTGGCTGACGCACACAACGGGGACGTGGCGTGCGACCACTACCACCGGTCGGCCGAGGACGTCGCCATGATGAAGAGGCTCAACCTGCAGGCCTACCGTTTCTCGACGTCCTGGTCCCGCTGCATGGCGGACGGCGTGACGCCGAACATCGAGGGCATCCGCTTCTACTCGGACCTGGTGGACCAGCTGCTCGAAGCCGGTATCAAGCCATGGCTCACCCTGTACCACTGGGACCTCCCGCAGGCCCTCGAGGACCAGGGCGGCTGGACCAACCGGGACACGGCGTACCGCTTCGCGGAGTACGCAGCGGTGATGCACGAGGCGCTCGGGGACCGCGTGCGGATCTGGACCACGCTCAATGAGCCTTGGTGCGCAGCGTTCCTCGGGTATGCGGCGGGAGTGCACGCGCCCGGACGCCAGGAGCCGACCGCGGCCCTGGCCGCAGCGCACCACCTGCTGCTCGGCCACGGCCTGGCCACGCAGGAGTTGCGCCGTCGGGACTCCGAGGCGACACTCGGCATCACGCTGAACCTGACCGTGCCGGATCCCCTCGACCCCTCGAGCGAGGCCGACCGGGATGCGGCACGCCGCATCGACGGCCAGTTCAACCGCATCTTCCTCGACCCGGTGCTGCGCGGCGCGTATCCGGAGGACGTGCTCCGCGACGTGGAGCACCTGGGCCTGACCGACCACATCCACGAGGGAGACCTCGAGATCATCGCGGCCCCGATCGATGTCCTGGGCGTGAACTACTACCACGGTGAGGCCGTGACCAAGACGCCGTCGGACGAAGCCGCACCACAGGAGGGCCACGCGCCCGTGGCTCGCCCGGTCTCCTCGCCCTACGTCGCCGCCCACGGAGTGCGTTCGGTACCGCGCGGCCTGCCGGTCACCGCGATGGACTGGGAGGTGCAGCCCGATGGGCTGCGCCGACTGCTCAACCGGCTCCAGGACGAGTACACGGGCCCGGCCGGCATCCCCATCTACGTCACCGAGAACGGTGCGGCCTACAACGACGAGCCCGACTCCTCCGGCTTCGTGGACGATCAGGACCGTCTCGGGTTCTTCGACGTGCATGCTCGCGCCATGAAGGAAGCGATCGACGACGGCGTGGATCTGCGCGGGTACCTCGCGTGGTCGCTCCTGGACAACTTCGAGTGGGCCTGGGGCTACCACCAGCGCTTCGGCCTGGTGCGCGTGGACTACGAGACCCAGGAACGGATCCCGAAGGCGAGCGCGCTCTGGTATTCCCGCCTCGCGGCGTCCAACACCATACCGGCGGTCGCTTCATCATCGGATGCGGACAAGGGTGGTGTCGTATTGTCGAGGTGATGAACACCTCCCCGCCCCGGTCGCTGCGGCACGTAGCAGCACGCCCGAGCCCTACGCTCGAGGACCTTGCCGTGGCCGCCGGGGTGTCGCGCTCCACCGCGTCGCGCGCCATCAACGGCGGGGACCGTGTCAGCCCTGAAGCGCAGGCGGCGGTGGACCGTGCTGTCCTGGCCCTCGGGTACATCCCCAACCGGGCGGCCCGCAGCCTGGTGACACGCCGGACGTCCTCGATCGCCCTGGTCATACCGGAGCCGGACGTCCGCGTCATGATGGATCCCTTCTTCGCCGTCGTGATCACCGGCATCACCGAGGCTCTCCGGGAGACCGACGTCCAGCTGGTGCTGCTGATGTCCAGGACCGACGACGACTCCACCCGCACCCTGCGTTACCTGCGGGGTGGGCACGTCGACGGGGCCATCGTGGTCTCGCACCACAAGGCCGATTCCTGGGCGAGGTCCCTCGCCGAGACCGGGCTTCCCACCATCTTCATCGGCCGGCGTGGGACATGACGTTCGACGTGACGTATGTGGATACCGACAACGAGGGCGGGGGGCACCTCGCCGCGCGGCATCTGGCCGGCATCGGCCGCCGGCGCCTCGCCACCGTAGCCGGACCGGCGGACATGACCGCCGCCGTCGACCGGCTCCGCGGCTGGAAGGCGGGCCTCGCGGAGGCGGGACTTCCCGAGGGTCCCGTGGTCCACGCGGACTTCACCACGGACGGTGCGGCGGCCGCGGCCCGCACGCTGCTCGCGGAGCATCCGGACATCGACGGCATCTTCGCGGCCTCCGACCTCATGGCGCTCGGCGTCATGGAGGCCATCCACGCAGCAGGCAAGACCGTGCCGGGGGACATCGCGCTGATGGGCTACGACAACCACGCGGTGGCGGAGACGGCGCCCACACCGCTGACCACCATCACGCAGCCCATGGTCGAGATGGCCGTGAAGGCGGGCTCCATGCTGCTCGAGGAGATCGAGGCTCCGGGTTCGCACCCGGAGCCCGTCATCTACTCGACGGAACTCGTGGAGCGCGCGAGCACCTCCGTGGCGCCCACCGCATCCGCAGCGAACGCGTAGTCCCAGGCGACGTCGCGCCAGCGTGAGTAGCGACCGCTCGCTCCGCCATGGCCGCCGTCCATCTCGGTCTTGAGAACGATCGGTTCCGTGCCCGTCGTCGTCTCCCGTAGCTCGGCGACCCATTTCGCCGGCTCCACGTACAGCACGCGCGTGTCGTTGTAGCTCGTGACGGCGGCGATCCGAGGGTAGGCGACGGATCGCACGTTCTCGTAGGGCGTGTACTGCTTCATGTACCGGTACACCTCGGGGTCGGTGATGGGGTTGCCCCACTCCTCCCACTCGAGCGCGGACAGAGGCAGTTCGGGGTCGAGGATCGTCGTGAGGGCATCGACGAAGGGCACCTGCGCCACGATCGCACGGTACTTCTCGGGGGCGAGATTGGCGACGGCGCCCATGAGCAGGCCGCCCGCGGAGCCTCCCATGGCGGCGATCCTGCCGGCGTCCGCCCAGCCGGACGTGGCGAGGTAGGTCGTCGCGTCGACGAAGTCCGTGAAGGTGTTCTTCTTCGCGAGCTTCTTGCCCTGCTCGTACCAGCTGCGGCCCATCTCGCCGCCACCACGGATGTGCGCGGTCACGAAGATGATCCCGCGGTCCAGCAGCGAGAGCCGCGCGATGGAGAATGCCGGATCCATGCTGGCCTCGTAGCTGCCGTACGCATAGATGACAGCGGGGTTGGTGCCGTCTTGGAGCAGTTCCGCCCGGCGGACCACGGACAGTGGGATCAGGGTGCCGTCGGTGGCCGGCGCCCAGTGGCGTTCGGCGACGTAGTTCGCGGGATCGTAGCCGCCGCGCACCTCGGTCTCCTTGCGCAGTTCCAGCGCGCCGTCCTCCAGCACGTAGTCGTAGACGCGCGGAGGCGTGAGGTAGGAGGCGTAGGAGAGACGGATGATCGGGGAATCGAATTCCGCGTTCGCCAGGTTGCTCGTGAACAGCTCTTCGTCGAAGTCCGGTTCGGTCGGCAGTCCCTGATCGGGCGTCCCTAGGCCGGCCAGCGGGAGGACCTGCACACGTTCGATGGTGTCCTTGCGTACGGAGAGGACCAGGTGGGTCCGCGTGACCGCGATGCCGTTGACGCGGACGTCGTCGTCGTGCTCGATGACCGTCACCCACTGCTGCTCGTCCAGGGGCCTGGAGAACTCGGCCGAGGCGACGAGGCTCACCATCGAGTTCCTGGCCCCGCGGTCGTGCGTGAGGAGATAGTGCGGTGCGCCGTCGATGGTGAGGGGCTCGGCGTCGTACAGGATCCGCTCGTCGCGCGGGATGAGTGTCCTCAGGCCGTCCGCCGGACGAGCGAGGTCGAGGACGCGGTACTCGCTGTACTCGGAGCAGCCGATGCTGATGAGGAGCTGCGAGCGGTCGGCGGAGACCTCGAAGCCCGTCCACATGGCGACGTCGTCCTCCTGGTAGACGACGGTGTCGTCCGCGACGGGGGTGCCGAGCGCGTGGGAGCGCACCTGGTAGGGGCGCCACGAGTCGTCGACGACGGTGTAGTAGATGCGCTCGCCGTCGGGGGAGAAGGACAGCCCGTAGAAGATGTCGGGCACCTCGTCGGGGAGCAGCTCACCGGTCTCGAGGTTCTTGATGCGCAGCGTGAAGCGCTCGTCGCCGGCATTGTCCTCGCAGTAGGCGAGCAGGGAGCCGTCCTCGGTGACGGACAGGCCACCGAGGGAGAAGAAGGGCTTGCCCTCCGCGAGGTCGTTGCCGTCCAGCATGATCTGCTCACCCGGGACGGGCTGCCCGGCGACCACCTCGGGGGGCGTCCAGTCACGTCCGAGGTCACCGGTGTCCGAGGCCGCCACGCGGCACTGGATGCCGTACTGCTTCCCTTCCTCCGTCCGCGAGTAGTACCACCAGCCCTTCTTCCGGGCAGGAACGGACAGGTCGGTCTCCTGCGTCCGGTCCTTGATCTCGGCGAAGATGGCCTCACGCAGTGGTTCCTGGTGGCTCGTCACCGCCTCCGCGTAGCGGTTCTCGCGCTCGAGGTAGTCGATGAGCTCGGGGCTCTTCTTGTCGCGCATCCACTCGTAGTTGTCGGTGAAGGCGTCGCCGTGGTGAGTGCGGAGATGGGGCACCTTCCGGGCCGGCGGCGGAAGGGGGACAACACGAGCGGTGGCATCAGCGGTCATGGTTCCCATCTTGCCATTGGTGCTCCGGCGTCCCAGGACCTCGGGGCGGCTCCGCCCGGGTCCCTGCCGGCCGGTTGACCGTGCCGGACGGGCATGCAATTCTGGAGCAGGCCTTTACAGAACGAGCGTTCGGTAATTCGTTCGGGTGAAGGCAGCGGCAGGACCACGACGACGAGGGGAACGACCATGGCCGAGGCTTTCCTGGTAGGCGGTGTCCGCACCCCGGTGGGTCGCTACGGCGGGGCTCTCTCGAGTGTCCGCCCGGACGATCTCGCGGCGCTCGTGCTCTCCGCCGTCGTCCAGCGAGCCGGCGTCGATCCGGCAACGGTCGACGAGGTGATCCTCGGCAACGCCAACGGCGCCGGCGAGGAGAACCGCAACGTCGCGCGCCTCGCCTCCCTGCTCGCGGGCTTCCCCGACACCGTTCCCGGCATCACCGTCAACCGGCTGTGCGCCTCCGGCCTCTCGGCCATCATCATGGCCTCGCACATGGTGAAGGCGGGAGCCGCGGACATCGTGATAGCGGGCGGCGTCGAGTCGATGAGCCGTGCGCCCTGGGTCATGGAGAAGCCGGACAGGGCCTTCGCCAGGCCGGGGGCGGTGTTCGACACCTCCATCGGGTGGCGGTTCACCAACCCGCTGCTCGCCGCCCAGGACAAGACCACCTACTCCATGCCCGAGACGGCGGAGGAACTGGCTGGTCGCGACGGCATCACGCGCGACGCCGCCGACGCCTTCGCGCTCCGCTCCCACCAGCGAGCACTGGCAGCCATCGAGGCGGGACGGTTCGACGACGAGATCGTGGCCGTCCAGGTCAACCGGGGGCGGACGTCCTTCTCCGTCGACACCGACGAGGGACCCCGGGCGGACACCACCCTCGACGTGCTCGGAAAACTGCGTCCCGTCGTGCGGACGGACGGGATCGTCACCGCCGGCAACTCGAGTTCCCTGAACGACGGCGCCTCCGCGGTCATCGTCGCTTCGGAGGCAGCCCTGCAGCGGTACGGGCTGACCCCGCGGGCCCGCATCCTCGACGGGGCATCGGCGGGCGTTCCTCCCGAGATCATGGGCATCGGACCGGTGCCGGCCACACGGAAGGTCCTCGAGCGCACGGGACTGTCGGTCGGGGACCTCGGCGCCGTCGAGCTCAACGAGGCCTTCGCCACGCAGGCGCTCGCGTGCATGCGCCGCCTCGGCCTCGACGAGGAGATCGTCAACCGCGACGGCGGAGCCATCGCCCTCGGGCACCCGCTCGGTTCCTCTGGAGCCCGTATCGCCGTCACCTTGCTGGGCAGGATGGAGCGGGAACTCTCCGGGCCGTCACGGCGCCTCGGTCTCGCGACCATGTGCGTGGGTGTCGGGCAGGGCACGGCGATGCTGGTCGAGGCCGTCTAATGGACTCCGCACTGAGGATCACCGGCGGCGCCGGTCGCGTCGTCGTCGAACTGCACCGCCCGGAGGTCCGCAACGCGATCGACCGGCAGATGGTCGACGAACTGCATGCGGTCTGCGAGGACCTGGAGCGTGAGCCCCGCACGCTCATCCTCGCCGGCTCCGACGGCGTCTTCGCCTCCGGGGCGGACATCGCCGAACTGCGGGAGCGCAGGCGTGACGACGCCCTCGCGGGCATCAACTCGACACTCTTCGCACGCATGGCAGCCCTCCCCTTGCCCGTCATCGCCGCCCTGGACGGCTATGCCCTCGGCGGTGGGGCGGAGCTCGCCCTCGCCGCGGACTTCCGCCTCGGCACGCCGCGCCTGAGGATCGGCAACCCCGAGACGGGCCTCGGGATCCTGCCCGCCGCCGGTGCCACCTGGCGGCTGAAGGAACTCGTGGGCGAGCCACTGGCCAAGGAGATCCTCCTGGCCGGACGCATCCTCACGGCGGAGGAAGCTCTCGAAGCGCGGCTGATCACGGCCGTCCACGAGCCCGGGGATCTCCTGCAGGCAGCCCATGATCTCGCCGACCGCATCGCCCGGCAGGACCCCCTGGCCGTGCGCATCACCAAGAGCGTGTTCCATGCGCCACGGGAGGCACACCCCATGATCGACCAGCTGGCCCAGGCCATCCTCTTCGAATCGGACGCCAAGTTCGACCGCATGCAGCAGTTCCTGGACCGGAAGAAGGGCTCGTGAGCACGGTCCCCGGGCGCGTGGGTGTCCTCGGCGGTGGCCGGATGGGTGCAGGCATCGCGCACGCGTTCTGCCTCGCCGGGTCCGGCGTCGTCATCGTCGAGCGCGACGACGCCGCTGCCGACGCAGGGCTTGCCCGGATCACGCAGGCCCTCGGTCGCAGCGTCGAGCGCGGAACGACGACCGACACCCTGGTGGACCTCTCCGGGCGGGTGTCGGTATCGACGGACTACGCCTCCTTCGCGTCCTGCGGACTCGTCGTCGAGGCGGTCCCCGAGGACCTGTCCCTGAAGCGGCAGGCACTGCGGGCGGTCGAGGACGTGCTCGACGACGACGCCTGGCTCGCGACGAACACGTCGTCGCTGTCCGTGGACGCACTGGCCGGGGCGTTGCAGCGCCCGGAGCGGTTCTGCGGCCTGCACTTCTTCAATCCGGTGCCGGCATCGGCCCTGATCGAGGTCGTCCTCGGCGCGCAGACGTCCTCCGGGCTCGAGACCGCCGCGCGGACCTGGGTGGCGGCGCTCGGCAAGACGCCCGTCGTCGTCCGCGACACCCCCGGCTTCGCGAGCTCCCGCCTGGGTGTGGCCCTCGCGCTCGAAGCCATGCGCATGCTCGAGGAGGGGGTGGCGACGGCCGAGGACATCGACGCAGCGATGGTCCTCGGCTACCGGCATCCGGTGGGTCCGCTGCGCACCACGGACATCGTGGGGCTCGACGTCCGTCTCGGTATCGCCGAGTACCTCGAATCGACCCTCGGAGCGCGCTTCACCCCGCCGACGATCCTCCGCGAGAAGGTGGCGGACGGAGAACTCGGTCGCAAGAGCGGACGCGGGTTCTTCGCGTGGGACGACACCCCGCCGCCACCCGCGGCCCCCTGACACAGCCACCTCCGCACTCATCCCAGCAGCACCAGTGAAAGGCGAGCGGATCATGACAACCGCCCCGGTACGAGTTCAGATCGATGTCGTCCCCAGTTTCCTCGAGGACGCCTGGTGGACGCCCGAACAGCAGGCCGCGGACGACGACGGCACCGTGGTGCGCGACGCGAGCACCGGCGAGGAGCTCGCGATCGTCAGCACGGCCGGCATCGACACGGCCGCCGCCGTCCGCTTCGCCAGGAGCACGGGGCAGGCCGCACTCGGCCGGCTCACCTTCCACGAACGCGCCCTGAAGCTCAAGGAGCTCGCGCAGTACCTCAACGCGCACCGCGAGCCGCTGTACGAGCTGTCGGCGAAGACCGGCGCCACCAAGGTGGACTCGATGGTCGACATCGACGGCGGCATCGGCGTGCTCTTCACCTTCGGGTCCAAGGGTCGGCGCGAACTGCCGAACTCGCACGTGATCGTCGACGGCCCGCCCGAGGTGCTCTCGAAGGACGGCTCCTTCCTCGGCACGCACATCCACACCCGCATCCCCGGCGTCGCGGTGCAGATCAACGCGTTCAACTTCCCGGTGTGGGGCATGCTCGAGAAGCTCGCGCCCTCGTTCCTCGCCGGCGTGCGACGATCGTCAAGCCGGCCACGCCCACCGGGTTCCTCACGGCGGCCGTCGTGAAGCTGATCGTCGGGTCGGCGATCCTGCCCGAGGGGGCGCTGCAGCTGATCTCCGGTCCGGCGCGCGACGTCCTCGACCACCTCGACTACCGCGACCTCGTGTCCTTCACCGGGTCGGCGTCGACCGCGAACCACCTGAAGTCCCACGAGGCCATCGCCCGGGGCGGGGTCCGCTTCACCTGTGAGACCGACTCGCTGAACGCGGCGATCCTCGGCCCCGATGCCGTACCCGGAACGCCCGAGTTCGACGCCTTCGTGAAGTCCCTGGTCACCGAGATGACCGTCAAGGCCGGCCAGAAGTGCACGAGCATCCGCCGGTCCATCGTGCCCGACGCCCTGGTCGACGACGTCGTCCGGGCCACCGGCGAGCGGATCCGCTCGAGGGTGACGCTCGGGGACCCGCGGGCCGAGGGGGTCACCATGGGCGCGCTCGCCTCCCTCGCCCAACTCGAAGGCGTCCAGGACGCCGTGCGCGAGCTGATCGCCGGCGGGGCGTCGGTGGCCTTCGGATCGCTGGACGCGCCCGACGTCGTGCTCGCGGACAACACGTCCGGCAAGGCTCCCGACGGCGCGTTCATGGAACCCGTCCTGCTGACCTGGAAGGACGTCGAGGCCGGAGCCCTGCACTCCGTGGAGGCCTTCGGGCCCGTCGCGTCCGTGATCGGGTACGACGACCTCGCCCATGCCATCCGCCTTGCAGCCCTCGGCTCGGGCTCCCTCGTGGCGACCGTCTGCACCGATGATCCCGCCGTGGCGCAGGAACTCGTCCTCGGCATCGCCGCCCATCATGGCCGCGTCCTCATCCTCAACCGGGAGGACGCGCGATCGTCGACCGGTCATGGTTCGCCTGTCCCGCACCTCGTGCACGGCGGCCCCGGCCGTGCCGGCGGCGGGGAGGAGCTGGGCGGCATGCGCTCGGTGCTGCACCACATGCAGCGCACGGCCGTGCAGGGATCGCCGAACATGCTGACCAGCATCACGGGGGAGTGGCACACCGGGGCGGACCGCCGGTTCGACGGCGCCCACCCGTTCCGCAAGGACCTCGCGACGCTCCGCATCGGTGACAGTGTGCGGTCGGAGTTACGGCAGGTCACCCTGGAGGACATCGGCGCCTTCGCGGAGACCACGGGTGACACGTTCTACGCGCACACCAACGAGGAGGCTGCGGCCGCCAATCCCTTCTTCCCCGGGATCGTGGCGCACGGCTACCTGCTGCTGTCCTGGGGTGCGGGCCTGTTCGTGGAGCCGGAGCCGGGGCCCGTCCTGGCGAACTACGGCCTGGAGAACCTCCGCTTCATCACGCCGGTCGCAGCGGGCGACTCCATCCGCGTGACGTTGACAGCGAAGCGCATCACGCCGCGGGAGACCGACGAGTACGGCGAGGTGGCCTGGGACGCGGTGCTGCACAACCAGGACGACGAGATCGTGGCCACCTACGACGTGCTCACCCTCGTGCAGAAGTAGTCCGCTGCCGCTGCTCCCGGTGGGCGGCTGCCCCGGCGGGGCGCACGCCCGGACGACGACGCCCCGAAGGGCTGCTAGCGCAGGTGCAGACCGTCGAACACCATGAGGATGACGTCGTCGGCCAGCTTGTCGGCGGTCAGGGGCCCGCCGGGTCGGTACCACTCGACGATCGAGTTGATGGTGCCGAAGATGAGCCGCGTCGTGGTGCGGGGGTCGATGTCGCTGCGGATCGAACCCTCGCGGCGGGCTGCATCGACCAGGGCGGCCACCTCCCGGTCGAAGGCGCGACGGCGCTCGAGGGCTTCCCTCTCGATGTCCGTGTTGCCGCGCAGCCGCAGCAGGAGGGTGACGAAGGGCAGACGCTCGGTCAGCATGGCGATCGTCCCGCGCAGGACGAATTCCAGGCGCGCATCCGAAGCCCCTTCCGTCGCTGCCGGTCGGGTCAGCACCGATTCCAGGCCGCTCAGGGCGTGGTCCAGGGCCAGTCGCAGGAGTTCACCCTTGGAGGGCACGTGGTGGTAGATGGCCGACTTGCTGATCCCGAGCTCCTCGGCCAGCATCCCCATGGACGTCGCCTCGTATCCGTAGCGGTTGAACACCGCGACGGCGACGGTGAGCACGGCCTGCTGGTCGTATCCCGGCCGTCCGCGACGGGCGGACGGCGGTGCGGCGGATCCGGCGGCGGTCATGGGGTCATTTTTGCACGAACGTCCGGTCGGCCCGGCGTTGACTGCCCCTGCACCGCCTCCCTATACTGAACGAACGGTCGGTAAATAGGCCGTCGACGTCCGCACGAGCGAGGTAGGCACAATGACGACTACAGCTGTTGACGCGCAGATCCGCGTGGACCACGACGCCGCCGGCGAGCGATTGTTCGACGAACTGATCGCTCAGGACTCCCGCATCGAGCCGCGGGACTGGATGCCGGTGGACTACCGCAAAGCCCTGACGCGCCAGATCTCGCAGCACGCGCACTCGGAGATCATCGGCATGCAGCCCGAGGCGAACTGGATCACGCGCGCGCCCTCGCTCAAGCGCAAGGCCGTCCTCATGGCCAAGGTGCAGGACGAGGCCGGCCACGGGCTCTACCTCTACTCGGCAGCCGAGACTCTCGGCACGTCCCGCGACACCATGACCGAGGACCTCATCGCCGGCAAGGCGCGCTACTCGAGCATCTTCAACTACCCCGTCCTGACCTGGGCCGACATCGGTGCGATCGGCTGGCTCGTCGACGGAGCGGCCATCTGCAACCAGGTACCGCTCTGCCGCGCCTCCTACGGTCCGTACGGCCGTGCGATGGTGCGCATCTGCAAGGAGGAGTCCTTCCATCAGCGCCAGGGTTTCGAGATCCTGCTCGAACTGGCGAACGGCACCCCCGAGCAGCGCGCCATGGCGCAGGACGCCGTCGACCGCTGGTACGCGCCGTCGCTGATGATGTTCGGCCCACCCGACGATGACTCGCCGAACTCGCAGCAATCGATGCTGTGGAACATCAAGCGCTTCTCGAACGACGAACTGCGCTCGCGCTTCGTCGGCATGATGGTCGAACAGGTCAGGGTCCTCGGCCTCGACCTGCCGGACAAGGATGTCCGCTTCGACGAGGAGACCGGCCGGTGGCAGCACGGGCCCCTCGACTGGAACGAGTTCAAGGAAGTCCTCGCGGGCCGCGGCCCCTGCAACGCGCAGCGGATGGAACGACGCCGTGAAGCCCATGAGGAGGGCGCCTGGGTCCGTGAGGCGGCTGCCGCCTACGCCGAGAAGCAGGCCCTCAAGCTCGCGCAGGCGGCCTAGGTGACCGGCGGATCGACCACGGGCGACGACGGCGCCACGGCACCGTCGTCGGGCCCCCGGGAAGCGCGCGCACCGTGGCCCCTCTGGGAGGTGTTCGTGCGATCGTCCCGAGGACTCTCGCACGTCCACGCCGGGTCGTTGCACGCGCCCGACGCCCAGATGGCCCTGCGTAATGCGCGGGATCTCTACACCCGGCGCAACGAGGGCGTGAGCCTCTGGGTGGTTCCTGCGGCGTCGATCATCACGAGCGATCCCGACGCGAAGGGACAGTTCTTCGAGTCACCGCAGGGCAAGGACTACCGCCATGCGACGTACTACACCAAGAGTGAGGGAGTGAAGCACCTGTGAGCGAGGCGAACGCGAGCGCCACCCGCATCACTCCCGGGAACGCGCTGCGCCCCGAGGACATCGCCCTGCTGGAGGCGAGGCCGTCCGACGCCGTCGCCCGGTACGCGCTCTGGCTGGGCGATGACGCCCTGATCCTCGCCCAGCGGCTCGGCTGGTGGATCTCCCGCGCCCCCGAGCTCGAAGAGGATGTGGCCCTCGCCAACATCGCACTCGACCAGATCGGTCATGCCAGGTCCTTCCTGACCTACGCCGGGCGGGCCTGGGACAGGACCGAGGACGATCTCGCCTACTTCCGCCGGGAACCCGAGTTCCGCTCGGCACATCTCGTCGAGCAGCCCAACGGGGACTTCGCCCGCACCATCGCACGGCAGTTCGTCGTCGCGCTGTACCAGTGGGAGCTCTACTCGCGGCTGACGCGTTCCACCGACGAGACCATGGCCGCGATCGCGGCGAAGGCCGTCAAGGAGGTGGACTACCACCGTGACCACAGCATCCAGTGGATCCTCCGACTCGCCCAGGGCACCGAGGAGTCGCGCCGCAGGATGATCGCCGGCCTCAGGCTCACCTGGCCGTACGTCGAGGAGCTCTTCACGGACTACCCGCTCATCGACGAGCTGGGCGACGCCGGTGTCCGACCGAGCAGCCTCCGCGAGCCCTTCGACGCAGCCGTGCGGGCCGTCCTCGACGAGGCCGACCTCGAGGTGCCGCAGGTCCCCGGATCCGTCGGTGGCGGCAGGTTGGGCCGCCACAGCGAGCACCTCGGGTACATCATCGCCGAGCTGCAGGTGCTCGCGAGGGAGTACCCCGGAGCCTCCTGGTGACCGTCACCGAGCTGCGCCCTGCCGCTGCAGTGGACGCCGCCGCGTGGGACATCGCGGCCACGGTGTGTGATCCGGAGATCCCCGTCCTCACCATCGAGGATCTCGGGATCCTCCGTGCTGCGGCGGTCTCCGGGACGGGTCAGGTCCTCGTGACCATCACGCCGACCTATTCGGGCTGCCCCGCGATGGACGCCATCCGCGACGACGTCACCGCAGCGCTCATGAGCGCCGGGTACAGCGACGTCGCCGTGCGGCTGGTCCTCGCGCCGGCGTGGACCACGGACTGGATGAGCGCCGCCGGCAAGGAGAAGCTCGCCCGGTACGGCATCGCTCCGCCCACGGGACAGGCCGCTGCCGGTACCGTGCGCATCGGTCTGAGCGTGAAGTGTCCGCAGTGCGCCTCGCTGAACACCCGGGAGATGACCCGCTTCGGCTCCACCTCCTGCAAGGCCCTGTACGTCTGCAACGACTGCCGGGAACCCTTCGACTACTTCAAGGTGCACTGATGGCCGTCGTCCTCGCTCCCTCCACCAAGCGGAGGAGCGCCTTCAACCGCCTCACCGTCCGTGAGGTCCGCCGGCTCACCGGGGACGCCGTCGAGATCGTCCTCGATGTCCCTGCCGACCTGCAGGAGAAGTACGACTACCTGCCCGGCCAGTACGTGGCGCTCCGCACCACGCTCGACGTCGACGGCGAACCGAAGGAGGTCCGCAGGAGCTATTCGATCTGCGCGGACCCACGCCCGGGCGAGCTGCGGGTCGCCGTGAAGCGCGATCTCGGCGGCGTCTTCTCGAGCTGGGCCAACGAGTCGCTCGCGGCGGGGGACACCCTCGACGTCATGAGTCCGCTCGGACAGTTCACGCCGCGGACGACGCCGGGTCAGCAGGCGGTCTCGCTCGTCGCCGTCGCTGCCGGGTCCGGCATCACCCCGGTGATCTCCATCGCCCGGTCCATGCTGGCGAGCGGGCCGAAGGTCCGTTTCGACCTCGTGTACGCGAACCGTGCGGCGATGGACGTGATGTTCCTCGAGGAGCTCGCCGACCTGAAGGACCGATACCCCTCGCGGTTCGCGCTGCACCACGTCCTGTCCCGGGAGCAGCGCATCTCGCCGCTGCTGTCCGGGCGGATCGACGCCGAGAAGCTGGAGAAGTTGCTCGGGACCGTTCTCGCGGCCGACCGTGTCGACGAGTGGTTCCTCTGCGGACCCTTCGACCTCGTCCAGCTGTGCCGCGACACCCTCGCGAAGCGCGGTGTCCCGGCGGAGAAGATCCGGTTCGAGCTGTTCACCACGGGCGAGCCGGCCCGCCCCGAGGGGAGCGTCGGGCGACCGGTGGCCCCCGCCGACGGTGGTGAGAACTACACGATCTCCTTCAACCTCGACGGTCTCCAGGGCTCTGTGCAGAGCCCCACCCATGCGCGGGAATCAATCCTCAATGCGGCTCTCCGGATGCGTCCGGACGTGCCTTTCGCCTGCGCAGGCGGAGTCTGTGGCACCTGCCGTGCGAAGGTCGTCGAGGGTACCGTCCAGATGGTGGAGAACTACGCCCTCGAACCCGACGAGCTGGCGAAGGGCTATGTCCTGACCTGCCAGGCCCATCCCACCAGCAAGGCCGTCACGGTCGACTACGACTCCTAGGAGCACGATGAACACCGGACTCACAGCGGCCCCGGACAGCGGTGCCCACAGCATGGTCGGCCTGACGATCGCGGACGGTATCGCGGAGGTGGTGCTCACGGCGCCCTACCGGCTCAACGCCGTCGACGGGCCGGCGCTCGAGGACCTCTCGGCCGCGTACGACGACGCCGCGGCCGGCGTGCGCGCGGGCACCGTGCGGGCGCTGATCCTGCGGGGTGAGGGACGCGCGTTCTGTGCTGGACGGAACCTCGGTGCCATCACGTTCGAGGACGACGACGCATACGAGTTCCTCGACACCACGCTGACGCCCCTGCTCCGGAAGATTGCCGACTTCCCGGCGCCGACCTTTGCCGCCGCGCAGGGAGCGTGCCTCGGCGTCGGGCTCGGTCTGCTGATCGCGACGGACGTCGTGTATGTCGCAGAGGATGCGAAGATCGGTTCGCCGTTCGCCAACCTTGGGCTGGTCCTCGACTCGGGCGGGCACTGGCTGTTCACGGAGCGGCTCGGCCCGCACCGCGCTCTCGACCTCATGTATACGGGGGACCTCATGACGGGCGCCGAAGCCGTGGCGGGTGGACTGTTCAGCCGCGCCGTCCCGGCCGCTGGGCTGCTCGACCTCGTGCGGGAGAAGGCAGCGCGTGCTGCGGGCGGTCCGCTGCAGTCCCTCGTCGCATCCAAGCAGCTGGTGGCCCGGATCCGCGAGGAGCGCCTCGGTCTGTGGGACGCCATCCGCGGCGAGAACGACGTGCAGGGGGTGCTCGGAGCCTCGGAGGATTACCGCGAGGGCCTCGAGGCGTTCAGGGAGAAGCGGTCCCCGCGCTTCCGGCCCTGACAGCCGAGCGGCCCGTGGTCGGGACCCCGGCGCGGGGCTGCCCGGAGACGTGAGGGGTCACGTGGCCGGGACTGCTCGCTCCTGGAACCAGCGGAGCAGCCCTTCGAGGGTTCGGAGCTGATCGCCCGAACCGTCATCCCGGCCGACGTCGGCGAACATCCTCCTGAGCCCCGGGACATCACCGGCGCGGGCCGGGGTGACGGACTCGAAGTGCATGGTCCAGTGCGGGAACCGGCGCAGCGGCAGCTTCTCCTCGTGCAGCATCCGGATGCCGGTATGGCGCGGGTCAGCAGCGATGACGGCCATCCGTGCGCGCACGAACACCTCGGGGCCTTCGAGCACCTGCAGGAAGCGTCCTTCGCGGTGGAGCAGCATCCCTGTCAGGTTGGTCAGCATGTTGTTCCGGCGGCTGCTCTCCAGCAGCGCGGACAGATCATCGCCGCTGAAGGGGCTCGAAGCGCTGCTCAGATAGACGATGGACAGGATCTCGGATCGGCGCACCCTCCGAAGCCTAACCGTGTGTCGTGGTGGTTGTCCGAACCAGGGGCCGTTTCCGTCGTTGCGTCCTTCGACCGTCCTGGGGACGAACGGTGACGCGTCGGTGCACTTCGATCACGGGGCGCGCCGGCCGAGCCGGCCCAGGAGCCGGGTCTGCCGATCGGCGTCGGACGGGACGGGCAGGGCCGGTCCGCAGATACCGTCCATGTGCAGCGCGCTGCCGAAGCTGTCGGCCCCGGTCTCGATGCGGTCCAGCTCGTCCGAGGACATGGCCTCGTTCCCACCTGTGGCTCGGGCGATGTCCCACCTGTGGACGAGCATGTCCCAGACGTAGAACTGCTCCAGGGTCGCCCCCACGGTCGTCGGTCCGAAGAAGCCGTCATAGGTGACGCCCGTGACGTCGTCACGGCCCACCAGCTCCGACACTCGTTCGGCGTGGGCCTGGAACGCCGCAGCAGGATCGGTCAGGTCGAGGGCAGGCCCGAGGTCGAGGTCGTGATCGGTGAGCAGGTCCCGCTGCGTGTCGATCATGTGTGCGACGACGTGACGTGCGGTCCATCCGGTGCAGGGCGAAGGGTTGGCCCATGCCTCGGCAGGAACCGCGTCGAGAACGAGGGAGAGGGGGCGGAGAGCGGTCCGATAGGCGATGGCTGTGGTGTTCATGTGCTCGAGGGTTCCAGATGCGGCATGCTGGGTCTTGATGGAACCCGACACAGCACCGCGTGTTCTGGACGAGATCGAGCGGGCTCACCTCAAGGCCGCCGACGACGTCTCCCACGTCATGTTCCGGTATCCGGCTCCGGCCGCGATCGCGAGCCTCGTGCAGCGGTTCTGGATACCTGTCTGGTCCGTCCCTGCCGGCGAGCAGTCCGTGCAGCGGGTCATGCAGTACCCGGTGTCGTTGCTTGTCATCGCTCCGGACTACGCCCGCTTCTACGGCGTCGCGACCGGGCTGTCGCAGACCGTACTGACCGGCAAGGGGTGGGCAGCAGGCGTCATGTGCACCGCGGCCGCCGGCTCGCTCATCGCTCGGGGTCCGATGGCCCGGTTCACCGACCGCCACGTCGACGTGTCCGACGTGCTCGGCCGGTCGGGTGAGGAGTTGACCGACCGGGTCCGGGCAGCGATGTCCGAGGACCCGCAGCTGCCGGGGGCGCACCGGGCCGTGATGGATGCGTTCGGCGACGCTCTTCGTCCGCTGCTGCCCGTCGACCCGGAGGGTGAGCTCATCGAGCGCATCGTGGCTCTCGTCGAAGCACGCACCGACCTGGTCACGGTCGCACAGCTCTGCGCCGTGGCGGCCGTGGCAGTGGCAAAGACTTCGGTGCGCCGATTCGAGCAGAGGCTGGACAGGCTCGAACACCAGGGCGCATCCGACGCGAAAATGGCCCGGACGATGGGCAACTACTTTCAGGCGTGCGAGCGGCTGGGAGAACGCGAGCAGCACGCCATCCCCGACATCGGACGGGCCGGAGCGAAACTGCCGGAGAGCGCCCTGGACAGTGCCGGCGGACACGAGCCGACCGAGCACCAAGCCCTGCCGGCACCGCGCCCGAGCGCAGCGGACAGCCTCACGGCCGAGTCCATCCGGGAGCTGTCCTGGGACGAGGTTTCCGACCTGTACGAACGGCACGCGGACGACCCCGAGGCGATGGAAAGACTCGAGGAGCTCGTGGACGCCCGCGAGGCCGAGGAGGGTGGGGAGGACAACGATTCTTCCGCGTGGCAGGAGGCCGAACCGCCCTACGGTGAGGGCGATCACGTCAGCAATCCCACGCTGCGCGCTACCCGGAAACTGACCCCGCACGAGGTGGCCCGCGAGGAGTACGACAGTTACGTCTACAGCCAGATCTCCAAATGCGAGTCGGAGCTGTCCTTCCATCTCAACGAGAAGGGCAGGGCCGCCGGGATCAGCATGGACAGCCTGTTCACCGGGCCGGTGTCACGGGTGAAAAAGTACGGCTCCGAGGAGCTGAACGCATGGTTCGCCGTCAACGGGCGGCAGTCCCTGGCATCGTTCCGTTATGGAATGTTCGGCTGGGATTCCGACTTTAAGGCGTCCTACCGCAACCGCACGTAAGGATGGGAACATGCCAACCGAAACTACTGACGAACCCACCGACGAACCCACTCAGCGACCGACCGAGAGTCTGATCGGTCGCAACGAGACGATGGAGATTCAGCGGGCCGGATACCGCGCCTACCTCGCAGGCGAGTCATTCAGGGGTAACCCTTACACACGCGAGAGTGCCGAGAGCCTTGAACGGCAGACCGCATGGTTTCGTGGCTACGCGGCCTCCAGGACGGACCGGGCGCGCGCCAACCGTGCGGCTCACAAGGTTGGAGAATCAGGAGTGTGAGGGTCTCGATGCAAGATTTGATGGGCATGAACGCTCTTATCCCAGGGTGTAGCTGAGAAGGAGTGTAGATGAGTGAGGTTGAGTTGTGGATTTTTATAGATCGGTTTAATGGGCTCTTCGCAATTCCTTTTGCGTTAGTCGGTTTCATCATTGCGCTTGGTCAGCTAAAGAAAACTCGGCATGCTACTGAAGCCGTTTCAGATACTGCCGCAAAGGCTGTCCGAAGTTTACAACAAGCATCGTCTTTGACGTTGACGATAAAAATGACGGCACTTGAAAGCGAATTAATTAATGCAACAGTAAATGGAGAGACGGCTCTTTTTGTTAACCTCTGTAGCCAATGGAAGGCAAACGCAGGTCAGTTGAAGCAAGTTCTATCAGCAAGGGATGGTGATGAGTACAAGGAATTGATGCGAAAGCTTCAAGACTCAATTGCCACTGCAGGTATTGCTAGTAACTCTATAGTTACAAACGGCAGTGATGTTGATCTACGTTCAGAGGGTTCGTATTTCATGAAAGTTGTTCAGGATGTGACCGGGTCGTTCGGCAGTCTCGGTCAAAACGTGGTTGAAGGGATATTGACGAATGAGTGAAAATAATAGGGCGCTGCGCCTGGTTTTACAGAGATTGTTGCACCGCAGTAAAATGGATAGAATAGAATGGAAGAGGGCCGGTAAGAATCGTTATATGTTTTCTTCTACGCAAGTAAGCGCTGTGGTGAGCCAAACCGCTCGAACTCGAAATACGGAACTGTCTCTATTAAATTCCGACGGTAAGGAAATTGGTTTCCTTAACGGTGACTCGGATCTCGGGTCTATCTCAGAATCAGAGGCTATAAAAGAAGAGTTGCAACAGCTTTATGAGGTCGCAAGTGGAAATACCGTCGAGAACGAGATGTTAATTCAAAAATTTCTTGACGACTTGGGGGGATTCTGAATCATCAGGGCTATCCGCTTCTGCGCGGTGGTCGAGTCCCGCTAATTAGTGCTTGGGCTGCGGCTGCGAGTCGTACCCAGTTCCCGCGATGGATGCCGGGGTTTCGGTGATGCCTACGGGTAGATACACGAATGAGTACGGGTTCATTGCCGCGAGGGAGCGGCTGGAGGCGTTGGCGCGGCGCGGCGGTGAGCGTGGATCCGGCTGAGATCGACCCCGAAAAGATCACGGAGCCGGAGGCGGGAATCGCGGTGTGGGCGGCCCTGGTGTACCCGGATGGTGTGGGGTGGACGGTGAAGGCGTTCGCGCAAAAATGGACGCCGCACGCGGTGTACGTGCAGTACGTCGAGCGGAGCCTGCCGGCGTACAAGTGGCTGCGGCCGGACAAAGTACGCCGCCGTCCGCTCGAAGAATCACAAGCTGAACGGCGGCGGTAGGCCGCTGGAGGGCCTGGGAGGCTTTCCGGGCTGTAGGTGTGTCTTGGGGGTGGGAAGGCGCTTAGCGGGCGTCCTGGCCGAGCTGTTGAGGCTCGACGGCCCTGCGGTTTAGCCCTGGTGAGCTTGCCCGGGAGCATCGTCGGCGGCATGGAGAAGTTCACGCGACCGCTGATACTTCACGGCCAGACGTTCGCGGGCCAGCATCTAGCAGCGCGACCCGTTCGGGGTTGGTGTTGTCCTCGATGTCGGCGGCTTTGACCAGGCGAGCTAGCTGATCGGCGCGCACTCTAAGCGAAGTAGGTTTCGGGAGCTTCCCCTGATTTTTTGGTCATCGCCTCCACTCCTGCCAGGATCTCCTCGGAGAAACCGAGGGTGCGTAAGTCACCGATGCCGGTCCCCGTGTCCTCCACTACGTCATGCAGCCACCCGACGGCGCATACCGCGTCCCTGATGCCCTCAGGAGCTGCTGCGGCGGCAGCTTGGGCGACGCGGGCCGGATGCTCGATGTAGGGGTGCCCGGTCTTGTCCACTTGTCCTTTGTGCGTTGCGCGGGCCACTTGCTCTGCCAGATCTACTACGTAGCTCAACCCGTTCTCCCTGTCTGGTGGCGTTCGGTTGCCCACGGCAAAGCGATGAGGTACTTAGCGGGCGTCCTGGCCGAGCTGCTGCGCTCGTTGCATGCTGATGCCCAGCACCTCACCGATGTCCTGGAAGGTGAATCCCTGCGCTTTGAGATCTCGGACGACCTCACGGCTGAGGTTGGAGGCCAGTGCGGCGGCTTCCCGGGCCTCTCGCTCCCGCGACTTCGCTTCGTCCCACTTCTGGGCGGCGTCCGCGGGTAGGGCAATGGTGAGGTTCACGGTTACTTCGTCAGAGGAGACGCCCAGATTTTCGACGGCGAGCGCGTGGGAGACCCGGTGGGCGTTGCGCAGGTTCTCGGTTTGGGTGCCTTGACCGATTTCGGGAAGGTCCACGATCCAGTGAGAGCCCTTGCGGGTGGCGGTGGCGGCGATCTCGCGGGCTCCAGGCTTGGCCTGGGGGACGCGGAGGGAGTCCTTGGGTACGGGGAGCCCTTCGGCCTTCCAGGCGTCGAGCTTGTCCACGTCGTACTTGCGGGCGCGTTCTCCTGGTTGGGCGAGGGTGCGGAGGTCGCGGCCGCCGGCGTTGAGCTTGGTCATGGTGGTGCGGAAGTAGGCGGGGTTCATGCCGACGCGCTGCGCGGCTTCGTTCAGGCTGAACGCGATGGGGATCTCGGCCGGCACGTTCTCATAAGCGGGGCTGGTCTTCGTCATGGGAGTTTTCTTTCTAGGAGGTGCCGTTTACTGGTTCGCGCTTTACCTGCTCGGCGGTCGCTATGGGGCGCGTGCGGGCCGGTTTGGGGTCGATGAGTCTCAGCCTGATCTGCACCTCCCGCTCCACTGCCGCCCTATGGCGGTTTCCCCTGCCGAGCGTTGCCAGGTATGCCACGAGCGCGGCGGTCCTGGTCTCCTCTGCGAGCGCCAGTGTGGCCTGGGCCTGGGCGAGTGCAACCAGTTCGGAATGTTGCCGGCTCGCTTGTTCGGCGTCATCTTCGTTAGTGCCTACGACGCTCGCACGAGCCTCTGGGCCTCTGGGCCTCTGGCGATCTTCGTGGCCCGCCAGGCGTATTCGTTGATGTAGTCGATGGTGTCTTTGATGCTCGGGTGCAGGTCGATTTCTGCTTGGCGTGTTTCTGCTGCGGTGGGCATAGGTTGAGCCTTTCTGAGTAGTCACTTTCACAATGGGCGCTTGCGCAAATGAAACAAGGGCCGGTTGTGGTTCGTCGGTTGGGTTGGTCACCGGGCGGCTCGTTGCAGCGCCGCCCGGGGGATTAGCTGCGGATCAGGATGCCGGCCTCGCGGAACATTTCGATGAACTGGGCCGGGTGCATGAAGTCGATGCCGGGCAGGTCGCGCACGTAGGTCTGGCATCCGTCCGTGCGGCTGACCTTGAACACGGTTCCGTCCACGATCAGCTCCCGGCCGTGGGCGAGGGCTTCGATCTCCGTGGCCTTCGTGATGACGGTGATGCCATCGGCGGGCGTGACTGCGGTGGTGGCCGACAGGGGCGCCTGGTAGGCGTGGAAGAGGCTGCGGACGGCGGCTGCTGCGGAGTACTTGGCGTCGCGCAGATCGGATGCTGTGGTGTCGTCGGGCGCCGCGTACTCGATCACGCGGAGGGCCTGCCGTGCGCTGACTAGGATCTCGCGCAGGTCGCTGGCGAGCGCTTTACCTGCTCGGCGCTGAGGTCTGCCTCGTCCAGGGAGATTGCCTGGGCGAAAGCGCGGGTGGCGTGCTTTGCGGCCTGGGCGGTGGTGGTAGTTACTTCGATGGTCATAGCGATTCTCCTACGGCGGGACGGCTGGTCTAATAACCTAACTCTAGCCAGCGTTGAGTTAGTTGGTCTAGTACAGCTAGATACACGTTCGACGCGCCAACGCCGACCACCAGCTTCCCCAGACTGGCCCAGCTCGCCGCCCACGGAACCACCAGGCACACCAGCTCACGCCGGCGACCGGGACAACCGCCGGCCATGGATCCACTAGGCTCCAGCCGGCCGCGCCGGCACCGAGGTGCAGCCAGCCAGCCGGCGCCGACCAGGGCGCCCGAGGGGGCAAGACGACAACCCACCGAGCCGCGGATCTCCCCCGCCGGCCCCCAGCGCCGGCACCGAGGAACACCAAGCTCAGTAGGGCCAGTTCAGCAACCTAAGCGGTAAATCTCTGTGCCACTATCTACCAATGGACGAAAAATGGGTCGCATCTTGCTTAGCGGACACTAAAAGTACACTCACCGAGCAAATTAGCGGCAGTGAGGATGGTGGTATAACAGGGCTGGATTCAGCTGCACAAGAGATCTGTTTGTCTATCCTTGAAGGTGCGCAACTAGGTATCTTTCTGTCTCTATTCGGCGCAACGCTTGCGATAGTCGCGACTCTTCTAAGTCTAATTCCCCTTGAGAAATTGAACCTGATACGAGTTCAAGACTTTGAGAAGACGCGCCGATTCGGCTCTCTGGTATTGGGCATTTCTGGCTTAGTCGTGTCTGTCGTAGGCGCGGCGATCAATGGTAGCTGGTTCACTTGGTTGTCGGTTGGAATGGCTTTCTTGGCGACAATAGTATTTACGCTTCTAATACTGGTAGTTCCATCATTGGTAAAGCCTAGTAAGAAGGAGGACTCCACCTCCCCCGACAAGACAATAGAATCAAAAATATTATGATTACCCCTGCCGCTGCTGCTCTTCTCGCACAAATTTTTCCGACCATCCTTATTGCACTTGCTGTAGAAGGCCGTCATAGCTCTAACGGATTCTTTCCTCAGCGTTTTGTTCGAGCGATGGATTTGTTTCGATACGTCTCCCAGCTGATGGCTCTTAGCGCCACTTTGAGCTGCATCATGCTGGTGATAACAGAGGAACGGAGTGTCACGACAGATATGATTGTGATGCTGGCGGGAGCTTCGCTGATGATCTCAACGGTCGTGTGGCTTGCTGCTACGGCGAGGGAGCGAAAATGGGGAAGCGACTCATCAACGGAACCAACTCCAATTGAAGCGCCGACAACGATTCCCTCTGCTACTACCCAGAGCACGGTGCCACCTGGGCAAGAGTTGCTGCGAGCGCGCGCATGGCTGGGTTTCCTGTTGGGGTGGTTGTCAGGCTCGCTGTGGCGCAGCAGGCAGTCGTCGGTCTCGCGCAAAAGGGTCCGATAGTCTGAGCTGCGCGAGTTCGGTTTGGTCGCAGGCCTTGCGCCCGCTGATGCTGGGGCATTGCGTGAGGGGTTTTTTTCGCGATTTTCCGCCTTGCGTTGTGCCAGATGCTCAGTGGCCCGAGGGCTCCCGTTGATTCAGTGGAAGCCCTCGTGGTTTCTCCCTGACGGTCTCGCAGGCACCCGCAATGCTTCCCTTGCCACTGATGGCCCTAACGGTGCTACTACTTCCAAGCGGTTGCACAGCGGAAGCACTTCTAATACCTCCACTGTCCCCATTACGCTGATCCTTCTAGGGGTACTGGATCTTAAGGCCGGGGTTGGTTCGTGTCCGTGGGTGTGTTGGATCCCGCCCTACCCTTGAGCTGCTGTGACCAGGGGAATGATGATCCCCGAGACCAGGGTGACGCTCGCGACGATGAGGGCTGTCCACGACATTCGGCGGTTGAATCTCTCCTGCTCCCGGTGAACCGTTTCCTGCTCAACCTGCCGGCGTGTGGCTAGCTCCCGGGATGCCTTGATCTCGGTTAGCGTGCCAGCCATGACCTGGAGGTACTTCGCGTTGATCTTGTCCTGCTCACGCTGCTCAGCGAGCGCACCTATGACCGCTTCTAGCCTGTCCTCCATGCCCTCGTTGTGGTTGGTCAGCTCGACCTCCGGTATCGGCGGCATCTCCGGCTTGAAGTTCTGGTAGGCGGCAATCTGATCCACGGTTGCATGGAAGTCCTTGTCCTTGACTTGCAGCGTCGCTAATACCTTTGCCGCCATCTCTGAAAACGATTGTTTGAACG
Organism: Vibrio cholerae; assembly: GCA_009728235.1. Classification (GTDB taxonomy): domain Bacteria; phylum Actinomycetota; class Actinomycetes; order Actinomycetales; family Micrococcaceae; genus Arthrobacter_D. Next base: position 9,465 of record WNZI01000012.1, on the reverse strand, counting down.
ACTGGTACTGGCGGACTTCCTGCTCGCCTACCGTTTCGAGCTTCCCTTGCTTCTCCAGAGCGGCCAGCTCCTTGAAGCGTTTGACCCTCATGGAACGCGGGGGGTCCGATAACTCGTCACGCTCTTCCTCGGCGCTGCTCCCCTTTGGCTCAGGTTCACCTGGTGTCTTGCCATCGTCCTGAGTCATTGCTGGAGCCTAGCGCCATTGGGACTAATGACTACCCCCAGCCCCTGCGTCTTGTCCCCCGTAGGGCCAGAGGCCCCAATGGGGCCGAGGGGTCTAGGGGAACCATTGGGGCCGGTGCTTCCGCCTCGGTGATCGGTGCGGCGTACTGCTCGAGGTGGGCTAGATACATTATTCTCAGTCCTGTCCGGGCAGGCCGATGGTGATTACCGGGTCGCCGTCGTCGCCGGGGCCGATGTGCATTTCTAGCTCCAGCAAGCGGGCCGCGGTCGTGCGGGGGCGGTTGGGTACGCGCAGCACGCGGAACCGGCGGCGGTCGCTGTCAGCGCGAGCGCGGGCCGCGTGTGCCGCCATCGTCAGCACGTCCCACAGTCGGCCGGCCTCATCCTGGTAAGCCTGGTTTCCTGGCGTCCAGGTGACAGCCTCGGACCACGCCGCAATAGTCAGTGCGACCGGGTACGCGAAACCTGCTTCACGAGCCACGGTGCCGGCGTCCACGAGCACGCCATCGGTGATTGCCTCCGCGCGGGTGTAGGTGTGGATGATTTCCGCGTTATCCCAGAATTCAGTCATGGTCGTGCCTTTCGTTCGATGCTTAGCGATTGTTTTTGCTCTTGCTCCGTGCGCACCTCACGGTCTGCTGGGGTCCGCATTTGGTCGATGCGGACCTCGGGTGCCCCTACTCGCTGTGGTGGGCGTGCATGGCTGCCTGGAACTGGCCCATGCGGGTGCACTGCTGCGCGGCTGCCAGACGGATCTGCACACCGTCCATGAGTGCCCGAGCCATCTCCGGGTTCTGCCCCCAGGTAAGCCGCGGCCTCCCGGATCAACTCGTCTGCATCCTCCAGGTGCCCGTCAGCTCGGGCGTGTCAGGCTGCCGCCCTTTCCGACTGCGGCAGGAGCGGCGAGATCATCAGGAACCCGTGGAACTCATCGACGTGAAAAGTGCTGAGCTGGCTCAGCCATTCGATGATCGTGGTGGGTGTTTCCGGGGCTGGTTGGTAGGTCATGTTCCTAACTCTCGCCCCCCTAGAGTTAGCCCGCCAAGTACGGACTAGACAACGCCTCGACGGAGCAACCACGCCCCGCTCACACCGCCCTGCTCGACCGCCGTGCGTATTGTCATGTCCCCGCCGCAAGCGCCCAGGCGCTGCGCTCACTCTCCCGCGCCTGGGCGGTTCCGCTGCCTGTATACCTATAGACCTGTATATACAGGTCTACAGTTCTACAGGTAGGGTGGGCGGCACTTGACCGGCAGCTATGAAGGGGCATCATGCGCGTAGCTTTTGGAGGACTGAAAGGTGGGGTGGGTAAGTCCACTTCCGCCACCTATATAGCCGCTGGACTGGCAGACAGGGGTGAGCAGGTTGTACTCATCGACTCCGACCCGCAGGGTTCGGCGCTGCGCTGGGCAGAGCAGGCCGATTTCCCGTGGCTCACGGTGTCCCTGCCGACGAAAACTATTCACCGCCAGGTCGACCAGCTCGGGGCCGGCAAGCACGTCGTGATCGACACTCCGCCCGGGGATCTCGGCATCGTCTCCTCGGCCATGCGTGCCGTGGACACGCTCGTCATCCCCGCTCAGCCGACCTCGGCTGACCTCAATTCGCTGGCCGAAACGCTCTCCCTCGCTGACGACATCGCCGTAGCCACTGACCTGCGGGTGATGATCCTGCTGACCCGCGTTATCAAGCGCATGAGGGCGCAGGTGGAGACACGTGCCGCCCTGGTAGACGCCGGCCTCACGGTCATGGAATCGGAAGTGCCCCAGTCGCAAGAGCTGGCCCTCGCGCACGGCAAGAGGATCAGCCACCTCGGCCCGTACTCGGCTGTACTCGATGAGCTGTTGGCTGGGGGTGCTCGGTAGTGCCAGCGAAAGAGAACCCTATGAGTGCCGCGCTCAGTCAGGGAGCAGCCCGCCGGCGCACACCAGGAGAGCAGGCTGGACCGAAGGCCGCGGCCGAGCCCGAAAAGCTACTGACCGTCGCCATTCCCCGATCCATGCACGCGGAGCTGAAAGCTCTATGCGCCCAGGCTGACCTATCGATGAAGCAGCTCGTCATGCGCGGCATCAGCCGTGAAATGGAAGCTGTTCGTAAGCGCACCACTAGCTAAGCGGCGAGCCATATGAACATTGAGCTTCAAGCCACCAACAAGATAAGTGACATGGTTTCCGCATGCCCTCATCTGGAACCTGTCATTGACTCGAACGATAAGACTCCATTGACCGATGGGCACATCGACGTTCATTCGTCATCTGAAGTGCATAGTAAGGCAAACTTCGAGGGTCGTGTCAGCGTTCAAGTAAAAGGACTGAGTTTTAAGGGGAAGTGGAAGGATCTTCCGCGAACCTATTCGATCTCAAGAATCGACCTTGATGGGTATTTGAAGAATCAGGGTGTTCTCTACTTTGTCGTGTTCATCAACCCTAAAACAGGGACGAGGAAGTCCACCTATATCCTGCTGAATCCGTACAAGATTCAGGCGCTCATCAAGGACATGGGTAGCAAGAAATCAGTTGCGATACAGATTAAACCGTTGCCCTCTGATCGACCTAAGATAGAAAACATCGTCAGGCTCGCACTACAAACCAGAAACGAAAATCCGAATACCCGAATCGACTATACCCAGCTAGGCGATCTGAGTAGGATCAAGCTCTACACCGATGGAGAGCTGAACATAAACGGTCCCCTAACCCTCGATCATAAAAACTACGATTTCAGCCTCGTTCTCGAAACTACGGGCGGGGCATCGGTGTACGTCGATCAGGTATTTACACTTATCCCGGAAGAATATGTCAGTAAGCCGACCGATCTGATTGTCGCTAGTGGCGACTTCGAATTCTCCCACCCAAGTCGCGCCGAGTTGACGATCGAACTTTCGAGCTGCAGCTCAGCGAAGGGCTGAATATCCAGCTGTCTGGCCCTGACGACGCCGATCCTGGGGCGGCCGACGATGCCTCTCCCGCGGCGGCCTTGCTCTCCTCTGGCTCTGTTTCGTTGGTCATGGCCCCCACGCTGCGCGAACGATTCAATGATCTAGGGTTCTACCTCGCATGCATGGAAACAGCAGTCTTTGAAGTGAACGGTATTGAAAGCAAATTCGAGGTCAACTCAGACCCTGGCCTCGAGGATCTACAAGAACACTTTGAATACCTCAAAAGCTTAGTGACCCTATTTGATGGAATGGGGGTCAACTCAAGTATGATCGAGATGGATTCCCTGGATGAAAAGCGACGGCGCCAGCTTGTCGGCCTATACGACGTGATGATCCAGGGAAGAGACATCAGTAGCGCTCATCATGAAATGGGGCGAGTTGCACAACCAGTGGGAAAATGGCACCTTCAACTCATCGTCCTGCCAAATGGTGAGGGAGAAAAATGGATGTGCAACGACTTGTTCGATCCGAAGCTGCAGCATCAATTTGCATTGAGTTTCGAGGATGACGAAGGTGAAACCGAGTTCACAAGGGTAACACCATACGACTTCATGGAGACCGAACAACTTCCATTCATCCTAAATTTGCACCTCGACGGTTTAGTCGAGGCATACAGCAACGTGTTTGAATATAGCGGCGCTGGTGCGCGTGCTAATGCTACCGTGCTCAATCTCATTCATGCCGCCGATGCCGTCAACCTGCGAAAGACCGAGTTTCTAGATGCAGCTTCTGCACTCAATCAGTGGTTGCTGTCAAAGGAAGGAGATCTCGCGCAACATCAGATAAACCGGTGGCAAATTGCCTTCAGGAATGAGCAACTTTCCCAGGCCGACCGATTTGGAATTCGTTCTCTGAGGGACGAAGCGATCAAGCATGAGGTCGAGCTGCCGCTTCTTGTAGAGACTTCCTGCGCAATTCTCCTCGGTGATGCGGAAGATTTCGCCTACTGCACTAGTCGTTTAGGTGAGGATGAGCTAGCCGAGATCCAGAAATGGCCTATTTGGACGCTGCGCCCTGAGGAAGAGTCATAATCCTGTAAACCTGTATCTACAGCAATACAGGTCTATGGGTTTTTGGTGCAGCTCGTGATCGGCACGGCTGGCACGGCCGGCGCTGTCTTTTGCTCGTGCGGTTCGCTCGGGCGGGTTTTTGTCTTGTCCCTCTGGTGTAGCTCGTGGCCGGCTCACCTCGTAGCCGCCTGGTCTCCCTGGTGCGTTTGGTCGGGATCTCATGTAGCTCGTCGGTGGTCGGCGTCTCCAGCTCTGCGTCGGGCACCTCCGGTCGCCAGCACCTTAGTCACCGGCGGCGGCCGGGCGCCTCCGGCTCGTGTTCCTAGTGCTCGTCGGGATCTTGCCGGCGCCTGTGCAGCCTAGTTGGCCGCGAAGTATGAGCAGTCCCGCGCCTTGCTTGCGCTAGATTCGCACGGGTGTGTCGGTCTCAGGATGAAGGTGGAAGACGTTGCCCTGAGAGCCGGGCGCTACGTGCCCTCACCGCTGCTGAGATGGCACCACCGGCCCCCGAGGGCGTGCCGCCGATTGAATGGGTAGCCACAACCGACGTAGCCGCCCTATGGGACGACAGCGGCCCCGAGGTGGCCTGCGCGACCGTCAAAGCCATCACCACCGTGCGCGACATCGAGCCCAAAGCCACCAGTGACGTTCGGGTGCTCGCCGCCGACGTTGGAGGCCGAGCGGCCGACCTCGAGTTTCGTATGAAGTCGCCGGCCTCGCTGGCCCGCAAGATCACCACGAAGTAAGCGGCCGCGTTCGGTCAGGGCAGGGAGATCTCAGCCGAAAGCGTGGTGGCCGGATTGGGGGACACGCTGCGCTACACGGTGGCGGTGACCGACCATGACACCATCCCCGACGCGGCCCGCACGACGGTCCGCCAGCTCAGGGAGCTTGGATGGGAGATCTCCGAGATCGAAAGCACTTACGTGTCAGGAAATCCGTACAAAGGCGTCCACATCATCGGCAAGCCGCCGGGCGGGCCACAGACAGAGGTGCAGGTGCACTCCGAGCTGTCACTGGCCGCGAAGACAGACACTCACCTGGACTACGAGATTTCCCGTGATCTAAACGCTCCGGCATCGGAGAGGCTTGCCGCTGACGCCAGAATGAGGACGCGGCAGGATCGAGTCCCCATGCCTGACGGGATCGACACATTGGACGAGATTGACGGCCTACCCGTCAGGAAAAAGGCATACCCCCGCCGTTAGCTTTACTGACGCCGGCAACTCATACTGAGAACAGGAGGACGCCATGAAGTTCTATAAGACGCAGGCCGAAGGATCGAGCGCGCACGGCGTCATGGCCAGGGACGGGGATGAGCTGTATTCCTACCTGCCCAACACAGAGCTTTGGCATCGGTCCCCCGACCTGGAGACGGATTTCTACTTGGAGCAAGAGGGCGTTTACACCGAAGTAGCGCCCGATGAGGTGCCCAACCTCATCGCCGGTGTGCAGCACATAGATGAGCGCGGAGCGGGCGGCCTGTACGTGCAGCGGCGGCGGAGCCAGCCACGCGAAGACTTACGCACTTCCGCCGCGCTGGGGATCATCGTTGGCAAGCGCCAGGCCACGGGGAAAGGCGTGCTGGAATACCTCAGGAAGTCGCCCAGGGGCCGGTGGGTGGTTGTTGCCCTCTACGGCACCGAAGACGCCGGCGCAGCGCGCCAGCTCAAACACGAGATAGCCCAGAACAAGAAGAAGTCCTACGGGCAATTCGGCCCGCTGGAAGTGCGCGTAGTGAATGATTCTGGCGACCGGGTTACCAAGGTTCAGGTGAGGAAATCGACTCCCAGCTAGACCACCGCCCCCGCTCGCCGGCGCTTCCTGCTCCGTCGATTCGGCAGTCACAGTTTGACTGGCGGTGTTGGGGCCGGCTCCAGGGTGGGGGCTTGTCGCTGCTGGGTGGGTTCGCACGCGGTGGCCGGTTCCCCTGGTACGTGCAGGATCAGGCATGTGGTGTCCCCGTAGCGGATCCACGCACTAACCTCACCGCCCACGACGATGATCTTCTCTACGTCATAGGCGGTCGCCGGATCGTAGACGTTGGTGTACTCATCGCGGAAAGTGCTGGCCACGGTGGTGGTCTTATCGGCGCATCGGACGGTTGCCCGGTCTGGGTCTTCAAGGCTGTCATCGGACTTCTCGAGCGACGTTGTGCAGTCCTCCCGGCTGTCCGGGGTAAGAATCTCAATCGGGGTCGGTAGCGCCTCTGTCGGTGCCGCTGTCGCTTCCTGCGTGGCTGGCTGGGCCGTGCAACCCGTGACAGCGATTCCGGTCAGAAAAACGGAGCTGAGGGCGGTGGTTCGCGCGTGGTCATCATGGGTGTTACTTTCTGGGTGGCCGCTGCGGGGTGCCCTGGTGGCCGGTCTGCCGCTGCTGGTGGCTCCTGGTGGCCGCTGCAGGGGGTCTCGTGGGTGTCTGTGGCTGCTGGTGGGTGCTCCGTGTGGGGGTGGACCCGCTGGGAGTGCTTCATCACCCTGTTGCTGGCCCTCGGCTCTTCGTCGTCGGTCGGTAGTCGGGCCTCCCGGCCCACGAACCTCCCGGCCCACGAACCTCCCAATCGTCTACCCACACCCCAGCGCACCGCTTGCTGTGGTCGAGGGGACTAAAACTTCGGTTGCATCGGTACTGTTGCGGAATCTAATAGCTCTCCAGGTAGGGGATTAAAAATGTCTTTCACGTCTCTGCATCGAGTTCTGGGTCTTCCTCCATCCGCCCTATCTTACGAAATGCTGAAATCCGCGGTCGAGCAAGAAATTACCGAGCAGACAGACTTGGATTGGAAGTCGGAGACTCCAAATACAAGGGATCCTAAATGGAGAGAGGAGCTTGCAAAAGACATTGCGGCAATGGCAAATATTGGAGGTGGTGTCATTGTTTACGGTATAAAGGAAGATGCACGTTCCGCTGCGGCTGAGCTGGTTGATACAGGCCCCTGGAGCGACCAAAAAGAGCGCGACTATAGAACGGCCATCTACTCCCATATAAGGCCCGTTGTCCAAGGTCTCGAATTTGTGCCTCTCGTCGCTGATAATAAGACGCTGGTGGTCCTTCTCATACCTTCCAGTATGGAAATTCCTCACTTTCAAATCAAAGGAGACTTTTTCCGTGCTCCTCGACGGTACGGGGCGAAAACGGAGGATATGACCGAGCGGGAGATCGAGCTTTCCTACAGAGAGCGATTCCAGGGCACAATTGCTCGGGAAAAAACACTTCAAGATATGCACGAAGATGTGCTGTCGGGCGCTAATAGGGATTGGATTTGGATGACGGCTGCGGGTATACCGGCGACCCCTCGTCCCTCGTCATTGGGCAGGCTCGACCGTTCCATGATGCGATTGGTGATGGACAAAATGGCGTGGAACCCATATCTCGAACAATCTATGGAAAGTCGTTTCCAGCATTTGTCTGGGCCGAGAATTGGGTATCGACGCTGGCGGTCAGTGATTCATATTGGTGAAGACATTCATGGCGCTATTGAAGTCTACGACGACGGAAGTTTTGCTCTAGCTTTTGCGCAGTACACTGGGTTGAGAGATTTTGAAGATGGTTCAGATATTCACGTGATGGACGTGCATGCTTTCCCCGCCCATGTGGTGCGATTACTAGAAGCTGTTTCTACCACTATTGGGATGCAGGGGGCGTATGAGCTTGAATTAAACATGAGTAGCAATTCCAGCCCAATGTTTGTGAGAACGTATCGTCATGAACAATTGGTGCCACGGGACGGCACTCTTGCAATTCATCGTTTTCATCCTCCGCGGATTCTTCACGATGGGACTACTGATGCGGAGTCAAATCTTGAAGCGGTCTATTCCCTCACTTTAGATTTGCTAAATCAGGCTGGAATAATACAGGTGAGTCCTCTATATCTGCAATATTTGCACCGACCCCAGAACTAACTATGAGATGTGCAGTCACGGCACGAAGACGGAGCACAAAACGGACGACCACCACGACGACGAGGCCTGGACCGTCAGCCGTCTCTCACCGCAGTCCGTTCGCTTTGGTGCGTATCAACTAATCGACATAATGTTTAGGACGAAACCATGGTCTCTATGAACAAAAAATACCCCGCACTTCCATCGGAGATCCGTCGCAGACAAGCCCTAGCGCGGAGGGAACGGACCGAGGGTGTTCAGTGGCGAGATGACTGCCCACCAGAGGTTGGGCGAAAAATAGCTAATCTCCTACCTAAGCTGACGAATAAAATGCAGCTTGTTTGGTACGAGGCAGCAGGCATTCATACTGCGGGAAGTAGCACGGGATACGATCAAATCGAAGTAGAAGAATTACTTAAAGGCGAAGGAAGCGATGCCGACCGGTTGGATGCGGTGGCCGCTGTCATCTTTGCATTCGTAAAACTGGAAGAAACCGATACTGAAGAAGTTTTCGATGGCTGGAATAATGAATCCTACCTGCCGCATTATGATGTCGATGAGTTGGTTAGTTATGTCAATGACACACTCCTTGGGGCTCGTGTTCAGTGGCATTACGTCGATGGCCAGTTCGTTGAGCGAGGAAACTCGATCCTGCACAGTGAAATAGTTGAACCAGTGTCCGTATTGTTGGATTCAAGTCCAAGGTTCGCTTTGTCGTCTGACGGCTTCAATAAGGCAATTAATCGTTTATCGGCCAATGAGCCTGACGTTGCTATAACCGAAGTAAGCTCCGCCGTACAAGATTTCTTCAGAGCTTTAGGTGTTGATAAAGGAAATAGTGTCACAAGTCAACTCGAAAAAGCAGTGCAAGAGAAAATTATTGCCCCCGAAGACCGAGAGCTTCTAAAAGCAGTGGCAGGTTGGATCAATGCTGATAGGTCAAATCGAGGAAACGCGCATCATAACAGATCAGATATTACGTCTCGTGCCGACGCGTGGTTGATGATTCACATCGCAGGGGCTTTTATGGTTCGATTATCTAATGAGGAACCACGAAACATAGAAGCTGTTAGGAAGCTACGGTTAAGAAATGAGCAAGAAAAAATTTCAGAAAGAGCGTCGAGGGCGATCCAAGTAGCTAAAGATGAATCAGCCGTCAAAGATCCTAAAAGTCAAGACGATTGGGGTTCAGTGCCCCCCTTCTAACCATATTGCTGTATAGGAGACATTATGAAAAACCGGACGGGGTGCCCTCTTAGACGTTTTTTTGGTGGATATTCTGCACCTTAGTTTTATCGGCGTTCCTTTTCTTCGTTTTCGAGAGAACCCACTTGTCTCTATACGTGGAGGCTAGTGACGGGGCAGTTCGCACCGGCGCCTCCAGCTCGGCCGCCGGCCCCTCGTGCCGCTGCGCCGGCCTGCTCGCCGCTGCGGCTCGTGCAGCTCGGTCGGC
>WNZI01000011.1 GCA_009728235.1 Vibrio cholerae | reverse complement strand
TCCCGGTGATGAGTGACGGCGCCCCGAGCTGATGCCACAGCTCCTCGGGTGTGATCTGCCCGGATAGTGCGGTGGAGGGAGTCACGATGTGGCTCCCTCCACCTGCCTGTGTCCGCAACGCGATATCGGTCAAGCGTGCGTCCTGGGTGTGCCTTGGCTGGACTCGTCCGGATCAGACTGCCGCATGCAGAGTGGCCTGCGCAGGACACGGGGATTGGGCCGTGACCAAGGTTTGAGGCCTGCGGCGGTCACATCTGAAACCGAACAGCGGGAGGCGGCCTCCGTTGTTCAGGTCCTGGTCAAGTGACGCACTTCATGGCGGTACCACTCCTCAGCGGCTCGGCGGAGAAACAGTCGAGGTGCCTTCGGCGATCAACTCAGGAGACGGAGCTGCCCGAGCGGGCTCGATCGGACTATCGTTCTCAGGCCGAATCCAGGCGAGAGTCTTCGTTCAACGCAGTCCGGGAAAGCTGCTGCGGGGGTTTTCCTTCCCATGGCCGTTCTGCCTCGTCGAGCGCGATCCGCCTTGAGAGCTTCGTCAGGATGCCCTCCATGTGTCGAAAGCGCTGATGGGTGGTCGAGATGTAGACCAGAAACGACACGATGAAGGCGTACAGCATGAGGTCGGTCCCACGACCGACGCCGACGAAGCCAGCCAGCTGAGTCAGAATCCCCGGAAAGAATATCGACAGGACCGCTACCACAGCGAAGAGCAACACCATGATTCGACGCACAGCCATGTGCTTCGCATTCGATCCTCCTCGTATGAGCACGACCGAGAACAGTATGACGGCGAGGACGAGTACTACTTGCAGGACGATTAGCATCAGGTTTACCTAAAGAGCAGGTCCGCGAGGATATTCACGGAATTGAGGAGGGACTGTCCCTTGGCTTTCGAGTAGTCCGTGTAAATGATCTCGACAGGGTGTTCGGTCCATCGCGGCTTGAGTGCAACGATGACCTGAATCAACTCAGAAGCGTGAGCCATTCTGTTCTGGGTCAGATGCAGGTGAGCTACCACGTTGCGGTTGAAGGCGCGAAGCCCGTTGTGAGCGTCCGTGAGAGGCAACCCAGTGCTCAATCGGGTCTGGAGCGCTGCGGTTCGCAGCACCAGTCGCTTGACCGGCCCGATCTTCGTACGTCCGTCTAGAAAGCGCGACCCCAGAACGACGTCGGCCTCCCCCGATTCCAGCCGTCGAACCATGGCCCGGGCATCAGACACCCGATGCTGGCCGTCGGCGTCGAAGGTAACGATCGAGGACATGTCCGGGTCCTGCAGTGCATATTCGAAACCGGTCTGAAGCGCAGCTCCCTGCCCGAGGTTCACCGGGTGCTGCACCACGACCGCTCCCGCCTGTCGTGCAACCGCAGCCGAGCCGTCGGTACTTCCGTCGTCGACACAGACGATGTTCGAGAACGACTCAAGAAGGTCGCTGACAACCGATCCGATGACGGGAGCCTCGTTGAACAAGGGGATTACAATCCAAGTGCGACTCACCCTCCCAGTATCGCACGGAGAGCCGCTCGGCCCGGTCCGTGCGACCTCGCCGACAATCGAAGAGGGACCGTGCGATTCAGACACCGCGCGCTCGAGCATGCCGGCGCGGCAGGGCCATGATCACGTGGGATCAACCGTCCTGCTCCCATCGACGGTCATTTCTTACGATGATGGAAGTGGTGCCGGTACGTCCGGCTGGCAGCTCTCGCAGACGGCGGAAAGGTAGGCAAGGTCTTCGGAGCGTGCGAATGAGCGCGACGGTCCTGAATGCCTATCGATTCTTCAGTACATGGACCAATGCAACAGCACCCCGGACGAGGTCAGCCTGAGTTCGTGACTTCAGCTGCCAGACTGCCCGCGTTGCGACGGAATCGGCCGCCATCACGACGTCCGCGGCGAGCAGCTCAGCCATGAAGAGTCGGTCGTCCAGGACGGACCGCGCTAGCCTCCGCGAATGCAGATTGTCACGCAGAAGTCTCCCCATCACTCCCGCGGGGCCGTGAACCGCGGCCAGCCGCTGAGTCAACCGCTCGGCGGGGCCGATATGCGGCGCAGGAAGCACGTGATCCTCATTGATCGGCTGCTCACCGTCAGCGACGAACGCGACGAGGGACACGGCGATCCCGCCGATCGAACTGGTACGAGCACGGAGGTCCTCGAGGACCTCCGTGCTCCCCTCATTCATGATCACGAGGACCTTCACCTGACGAACGTCGGCCGAGCGGCTTCCTGAATTCTCCCGAGCAGTAGGGTCTGGCTGCCTCTTGGGAAGAGGTTCAGCGGCTGGCCCTGACGCACTAGGGGCATCAGCGGAGCGGGACTGCAACTCATGCTGGGGCCCGGTGACGAGATTAGTCAGCTCCTCAATCACCGGAGCCATCAGGGCTGTGCGGAGGAATGATTGACCGTAGTCCCACGCGGCGTTCCAGCGTTCGACATTCGGTTCCCTGAGGGCCTGAGCGCAGTCGCGAAGAGCAGCACTGACCGAGGCTGCCGTCAGTTCGCGTGCAGGAAACCACAGCGGGTACTCACGCAGCATGTCGGTGGTCGGATTGGTGAGGTCGTGCACGGAGACGATCGGCAGGCCGGTCGCGAGATATTCGGCGGTCTTACCGCCCGTGATGTAAGGGCCTGAGGGAAGCAGCAGGATCAGGGAATCCAGGGATCCGTAGAACCGTGAGACCTGACGCTTGGGCACAGGTCCGCCGTACGCCAATCCGTGCTGCCGAACACCTTCCAGTCTGCGGAGCAGTTGTGGCGACACGCTTCCCGAAGAACTCAACTTCCCACGAATATCCGCCGTGGCAGCCGGCACTCTCCTGTCGCCCGTCACACCGAATGCGTCGACCCACCCGTCGAGAAGTTCCTCCAGCGGGTTGTTCTCGTGCTGGAGCGTTCCGAGATACCCGAAGGAAGGCGTTGTCACTGGCTTGACCACACGCGGCGCATGCCCGGGTTGGGGATCGAACCCGTTGGGAACCACGCGCATCTTCGAAGCGCTGACAGGGTATCTCCGGGCATACTCGTGCCGAATCTGGTCATTGACGAACCAGACCTGCGTGGCCTCCGTGAGGAAGGTGGCTTCGAGCTTCCCCGTCCGTGACTCAGGAGAGAAGTTCTGACGTCCGGTGAAAGTATGGAACGCCCATGCGTCCCTGTAGTCCATGACGTAAGGGACATCGGGCAGGGACCGCGCCACCGAGAACGACACATACGGGCTGGCTGAGCCGATGACCAGGTCCACCGGGCGATTCCGGTGGACGCGCCGAGCGGCGGCCGATGCCGGCTTGAGCCAGAGCCCGTGGAACGCCTCCGGAAAGGCGCGTCTGCTGCGCAGGGACAGGAAACGCTCCCATACGTAAGGGGCTTCGACCCGCAACTTGGCGTACCTTCTCAGGTTCCCTCTCGCACGGTCCTCTGAGCCCCCGTCCGACACGCGGACAACACGCACGGCCGGGTCGATAGCATCAAGGAGTTCACAGTCCAGTCCAGAGACCTCCGACCACGTCTCGCCGTCGATGGTGAGGACCGTGACGTCCCACCCAGCAGCCGCGAACGCATTGGGTACAGCCACGCCGCGATACACCGAGGAGGCTGTGCTCGGAGGATAGGCGAAGGCGACGTACAGCAGATGCGGTCGGGCGCTCCCTGCCGCGCTCATGTATTCCCTGCGCTGGGGAAAGACTCTAATACCGAGGCATACACTGTCCTCAACCTGTCGATCATGCCGGCCGGGTCGTGGTGGCGACGAACGTAGGCGGGACCTCCCACCTTCGCCGAGGTCGACTGCGGATCGGCCAGCGCTTCCAGGACCGCCGAAGCGGCGTCCTCGCGGGCGACCACGATTGCCCCCATGTCCTCTCCACTCGCATATCCGGCAACCGGATCCGAGAAGATCAGTGGAACGCCGATCGCCATCGCCTGAAGTTCGCTCACGGACAGGATACCGGCTGTCTGGCCCACCGCTACATGCGCGCGAGCAAGTTCTGCCACATACTCAGAAACCCTCATCTTCGGTATGAGTCTCACGCCGTGGCGGGCAGCTTCTGAAGCGCGGTCCCCCCAGTCAACTCCTACAACCTCTGCGCGGTCACCCACTGCGGACACAACCTGAGCCGCAGTCTCCAAAAGTTTGTCACCCCCCTTTTGAGCGTCCCACCGCGAGGGGAAAAAAACTCGGGGACGAGCGACAGGATTCCATGTTGGCAGCATGTCCAAGTCCATCGCCTGCGGCATGTACTCCGCATCCGGTCGAGCCCGTTCAGCCTTTTCCCGCAATTCTGGAGTCGTGTAGAAGACGTGCTGCGCGAGATCGACATCCAGCTTCAATCGTTCGTGGTGCTCATCCTGCCAGTAATTTTCCTTGATGTCCGTGCCGTGAAGAGTCAAAACGTATGGACGGGCGAAACGTCCGCGGGCCCACCGCGCTCGGCCACCCATGTGAACGTGCCACAACCTGGTCCTTGGGTAGTTCAACGCCAGTTCGGCGACAAACCGGTAGTAAGCCTTTTGCGTCCCCCCGCGCATCCAAGGGCCCTGAATCTGGTTCCATGGCTGGTCCTGCCGGCGCCCTTCCGCTACGAGCGAAGCGCCAACATCTGCACAATCAAATAGGTGAGTCACACGGGTGTTATTTGCCATGAGCGCCATCCTCTCATGCACCCTGTTGCACCCCGGGGCAGGACCCTGAGGACTGCATCAAGGAGACCCACGTAAGATGTCTGGGTACCCGACGCGGGTATGACCTGCTCCCCCGCCGCTTCGGAGAACTGATGAAAGAACTTCTTCGCGTCCTACGCGAACTCATGCCCCTTCTCCCTGCCAACGCACGCCGCTTCATTATCGTGTTCGGTATAGCCCTCTCCCTGCTGTCCTTGCTCGAGGCAGGAGCGCTCGGAGTTTTCGCTCTGACGATGACGCAAATTCTTGGTGGCGGCGATCTGAATCTGCCTGTTATCGGCACGATCTCCCAGGAAGCAAGCCTGTGGGTATTAGTCTCGTCTGCGGGGCTCATGATCGTGAAATCTTTCATCAGCATCTGGATGCAGTGGATATCCACCCGGAAGTTCGCCCAGTTCGAACTCGAGATTGGGACCCACTTGTTCAACAGTTACATTCGATCGCCTTGGACGGAACGCATGAAGCGGTCGACGGCGGAACTGGTGCGTCTCATCGACGTCGGCATCGCCAACACGATCTCGGGGGTCCTCATCCCCGCCGTCACCATACCTTCACAGATCCTGTCCTTCGTCGCGGTGCTGGGCATTCTGGTGGTTGCTCAGCCGCTGACCGCCCTGATCACCGTAATCTATCTGGGACTGATCGCTGGGGTGCTGTACATCTGGCTGATGAAGAAGTCTTACGAGGCCGGCCGTGTCAACCGGGACTCAGCCATGCGGATGTCGACTCTCGTGTCCGAGATGATCTCGGCGCTGAAGGAGATCACCCTTCGCGACAAGGCTCAGGAGGTGAGCGACGTCGTTCTTATCAGCCGCTCGCGCGCCGCCCATTCCCGCTCGAATATCCGATTTCTGGGAGCAGTTCCGAAGTTCGTGATCGAGATGGCGCTCATCGGCGGGTTCCTCCTCATTGGCATCGTCTCGTTCGTCATCGGCGGGCTGGAGAACGCGCTTGCCGCAGTCGCCATCTTCGGCATAGCGGGCTTCAGAATGATCCCGTCCATTACGTCGGTCCAGTCGCAACTGACCCTCACCCAGTCGACACTTCCCTACACCAGCGTGGTGATGGAGGACATCAAGCGTATGGAGGCCTACAGCGACCGCGAAGAGAACATCGGTCACCGATCGATCGGCGCCGAGCCTCGGGTTCTGACACTCAGCGGCGTCGGATACACCTACCCCGGCGCCTCGGCGCGGCCGTGAGCGACGTTCACCTCGACGTTCCGCTCGGATCCTCGCTCGGAATCGTCGGACAGTCCGGTGCCGGGAAGTCGACCCTCATCGACATCCTGCTGGGTCTGCTGACGCCGTCGGCCGGGTCCATGCAACTCGACGGTGTGCCACTGGACGAAGTCCTCGCGGACTGGAGGTCCCGCGTCGGATACGTGCCTCAGGATGTTGCTATCTTCGACGGGTCGATCGCACAGAACGTGGCGTTGACCTGGGGCGATGACTATGACATTGACAAGGTGCGTGAGGCCCTCCGCAGGGCACAACTCTTGGACACCGTCGAAGCCAGGGCCGGGGGCATCAACGGAAGGGTCGGAGAACGAGGCCTCGCACTATCCGGAGGTCAGCGTCAACGCCTGGGGATCGCGAGGGCACTCTACGTCGACCCGCTCATCCTGGTGCTCGACGAAGCGACCAGCGCGCTCGATACTTCCACGGAGGCAGCTGTCGCGGGTGCTATCCGCGAACTGCACGGAGAAATCACTGTCATTTCGGTCGCTCACCGTCTTTCCACCATTCGGCACAGCGACCAGGTCTGTTTCATGAAGGACGGTTCGATCGTCAGTCGAGGCACGTTCGACGAGGTCGTTTCAGGTAACACCGACTTCGCGCAGCAGGCCATGCTGGCCGGGCTCAATCCGAGCGAGCAACCAATACAGAATGGATAGGCGAACGATCTCGTGAACCGCACAGTTCAAGTTCACGTGGTCCGAGCAGCCGCCTGAGCGACCGCATCGTAGCGGGATACGAGTTTGGAAACGTACGAAGCGGCGCCGTACCGGGGTAGCGCCCAGCTAGAGCTACCGAGTCGATGTGCTGTGCTCGTCGGATCATCCAGCGCCTCCAGCACCTGCGAGACGACGTCGTCGACCGAACCCTCCATCACCGGCGGCACGGAGCCGTCGTCGGGCCTGCCGATGCGGGTACCAAGAGCAGCCATGGGAAGCCCCATGCACAGCGCCTCGAACTCGCTCGTCGCGAAGTTGTCCGTAGCCTGTCCGATGGCGACATGCGTCTGTGCCATCAGTGCGTGGAACTGCGGCTGCGGCATCCGCGATAGCAGTTCGACGCCTGCGCGGCGCGCTTCTTCAGCGCCGGGTCCCCAGTCCAGCCCGAGCAAGCGCACCCTGGGACCTACCGCGCGCGCCAGCGCGGCAGCCAGTTCCAGTTGTCGATCGACTCCTTTGTCTGAATCCCAGCGGGATACGAAGAGGACGGTTTGCTCGTGTTCACCGGGCGACCACGCAGGGAGCTTTGCCGCGTCGACGAGCGCCGGAAGGAATTCCGCGTCAGCGCGAGCAGCCCGCGCATTGTCTGCGGTGTCGTTATTGGCATAGAACACGTGAGCGGCTTGATCCACTGCGCGTTGTATCTCGTCGTGATAGCTCGGGTCTTTCCACTGTCGTCGGATGTCCGAGCCATGAAGAGTGAGCAGGTAAGGTCGCTGCGGCACCCCAGGGTCCCCCAGCAACCGGGCGGACGTACCGTAGTGGACGTGCACCACCTCGGCCCGGGATACGGCCGCCACCCGGCGTGCCCAATACGGCAGGTAGGTGACTTTTCGACGAAGTGGTCCTCCTGTGACCGGCTTCAGGGGCCGCACCTGCGCTGGTGACAGATACTTCCAGTTCACCCCCACTCTTGCGGCCGCCGACACCATCGATCGCGCGACGAAGGCGCAATCGTTGAACTGGAGCACTCTCGTCGCGGTCATCGGGTGCCTCGCGTGCCCGCAAGGGCGTCGATGGCCTCGGCCCACCCCTGAATCTGTTCCTCGGCCGAAAGCCTCCTGGCAGCGAGAGCGGCAGCGCTCTTGTAACCCGTGACTGCCTCGGGTGTCAGGCCATCGATCGCTGACGCGAGGGAAGCTGCCGTGAAGTCTTCCGTGACCACCCCGAGACCCTCTGCTCTCAGCACGGCGGCCATCTCGGGCGAGGGTCCGATCAGCACGCCCAGTCGGGCCTGAACGAAGTCGAAAAACTTGTTCGGGAGGGTCCACGCATAGTTGAAGTTGACGGGCGGAAGCAGGAAAACTCCCATGTCATACCCATTGAGTGTCTCCGACAGGTCCGCATAGGGCACGGGGTCGTGCAGCACGACATTTCGCATCCCGGCTATACGCGTCTTCAATACCTCGAAGTAAGGCCCGGAGTTCTGTGTCAGGTAGAGGTCCAGGGTCGCGCTGCCCGAGATCATGTCCATGGCATCCAGCGTCACCTCGAGGAACCGGTTCGGCTGGGCCGCCCCCGAGTGCACCAACCGGATCACTGCTCCTACAGGACTCGGCTCGCTCTCGGAGTAGGGAGCAGCGTTGGTGACCACCGAGGCCATGAGTCCGAACTCCTTTCGATACTCCTCGGAGATGTGCCCTGCGACCGTCGACGCCGAGTCTGCTCTGAGCGCGAACTGTCGAACCATCCATCGCATGAAGGGCGCCACGAAGATCTTCCATTGCAGGAGATCGTCCTTCATCCGCGGGCAGTACTCGTGCAGGTCGACGTGCACGCCGTGCAAAGGCTTGAGCGACAGCGAGAGACCGACAGTATCGATGTCGTCCGCGAGGATGACGTCGTACTCGCCGATGGGTAGGCGAGAGCGTAGATGGGAGATCACGGGATTGCCCCAGTAAGCACGTCGGTACGCCCGGACAATGAGGGCAGCACGGCTGTACCGCCACGCCTCGAGGTCGGCCGGAATCTCGATATGGTTCTGAACGCCCTCCGGTGCCTCGCCGTACCCGCAGGTCACGACGTCGTAGCGGTCCTGGAAGAGCGCGATCTGCTTCAGAATCCTCGCGTCCGAACGAAGGGGTGAAAACGACATGATGAGCAGACGCGGGGCAGGCATGTGCTCATTATGTCAGCGTCAACGGGGGCACGCCTCGCGCCCACCGCCGGCATCGGCCCCATCACGGAGGTGAGTGCATACCGATACTGTGGTGAACCGGTTGATCTTCTCAAGGAGTGCGTGGATTGATGAGCAGTGTTCGGCACCAGTCAGAATCCGGTGATGGGTCAGTAGAGGCGATTGTTCCCGTTCATCATGCGGCACGTCCGGTTGGACGTACGGTTCAGTCACTCCTGATGCAGAGGGAGAGCCTGCGAGAGCTGCAAGCGTCCCTCCACATCACTGTCGTGTGCCATAACATCGCCGCTCCGGCCATTCGGGAGGTGCTCGGGCTGGCCCGGACGACGGCTGACGTCTCGCTCCGGGAGTACAGCGACGATGTTCGCTCACCGGCGGGGCCGAAGAATTTCGCGCTCTCCAGTGCTCAGGCGGAGTTCGTCACCTTCGTGGACTCTGACGACTACCTCGAGCCCGGCTCGCTCGCAGCCTGGCTCACTCGTGCTCGGGACACTGGTGCGGCCGCCGTCCTGGCCCCGGTACGCACTCCCAATGGAACCATTCTCACGACTCCCGGCCTTCGCCCGAGTAAACCCACCGTCCTCGACCCGCTGAAGGACGGTCTGGCAACACGCAGTCTGCCGTTCGGACTGCTGCGCGTCTCGTCGCTGCAGCGGCTGGGCTTCCGCTTCACGGAAGGTCTGAGCGTCGGGGAGGACCTTGAACCTACTCTGAGACTTCTCTTCAGCGGTCATGTCATCAGCTACCCGTACGGTAGCCCTGCCTACCGCCAGACCGACGACGCCGCTGAGGGAAGGGTGACCGCGACTCTCGCTCCCCTCGGTGAGGAGTTCCGCTGGCTCGGTCCATTGACGAAGCAGGGGTGGCTCCTGGCCCTTCCTCTGAGCCACCGCCGCTCGATCGCGTTGAAACTAATGAGGATCCACGGGATCGGGGCGCTGCTCCGGCGCGGTGAAGCGATTGTACAGAGGGCTGAGGTCAGCTCGGGCCCCGGCCTTGAATCCGCGGTGCTCTGGAACGCGAATGAACAGCAGGCGTGGAGGTCGTTCCAACGGGAGATTGAGAATCTTGCTGAAGGTGCTCTGGCAACGCTTAGCCGACGGGATGCTCAGCTTGCCGAGACTGCCGGTGCGACGGACGATCCCGTCGTTCTGGCCGCTGCGCGGTCGCGCTACCAGGTCTCGAATCGGCGCGCTGAGCTTATGACGAAGAAGCTGGGCAGCGTGATGGCCCGCGAGTCGATCATCCGGCACTACATCCGGGAGAACCGGCGTCGTGCCGCACGTGTCTTCGATTCAAGGGCTGAACCGATCGGATGAGGCCGACCCTACCCCTCAGCGCAGCAACGCGGAGGCGGGCATGAACCGCAGCGGTGATTCCGGGTGCAGTGCAGATTGCAACGAAGTAGGCATCAGCGTGCCCAGACGACCGAATCTGCGTCGTGATACCGCATGCCGCTGAAGCTCGTCCGAGTCGGTGGACGGATCCAGGATCACTCTGACCAGCCGATGATCAGCGATACTCAGAGGGGCGAGGGCACCGGGTGCGTGTTCGAGCAGAGTGGAGAGGATGCGCGCCAGCTCCACGCGGTCGCCCTCGGACCACCCACCCGAGTCAAAACGGGTCTGAACCAGGCTGAATACGTGGACGCGTACGATCTTCACGACGATCGACTGGCGTTCGGCGTCACTCCGCCCTCGGAACCACTCGCCCTGAACCAGTGCGGTCGCGAACTCGAGCTCCGTACCCACCGGACGACGAGTAAAGGTGACTCGGTCCGCCGCTTCCGCACCCACCACATACCGCCCGGCACCGCGGGCGTAATCGATTCTTCCGCCGCCGAACCACAGCTTGGCCGTGAACTCCTGATCGTCCCCCGTGGGAAGGCCGGGCGTGAATCGAAGGGAGAGCCTTGCCACCTCACTCCTGCGGATCAGCCCGAGCGGGGCGGTGCGATAGGACAGACGGTCCTTGATCGGGTGCAGATCTAGGTGCCGGCCGGGGCGCAGGACCGGCGTGCGGATGGTTCGCCCGTCGGCATGACGTTCAGGGGCGATCACTGCAGCTGATCCGTACTTCTCCGCCACGCAGAGCCAGCCCGAGATCGCTCCAGCTTCGACCGTGTCATCGCTTCCCATGACACCAACATACCGACCGGTTGCGCGGGTAATACCGTGATTGAGTGGTCCGGCGGGGCTAGCGATTCCGTCGTTGAGCTCAAGGAAGCGCACGAGGACTCGATGATGCTCTGATACCTCCGCAGAGATCGTCACAGCCGAGATATTGTGGCAGACGACAGTGATCCTCAGGCCACCGCTTCCCCCTGCTTCGAGCCCACCAGCTACGAGCGAACGAACTGCTTCCCCGATCGGTCGGGATGCGCTGTGCACAGCAATCACCATGTCGACCAAAGGCAACTGGGCCTCCTGATCGGTGGACCCGACGTCCATCATCGGCCTCCGGAACGATCGTCGCGGTCCGACCTGCGCTTCGCTGCTGCGTAAGCTTCCGTGAACAAACCACCTACGACCCGGGCGTTGAATCGCTGGCGAACAGGAAGGGCGATATCACCCGGCGTGCGTTCATCCATCAAGGAAGCCGCTTGCAGGATCGCCAGGCCGAGGTTCTCCGCAGTCGGACGCTTGACGAGCACGCTGTTGGTCGTGTCACAGTAGTCGTCATATCCACCGGCTACGGCGGCCACCACCGGGCGTCCGGACGAGAGAGCCTCCGCAGCGGACGTGAAGAAGTTTTCCTGTTCCGACGGCAGGAAGAAGATATCTGCTTCTTCGATGCACGCGAAGACCTCACCGGGCAGCACCGGACCTCGCAGGTGGACGCGGTCCGACAACCCTGCCGCTGCAGCCTGGGTCCGCACTTCGAGTTCGAGCGGGCCGGCGCCGATCCAGTCCAGCGTCACGCTCTCTCCACGATCGGTGAGCCACTTGACCGATTCCACAGCGAGTAGAGGTCGCTTTCGCGGCAATAGTCCACCGACTGCCACGAGCCGGAGGACCTCCCCACGTGGCCAAGGCTGCAGTGGGCGATCATTTTCGACGACGCACGGGACGACCATCGACGAACGAGGTCGGGCGAACTGCTGCAACCGTTCTGCAAGTTCCGTAGTAACCCCTGTCACGATGTGCGGGAACCGGAGAAGGTGCCTCAGCCACGCGAGGCGCCGCCACAGTGGGCCGACGCTCGCCGGATTGGTGACTCCGTTCCAATGTTCGGTGTGCACCCAGGGTCGCCGCGCAGTGAGCCACACTGGGAGCACCATCAGAATCGTCGAGAAGGCCATCGAGTGGAGGACATCCGCTTCCTTCATCTCCCGTCGGATGCAGCTACACACCTTGAAAATGCTCCATGGCCGGCTCAAGTTGAGCGAGACCCTGGAGACACTCACTCCGTCGTAGACGTCGGTCGAGCTGGCAGCCGATGAGCGAAGCCGCACGTGAACCACGCGAACCGAATGCTGCGACTGGATCGCCTTGACATGCTCTTGATTGAATGGAGCCTCAGTGGGTATCTCGAGTGAGGGGTACCAGGTGGCTACGGCGATCACCTTCATCTGAACTCCATACCTCTAACGTCGACAACATGCATCAGCTGGTGCGTACTCCGAATCGGGATTATCCCACATATTGGCTGACCGCTTCGGCCGCCGATCGACCCACAGCAGCCAGCGAATAATTGGCGGACGCCCAAGCGGAGAGTTCGGCGCGGCGCGAATCCTCGAATCCCTCCTCGAGGATCATCTCCATCGCAGCCGCTACCTCGTCCGAGTTCCAATCAACGGTCCAACCAAGCTCATTCTCGTTAATCACCTCTCGCAAAGGCCCCACTCCTGCGTATAGCACCGGAGCTCCACAGCTCAGGCTGACCAGGGCCTTCGTGGCGAAAGCGAAGTCGTAGCCTCGCGAGGGACGGACGGACGCCAGTCCGGCGAGGGCTGTCCGCAATGCCGCCGCCACCGTTTCCCCCGCCACGTTCCCGCCGAACTGAACCCGATCCCCAGCTCCCGCAGCTACCGCTTTCAGGTGCTCTTCCTCCACGCCTTGGCCGTACATCAGCAGCGCGGCATCCGGGTGATTCAAATGAATCTTCATGAAAGCCTCGACGAAGACGCCAGCTCCCTGGATCTCAGACATCGTTCCTGCGTAGACGAACGTCTTCTGTCCTACATCCGCGCGCGGTCCCTCCATCGTGAAGAGTTCCGTATCGATTCCAGTTCCGACTTCGTGGATGGGAGTGTCCCGACCAGCGAGTTCGCGAACCTCCGACGACACGCCACCGGAGACGGACAGCACTCCACGGGCACCGCGGAGGACCCAACGCTCGACTCCTCTCAAAACACGGACAACCGCTGCGTTGACCCCAATGCCCTCCGCCGCCACGGAACTCACATCGGCAGCGAAGTAAAGATACGGGTATCGCTTCAACCAACTGACGATGCGTACGACGACGCCGGTCGTGGGCGGTGGCTCTACGATCAATATGTCGTAGCGAGGCGCAAGAAGGAGCCGGAAGAACAAGGGCATGTCGAAACTGGCGTACTGCAGGTATCCGCGAACGGCCCCGCTCCTGTCCCGCAGAACAGGCCATCGTCGAACCTGCCTGCTGGAGGAGGGGGAACCCGGAGCATGCGACGTGAAGATGGTGACATCGTGTCCGCAGGCGCGCAGTTCTCGGACCATTGCACCGAGTCGGTAAGCAGCCGCTCCTGACTCGGGCTCGAAGATTCGACTTGCGAGGGCGATCCTCAAACGAGTCACGAAATGTCGACTGTGACTCGGGATCGTGCGGACTCGATCATCGCCTCTGCGACCCGCAGCGTGTCCAGGCCCTCCCGCATCGTCACGGTGTTGTCGGCGATACCGAGCGCAGCATCACGGAACGCCTCGAGCTCCGAGCGCAGCGGCTCCCGCTTCGTGAGCGCGAGGCGGGTGATGTTCCCCTCGGAGACGCCCCTGAAGTTCGAGACCGCCTCCCACTCTGTCGTGAAGGTCCCATTCTCGTAGAACGTCAGATCGGCGGTGAGTGTGTCGGCCACGAAGGCGCCCTTCTCCCCTGTCACCACCGTGAGGCGTTCCTTCATGGGCGACAACCAATTCACGAGATGGCTCGTGATGACGCCGTTCTCCAGCTGGCAGGAAGCAGTGACCATATCCTCGTGGGGCCGCCCGGAGCGTGTGCTGGTGCGGGCCGAGACGGAAGCGAACGACGACTGCGCGAGCCAGGAGGTCAGATCGATGTCGTGGGTTCCGAGGTCCTTGACCACGCCGACGTCGGCGATGCGCGCGGGGAAAGGTCCCTGCCTCCGGGTGGCGATCTGGTACACATCCCCGAGATCACCGGACTCCAGCCGGCTCCGCAAGGACTGCAGGGCAGGGTTGAACCTCTCGATGTGCCCCACTGCACCCACGAGTCCGGCGGCCTCGAATGCCTCGACCATCCGCCGACCCGATTCCACGGTGTCCGAGATCGGCTTCTCGACGAGCGTATGCACGCCGGCCGCAGCAAGTGCCAGGCCGACCGTCTCGTGGAGCCCCGTCGGGACCGCGCACACGGCCATGTCGATGCCCTGAGCGATGAGCTCATCGACGGAGCTGCACAGCGGAAGGGTGCCGGCGGCACCGTGGGGGTCCCCGTAAGCGTCTGCCACGGCGACCAGTTCGAGACCTTCGACCTCGCGGATGGCTCGGGCGTGGTGCCGCCCCATCATGCCCAGGCCGATCAGTCCTACTCTGAGAACCCCCATACCCTATGCACCCGCCTTCGCCAGCGCATTGACCGCGGTGACGATCCGGTCGAGGTCCTCCGCGTCGAGCGAGGGGTGGACCGGCAGGGAAAGAACTCCCTTGGCCGCGGTCTCCGTGTTGGGAAGGTCCTCCGTCCGGGCGAAGGAGGGCAACCGGTGGTTCGGGATAGGGTAGTAGACGCCCGATCCGATGTCGTACTCGTCCTTCAGGGCAGAGGCGAAACGGTCACGATCCTCGTCAATCCGGATTGTGTACTGGTGGTAGACGTGCACGGCGTCCTCGGCGACCTTCGGTGTCACCACGCCCTCGATGTTCTCCGTGAGGAAGGCGCCATTGGCCTGGCGTTGCGCTGTCCATCCACCGATTTTGGTCAACTGGACCCGGCCGATCGCGGCGTGCAGATTGGTCATGCGGGCATTGAATCCGACCAGTTCGTTCTCGTACTGGCGCTCCATACCCTGGTTGCGCAGCAGTCTGAGTCTGCGTTCGATCTCGGGGTTGCCCGAGGAAACCATTCCACCTTCCCCCGACGTCATGTTCTTGGTCGGGTAGAGCGAGAACATGGCGAAATCACCGAACGTGCCGACCTGCCTCCCGGCGAAGGAGGCTCCGTGGGCCTGGGCGGCGTCCTCGAAGAGGGCGATACCGTGCTGATCGGCGAGCGAGCGATAAGCAACGACGTCGGCCGGGTGCCCGTAGAGGTGCACCGGCATGATGCCTCTCGTCCTCTCGGTGATCAGGCTGGTCACGTGATCTACATCGAGGCAGTAATGATCGAGTTCGATGTCGGCGAAAACAGGTGTTGCTCCGGTGAGAGCAACCGAGTTGGCTGTCGCGGCGAAGGTGAAGGAGGGGACGATCACCTCGTCACCCGGCCCGATGCCCGCTGCGAGGAGCCCCAGGTGAAGGCCGGCCGTGCCGGAATTCACGGCGACGGCGCCACGTCCATCGAGGAGGACCTCGGAGAACTCCTTCTCGAACTCTGCTACCTCGGCGCCCTGCGCCAGCATGCCGGAGAGCAGGACGGCGTCCACCGCCGCGCGCTCCTCGTCCCCGACGATCGGCTTTGCTGCGGGAATGAATCCTTTACTCATGCCTCTACCCCTACCCGTGTCAATAGTCCGTTCGATTCCTCATAGGCTTCAGCGGTCTCGGGACAGACCCAGCGACCGACGTCGTTCTTCAGCGGGTGCCCCGCACGCCCTACCCAGCCGATCCGTTTCGCAGGTACACCCGCGACGAGGGCGTACGGCGGGACGTCCTTGGTGACCACCGCGCCCGCGGCGACCGTCGCCCAGGCCCCGATGGTCACGGGGGCCACACATACGGCTCGCGCGCCGATGGCAGCACCTCGCTCGACCGTGACTCCCACCGGTACCCAGTCATGAGCGCTCTTGAGGTCTCCCTCGGGCGTGATGGAGCGCGGATAGGTGTCATTGGTCAGCACGACCGCCGGACCGATGAACACGCCCTCCCCCAACACCGCTGGTTCGTAGACCAGGGCATAGTTCTGGATCTTCGAGTTCGCTCCGACCTCGACGCCGGAGCCGACATAGGCACCACGGCCCACGATGCAGTTCTCACCGAGCCGTGCGTTCTCGCGCACCTGGGCGAGTGCCAGACCTTCGACCCGTCCCCCACGGTTGCGTCGGGCGAGACATCGGCGGTGTCAGCTATGTAGCTCACGACGTTTCTCTTCCTGGTAGTTGGTGCTCGGGAGCGCCCGTGCTCGGCTCGTCGGCCTCGCTCCGGGTATTCCTGATCTAGGCCTTGCCGATCACACGGTAGGTCACGCCGTCCCACCTGTCAGCGCTGCTCACCCGGCGTCCATCGATGAATGCCTTGATACCGGGGAGATCCGCCGGCGACAGCTCGGCGTACTCCGCGTGGTTCGCCTGGACGACGGCGGCATCCGTGGGTTCGCCGAGGTGATAGGGCGTGAATCCGAGCTTCTCGAGTTCCTCGTCCGTGTACAGCGGATCATGCACCAGCGGCAGGGCACCCCGGGACTTCAGTGATTCGACGGCCGCGAACACACCCGAGAAGGCGGTCTCCTTCACGCCTCCGCGGTACGCTGCGCCGAGCACGACCACCCGCGCCTTATCGAGTGAGCCGTAGGCGCCCTCGAGCAGGCCGATCGTGTAGTCCGGCATTCCTGCATTGGCTTCCCTGGCTGCCCTCACGACGGTCGCCGCTGGGTCGTTCCAGAGGTAGAGGCGTGGATAGACCGGAATACAGTGCCCACCGACGGCGATGCCCGGCTGATGAATGTGGCTGAAGGGCTGTGAGTTGGACGCATCGATCACCTGGTAGATGTCGATCCCAACGGTGGAGGCGTAGCGCGCGAACTGATTGGCGAGACCGATATTGACGTCGCGATACGTGGTTTCGGCCAGCTTGGCCAGTTCCGATGCCTCGGCGGAGCCAAGGTCCCACACTCCGTTGCCACGCTCGAGGTCCGGACGATCGTCGAAGTCCAGCACGGCCTCGTAGAAATCGACTGCAGCTTCCGCCCCAGCCGTGGAGAGCCCGCCCACGAGCTTCGGATACTTGCGCAGGTCCTCGAAGACCCGTCCCGTGAGCACCCGCTCGGGGGAGAACACCAGATGGAAATCCTCTCCCTCGACCAGGCCGCTTCCGGACTCCAGGGCAGGCTTCCATCGGTCGCGGGTCGTGCCGACCGGAAGCGTCGTCTCGTAGGACACAAGGGTGCCGGGTGTGAGGTGTCGGGCGAGTTCGGCGGTCGCCGCGTCCATCCAGCCGAAGTCGGGCTTCGCTTCGGCATCCACGAACAGGGGGACGACCAGGACGACTGCATCAGCGCCGGGAACCGCTTCGGCGTAGTCCGTCGTCGCTCGGAGCTTCCCGGCCGGCACGAGTTCGGACAGCATCTCCTGAAGGTGCGCCTCACCCGGGAAGGGCTCGATGCCGTCATTCACGGCAGCCACAGTGGCCGGATTCACGTCCACTCCGACCACGTCGTGGCCCTTGGAAGCGAATTGCACCGCCAGTGGGAGGCCGATCTTACCCAGGGCAATGACAGCAATCTTCACGTAGTGCCTTTCATGTCTGCGTCCAGCGCTTCCGCGTTGGTCCCGATCAAGCTTATAGGTAGTTGCTCCACCCTCAGCCGCCGGGTCGGGGTCGAGCCGGCCGCACATACATCGGATGGGTCACAGCTGCCCCTTCGTGCACATGGCCGACCTGCCTATGGCTATGGCTATGGCTATGGCTATGGGCTATGGCTATGGGCTACAAGCCTCTATCTCGTAGATCCTCGCCCCATCGCCACTGTCATCGACCATCCGGAGATCTTCGGGGTCCACTCCGATGATCGTCAGGCCCTGCATGTCCCGGCGATGAACGATGTCGGACAGGTATCGGCTGTCGTCGTCGTAGAAGTGCGTGACGCCGTACTCGGCCAGCAGTTCACAGACCCGCGGGTCCGTGTCGATACGGTTGAAATTCCTGCCAAGGTACTTGGCATCTGCGTCCCAGGCCCCGGACATCGTCCTGAAAAGCGTGTCGACCTCCGCGAGTGAGTACACGAGGGCCGCACCTGACGTCGGATCTCCCAGGACCACTGCATCGTCGGGCAGCTCCGCGCCCAGCCGCTCGATGAATTGCAGTTCAGCAAGGCTCGCAAGCCCGTCGTCCCATTCGAGGTGTTCCCAGTAGTCCGCTGCGAGGCGGGCCGTCCGTTCCTCCGTCCTGAGCTCGTCCGTCTGCGGGTACAACAGTGCCGCAACCCCGCCAAGCACGACGAGTGAGGCGACCATCGCTGTTGCGGGTCGGCGCAGCTTCGCGTTCCCGCGCGCCGCGAGCGACACCACGCCGTCGATAGCGCGAAGGACAGCGTAGGAAGCCAACAGGCTCGTGAAGATCGGCACCAGCCCTCCCAGCCTGACCGGATCGGAATACCAGAACCCGACCAGCGGGCGGAGCGCGGTCTGCTCTCCTGCCGCGACGACGTAGAGCACGATGCTTATCGTCCAACTGGCGGAGACCCAGCGATGCTCGCGCAGGACCAGCGTCATGGTGAGGCCGGCGAGGGCCAGCAAACCGGCCAGCCAGAATGGCTCGGTGTTTCCGTGGTAAAGGGGCGCGAGCATCGTGTCGAAGACCGCCGCACCGATGGCGTCGGTTGCCGGACCGACGGGTGTCGTCTCGAAGAAGAACACGGACCGTAAAGGAGGAAGAATCATCACGGCTGTCCATGCGAGGGCGAGTCCGACCACAGGCACCGCCACCAACACCGCAGCCGTTCCCCTCTTCCCCCGCTCGGCTGATCTGGCCACCATTGCTCCGTAACGCTGCAGGAGGAAGGGTGCCGAGAGGAACACAGCCGCGATGGGCGCAGTTGGATGGCACAGCGCCGCCCCGGCGAGAGCGATCGCCAACACCACGGACAGGCGCACCTTGGCCGCCGAATCGGTGCTGCGGGCAGTGACGACAAGGATCAGCGCGACAAGCGCAGGCACGAGCGCGGTCCCCATCGCCGCCGGCCAGACCGTGCCGTAGGAGATCATGCGGGCCGGGAAGGCGACGAATCCGGATGCGACGATCGGAGCGAGCAGAGGCAGCCAGGTGAGCTTCGGAAAGGCAACCCGCGCGAGATACGCAATGGACAGTGGCCAGATCACGCACCCCAGCACGAGGGCCGCGACGTTCAGGCTCACAGTCACCGGCGAGGCGCCGACGGTCAGGCTCACGAGATCGTGCCATGCCCCTGGGTAGAAGGCTGGTTGGCCGTTGGTCGTCGATACTGCCCCGAGATTGAGACTCGAACCGTTCCCGGTGTCGATGATGTACCGAATGGCACTGTGGTGGTAGACGGAATCCCACGTCAGAGCAGGAAAATCGGGCTGTCGCATCCCGTCTCGAAGGGGAGCGAAGCTGACCATGGCTGCGACGAGGACACCCGACAACGGAGCGAAGCGGCGCATCCGACGCGATGGGCGTGACTCCCGGGCCCGAGGCACCATCGCTGTAGCCGCAACTTCTCCAGCCGGTCGTCGCTTCACTCCGAGGGGCAAGCGCGCCAGCAGCGCCAGTGCCAGGACCACCACGGCGGAGAACCCGAGGTAACTCCACGAGCTCCATCGGATGCCTGCGAATCCGAAGAGGACCGCACCGACGCCGCCGAGGCCGAGCGACAGAGCGGGCGCCAATGCGAAAGCCGCCAGTCCCCGCATACGTCCGACCAATGCCAGGACGAGTCCGGGTACGAAGAACGTCGCCAGCGTCGCGGCCATGACAGGGATGGTCTCTACCCAGGTCACCGGAATCGACGCCCCGTCATGCCGATCGTGGACCTAATGACGACCCCTCAGCGCGGCTACCGCTTCTTCCACCGAGGCATCGAGCACCACGCGCCCGTGATCCAGGAGCACGCCTCGACGGCAGACCTTCGACACGAGATCCAGGTCATGGCTCACGACGACCAGGGTCTTGCCCGCTTGCCCCAATTCCTTGATCTTCTCCAGGCACTTCTTCTGGAAGGGCTCGTCACCCACGGCCAGGATCTCGTCGATGAGGAAGATCTCGGGGTCGGTATGGATGGCCACGGAGAAGGCCAGGCGTAGGTACATGCCCGAGGAATAGAACTTGACCTCGGTATCGATGAACTGTCCGATCTCCGAGAAGTCGAGGATGCTCTCAAAACGTTCGTTGATCTGCTCCTCCGTCATGCCGAGGATAGCTCCGTTCAGGTACACGTTGTCGCGCCCGCTGAGGTCGGGGTGGAAGCCTGCGCCGACTTCGATCAGTCCGGCGACTCTTCCCCGGGTCCGCACAGTGCCGCTGTCCGGCAGCATGACTCCCGAGATGTGCTTCAGAAGTGTGGACTTTCCTGAGCCGTTGAGACCCAGGAGCGCGACCGACTCGCCCTGCTCGACTTGGAGCGAGACTCTATCGAGCGCATGGAACTTCTGCGAGAGATCACCCTTCCGCCCCTTCACGATCCAGACGAAAGCCTCCTTGATGGAGCGCGTGTGCCGGAGGACGAACTGCTTCGAGATCGACTGCACGTCGACTGCAATGGCCACTGTTACAACTCCTGAGCGAATCGGCCCTCGAGGCGCCGGAAAGTGAATTGACCCGCAAGGATCACCATGAGGGCGATGCCGAGTCCGATCGGGGTCCAGACGTCCAGCAGATTCGGTGGCACCGCCAGCAGCGGATCCGTGCGAGGGGAACTCGTGGTCGGCATCCAGAAAGCGAAATGGAACAACTCGACGGCGATGGTCAGTGGATTGATCTGGTAGATCGTGTGGAGCAGCTCGCCCGTGCCTGTTCCGAAGGCGTCAAACAGTCCGTCACGGACCATCGTCCAGGAGTACAGGACCGGTGACGCCCAGGTTGCGATCATCAGGAGCATATCCACGAAGTTCTCCGAGTCGCGGAAGTAGACGTTGGCAGCGCCGAAGAAGAGTCCGAGTCCTACCGCGAGCATCGTCACGATCCCGAATCCGGCGATAGCCGCGGCGATCTGCACGGGACCCGGCGACCAACCGCCGATGAAACAGGCGATGAGCAGCACGAGCATCTGGGGCACGAAGTGGACAGCCGAAACCCAGACGGAAGCGACGGGGAACAGCTCGCGCGGAAGGTAGATCTTCTTGATCAGTCCGCCGTTACTCACGATCGACCGCGCCGCATTTCCGAGCGCCTCGTTGAAGTAGTTGATCAGCACGATGCCGGAGAAGAGGTAGATCGGGTAGTTCTCCGTGTTGCGGTTCATGCCGAGGAAGATCCCGAGCGCGAACCAGAAGACGACGAACTGCACTCCGGGTTTGACGTAGGACCAGAGCAGGCCCAGGACGGAGCCCCGATAGCGAACCTTCAGCTCCTTGGCGACGAGCAAGCGCAGCAGGTAGCGCGAGCGCAGGACGTCCCGAAGACCGCCACCGAATCCCGGCGTCGTCAGTTCTGCACCGGTCACGCTAGTTGCCCTTTGACGAGTGGGACTCAAAGGTTCTCTTCCATGACTCGAAGGAGGTGATCTCTTCCAGTGCCTCGCGATACTGCTCACGCAGAGTCGGCCAGCGGCGGAGGATTTCCGCGTTCAGTCGAGCTGCCTCGGCGAGGAGCGCACGCATCTCCCGGGGGTTGCGCCGGTACCACGACGCCCCTGTCCCCTCCGCGTTGGATACGATCGCACTGTCGTACTGCGACATGCGCCACCATTTGTTGTCCTGGTGGGCGATGAAGGCCTGCGGCCTTTTCTGGCTCGACGGCGCAACAGGCGAACTGAGTTGCCGGACGATCGTCTTGATGGCCCAGGGTACGAGGGTGGTGTAGGACGGCGCCCTGAAGCCCTGGCCGTTGCGCGGGGGCTTGTCCATCTTCGGCGTAGGGAACGAATCGGGGTCGGACTCGACCTGCGCATCCGAGTAGCCCTTGGCCATCGCGCGGATCTCCGGCAGTTT
Organism: Vibrio cholerae; assembly: GCA_009728235.1. Classification (GTDB taxonomy): domain Bacteria; phylum Actinomycetota; class Actinomycetes; order Actinomycetales; family Micrococcaceae; genus Arthrobacter_D. Next base: position 55,052 of record WNZI01000011.1, on the reverse strand, counting down.
CGTGTTGAGGATCCCGTGCAACTGGTCCGGGCCCTTCAGCACGTCACGCATCGCCATCACCCGGCCGCGCGCCGTGTGGTATTGCATGGAGACGAGGTGCTTGATGTCCGAGTAACCCGATTCACGGACAACTCGCCCTCCGTGCTCATAAGGGCTGTGCAGGAGCGCCGCGACGATCCGGTTGCGGGTGTGGAAGTACGCCTGCCAGCCCACCATGTCGTCCTTGTCGATCCACGAGACGTGCCACACGGCGGCTCCGGGCATCGAGACCGTGGGATAGCCAGCCTTCTTCGCGCGAAGCCCGTACTCGGCATCGTCCCACTTGATGAAGATCGGCAGCGACAGCCCGATCTCCCTGATCACGGTCGTAGGGATCAGGCACATCCACCAACCGTTGTAGTCGACGTCCACCCGGCGGTGCAGCCACGGCGTGTGCCTCAGGTTGGACCGGGCGAAATCGTGTCCGAGGACCTGCTCGGTCAGTGGCTGGTCCGGCTGGAACCGGTACGGGTTCACGATCTCGCCGAACGTGTGCAGGACGGTCCGGTTGTAGAGGTCGAACATGTGGCCGCCGACGATCGTCGGCGACTTGCAGTGCGTCGCGAAGGACAGCAGACGGGGGATGCTCTCGGGCTCCACGACGACATCGTCGTCGAGAAGCAGCGCGAAATCACTGCCGTTCTCCACCGCTTCGTACATGCCACGTGCAAATCCTCCGGATCCGCCGAGGTTGTCCTGATCGATGATCCGCAGCTTTCCGCCCAACTGAGCACGAACCGCATCGAACCCCGGTTGGTCCGCTACCTTCTGCGTACCCTGGTCGACGATGAGGATCTCGTGCACGTCCTCGATTGCGCTGGGGTTCCCGGCGAGAATCTGAAGGTTGTTGAGGCAGAAATCGGGCTTGTTGAGGGTCGTGATCTCGAGCGTGATGCTGCCCCTTCGCGGTTCCTCTCCACTCGCGAGCCAGTCCGCCTCGTTCAACACCAGGCTGCCACTCCCTGCGACGAGGTCGAACCAGTACCAGCCCCCGTCGCCGAACGGCTGCAGGGACAGGTCGAACGTACTCGTCGTCGCGCCCTCGACCCGCGCCGTCTCCACGTGCTGGAGTGCTCCGCGGGCATTGGACTTGTAGACGGAGATGATCCCGGCGCCCTCGGTCCTGACCTGCAGCCGTACCTCGCGAAGGCTGGTCCATCGGCGCCAATAGCTGGCGGGGAAGGCGTTGAAGTACGTGCCGAACGACACACGCTCGCCGGGGCGTACTGATGTCGACCGGCGCGAACGGAAGTCCTCGACGTGCAGTTCGCGGGTCGAGTCCGTCGTCGAGCCCGGGTTCGTACCGACAGCGGTGCCGTCGTTCGTGTTCAACTGGACCCCGAAAGCGCTTCCGGTGTCGACGTACAGCGCCGCGGTGTCCATCTGGCTCTGCTGTGGCAGAACGATCCGCTGGAGGGTGTGCCACCCGAGGTCGCCGTCGATCAAGGAATCCGTCGTCGTGTCCGTTGCGTTCTGGGTCATGCTTCTACTCCGCCGCTCTCGAGCTTCTGTCCGCCCGTGAAGTGGGGGGTGATCTTGTTGTCGAAGACCGACAGGGCGGAACCGATCGCCATGTGCATGTCCAAGTATTTGTAGGTACCAAGACGACCGCCGAACAGAACCGACTTCTCACCCTTTGCCAGATCCCGGTACGCCAGCAGTTTGGCCCGGTCCTCGGAGGTGTTGATCGGGTAGTACGGCTCGTCGTCCTTCTCCGCGAAGCGCGAGTACTCCCGCATGATGACGGTTGCGTCCTTCGTGTAGTCGCGCTCCGGATGGAAGTGACGGAACTCATGGATTCGCGTGAACGCCGCATCCTCATCCGGATAGTTCATGACGGAGCAGCCCTGGAAGTCCTCGATGGGAAGCACTTCCTCCTCGAGGTCGATGGTGCGCCAGGAGAGATCGCCCTCCGTGTAGTCGAAGTAACGATCCACCGGGCCGGTGTAGATCACGGGGACCTGGCCCAGCGTGGCCGAGCGTGAATGCTCGTGGCCCTCGTCGAAGAAGTCGGTGTTCAGGTGGACCTCGATGTTCGGGTGATCGGCCATCCGTTCGATCCAGGCCGTATACCCGTTGACAGGCAAGCCCTCGTACTTGTCGTTGAAGTACCGGTTGTCATAGGTGTAGCGGACGGGCAGCCGGGAGATGATCTCCGCAGGCAGGTCCTTCGGATCGGTCTGCCACTGCTTGCCCGTGTAGTACTTGATGAACGCCTCGTAGAGCGGGCGCCCGATCAGCTGTATACCCTTGTCGTTCAGGTTCTGAGGATCAGTACCGGCAAGCTCGCCGGCCTGCTCCTGGATCAACGCACGTGCTTCCGCAGGGCCGAGAGCGGATCGGAAGAACTGGTTGATGGTGCCGAGGTTGATCGGCATCGGGTACACCTCGCCCTTGTGACGCGTGTAGACCTTATGCACGTAGTTCGTGAACTCGGTGAAGTTGTGGACGTAGTCCCAGACGCGCTCGTTGGACGTATGGAAGAGGTGGGCGCCGTAGCGGTGCACCTCGATTCCGGTCCGTGCCTCGTTCTCGCTGTAGGCATTGCCGCCGATGTGGTGGCGCCGATCGAGGACGGCAACTTTCAGGCCCAACTGGCTCGCGGCTCGCTCGGCAATGGTCAGGCCGAAGAATCCCGACCCGACGACGACTAGATCTACGCTCAAAATAACTCCTGTGGTCACGTTTGGACACAATTATGCCGTAGCTCATCAGCCCCGGCCGCCCACGACCCTTCCGGCGGGACTCGCGTTACCAATCTGCCCCTACCCTCCGCCTGCTCGTGGACAAGCGGCAAGGAGGTGCTGGTGAACCTGATGCGAACCTCCTGCGGCCGTGATCGCCCTCGTCCCTGGGACCGGTCGCCCTCCGCAAGGGAACCCGAACCCGCCTGCATCCGGGGCTCGACAAGTCGGGCGGGGCTGAGGATTCCCTCGCCGTCGACTCCACCGAGTTGTCCACACAGCGTCCAGTAGCCGCCTCACCTCCGCCACACACCCCCTAGCGTCGAACCTGTCGTCGCTTCAGGAGGCCCCGGTGATTCTGCACGTCACGCTCGCTTGCGCTCCCCCGCATGTGCTTCCACCGCGCGAGATAGTCGTCGACACCGATGTCCTCAGCACCGGCGCGGCGCTGGCGGAAAGCCTCGAGGCAGCCGGCTACGAGACACCGCTGCGCGTCGGCGGTGTCCCTCTTGCGGCCCTCATCCCGCATGTCGGTGAGCTCCACGACGGTGCCGTCATCGTCGCAGGCGGGATCGCGGGTGCCGAGACACCCTCATCGATGCCGCACCTCCTGTTCGTGGTTCACTCGGGGCCCGACGCCGGCACGGTGTTCCCACTCGCGCGGGGCACGTACTCGATCGGGCGCACCGACAGCGACATCACGGTCGCGGACCCCGCGATGTCCCGGACCCATGCGCTCCTCACCGTGACCGAGGACGCCGTCGGGTTGGAGGACCTGGGTTCCGCGAACGGCACCTTCGTGGACGGCAGAACGATCACCGCAACGACCGTCACCGCGTCCTCGACCATTCGTCTCGGTTCGAGCGATTGCCGCGTCGAGCTCATGGACGACCAAGGCCGGCCGACACCCGACCCGCGCGCCCTTCTCGTCCCGCTTCCCGTGACGTCCGAACTACCGCGAAAACCGTCCCGGATCCTCATGCTCACCGCGCTGCTGCCTCTCGGCCTCGGGGTCGTCCTGGCCGTCACGACCGGGATGTGGTTCTTCCTCGCCTTCAGCGGCCTGTCCGCCGTCACCGGTCTCGTGCCTCTCGTGAGCTACCACCGCAACGCCCGCGTCTTCGCTCGTGATGTGGAGCACGCTGCGCAGCAGGACAGGATCCGCCGGATGAACGCGACACCGGACCCCGGACAGACCGCGGTGGACGTCTTCCGAGCAGCACACGGCCCTTCCGTCCAACCGTCGCCTGCTGCGCCGCCCCCACAGGTGGTTCTCCTGCGGATCGGGACGGCGAACCAGGATGCCGATGTGACCGTGCGCGGCGACGACGGCTCCTTCTGTCCGCCGTCCCTGCGGGACGTACCACTCGTCGTCCCCTACGACGCCGAGGCCGCACCTACTGGAGGAGGGGGCCTGACCATCACCGGCGATGGGGACGGCGTGATGAATCTCGTCCGGGCTCTCCTCCTCCAGACCGCCCACCCCGACAGTGGAAGCCCGCCTGTCATCTGCTCAGGGTCCGCTCGGGACATCCCTCCGCCTGCCCGCTTCCTCCCCAACGTGCAGGTCTCGGCCGATGCCGGCAACCCCACCCGCCGTGCCGGGCACACAGGGGTTGCACTGATCTTCCATTTCGGGGAGGGACCTCTTGATGTGAGCGGAGCGGCCGGCGTCTTCCTCGTCCGGATCATCACCGCACATCGACGCCGTCCAGTAGGCGCCACAGGTCCGACCGCAGCATCATCACGGGTGGTTTTCGAGGGCGGTCGTGCCCGCGCCTGCATCGGTGGAACGGAGCGCTCCTTTCTCCCCGACGGAGTAGGCCCCGAGACCTTCGACCGCGTAGCCCGAACACTCGCAAGGGCTGCAGCTCGCATTCCGGCACCCACCGTGCTCCAGGGCTGCGGTACCGGGCGAGGGGAGCGCGACGTTCCTCCCGAGTCCGCTTCCCTGTGGTCGGCAGGGCAATCCTTCGAATCACTCAGCTCGGAATCGAAGGAACGGTGGGCATCGTCGGAACCCGACCGACCGGTCACGGTGCTCGGCGTCACCGGAGGAGGTCCTCTGTCCTTCGATCTGGTGGCCGACGGGCCCCACCTGCTGGTCGCCGGGACGACCGGATCGGGTAAGTCCGAGTTCCTGCGGACAGTGGTGCTGGGGCTCGCCCTGGATCAGCCTCCGGACCACCTGACACTGCTCCTGATCGATTACAAGGGAGGCTCGGGCCTCGGGCACCTCGCCGCCCTGCCGCACTGCGTTGGCAGTCTGAGTGATCTGTCCGCGGAATCGACCGGACGGGCCTTCGTCTCCCTGCGGGCAGAACTGCGTCACCGTGAGCTACTGTGCGCGGAGTATGCAGCTCGCGACCTCGCACACCTGCGACTCCTGGCTCCCTCGTCCTGCCCGCCGCGCCTCGTCGTGGTGATCGACGAGTTCAGGATGCTCTGTGACGATGTCCCGTCCGCTCTGCCCGATCTTTTGAAGATCGCCTCCCTCGGTCGCTCACTCGGCGTCCACCTGGTGCTGGCGACGCAGCGGGCTCAGGGGGCCGTCTCACCGGATCTGAGAGCCAACATCACCTCGGCGGTCGTCCTCCGGGTGCAGACGGTGATGGAATCGCAGGATCTCCTCGGCTCCGTGCTGGCGGCCGAGATACCGGTGGACAGGCCCGGCCGGGCCTTCCTGCGCAGGGGAGCCGAGGAACCGACCGCCTTCCAGGTCGCCGCCTGCTCAACGATGCCGCCCTCGAACGATTCCCCTGGATGGCAGGACTTCGCCACCTATCTCGGAGGCTCTTCCCCGATCGAGGGCATCGACGGTGTGCAGCTTCGCTCCCGCCTCACATCAGCCCGACGCCCTCCCCCCGCTTCTGGCCGCGCCCGTTCGGTCACACCCCTCGGTGAGGTCATCGAGCAGGCCTGGGAAGCGCCGCGTGAGCCCGGAGTCGCCGGAACGGACGAGGAGAGGCTCGACGCCGTCAGAACCGGTGCCGGCGATGCCGAGCGGAGCATCCTGGTGGAGGCCGTCGACGCGTTGAGGGCCGTTCGGCGAGGCAGTCCGGGCAGGGAGCCCCGTCGGCCGGTTCTTCCTCCACTTCCCGCCGATCTCTCGCCGGCGGCATGCACCGCTTTCCCACCGGCCTGCTCCCCATCACCGGGCATGGACTCTCGCACTGCAGCATGCGATGAACAGGACCTGGCTCTCGGGATCGCGGATTTCCCCGATCGGCAGGAGCAGCGGCTCCTGCACTGGGTTCCCGGACGACACTCCCACCTCGCGCTGATCGGCTTCCCCGGTAGCGGTCGGGGTGCGGCCCTCCGGGCAATCGTGTCCGCTCTGCCGCACTCGAACAGGGATCTCCATCTCTACCTGCTCGACGGAGACGGAAGCCTCGAGGATCTCCCGTGCGGTCCGAACGTCGGTGCCCACGTGCAACCGCACGAGTCGGGAAGGGCGGAACGGGTCATCGCGCGACTCGTCGACCGACGCGGGCGTGAGGAGAACGGCGCACCGCACATCGTCCTCGTCGTCACCGGGTGGGCGCGATGGACCAGCCAGTTCCGGAACAACCGTACGGTCGGCGCCGAGGAGGACCTGCAGGCGCTCGTTCGGGACGGTGCCCGGAACGGAGTCACGGTTCTCATCGGAGGGGAGCGTGATCTCACGACCTCCCGCTTCTTCCCACTGGTGCCTAACCGGATCTACCTGCCGCTCGGGGCTCACCAGGACACGACGATGACCTGGCCGAAACTCCCATCGATCGATGCAGTCGAGGGGCGCGGTTTCGCTCAGGGGCCGATCACGGGGTCCTGGGGCGATGGCGTCTGCCAACTGGTCCTCGAGCATCCAGTCGGCGCTCCGCCCTGTCCTCCGTCCCTACCACCCTTCCCCGTTCACGCCCTGCCCCGGACAGTCCAGTTGGCGGATCTCGGGGTCGTGCCCGCCGCGGTGCCACGAAAAGCCCTGCCCCTCGGCGTCCACGGCGACGACCTGCTGCCCTACGATGTGAGGCTTCCTCCGGGCGAGGTCTTCCTCATCCTGGGGCACCAGTCCTCCGGCCGCACCAACGCGCTACGAATTGTCGGAGAATCGGCCGGGCTCTTCCAGCGTCACCGGCGAATCCTGACACCACCGTGCATCTCGGGCAGTCCGGACGGAGACACCGCGGGCACCCGGCACCCGGAAACCGCTGCCTACTGGCGGAAGCTCACCGCACCGGATTCCCTCTCCTCCGCCCTGGAGCATTGCATCCTGCTCGTCGACGATGCCGACGAGCTTCCGCCGGACGTCCAGCAGATCCTGTCGGGCCTGGTCGCGGGCGGCGCCGCTGCTGTGCTCACGGCAAGCCCGGCGCCAGCACTGATGTCGCGGGTGCCGCTGTCCCTCCAGGCTCGTGCCACCGGCAGGGGCCTCATCCTGGCGCCGAGATCCGCACTCGACGGCGACTTCTTCGGGGTCCGCCTCGATCCAGGCGACGCGCCGCCCCCTGGACGGGGATACGCGGTGGAACCCGGCCGAGTCGTCGAAGTACAGCTCGCGCATGCCGGGGGCGGACACTTAACAGGACGTGCAACGAGGACGACCGGAGGCGCTACAGCGTTCTCTCGTTTCCCGCCGTGAGCACCGTGAACCCGACGACGGGCCTGGAGAACAGCGTCACGATGACCGCGGCAGCGGGGACCACGAGCAACAGCCCGATCAACGGATTACCGGCCGAGAAGAAAGGAAAAGCCAGGATCACCATGAAGAGCTGGACGACCAGCGACGGCGAACGGGGCCACCGGAACCCTGCCGCCAGCTTCCGGGCCATCGCCACCAGAGCACAGGCCACAAGAACAAGCAGCACCGCAAGGAAGGCCGATCCGCCGACAGAGACCGGATTCGGCCCGACGACCGTCGCAGCCGAAGCGACCCCGAGCACGATCGATCCTGCCGCTTCGAGCAGCAGTATCGCGCCGATGACGAGAACCCCGCGCGGTCGATCAGCGGGAGACTGGATTTGATCTCTGACCACTCTCGAACCCTACCCGACCCCTTCTCGGCCTCCTGCGACAGGTCCGACGGTGGTTGCTGTGACAAACCACTCACCCGAGGAACCAATTGGAGCAGTAAAACCCTTGTTTACCCGTTGGTAACGTGACAGCCTTAAACGCAGTTGAAACCCAGGGGGCCGAAGTCGGCCCCTTTACTATGAGCCCCTTCGTGAATGTTTTCACAATTACACGGACAGCGTGGCTAGAGGAGAATGTGATCACCATGGATTGGCGTAGTCGCGCAGCCTGTCTGGACAAGGACCCGGAGCTGTTCTTCCCGGTCGGCAACACCGGACCGGCACTTCTCCAGATCGAGGAGGCCAAGAGCGTCTGTCGTCGCTGCCAGGTGCAGGACACCTGCCTGCAGTGGGCCATCGAGTCCGGTCAGGACGCAGGAGTATGGGGCGGTCTGAGCGAGGACGAGCGTCGTGCTCTGAAGCGCCGAGCCGCCAGGGCTCGTCGCGCCTCCTGACGCGAGCCGGATGTCGGCGCCCGGGACCCCGCCAGGAATGACGCGGTCGGAACACCGACGAGTGACGAAGGGCCGCCCGGTGGGCGGCCCTTCGTCGTTGCGGCTGATGAGGGACGCCCGGTGCCCCGGTCCTCCGATCAGCCCGTCTGATGCAGGTGCAGTCCCAGATCGAGCGTGACCGAGGTTCCGCCACCGGTTCGGGTACTCCACTCGATCGTGCCGCCGAGCTCGCTGGTGACGAGTGTCCTGACGATCTGCAGGCCGAGGCCCTCGGCGTGTCCGCCTGCGGGAAGGCCCACGCCGTCGTCCGCGATGGTCACCCGCAGGAACTCCTCGCCGTCGGCCTCCGTGCGCCGATTGGCCATCAGCCACACCGTTCCGGTTCGGCCCGACAGCCCGTGCTCGACGGCGTTCGTCACCAGTTCGTTGATCACGAGGGCCAGCGGGGTCGCGAGGTCGCTCGGAAGCTCCCCGAAATCACCGCTGCGCTCGGTCCGCACGGCTTGCGACGGGGATGCGACTTCCGCGGAGAGGCGGAACTGTCGTGAGATCAACTCGTCGAAATCGACGCTCTGCGCCAGCCCCTGCGACAGCGTCTCGTGCACGAGCGCGATGGTCGATACGCGCCGCATCGCCTGCTCGAGTCCGAGCTTGCCCTCCTCGCTGACCATGCGACGTGACTGCATCCTCAGCAGCGCCGCGACGGTCTGCAGGTTGTTCTTGACCCGGTGGTGGATCTCGCGGATCGTCGCGTCCTTCGACACCAGCTCCATCTCGCGGCGTCGGAGCTCCGACACGTCCCGGCACAGCACCAGGGCACCGAAACGCTCCTTCTCGTCCCGGAGGGGTATCGCCCGCAGGGACAGGCTGACCCCGCGGGATCCGATCTCGGTCCGCCAGGGCATCCGGCCCGTGACGACCAGCGGAAGAGTCTCGTCCACCATCCGGCGGTCCTTGAGGAGCGCGTCGTGATCTCGGCCAGCGGCCGCCCCTCGAGGGTCTCGACGTCGCCCAGGCGACGGAACGCCGACACGCCGTTGGGGCTCGCGTACTGCACTATGCCGTCGACATCCAGGCGGATGAGACCGTCGCCGACGCGGGGGGCGCCCCTGCGCGAACCGGTGGGCGTCGCGAAGTCCGGCCACAGCCCGAGCGTGCCCATCCGCAGGAGATCGTAGGCGCACTGCCGGTAGGTCAGTTCGAGACGCGAGGGCATGCGCGAACTGGAGAGATCCATGTGCGTCGTCACGACGGCAAGCGTCCGGCCGTTGCGCACCATCGGCACGGCCTCGACCCGCATGGCCATCTCCGTGGTCCAGTTCGTCTCACCGGAGCGCTCGATCCGCTGCGAATCCCAGGCGACGTCGACGAGTGGCTGGAGGTCCGCACGGATCCGCTCCCCCACGAAGTCGCTGTGGAAGACGGTGTGGGACGTGGACGGTCGCGCATGCGCGAGGGCGACGTAGCCGCCCCCGTCGAGGGGGAACCACAGCGCGAGATCGGCGAACGCGAGGTCCGCCACCATCTGCCAGTCCCCCACCAGGAGGTGGAGCCACTCGGCATCGCCGGTTCGAACCCGGCGTACTCACGGATGGGGTCGGTGAAGATGGCCATGAAGTCTCTCTGTGGCTGGGTCAGGGATCGGATCGGCTGGAGGCGTCCGCGCAGGCCCCGATATGTGTCGGGTCCAGTTTGTCACTCCCGGCCGTCGATCGACCGGGCGCGGGTCGTCACCGTACGATCGAGCGCAGGAGGCGCAGCGCAACGGAGAGGGACGAGATGTCGTCCTGCTCCAGCTGGTTCACCTCCGCGAACATGTTGCTGGCGCGTTGCAGCTGATCGGCGTTCAGCTCCTGCCAGGCCATCAGTCGCTCTCCAGCATCCTGGCCCTGCAGCGTGGGCGAAGCCCGCATGATCGCGACCGAGATGTCGGCCACCGTGGAATAGAGGTCGTCCCGCAACGCCGCCCGAGCGAGTGCCTGCCAGCGGTCGGTCCGCGGCAGCTTCGTGATGCGCTCGAGCAGGTTGTCCACCTCGAAGCGGTCGTACACCGCGTAGTAGACCTGGGCGATGTTCTCGACGGGTTCGTCCACCCTGCGCGTGCTGTGGGCTATGTCCAGCAACGCGAAGGACTCGAACTGCTCGGCCCAGTGGCGTCCCAGTTCTTCCGGCAACTGCCAGTTCCTCGCCGTCTCCACGCCCGCTTCGGCACGTTCGAGGTCGCACCCCCGCAGGTACTCGGAGAGTCGGGCGCGGAACGGGGCGACGAGCGGCTTGAACGCGTCGATGTCCTCCTGCACGGACGTACCCTGCTCGACATGGTTCACGAACCAGCGCACCGCGCGGTCAAGCAGCCGGCGCAGGTCCAGGTGCACGGTGCTCCAGCGGTCGGTCGGGAAGTTCGCGGGTAGCTCGGCCAGGGCATCGATCGTCTCGTCGATCGAGTAGATCTCGCGCAGCGCCACGAAGGCCCGGGCGATGACGGGCTCGGCCACCGAGGTCTCCTCCATCACCCTGAAGGCGAAGGTGATGCCGCCGATATTGATGATGTCGTTGGCGATGACAGTGGAGATGATCTCCCGTCGCAGGGGGTGGGTGTCCAGCAGGTCGTCGAACCGCTCGACGAGCTTCCGCGGGAAGTACCGGCGGAGCGTCGCCCTGAAGTAGGGGTCGTCCGCGAGGCTGCTGGCGGACAGGACCCTGGTCAACTCGATCTTCGCGTACGCCGCCAGGACCGACAGCTCCGGTGAGGTGAGCCCCTGTCCGGCGTCGAGCCTGCGGCGCAACTCCGCGGTGGTGGGCAGTGCCTCGAGGTTGCGATCGAGGTCCCCCTTCTTCTCCAGCGCGTCCATCATCCGCTCATAGCTGGGACTCCACTCGGCGACCCGCTGACGGTCGTTGAGCAGCAGGACGTTCTGGTCCACGTTGTCCTGGAGGACCAGCCGGGCGACGTCGTCCGTCATCGAGTGCAGGAATTCCGTGCGCTCCTCGGGTTGCAGCCGGCCGCCCGGACCATCCGGTCCACGAAGATCTTGATGTTGACCTCGTGGTCGGAGCAATCGACACCGGCGCTGTTGTCGATCGCATCGGTGTTGAGGACGACACCGTTGAGGGCAGCCTCGATGCGTCCGCGCTGGGTCATCCCGAGGTTGCCGCCCTCCCCCACGACACGGGCCCGCACTTCGTTCCCGTTGACTCGGATGGCGTCGTTCGCGCGGTCCCCGACGTCGGCACTCGTCTCGGCAGCGGCTTTCACATAGGTACCGATGCCGCCGTTGTAGAGCAGATCCGCGGGCGCCCGCAGGATCGCCCGGAGGAGCTCGGGTGGACTCAGTCTCTCGACTCCGGCCTCGAGGCCAAGCGCCTCGCGTACCTCCGGCGAGATGGGAATGGACTTCGTCTGCCGCGGGTACACCCCGCCACCGGCGCTGATGAGGTTCGCGTCGTAGTCCTGCCAACTGGACCGCGGTAGCTCGAAGAGGCGCCTGCGCTCCGCGAAGGACGTGCTCGCATCCGGGTTCGGGTCGAGGAAGATGTGGCGGTGGTCGAAGGCGGCCAGCAGGCGGATGTGTTCGGACAGGAGCATCCCGTTGCCGAAGACGTCACCGCTCATGTCGCCGACCCCGACGACCGTGAAGTCCTCGCTCTGCGTGTCGACGTCGAACTCGCTGAAGTGCCGCTTGACCGACTCCCAGGCGCCCCGGGCGGTGATGCCCATGGCCTTGTGGTCGTAGCCCACCGAACCGCCGGAGGCGAAGGCGTCGCCCAGCCAGAAGTGGTACTCGGCGGACAGTTCGTTGGCGATGTCGGAGAAGGACGCCGTTCCCTTGTCCGCGGCCACGACGAGGTAGGTGTCGTCGTCGTCGTGCCTGACCACACGCTCGGGCGGTAGCACGGACTCACTGGCGCCGTCGTTGATGACGTTGTCCGTGATGTCGAGGAGGCCGCGGATGAACGTGCGGTAGCTCGCCTGCCCCTCCGCCAGCCAGGCCTGGCGATCGACGGCAGGGTCGGGAAGCTGCTTCGCGAAGAAACCGCCCTTCGCCCCCGTAGGGACGATGACAGCGTTCTTGACGGTCTGAGCCTTGACCAGACCGAGCACTTCAGTGCGGAAGTCCTCGCGACGGTCCGACCACCGCAGACCTCCCCGGGCCACTTTCCCGAAACGGAGGTGGACACCTTCGACCTGGGGTGAGTACACCCAGATCTCGAACTTCGGTCGGGGGAAGGGAGCTCCGTCGATCCGCGCGGTGTCGAACTTGAAGCTGACGTGACGCTTGTCCTGGAAGTAGTTCGTCCGCAGGGTGGCCTCGATGAGGTTCGCGAAGGTTCGCAGGAAGCGATCCGCGTCGAGGGTCGGCACGACCTCGAGCGCTTCGTCGAGTGTCGCCCGTGCACGGGTGGTGGCCTCGTCCCGGTCCCCGTCGAGGTCCGGGTCGAAGCGGGCGGCGAAGAGGGCGACGAGCCCGCGGCTCACCACGGGATTGCGCAGCAGGGTGTCGGCGACGAATCCGTAGGAGTTCGTGTTGCCCATCTGGCGCATGTACTTGGCGTAGGCGCGGAGGACGAGGACCTGGCGCCAGCCGAGCTCCTCCCGCAGGACGAGCCGATCGAACGGATCCGACTCGCTGGTGCCGACGACGGCCGCGCTGAAGGCGTCCTGCAGGAGCCCGGCCGTCCCGAGCGGCGAGATGCCCTCCGGGTACTTCAGGCCCAGGTCGTAGAGGAAGAAGGACCGCCCGTCCGAGCGCGTGATCTCGAACGGCCGTTCGTCCAGCACTTCGAGGCCCAGGTTGTGGAAGTAGGGCAGGATCTGGGTGAGGCTCTTCGCGCTTCTGAGGTAGAGCTTGAGCCTGGCGTCCTCGGCTCCGCCCGAATGGTGCTCGCGCGGCACGTAGACGTGCAGCTGCGGCACTCCACCGTCCGCCTCGGCGAGCTCCTCGAACCGGGCGATGTCCTCCAGTGCGTCCTCGACCTCGTAATCCACCCGGTAGCTCGGTGGGAAGGACTCGGCCCAGAGGATCGCGAGCCGCTGCGCGCTCTCCTGCTCGAAGCTCTGCTGGGCGACTTCGACGATGCCCTCCGACCAGGAGCGCGCAGCGCGGACGAGGCGCTCCTCGAGCCGGCCGGCGTCGACCGTCGGCACTTCCGCCCCGCGCTGGAGCCGGATCCTGAAGAACAGGCGCGCAAGGGCCGACTCGCTCATCCTCGCCTCGAAGTCGATGGAGTCCGCGTTCAACTCCTTCCGCAGTTCGTCCTCAATGCGCAGGCGGACACTCGTGGTGTACCGATCGCGGGGCAGGTAGACGAGGGCTGACATGAAGCGTCCGTACACGTCCGGGCGGAGGAACAGGCGTGTGCGGCGTCGTTCCTGCAGCCTGAGGATCCCGAGCGCGGTGGTGACGAGATCCGACACCTCGATCTGGAAGAGCTCGTCGCGCGGGTACGTCTCGAGGATGGACAGCAGGTCCTTCCCCGAGTGCGAGTCGGAGGGGAACCCGCAGCGCCGCAGGACCTCGGCGACCTTGTCCCGGACGAGGGGTACGTTGCGCACCGAACCTGTATAGGCGCTGGTCGCGAACAGCCCGATGAACCGCCGCTCACCACTGACGTTGCCCTGGGCGTCGAAGCTCTTGATGCCGATGTAGTCGAGGTACGCGGCACGATGCACCGTGGAGCGCGAGTTGGCTTTGGTGATGACGAGCGCCCGGCGCTCCCGCGCCTTGGCCCGGCCCGACGCCGTGAGCTGCTGCAGGTGCCCGCCTCCGCTGCCGTGGCGCAACAGCCCCAGACCACTGCCCTCGCGGACCCTCAGCGCGTCGTCCCCCGCGTCGTCCGTCACGAGGTCGTATTCCTTGTAGCCCAGGAATGTGAAGTTGCCGTTGTCGAGCCATCGCAGGAGTTCCTGCGCCTGCCGCAGGTCCGGAACGGACCCGGCCCCGGCGACGCGCCGAGGGATGCCTCTATCCCACGGACGGTGTTGCGCATGGCAGGCCAGTCCTCGACCGCGGCACGGACGTCGTTCAGCACCCGGTGCAGGCCGTCGATCACCGAGGCCTTGGCTGACGCGTCGGGAAAGCGGGAGACCTCGACGGAGATCCAGGATTCGAGGTGGGTCGTGTGGCCCGCCTGTCCGACGAGGAGCCCGATGTCCGGAAGTGCCGCCGTGTCACCGCTCGAGGCCCCGGCCGTGGACGGCACGCGCTCCAGTGCCGTGAGCGTGTGGGACTCGTCGTCCCTCACCGCGAGGAAGGTCGGGTGGACCACCAGTTGGATCGCCGCGTTCTGACGGACCAGTTCCGCGGTGACGGAGTCGACGAGGAACGGCATGTCGTCGGTCACGATCATCACGACGCTCGACGCCGCCTGATCCATGACGGCGACGGCGGCAGTGCCCGATGCGCGCGATTCCGCTAGGTCCCGGTGCGCGAAGGCACGCTGGCGAAGATCCGACGGCGGGTAGCCGGCGGCGTCCTCACGGGCGAGGTGCTCGAAGTAGTGCTCTACGAAATCCTCCCGAGAAGTGTCCGAGCTTGACTGATCCGTTGTCCTGGATCCAGACGACATGGGGAGGGCCTCCGTAGCGAAATTAAAGGCCGCTCCATTGCGGCCTCTTACCGTGGAAGCCTATCCGTGTTGTCCGCAAACTTCACGTCCCGCGGACCCCGCCGGCACCGCGTCGTCCCCGGTGGTCGACCGGCACATCGGCCAGCGTCGCGATCGCGAGTCGTAGCGGTGAGGCCGGAGCCGTCTCCAGCAGGGCCGAGCCCGCGAGGAGTGCCTGGTCGGCCGCAGCATGATCGGCGGGAAGGAACGCCGAGATGGGGGTCGTCGGGCCGAAGCGCTCCCAGGCCTCCCGCAGCTGCGTCTCGGGCGAGCGGCCGACGGCGGTCGGCCTGACCTTGTTGAAGACCACACGCGCAGTGGCAGTGGGAACTCCGTCGGCGAGTTCGGCGAGCGCCTTCACCATCCGCGGCACCCCGATCGCGTCCGCTCCGGCGACGGCGATGACGGAGTCTGCAGCCTCCAGGCACCGCAGCGTGGCCCCGTTGCGTCGTGGCGCCAGCGTATCGAAGCTCAGTTCCTCGTCCGCTTCGAGGCAGAAACCGCAGTCCACGACGGTGACGTCGACGAGGGACCGGGCCGCTTCGAGGACCTGCCCGAGGGCGGCCGGACGCAACTCCGGCCATCGGTCCGGTCTCGTGATGCCGGTCAGTACCCGGAGCCGTCCACCCTTGATCGCAACACTGACCGCCACCCTGCCGAGCGCGGCAGCCGTGAATCCGCCCTGGTCCGCGATGCGGCAGGCCTGGGCGAGGCCGGCGGACTCGTCCAACAGACCCAGGGAGGCGCCGACGCTCGCTCCGTACGTGTCCGCGTCGACCAACAGGACCGACGTCCCTGCCGCCGCGAGTTCTGCTGCGAGATTGACGGCGATGGTCGTACGGCCCGGAGCTCCGGTCGGCCCCCAGACTGCGAGGATCCGGCCGTCTCCCGGCTCCTCGGCGGCAACGGAGGATGGCTGAACGGGGCGCGTCGGAGGGTCGAGCGGGTCGGCGTATGCCAAGGATCCACGAGGGCGGACGGTATCGACGTCGAAGCGGTCGACCGCACGCGAGATCACCTCGGCGAGGGCGGCGGGGTCCACCGAGGACCTCACGTATTCGATGCCGTCGGGACCGGTGGGCTCGCCGGCCGCTGCGGCGTCCGACAGTGCCACCACGACGACACCCGCGAAGTGGAGCCTCTCGACCAGTGACGACGTGAGGTCCGCCGCGCCCGGCGCGAGAATGACGGCACGCGCCATGCCGGTCTGGCACGCCGCGATCACGTCGGACAGCTCCTCGCACCGCCGGACGACCGTCACGGGACCGCGAAGCTGTTCGAGGCCGGGGACGTAGGCGCTTGCGGCAGCACCCAGCGTGATGACGGGAATGCTCACGAACCGGCACCGGGATCCAGCACGACAGCTATCCGGGCGTCGTTCGAGAGTGCGTCGAGTAGTTCCGGCATGGCGTCCTCGCCCACGAGCACGTGGACGAGTGTCGACGCGCTCGCCCCCAGCGCAGACTCCCCTACCGTCAGCTCGGCGACCTCGGCAGCCTCCAGGAGCAGACGCGGCTCGTCGTAGGTGTTCGTATCGGTGCGGAGCGAGACCCAGACGTCCACGCGGTCGCCCGCTGCAGTTCCCGTCGGTAGCGGATTCTCGACGGTCAGACCGACGGGCTTGCGATCCAGCTCGTCGGCCGCCCCGAGCGCACCCGCCGGCACCAGTTCGCCACGCGTGATCAGCCTCGTCGCCACGGCACCGGCGGGCACTCCTTCGGAGACGGCCAGGTAGGCATCTGCCGATTCGCCGAGACGGACCGGCACCGCAACGAGATTCTCCCGCGTCAGGGCTGCTCCGACGGCGAGGTCCTGGCCCGCCGAGTACACCTCCGTGGTGGTGTTCTGGCTATCGATCAGCGCGATGACTCCGGCCGTCGACGCGAGCACGAGCAGCAGACCGATCAGGAGTCGGGGATCTCTCCAGGACGGTTTCCTGAGCCGCTGAACCTCGACCGGCGGCTGGGCGGTGCGTGTTTCGGGACTCACTGTGATCCTTCCCCGGTTCGAGCCGCCCTGTTCCGGCAGCGCTTCCGTCGGCAATTCTTCTGCAGAAGTGGCGCCAAAGGAACGGACGGACGACAATTCGGGCCGAAGTGTGGAAATCCGCTGCCATCGACTCGGTCGGTGGCAGACTGGATCCCATCACCCGGGCAACCCTGAAAGGCGGGCGCGTGGCCGAGCGGCGTTTTCTCACCCTCGCAGACGTAGCAGAGGTGCTCAACATCAGTTCCTCGCAGACGTATGCACTCGTCCGTTCCGGCGAACTGCCGGCGATCCAGGTGGGTGGCCGCGGTCAGTGGCGCGTGGAAACGCGGGTGCTGGAGGAGTACATCGCGAAGGCTTACGAGAAGACGGCCTCGGCACTCAGGAACGAGCCGGAGAGCACGCCGCTCCCCTGAGCGGGAAAACCCTCGTGCGGGTGGCACCGACTATTCCGGGACCACCGCTGCATCGACGGTGTCGATCGAGGCGAAGGGCACCGTGATCAGTTCCCGCACGTTCGAGGCCCGCCGTTCCTCCCCCGGACCCACCAGCCCCAGCTCCAGGAAATCCGCACCGACCCGGTCTATCAACCCGGAGCGACGCGACGAGGGTGCGCCGATCCAGAGCGTCACCTGCACCCTGTCGCGGGACAGACCGCGGAGTGCCGATCCCAGCCCGAGCCTCGCCTGCACAGCGTTCAACGGCTGACCGACGCCACGGCCGAGTCCTCGTACCGTCTCGAGTGACGAGACAGGTACGATCACGGACCGCCCTTCGACTGCCAGCGCCAACCACTGGGAGCCGACGTTGGTGAGCGTGCCCGACACGTGCCGGCCGCCCCTCGTCGCCACGTCGATCGACGTACCGCGCTGACCCGACAGGCGCTGCACCAGTGTGAGCCGGGCATGCTCTGTCCGGGTGCGGTCCCGGATCTCGCTTTCCTGCTGGGCGCTCGTTGCGGACTCGAGTTGGGATTCCAGGTCGTCGAACAGGGCATCCCAGCGCATGCCCCAAACCTAGGCGGACCAGGAAGCAGGGTCAACGGGGGTTAGTAACAGCAAGTCGACCGAACATGGACAAACGAGGTCAAACTGCATCAAACTGGTTCTTCGAGAGAGGAAGACCATGAAGAGATCTGATGCGGGGCAGGCGGTCATCGTCCTGGTGAGCGGCGTCGTCATGGCGACAGCCGGACACATGCTGTGGTTCCCGCGGCAATCGGACGGATCCTGGGGGCTGGAGCGGATCCTGGGGTTGGGCGTGTCCGTCGCCGGCATGGTGGTCGTCGCCGCGTGGCTGTTCACCCTGGTCGTCGCGCTGGTAGCCGCGTCACTGGAGCAGCGTGGTCAGCACACCGCCGCTCGGATCACAGCGCACTTCACTCCCGCCGTCATGAGGCGGCTTGCCGCCGCCCTTCTCGGCCTCAACCTCCTCGCGGCGCCGGCCGTCGCGCAGGCAGCTCCGCCCGGAGCCGGAGTCGCTCCGGCCTCAGCGATCGTGGATCCCGAAGCTGCGTCCGATGGCGTGATCACCCCGAGCCTCAGCGGGTGGAGCGGGCCGGTCGACCCCTCGACCGACGCGGCCGTCCCGGCTTCCGGCTCCCCCTACTGGTCGGGTCGCCAGGATGGAACGGACAGCACGCAGAACCCCGCCCAGGACGCGGTACCTTCCGGTGTGTCACCCGCCTGGAAGCCGACCGCCCTGCCTGCCGACGGAGGATTGCTGGTGCGGGCAGAGAGCAGAACCGACGCGGAGCCGGCGGAGATCGCGGTCGCTCCCGGCGACTCCCTATGGTCGATCGTCGCGTGTCACCTCGGTCCACTGGCGACGCCGCGGACGTCGCCGGGGCCTGGCCCGCGTGGTTCGAGGCCAACCGCTCCACGATCGGTGACGATCCGTCCCTCCTCATCCCGGGGCAGGTTCTTCGCGCTCCAACGGGTGGAGGGTAGCTCCCCTCCACCCGTTGAGCCGCACCTCCGACGCGACGACTCCGTCATCCGGGTGCCCGCGGTACATGGAAAGCCCACTCCCCGAGACGACCACCGATGGGAAGGACCCGCATGCCCTCCGTAACCCAGCTCCACCGCAGTGCCACTGCCGAGCTCGCCGAAGTCAGCGGCTCACCACGTCCCCTTGTGGAACCGCCCGGCCGACCAGCACCGTCCGAACCGGGAACGATCATCCAGCTGCGACCGGCACCGGCCCCCACGGAACACCCACTGACCGCTCGGCCGCGGGAGACTGCGGAACGATCGGTCGCGACACCGACCGGCGGAGGCCCGTCCGGTCGACCAGCCGCATCACCGGGGCTCGCCCGGGATGACGCTTCGCAACGGATCTCCGGTATCGCCCGGTCCGTCGCACAGGGCGCCCTCGAGGTCCTCGCCGGGTCGCGGCCGCTGCAGCAGATGGCACGCTGGCTCGACCCCGAGAACTACGAGCGCCTCCAGCTGCGGGCTGACCTCGTCCGTTGCATCGCCGACCCGCCGGGCGCCGGTCGCGGTGCGAGCGCACCGAGTACACGGCGCCACGTCGTGGTGCGGTCGGCCCGGGTTTGCCCCGTCGGCCCCGGAATCTACGAGGCATCTGTGGTGGCCTACGACCAGAAACGCGTCCGCGCCGTTGCTCTTCGAATAGAGCAACGCGCGGGACGTGGCGGGTGACCGCCCTCGAGATCGGCTGACTACTTCTTCTTGGCTTTCCTGCCGCTTCCAGGGGCAGCCTGTGCCTTGTTCCGCTCGACATGCATCTCGGCCTCGCCCTGTGCGTTCGGCGCCGTGAAGTTCAGCGTGGCTGGTTTCGCCGGCGCATCGAGGCCCGGGGCGGAGATCACCGGCGCCTGGACGACACCGCGCCCGTCGGTCACGCCCGGAAGACCTGTGGTCGCGGGTGCGGAGACCTCGACGTCGAGGTTGAACAGGTAGCCGATGCTCTCCTCCCGGATGGATTCCATCATGGCCTGGAAGAGGATGAAGCCCTCGCGCTGGTACTCGACGAGTGGATCCCTCTGCGCCATCGCCCGCAGTCCGATGCCTTCCTTGAGGTAATCCATCTCGTAGAGGTGCTCCTGCCACTTCCGCCCGATCACGGACAGCACGACGCGGCGCTCGAGTTCACGCAGCGTCTGCTCACCCAGCGCCTCCTCGCGCGCCTGGTAGGCGAGTTTCGCGTCGGAGAGGATCTCGTCGTGCAGGAAGTCGCGGGTCAGCTTCGACTTCCCACCCGCCTCCTCGATGACCTCGTCGGCGGTGAGCGTGATCGGGTACAGCGTCTTGAGGTTCGTCCACAGGAGGTCGTAGTCCCAGTCGTCCCCGTGGCCCTGCTGCGTCGCCTCATCCACCATCGCGGTGATGACGTCCTCCAGGAAGAACTGCACCTTCTCCTTCAGGTCGCCGCCCTCGAGGATCCGTCGCCTGTCGCCGTAGATGGCTTCACGCTGGCGGTTCAGGACGTCGTCGTACTTCAGCACGTTCTTGCGCTGCTCGGCGTTCCGCCCCTCGACCTGGCCCTGCGCGTTCTCGATCGCCTTCGACACGAGCTTCGATTCGAGGGCGACGTCGTCGGGCATGGTGGCGCTGTTCATGATGCGCTCCGCCCCGCCGGAGTTGAACAGCCGCATGAGATCGTCCGTCAGGGACAGGTAGAAGCGTGACCGGCCGGGGTCACCCTGGCGCCCGGAGCGTCCACGCAGCTGGTTGTCGATGCGACGTGACTCGTGGCGCTCCGTGCCGAGCACGTACAGGCCGCCGAGTTCGCGCACTTCCTCCTGCTCCGTCTTGACCGCTTCCCTGGCTGTCTCGAGCGCGTCGGGCCAGCGGGCTTCGTACTCCTCCGCGTTGTCGGCCGGGTCGAGTCCCAGCTTCTCGAGGGCTGCGACGGCGTTGAACTCCGCGTTGCCGCCGAGCATGATGTCCGTGCCGCGGCCTGCCATGTTGGTGGCCACCGTGACGGCGCCCTTGCGGCCGGCCTGCGCGATGATGGCCGCTTCGCGTGCGTGGTTCTTCGCGTTCAGCACCTCGTGGCGCACGCCCGCCTTCGCGAGCTGCTTGGAGAGGTACTCGCTCTTCTCGACGCTGGTGGTTCCCACGAGGACGGGCTGGCCCGTCTCGTGCCGCTCGACGATGTCCTTGACGACGGCGTCGAACTTCGCGACCTCGTTCTTGTAGATCAGGTCCGAGAGGTCCAGGCGGGCCATCTCCCGGTTCGTCGGGATGGGTACGACGCCGAGCTTGTAGGTCGACATGAACTCGGCCGCCTCGGTCTCCGCGGTTCCGGTCATTCCGGAGAGCTTGTCGTAGAGGCGGAAGTAGTTCTGCAGCGTGACGGTCGCGAGCGTCTGGTTCTCCGCCTTGATGTCCACGCCCTCCTTCGCCTCGATGGCCTGGTGCATGCCCTCGTTGTAGCGTCGGCCCGCGAGGATGCGGCCGGTGTGCTCGTCGACGATCATGACCTCGCCGTTGAGCACGACGTAGTCCTTGTCGCGCTTGAACAGCTCCTTCGCCTTGATCGCGTTGTTCAGGAAGCCGATGAGCGGGGTGTTGGCCGACTCGTAGAGGTTCTGGATGCCCAGGTAGTCCTCGACCTTCTCGATGCCGTCCTCCAGGACGCCGACGGTGCGCTTCTTCTCGTCCACCTCGTAGTCCGTGTCGATGGTGAGCTTCTTCACGACCTTGGCGAACTCGTTGTACCAGCGGTTGACGTCGCCCGAGGCCTGTCCGCTGATGATCAGCGGCGTGCGGGCCTCGTCGATGAGGATCGAATCGACTTCGTCGACGACGGCGAAGTTGTGGCCGCGCTGGACAAGCTCGGCCGCGCTCCACGCCATGTTGTCGCGCAGGTAGTCGAAGCCGAACTCGTTGTTCGTGCCGTAGGTGATGTCCGCGGCGTACTGCTGGCGCCGGGTCGCGGGATCCTGCTTGGAGAGGATGCAACCGCTCGTCAGTCCGAGGAACCGGTACACGCGGCCCATGAGGTCCGACTGGTACTCGGCCAGGTAGTCGTTGACGGTGACGACGTGGACGCCTTTGCCGCTGAGCGCGTTCAGGTAGGCGGGGGCCGTCGCGACCAGGGTCTTGCCCTCGCCGGTCTTCATCTCCGCGATGTTCCCGAGGTGCAGCGCCGCACCACCCATCAGCTGGACGTCGAAGTGCCGGAGGCCGAGAGTCCGGCTGGACGCCTCGCGCACTGCGGCGAAGGCCTCGGGCAGCAGGTCGTCGAGGGTGGCACCGTCCGCGAGGCGCTGCTTCAGCCGGTCGGTCTCCCCGCGCAGCTCGGCGTCGGACATCCCGCGGAATTCGTCCTCGAGGACATTGATGGCGTCGGCGTAGTTCCGGAGTCGCTTCAGTGTCTTCTTATCGCCGGTGCGTAGAACTCGTTCAAGAAGTGATGGCACGGGTATTTGCTCCCAATCTGATGCTGCCCAAAGATGGCGTGTCTAGTCTACGTGAGGGACGATCCGCCCCCCGCTTTGGTTCCCCTCCGGCACTGCGCGACGCTGCGGGACTCCGTGTCCGCTCAGAGTAGCCTGCCGACCTGCGAGGAGAGCGCCGGCGCTAGATCTCCCCGGTCCTCGACGACGACATCGTCGAGCCCCAGCCATCGGGCGAGCAGGAGCAGCTCCGCGGCGAGCTCCTCGGCGGTGTCCGCCGGTGCGTCGGGTTCCTCGTAGCTCGCCCGGACCAGGAGGCGGCGGGACTCCCGGTCCGCCTTCAGGTCTACGCGTGCCACGATCGCATCCCGCAGCAGGAAGGGCAGGACGTAGTAGCCGTGGATACGACGGTCCGATGGCGTGTAGATCTCGATGCGGTAGTGGACGCCGAAGAGCCGGTACAGCCGATTCCTGTCGAACACCAGGGAGTCGAAAGGGCTGAGCAGCGCCCTGGCCCGTGCGTGTCTCGGCAGCACGGCAGCAGGATGGAGGTACCAGGGCTCCGCGCCGCCGTCCACGGTCGCGGTGTGCAGGACACCCACAGCAACGAGCGCATCGAGTGCTGCCCGGGTCTCTCTCACCGGGGTGCGGAAGTAGTCCGCGACGGACCGGGCCGGGGCGACACCGAGAGCTCCTGCCGCGCGCTCGGCGAGGACTTCGAGCGCGTCCGAGGGACTGATCCGCTCGTCCGCCCATCCCGGGAGGGGGAGCACCTCGTGCATCGGGGCGTACAGCCGTTCGAACTGCGCCGAGCGGCCCGCCGACCCGACCCGGCCCTGCGCAAAGAGGTCCTCGAGGACGCGTTTGGCGGCGGTCCACCTCCAGCCCCATCCGCCGGCCGGCCTAGAGGAGTCCCCTCCCAGCAGCCGCTGGATCGTCGCGGCGGTCATGGGAGGACCGTCGGAGAGCAGACCGAGGATCGAGGACTCGAGGGCCTGGCGGACCTCGGACGGCATGGTGGATGCTCCCATCCAGGTGCGGCGTTGCCAGACCCGCAGATGAGGGAACAGCTCGGGTGGAACGAGACTCGCCTCGTGGGCCCAGTACTCGACGAGCTTCCGCGGCGGACGCGAGGACAGCGAGTCCAGGTGGGCGCGGTCGTACGGTCCGAGGCGGGAGAACAACGGCAGGTACTGGGACCTGACGAGGACGTTGACCGAATCGATCTGGAGGACCTGCAACCGCTGGGCAGCGGCAGCGACGGCCCGGCGTGACGGCGCCGCCGGGCGGGGACGGTGCAGCCCCTGCGCGGCGAGGAGGATCCGGCGGGCCTGGGCGGTGGTGAGGTTCGGCAAGGGGCTCCTGCACGGAACTGCCCCCGCACCGGGTGCGGGGGCAGTTGGTTGTCGGCGGGCTCGAACCGGAGTGCCGGCTCGACGGGTGCTAGGCGCTCGCGGCTTCCTTCGCCCGGTAGGCCAGCAGTTCCTCCTGCGGCTCCTCGGTACCCTCGGCGCACTTGGCGTCGAGGGTGATGACGCCGTACGTCCAGCCCTGCCTGCGGTACACGACCGACGGCGCTCCCGTGGCGGAGTCGACGAAGAGGTAGAAATCGTGTCCTACGAGCTCCATGTTGTCCACGGCGTCGTCGAGGGTCATGGGGATACCCGAGAAGACCTTGCGGCGGATCAGGACAGGGGAATCACCGGCAGGAACGTCGTCCGGCGACGAGTAGGCGTCGACCTCCTCCGGCTGGGCCGCGGGCTCCACGGTCGGCTCGATGCTCGGGGTGTCGAGGTAGATGGGCTGGGCGGAGTCCGCCGGCTCCAGGTCGGCAGTGGCGACCCTGACCGCTATCGGTGTGTGCCGGCCGTGGTGGACCTTCCGTCGGTCCCTCGCACGCCGCAGTCGCTCGAGGAGCTTCCCGTAGGCGAGGTCGAACGCCGCGAACTTGTCCGCCGCGGAAGCTTCGGCCCGGACGACCGGGCCCTTGCAGAGCACCGTCAACTCGACCGTGAGCGAGGTGTCCGCCATGCGTGCGCTGGGTTCCTTGGTGATCTTCGCGTCGACGCGCTGTACCTTGTCGCCGAGCTGCTCTATCTTGTCGATCTTCTCCGTCGCGTACTCACGGAAACGGTCCGATACCGCCAGGTTACGACCATTGATCACAAATTCCATGGTGCCCTCCACATCGCTAGGTGACACGACGGCGGCCGGGCTGGATGCAGAGCCACCGCCGACGGGTATGTCTCTATTCCTGTGTTGTACCCGTACTTCACCGTAGTTCACGCCCGTCCTTTATTCATCCCTTGGCACCCCGAAACTTCCGGTGGTGTGCGGATCGACCATTGCGACACGTCGGTCAGGACAGGTCGGATGCCAAGGATGGAAGGGGGCCGGTCCCGGCCGGGGACGCCGTCGCGGCGATGACGACGGCGCCGCTCACCCTGGCGCCGCTGTCGACCAGGACGCGGTGTACCTCACCGATGGTGGCGCCGGTCGTCAGGACGTCGTCGACGATGAGGCAGGTCCTCCCGGACAGGGTGTACCGCATGCTCCGGGCGACGCACATCGAGTGGAGGACGTTGGCGCGACGACGACGACGCCCCAGCCCCTTCTGCCCGCCCGTCCATCCGGCGAGCAGGGGTGCGAGGACCGTTCGGACGAGGGACGTGCTACCCGAACGCCCGACAGCCGTCCCCAGCCTGACCAGGAGGGGCACCTGCCGGACCACGGGTGCGAGCAGCGTGCCGGCCGGTACCTGGCCGCTTCGGTCCAGCCTGCTCAGGAGAAGCAGCAGCGGGTCGTAGCCCCGCCTGCGGCGGGATGACGCCCGGGTGGGCACGGGTACCAGCAACAGGGGCAGCGATGCGTCGTCGGGGTCGCGCGCCGAGACGGCGGTGTGCAGTGCTCCGGCCAGGGCAGCAGCAACGGGAGCGGCGAGGTCCACGTGCCCGTGGTTCTTGAAGGCGAGGAGGGCCAGCGCGACCGCACCTCCGTACCTCCCCGCCGCGACGACCGGCAACGGTCCGTAGGGAGAATCCGGTGACTGTGGAGCGGGCGTACCGGGCGTGGACGGCCCGCCAGCTGCGCGTCCCCGGTGCCGCTCGACGTCGGGCAGGGACTCCGCGGCGTCCTCCGCTCGGAACGGCCGACTCGTCGCCCTGCGGAACAGCGCCGAACACCCCCCGCACAGGGACGAGTCCCAGCGACCGCACACCACGCACGACAAAGGGATCGCGAGGGCGCCGAACGCTGCAAGGGCTCCGGCCACGACGCGATAGGGACGCCCGAAGACGATGGCATCCAGGAGCGATCCGAGCAGGGCTGGCATCATGCATCCAGCGTGGAGGCGCGAAGCGGAGGACGACGGGTCCTCCCTGCTATGTGGACGGTCCTATCCCGGGAACGCCGGGTCCCGGACGTCGACCTCCTCGTCCACCCAGCTGGTGCCGATGCGCGAGAAGAGCGTGTCGCCCGCCTGGGCGTAGAAGGTGTCCTCGGCGTCGGAGCCGGCGCTGATCGCGCGCACCCCGTCCAGGGCGGCCATCGACTCCTGCCCGCCGTCGAGCTGCAGGATCACCGGGATCGCTTCCTCGCCCGCCCCGACGGACGAGGCCACGATGGTGCTCTGGCCCGCCCATGCAGCCGTATCGACGTCCCCTGCCGTCTGCAGTGTCAACGGTGTCGTCAGTGATTGCGGCGCACCCTCCGCCGACCGCGTGATGCCTGCGAGCAGGACCTCACTGGTTCCACTGCGGTCCGTCACGAGCAGGGCGCGGGACCCGTCCCGCGACACCCGCAGTTCCTTGATCCGTCGATCCCCCAACCAGCCGGCCGCGAGGATGGAGGCGTTCTCCTCGGTCCCGCCGGGAGGAATGGCGAGGACCTCGCTGCGGGCATCGCGTTCCCTCGTGGTCCAGACCCAGTTCTCGGGATCGAAGGACGGTCGGGTGAGACCGCGGCCCGCCGCGACGTCGCGGACATCGCTGCCCGGCGCGGTGACATAGAGGGACGTCCGGTCGGAATCCAGGAACGCGTAGGCGCTGCCCGAGACCGATGTCGCCGGTTCCCTCGGCTCGACGTCCGCGACGGACGGCAGTCCCTCGATCGGCACGAGGGCCCCGTTACGCACCCGCACGATCTCGCCGTCCGCGACGGCCACCTGCTCGCTGCCGACATCCGGACTCAGTTCGGGCACCACGAGGTCCGGCGAGGTGGGGCCCAGCTCGATCGGCTGGCCGCTGGTCATCTCGACCGACAGCACGTCGTTCAGGCCGAGCAGGTTGACCTGGAGCTGCTGGTTCATCTGCTGCAGGCCGAGATCGGTCGCGCCCTCGAGGACCTCGGAGGAGAGCTCCACGGAGGCCGTCCCGGAGGTGATCGGCACGGAGTCACGGGCGAGCGTCACACCTTCCGGGAAGGCGCTCGTGACGGAGCCCTGCAGGTAGGGGGTGGGCCCTGCGAGCATCGCGCTCACGATCCTGGCCGTCACCCCGGTCCTCCGCACGAACCAGCGGGCGTCGGGCACCCAGTATCGATAGTTGCTGCTGTAGAAGTAGAGGCTGTGCGAGATGAGCAGATCCCGGGCGGCGCTCTGGGCGAGCATGATCCCGTCGGGGACCTCGGCGATGCGCCACTCGCCCTCCACCTGTTCCATGCGGACGCCGAGGGTCTCCGTCGCCGGCAGCGCGCTGTTGGTCCGCACCCCTCGCGAATCGACCGTCCCCGTCGTCTCGAGCTGGATCTGGTAGACCCCTTCGGTCCCGCGTTCCTCCACCCGCGGGTCCGACCTGAACAGGACGATCCGCTCCTCGGGTTCCCAGGTGTCCGCCATCTCCTTCGTCAGGAACTGGCGCGCCACGCTGTAGCCGTCCCCCGCTCCCGTGCCGGCGGTGATGAAATCGAGCAGGATCCGCGCTGGCGACGCGCCGGGCGCCGGGCCCTCGGGCGAGAAGGCCGGAGCGTCGGCATCGGCTTCACCCTCCGCGGCGGGGATCACACCCACCGGTCCCTTCGTCGGGATCGCCGAGCACCCGGTGAGCAGCAGGAGGCAGAGGGCGAGCAGCCCGGCGAGCACCGACGTCGAGCGTCGCGGGCGGCGGCGGCGGGCGCTCCGCGCGGCCGTGGTCGCGCTACGGGGTCGCATCGTTCTTCTCCGCTTCCGTCCCGACGTCGGACGTCCCGGGCCTCCGAACCGGTCGCCCGCCGCCTGCCGGACCCGGCGCGGCGGACGACGGCGGCAGTGCCAGGGGCGAGCAGGTGAGCTCTCCCCCTTCACGCCGCGGCAGTGTCAGGCGGAAGCAGGCGCCCTCGCCCGGCATGCCCCAGGCCTCCAGCCACGCGTTGTGGAGCCGGGCGTCCTCCGTCGCGATGGACAGCCCCAGCCCGCTACCGCCGGTGGTTCGGGCGCGGGCGGGGTCGGCCCGCCAGAACCGGTCGAAGACGCGTGAGGCGTGGAGGGGCGTCATGCCGATCCCGTGATCGCGGACCGCGACGGCGACCGCTTCCGGGCTGCAGGCGATGTGGATCTCCACGGGCCGCGACTCCCCGTGCTCGAGGGCGTTGACGATGAGGTTCCGGAGGATGCGGTCCATCCGGCGTGGATCGGCGTCGACGATGCAGCTGGTCTCCGCCGACACGATCCGGAGTTCCGACCCGAGGCGATCGGCGAGGGGTCGAGCGCCGTCGATCGCGTGCTGAACGAGGTGCACGATATCGGTCGACTCGGCCTCCAGCACGGCGGCGCCGGCGTCGAAGCGGGAGATCTCGAGCAGATCGGCGAGCAGCGCCTGGAAGCGCTCCACCTGGTCGAACAGGATCTCCGCCGACCGCTTGTTCACCGGGTTGAACTCCTCGCGAGCGTCGTGCAGCACCTCCGCAGCCATGCGCACCGTGGTGAGCGGCGTCCGCAACTCGTGCGACACGTCCGACACGAAGCGCTGCTGCATCTGCGACAACTGCGCGAGCTGGGTGATCTGGTCCTGCAGGCTGCCCGCCATGTGGTTGAACGAGACACCCAGCCGGGCGACCTCGTCCTCGCCGCTGACCTCCATGCGTTCCTGCAGCTGGCCGGCCGCGAGCTTCTCCGACACGGATGCCGCGTGACTGACCGGCCGGACCACGCTGCGGGTGACGTACCAGGTGATGGCACCGATCACGAACAGGAGCACGAGACCCACGAGCCAGAGGACCCGGTGGATGTCGTCGAGCGTCGCCTGCATCGAGGACAGGTCGTAGTACACGTACAGGGCATAGGAGCTGCGCTCGGGGGGAAGCTGCACCTGCGTCCCGAAGACGAGGCCGGGCACGTCCTCCCCGGTCCCGGTCACCGGGATGGTGACGGGCGCCCAGTAGATGTCCTGACCGGCGGCGACGGCGGCCTGCAGGTCGTCCGGGAGCATGCCCTTGGTGACCCCCTCCTGGCTCACCGTGTCCGGTATGAACAGACCTTCGCCCGCCGAGATGGATACCAGGATGGCCTGCCGGGGGGCCTGCGTCTCGTTGCCGACCAGCGCGTTGACGGAGTCGAGCACGAGCCGGTTGGTGGTGTCACGATCCGTCGCGGACGATTCGCGGAAGACGGCCTTCGTGGACGTCAGGGCGCTGCCCGCCTCCGCGCTGAACTGGTCGAAGCGCTCCTCGTACAGCGCGTTCGCGATCTGGTTGGACAGGAATCCTCCGACGGCGACGAAGGAGACGGAGGTGAGGAGCATCGTGGCGACGACCGTGCGGAACTGCAGGGACCTCCGCCAGCGGCTGGGTACCTCCCGGAGCAGGCTGCGCCCACGATCGACGACGGCCATCGGGCGCCTGAGCGACGCGGCACCGGCGGACAGCGATCGATCGGCACCGGTGTCGGGACGGTGATCGCGGTCGTCCTCCGCCGCTCCGTCACCTGTCGGCAGGGCTTCCGCCTCCGCAGCACCGTCACCGGGATCGGACCGGGGACCCGCGACGGACCCGTCCCGGTCCCGCCGCTCGGTGGGCACGGGCGGAGTCACCGGCCCGCGGGCGACGGCGGGCGCGACGGGCAGGGCTGCGGATCGGGAAGCCGGTGCGCCGGGAACGGGGCGGGCACCGTCGACACCACCCGCCGCTCGGTCGAGCGGTAGGGAGCGAGTGGGAGCGCGTTCCTCCGCACTCCCCGCATCAGCCCTGTCCGGCCTTGTAGCCGACACCACGCACCGTCAGGACGATCTCGGGGGCTTCGGGGTCGCGTTCGATCTTGGACCGCAACCGCTGCACATGGACGTTGACGAGCCGCGTGTCAGCTGCGTGGCGGTACCCCCACACCTGCTCCAGCAGCAGCTCGCGCGTGAAGACCTGCCACGGCTTCCTGGCGAGGGCTACCAGCAGGTCGAATTCCAGCGGCGTCAGCGACACCCGCTCCCCGGTCCGCGTGACCTCGTGGCCGGCGACGTCGATGCTGACCTCTCCGATGCGCAGGGTCTCCGGGGCCTTCGACTCCGCCGGGCGGAGCCGGGCGCGCACCCGGGCGACGAGTTCGGCCGGCTTGAAGGGCTTCGGCACGTAGTCGTCGGCGCCCGATTCGAGCCCGCGGACCACGTCGGACGTGTCGGACTTGGCCGTGAGCATCACGATGGGAAGATCGGACTCGGCGCGGATCTGCCGGCATACCTCGATGCCGTCCATACCGGGAAGCATGAGGTCCAGCAGCACGAGATCCGGGTGGGTGGCGCGGAAGACGCCGAGGGCGGCCGCACCGTCGGCGCAGAACACCGGGTCGAACCCGTCGTTGCGCAGGACGATGCCGATCATTTCGGACAGGGCCTCGTCGTCGTCGATGACCAGTATGCGAGCCTTCATACCCCAATACTGTCCCATCGGGCGCACAAAGTCGCACCAGCCCCGTCCCGGCGCGCGGAGGGGAGGACGCCGAGCCGTTGCTCCCGCCTTTTTCTCCGACGGCTCGAACGATCGTGGCGGCCGCCCAGCTGCCGTAGATCGTGGCGCGGATCACTATGATGCAGGAGGGGATACGACCGCGTGCTCCTCCGCCGACGATCGAGGGGACGCTATGAGTGACCAGGTGAACGGTCAGCCGCGGAACGGGGCACAGTCCGGGGCATCGGGTGACGACGCCACCACCCCCGCGGCGCCCTGGCACTCCCCCGACCCGACGCCCTCCGCCCCGCCGACGCCCGGGCAGGAACCGTCGGCCCACCCGTGGCAGGCCCCGGGGCAGCAGTACCCGGCGTCGTCGAACCCCTGGGCCCGGCCGGGCACAGGGACGGGCCCGTCCGCGCCTCAGGGCCATCCGGGCAGCCAGGACCACCAGGGCACTCCGTCGGCGTCCGGAGGGACGCAGCCGGCGCAGGGCTGGGGCCCCACGTATCCGCCGCGGTTCGACCAGGGCGGGGGCCAGAACGGTGGTCCGGGCGCTCCGTACGCCGCACCCTTCGGAGCCCCCCACGGGGCGCTTCAGCCCCCCTACGGGGCCTATGGCCAGCCCTTCCCCCCTGGGCCCCGGTACCAGGCGCCACCGAAACCCGGGGTGATCCCCCTGCGGCCGCTCGGCCTCGGCGAGATCCTCGACGGCGCTTTCCAGGCCTGCCGGAAGAACCCGCTCGCCACCTTCGGCATCGCCATCCTGCTGCAGGCCGTCGTCGCGCTGGTGACCGTCCTGCTCCTGGGCAACCTCATGTCCTCCTTCGAGGTGTTCGATTCCCCGAACCCCACTCCGGACAGCATCATCGGCGCCCTGGCGAGCCTCGGAGTCTTCGCCTCGATCGCGGGGATCGTGTCCGCCGTGGCTCTCCTGGTCCTGCAGGGCATCCTCGTCATTCCGATCGCCCGGGCCGTCATCAACCAGAAGACCTCGTTCGGGCAGGCATGGCGGCTCGCCCGGGGGCGCCTCCTGCCACTGTTCGGGTTCGGCCTGCTGTCCTTCGCCATCGGGCTCGTCGGGCTGATGCTCCTCGTCGGCATCTCCGCCCTGGCGATCGCCGCCCTCAGCGAGTACTCCGCCTTCGTGATCGTCCCCCTCGTGATCGGCGCTGTCGTGGTCATGGTCTGGGCGAGCGTCAAGCTCGTCGTGGCGCCTGCCGCGGTGATGCTCGAGGGCAGGGGTCCCTGGGTCTCCATCAAGCGTTCCTGGCTGCTGACCAGGGGCAACTGGTGGCGGACCTTCGGCATCGTCCTCCTGACCAGCATCATCGTCTCGATCATCGCGTCCGTGATCTCCACACCGCTCACCTTCGCCGTAGGGCTGATCTTCGGGTTCAGCTCGTCCGCGTCCACTGCGTCGGGCGTCCTCGATTCGCTCCCCGTCATCATCGCCACGCAGGCCATCACAGCCCTCTTCGCGGCCATCGGCTACGCCTTCCAGGCCGGGGTCACCTCACTGCTGTACGTGGACCTTCGGATCCGGCGGGAGGGGTTCGACGTCGTCCTCATGCGCGAGCACGAGCAGGCCGAAGCCGGGCGCGCCGACGTCCTTCCGGGCGGCACCGCCTCCTTCGGGCACCAACCGGGCGGACCGTCCTGATGGCCGCGGGTGGCGCTCGCACTGCCGAGCCCGGGGCAGCGACGTGATGCGGATACCCGTCCTGGCCCCCGACGCCGACGAGGCCCGCCGGCTCCTCGACCAGGAACTCGCCAAGCCCCCGTACGTCGAAGCCCAACCCACGATCTTCGAGCGCATCATCGGTGAGTTCCTTCGCGGTATCGCGAGGCTGTTCGACGGGATCGGCAGCCTCGGAGCAGGTCCCGGGACGCTCGTGGTGGCGCTCGGCGCGGCGCTCATCATCACCGTCGCGATCCTCCTGGTCAGGCCCAGGCTCAACGCCCGCGGACGGAGACAGGAACCGGCGGTCTTCGACGACGACGTCCGGCGCTCCGCCGAGCAGCACCGTGGAAGGGCCGCAGCCTACGCCGGCGACGGCGACTGGAACGGTGCGGTCGCCGAGTTGCTGAGGGCGGTCATCCGCACAGCCGAGGAACGCCTGGTCATCGACGAGCGGCCCGGCAGGACGGCGACCGAGGCTGCACTCCAGCTCGGCGCCGTCTTCCCACCGGTATCGGGTGATGCTGCCTGGCTTGCCGACCTCTTCAACGAGACGCATTACGGCAGCGGGGTCGCCACCCGGGAGGACTACGGGCGCGCCGTGCGCATCGACGCCCGATTGTCCTCCGAGCAGCCGGTGCGGACGACCGCCACCACAGCACTGGCGGCGCCGCGGTGACCCCGATCGACGGCCGGAGCGGGGGTAGCGGGCGGAATGCCCTGACGGACGTCGCTGATCCGTCCGCGGGCACCGCCCTGCGCCCGACGGCCACCGAGGTGATGGGCGACGGCGGCAGTGCCCTGTCCACCGCCCGCTCACGGTTCCGGCGCGCAGTCCCCCTGCTGATCGGCGCCCTCGTGCTCGCAGTGATCATCCTGGTCAACCTCCTGCCGGGGCAGGAGGAGGACGACGGTCCGCTCTCCCCCGGGAATGCCGCGCCCGCAGGCGCTCGGGCGGTGTCCGAGGTGCTTGCCTCCGAGGGTGTCGATGTCACGCGCACCGAATCTTTCGACGCGACGCTGGGAGCGCTCGAGTCGCGGGACGCGACGCTGTTCCTCAACGACGCACAGCAGTTCCTCAGCGCCGGTCAGGTGGCCGACCTGGTGAGCGCGGCCGACCGGTCGGTCCTGGCGGCCCCGGGCGACCGGCAGTTGTCGGCGCTGGAGGAGGGCTTCGCCCAGCTCGGCCCCGTTCCCTTCGATCTCGCCGGGGACGCCCCACCCCTGACCGCAGGTTGTCCCGACGAGGACGCTGCAGCAGCAGGGACCCTGCCCGCCGACGGAACGCTCTACTCGGGTCCCGTGACGTGCTTCACCGCGACCGTCGACGGTGTTCCCGGAGGTCTGTACACCACGAACGCGGACGGATCGGTCGCCGTGCTGGGAGCCCCGTCCATCCTCTCGAACGGGTCCATCCTGGACGGGGGCAGTGCGGCCCTCGCCCTCCGCTCGCTGGGTGCCTCCCCCACGCTGGTCTGGTACGAACCCACCGGAGCCGACGTCGTCTCCACCGGTGAGGGGATCGACCCGACGACACTGCTGCCGCAGTGGGTCGATGGCCTGCTGGTGTGGCTCCTCGCCTGCGCGGTCCTCGCGATGCTCTGGAGGGGCAGGCGCCTGGGGCCCCTGGCGTCCGAGCCGCTGCCCGTCGTCGTGCGCGCCGCGGAGACCGCCGAGGGACGCGCTCGGCTGTACCAGGACTCGCGTTCCGTCGCTCACGCGGCCGGGAACCTGCGGGCCGCGACCCTCGTGCGGCTGGCACGGCACCTGCGCGTCGACAGGACGGCCTCGCCGGTCGAGATCCTCGAAGCGGCCACCCGTCAGACCGGGCGGCTGCGGCCCGACCTCGAGCAGCGACTGCTGCACTTCACCCCGACCACGAACCACGAGCTTGTGCTGTGGGCACAGGAGATCCTCGAGATCGAGAAGGAGATCATTCCATGATGAACCACTCCGACGACCGGCAGGACCGGCACCCGCAGGCACCGATCGCCGCGCACACCAGGCCACACGCGTGGAGGAGCGCGCCGAGGTGAACGGGTCCGGGCCCGACGCCGCCGGTGAAGCCGCCCGGGCGGCGCTCCTGCGCGTCCGCGCCGAGGTCGGGAAGTCGATCGTCGGCCAGGACGCCGCCGTGACGGGACTCCTCATCGGAGTCCTGGCCGACGGTCACGTGCTGCTCGAAGGCGTTCCCGGCGTCGCCAAGACGCTGCTCGTCCGAACCCTCGCCACCGCCCTGGACCTGGACACGAAGCGCGTCCAGTTCACGCCGGACCTCATGCCTGGCGACATCACGGGCTCGCTGATCTACGAGTCGAAGACATCCGAGTTCACGTTCCGGGAGGGCCCGGTGTTCACGAACATCCTGCTCGCCGACGAGATCAACCGGACACCGCCCAAGACGCAGGCGTCACTGCTCGAGGCGATGGAGGAACGCCAGGTCTCCGTGGACGGCGTCTCACGGCGCCTGCCGGTTCCGTTCATCGTCGCGGCGACGCAGAACCCCGTCGAGTACGAGGGCACCTATCCCCTTCCCGAAGCCCAGCTGGACCGTTTCCTGCTCAAGCTGACCCTCCCGCTGCCGGGGCGCGACGACGAGATCGAGGTGATCCGCCGTCACAGCGTCGGCTTCGACCCCCGCAACCTCGCGGCGGCCGGGGTACGCGCGGTGGCCGGCGCCGACGACGTCGAACAGGCACGCGCCGCGGTCGCGCGCGTCGCCATCGCTCCGGAGGTGCTGGCCTACATCGTGGACCTGGTTCGAGCGACGCGAACCTCCCCCTCGTTCCAGCTCGGCGTCTCCCCGCGCGTGCCACCGCACTACTGAACACCTCGCGCGCCTGGGCGTGGCTCTCGGGCCGGTCCTTCGTGACCCCGGACGACGTGAAGGCACTGACCCTGCCGGCCCTCAGGCACCGCGTCGCGCTGAGGCCGGAGGCGCAGATGGACGGCGTGAATGTCGACGACGTGCTCGGCGGCATCCTCGCGACCGTCCCCGTTCCTCGCTAGGGGCACGACCACCCGACCCGGTACGCGTTCCACCGCGACCGGGTCCGAAAGGAGCACCCTTGGTGATCACCGGGCGACTCGTCCTGCTGGCGCTGCTCGGCGTCGTGCCCGCCATCCTGTATCCGGGCGCCACGTCTCTCCTCCTGTGGTCCGCGATCCTCGTCGCGGCCGCCGGGCTCGACCTCGCGCTGGCTGCGTCCCCGCGGCGGATCGGTGTCGTCCGCACCCTGCCGGACAGCGTCCGCCTGGGCGAGGACTGCCGCAGCACGCTGGTCCTGCGCAACGACACGTCCCGGCCCCTGCGTGCGACGATCCGTGAGGCCTGGCAGCCCTCGGCAGGAGCCCCCGATCCGGAGCAGACCCTCAGGATCCCCCCGGCGGAGGCGCGGCGGATGACGGTGTCCCTGCGACCCACGCGCCGTGGGATCCTCCGCGTCGAGACGGTGACCATCCGGAGCTCCGGTCCTCTCGGGGTCGCCGCGCGGCAGGTGACCATTCCTGCCCCAGGCGTGTTGCGGGTCCTTCCGCCCTTCGCGTCCAAGCGTCACCTGCCGTCCAAGCTGCGGCGCCTGCGTGAGCTCGACGCCAGTCGGCCGTGCAGATCAGGGTGCCGGCACCGAGTTCGACTCCCTTCGCGACTACGTGCGGGGCGACGACGTCCGCTCGATCGACTGGCGGGCCACTGCACGACGGCGGGACACCGTGGTGCGCACGTGGCGGCCCGAGCGTGACCGGCGCGTCGTCGTCGTGCTGGACACCTCGCGAACCTCGGCCGCCCGCGTCCTCGACGAGCCCCGCCTGGACACGGGCATCGAGGCTGCCCTGCTGCTGTCCGTCCTCGCCGATCGCGGAGGGGACAAGGTGCATTTCCTGGCATTCGACCGCCGGCTCCGGGCGCGCGTCGATTCGACCGCGAAGGGGAACCTGCTGGCGTCGCTCGTGACCGCCATGGCTCCCCTCGAGGCGGAACTGATCGAGGCGGACTGGTCGCGCGTTCCAGCGCAGGTACGCGCCGCCTCCGTGCATCGCTCGCTCGTGGTCCTGCTGACCTCGTTGGACTCGGGGGCGGTCGAGGAGGGCCTGCTCCCGGCGCTCCCGGGACTGACCGAACGCCACGTCGTCGTGGTGGCGTCCGTGCGGGATCCGCGGCTCGAGGAGTTGCGGGCCGATCGGTCCAGCGCCGCTGCAACCTTCCGTGCCGCCGCAGCAGAACGCGCGCTGCTGGATCGTGCTGCGGTGGCCAACCAGATCCGCCTGCTGGGGGCGGAGGTCGTCGACGCCGTGCCGGCGGACCTCCCTCCGCTCCTGGCCGACGCCTACATCAGGCTCAAGGCGGCCGGGCGCCTGTGACCGGTTTCGACTACTCCTGCACGGCCCGGAGACCGCCGTACGAGAGCCTGCCGATCGAGGTGCGGACGGCGATGACCGTCGCTCTCGGCGGCCGCCCCGACGACGTCGTCACCGCAGGCGGAGGTTTTACTCCCGGGTTCGCAGCCACTCTCCGCAGGGACGGGCGGGCGCTGTTCGTCAAGGCTGCCTCCAGCGTCGAGGCCTTCGCCTATCCGGCCTACCGACGTGAAGCGGAGGTCCTCCGAGCCATTCCCGCCGGGGTGCCAGTACCCGCCTCCTGGGGTCGGACACCGTCCGGGACGCAATGACCGCCAATGCGTGGGTCGTGCTGTTCATCGAGCACGGTTCCGGCCGCGCCTACGTCTGTGACTGGAACTTCCTCTCCCACGGACCGTCGTGGGCCGACTGGGTCGGCCTGCTCCCCTACCTGCGGCATGACGGGCTCGACGCCGACGCCCTCCTCCGCCGTTCACCCCTCGCGGCCGGCGCGGACGCCGCGGCCGTGGATGCCTGGCTGGCAGTACTGGCTGCCTACATGATCACTCGCGGCCTGTCCCCTGAGATCACCTCCAGCCCCGCCCTCCGGGAGCACGGACGGTTCACGGCGCGCGTCATGGTTGACTGGTTGTCCGAGCGACGGAAGTGGGCGGCGTGACCTCGATCTACCAGCAGGCGATGGGCAGCGACTTCGGGCGCCTCCAGCCCGAACTCCGTGAGTACTTCGGGCTCCACGCGGACAGCGGGCTCTCGGGACATGGCCGCGGAGTCTTCGACGTCGCCGGTTGCCCCGCCTGGTTCGCGAGGCCCGCGTTCCGTCTCACCGCCCTCGAGAACGCGTTCTTCCCCGAGTACAACACCGACGTCCCCTTCGAGATCCGCAACTACCCCCACACGGATCCGTTCGGACGACCGGCACTGACCGCGCGCCGGGAGATCGACTTCGGCACCGCCCTGCGGGTGTTCGAGGACACCACCTCGCTGCAGGACGGTGTGCTGACCGACTACGTGGGCATGCATCGGCGGATGGCCACACTGCTGACCTGCACCCCGACGGAGGACGGCCGCATCAGGATGGTGTCCTCGCAGACGCGTGTCTTCGCCGGCGTCCGGCTGCCGGTGCCGGACGCTCTCGGCGCTCTCGCCTATGTCGAGCAATGGTGGGACGACGACGCCGGCGCCTTCAGGATCAAGACCAGGGTGGTGCACCGCCAGCTGGGCACCCTGCTGGTCTACTCGGGCATCTTCGGCTACGCGCTGGAGGAGTTCGACGGCGTTCTGCCGGCCGACGCGCAGCCCCGACGCTGGGAGCAGCGCGTCTGAGCCCTGTCGGGCGGACGTAGCGTCCCGGGGCGGCTGCCCTACCCTTCCCCGCGCACCTGGTCGAGCGCCTCGGCCACCTGCCGGAGCCGGGTTGCCGTGCGGACCGCGTCGGACGGCGATACCGAGGCCGTCCCGGGCAGCGTCGTGACCGTCAGTGCGCCCAGCGCGGTCACGGGCAGGCCTACGCGCGCCAGGCGGACAGGACGGATTCCACGAGGGCGCTCACCTGCGGGATCCCCGAGGCCGGGTCGAGAATCGCGAGCCACAGCTCGCGTCCGGACTCGGTGTCCTCGGCGAGCGACTCCCAGCGCGTGTCCGGAACTCCGCGCAGGTTCAAGGACAGCGCCGTCGCCGCGCTCGACCGCGCGGCATCGAAGGCCACGGCGCCGTTCCCCGGAGCCACGACGGTGCCGGCAGCTCCCGCAGCGAGCGCGGATGCCGAGACGAGGTCCCAGGCCTCGGTGGCTTCCCGCCGGTCGACGGCGCGCAGCGTACGGTACCCGCTCGAGGTGGGGACGCTTCCCGTGAGGACGTCGCCGGCCTCGGGCTCGTCGAGCTGCAGCAGGATCTCCGCGCCGCGGGCGACCGACCGTACCCGGCGGACCAGGTCCGCAGCTCCGACGGCGAGGGACTCGTAGAGTTCCCGCCGGGCACCGTGATCGACCAGGACCCGCTCGCCGGCGTGCAGATGCGTGCCCGCGGCCAGGGAGAGGGGTCCGTGCAGGTGGAGCTTCAGGCGCTGTGCCGGCCGCTCCTCGGCACCAGCGACGTCGCCGAGTGCGTTGATGTCGGACGCCAGCGCGGACTCCGCGCGGCGCTGGTCCTTGCCCGGCCGTTGGACCAGCCTCCAACCATGGGGCTGGAGATCGAAGGGAAGCTCCACCAGCACGCCGAGCGTCCGTCCGACGGCGTCGCTGCCGGGTCCGCGCGCCGGCAGGGAGGGAAGGACGGGCAGATCCGCTCCTCCGAGCTCACCGCGGACGGCGCGCTCGGCCTCCAGGGGGTCCGTGCCCGGCCAGTCCCCGGCGATCGTCGCGCCCACGGTGGTGTCGGTACCCGGCTCAGCCACGGGACGACTGCTCACCTGTCGGGGCAGCCGGCGGTACGCTCGGCGGCGCCGCGTCGGCACCGGGGCGGCGGTTCTCGGAGATGGCCTGATGATGCCGGATCACCTCGGAGATGATGAAGTTCAGGAACTTCTCGGCGAACGCCGGGTCCAGCTGCGCCTCCTCCGCCAGCATCCTGAGCCTGGCGATCTGCGCTGCCTCACGCTGCGGGTCCCCGGCGGGGAGGCTGTGTTCGGCTTTCAGGTGCCCTACGCGCTGCGTGGCCTTGAACCTCTCCGCGAGGAGGTAGACGAGCGTCGCGTCGATGTTGTCGATCGAACTCCTCACCGAGAGGAGTTCGGCCATCACCTCGGGAGCGACGTCGCCTGCGAGTGAACTGGCTGCCGGGTCGAAGCCGCTACGGGGATGCGTCATGGCTCCAGTCAAGCAGAAGCCGCCGGACCTCCGGAAACTGCGACTAGCCCCCGATGCCCGCCAGCGCCGGGCGGAGGGCCGACCGCGCGGAGTCGATGGTCGCCTGGCCGAGCACGCGCGTCCCCTGGTACAGCACGACCGTCTGACCGGGTGCTACGCCGCGCATCGGCTCGACGAGTCGCACGACGAGCTGCTGGACACCGTCGTCGTCCCGTTCGACGACGGCGTAGGCGGCGACGGGATCACCGTGGGCGCGCACCTGCGCCATGCAGTCGAACTCGTTGCCGGTCGCGACCTCGGGCAGGGGCAGCCCCGCCCAGGAGACCTTGATCCCCCGCATCTCGTCGATGGCGAGCAGGTGTTCCGGACCGACCACGACCTCGTTCTGCTTGGGGCGGATCTCGAGCACGAACCGTGGCTTGCCGTCCGCCGCGGGAGTGCCCAGCTTCAGGCCGCGCCGCTGACCGACGGTGAAGGCGTTCGCGCCCGGGTGGCTGCCGATCTTCTCACCGTCGACGTCGAGGATGTCGCCGTCGGTCATCTCGATGCGCTCCTCCAGCCAGCCGCGCGTGTCGCCGTCCGGGATGAAGCAGATGTCGTGGCTGTCCGGCTTGTTGGCCACGGAGAGGCCGCGCCGCTCGGCCTCCGCGCGGACCTCGGCCTTGGACGGTGTCTCGGCGAGCGGGAACATCGAGTGCTTGAGCTGCTCGTGGGTCAGGACGCCCAGCACGTAGGACTGGTCCTTGGCCCAGTCGGCGGCACGGTGCAGTTCCGGATTGCCGTCGGAGTCCTCGACGACCCTGGCGTAGTGGCCGGTGCAGACGGCGTCGAACCCCAGGGCGAGGGCCTTCTCGAGCAGTGCCGCGAACTTGATGCGCTCGTTGCAGCGCATGCAGGGGTTGGGTGTCCTGCCGGCGGCGTACTCCGCGACGAAGTCGTCCACCACGTCCTCCTTGAAGCGCTCGGAGAAATCCCAGACGTAGTAGGGGATCCCGAGGATGTCGCACGCTCGCCACGCGTCCCGGGAGTCCTCGATGGTGCAGCAGCCACGGCTGCCGGTGCGCAGTGTCCCCGGCATGCGGGACAGGGCGAGGTGCACTCCGACGACGTCGTGCCCTGCCTCGACGGCCCGTGCCGCCGCCACCGCTGAGTCGACGCCGCCGCTCATCGCTGCCAGTACCCTCATGAGAGAAAACCCGTTCCTGCTGTCTGGATGGATGATGCGTGTCCGGCCATGCCGGCCTTGCGTGCACGGGCATGGGCTTCACCGATCGCGCGCACCACGGCGTCAACGTCGGCGGTGGTCGATGTATGCCCGAGACTGAATCGCTGGGCGCCCCGCGCCTCGACCTCCGTCAGCCCCATGGCCAGCAGCACGTGGGAAGGACGCGGCACGCCCGCCGTGCAGGCGGAGCCCGTGGAGGACTCGATCCCGGCGAGGTCGAGGAGGAACAGCAGCGAGTCCCCCTCGCACCCCGGGAAGGTGAAGTGGACGTTGCCCGGCAGGCGTGCGCCTTCCCGAGCGGGATGCCCGACGCCGCGCAGCACCGCTTCCGGCACCTCGCGGAGGATCCCCTCGATGAGCGCGTCCCGCAGTGCCGCGACCCGAGCGGCCTCGGCGTCGAGGCCCGAGACCGCATCGTGGGCGGCGGCGGCGAAGGCAGCGATGCCCGCGCCGTCGAGGGTGCCGGACCTGATGTCGCGCTCCTGACCGCCGCCGTGCTGCACGGGGGTGAGTGTGACCGAGCGTCCGACCAGGAGGGCGCCCACGCCTACCGGTCCGCCGATCTTGTGCGCACTGACGGCCATGGTCGCCAGCCCGGAATCGGCGAAGGACACCGGGAGGGACCCGAAGGCCTGGACGGCGTCGCTGTGGACGGGCACTGCGTACCGTTCGGCCTCGGCGACGACCTCGTGCACCGGCTGCACCGTGCCCACCTCGTTGTTGGCCCACATGACCGTCACGAGTGCCGTGCGATCGTGGCACTCGGCGAGCGCCGCGCGCAGGGCGTCGAGCGACACGACGCCGGCCGCGTCGACGGGCAGCCAGATGACCTCGGCACCCTCGTGACGCTCGAGCCACTGCACGGTGTCCTGCACGGCGTGATGCTCCACGGAGCTGCAGATGATGCGGGTGCGTTGCGGGGCCGAGGCGCGACGCGCCCAGTAGAGTCCCTTGATCGCGAGGTTGTCCGCCTCCGTCCCGCCCGAGGTGAAGATGACCTCCGAGGCATGCGCTCCCGCGGCTGCGGCGATCGTCTCCCGCGCGTCCTCGACGGAGCGGCGGGCACGACGACCCGAGCCGTGGAGCGAGGACGGATTGCCGCTCCGGCTGAGTTCGCGGGTGAGGGCGGCGAGCGCCGGCGCCGAGATCGGCGTGGTCGCCGCGTGGTCGACGTACACGGGCATGCTCCGATTCTACGGCCGCCGGCTCCGCTCGCCGATTCCCGTGGTGGCGGTCACGCGGTCCGCTCGCCGGAAGCGGGGCGCCGGTAGCTGCAGTGGTAGAACTGCAGGGTGGACAGTCAAGCAGCGGCTCCTTCCTCCTCCGCCATCTTCGTCCCGACGTATCGGCACGCGGTGCATACGTTCGGTTCCCGGACCGTGGACTTCGACCGGCAGGTCGCCCTCATGGCGGTGATCAACCGGACGCCCGACTCCTTCTACGACGGCGGCACGACCTTCGCACTCCAGGCCGCCGTCGATGCGTCGCTGAAGGCGGTGCGTGACGGGGCCGACTGGGTGGACATCGGCGGTGCCCCCTTCTCCCCCGGGGACCCCATCCCGGCAGCGGAGGAGGCCGACCGGATCGTCCCCGTGATCCGTGCGGTCCGGGCCGTGTCGGACGTCATCATCTCCGCCGATACGTTTTTGCCGGACGTGGCCCGACAGGCGCTCGCGGCCGGCGCGAACGTGGTCAACGACACCACCGGACTGCGGGATCCCGACATGGCCGCGGTCGTCGCCGAAGCCGGAGCACACCTCGTCATCACGCACAGCCTGGCCGCGCCGCGGACCGTGTACCCGCGCCCCACCTACGGGGACGTGGTGCGGGAGATCGCCGACTTCCTGCTGCGGAAGGTCGACGACGCCGTCCGGCTGGGCATCCCTGAGGACAGGATCCTCCTCGATCCAGGACACGACCTGAACAAGAACACGCTGCACTCCCTCGAGCTCACCCGGCGTCTGCCCGAGATCGCCGGGCTGGGATTCCCGACCCTCGCGGCCGTCTCGAACAAGGACTTCATCGGGGAGACCCTCGACCGCCCCAAGCGCGAGCGGACGGAGGGATCCCTCGCAGCGGGCGTGATCTGCATCCTGGGCGGCGCCCGCGTGCTGCGGATGCACGACGTCCGGGCCTCCCGCGCCGCGATCGACCTCACCGAGGCCGTGCTCGGGTGGAGGGAACCCGCCTACCTGCGCCACAACATGAGCGACGTCAACGAGCCGGTGGCACCGTGATCTCCGCCCTGATCCCTGCCTCGCCGGTCGAGGTCGACGACGATGCCCTGCACCGCATCTACGCCTACCCCGCCACGGAAGAGCCCTACGTCCGTTTCAATTTCGTCGCGGCGGCCGACGGCGCGGCGACGAGCGGCGGTCTCTCGGCAGGCCTCGGCAACGACGGCGACAAGCGGATTTTCGACGTCCTGAGGCGCCTGGCCGACGTCGTCCTCGTGGGAGCCGGGACGATCCGCGCGGAGGGATACGGCGGCCCGCTGGTCGACACCGGCGCGCAGTCCTGGCGGAAGGCACAC
The DNA here is from genome assembly GCA_009728235.1 of Vibrio cholerae. Taxonomy (GTDB): domain Bacteria; phylum Actinomycetota; class Actinomycetes; order Actinomycetales; family Micrococcaceae; genus Arthrobacter_D. Next base: position 12,419 of record WNZI01000011.1, on the reverse strand, counting down.
CGCCTCGAAGCGCATCCAGCCGTGGCTGTCATCTCCGGCAGCCTCGACCTCGATCCGGACAGCGGCTTCTTCCGGGACGCCCCCGTCCGGCCCCTCGTCCTCACGAGCGGGAACGCGCCGGCGACCAGGCGCGCGGAGCTGGAGCGCGTCGCCGACGTCGTGACCTGCGGAGCCGTCACCGTCGAAGCACCCGTCGTCCTCGCCGAACTGGGCAGGCGCGGGCTGCTCAGGGTCCTGAGCGAGGGCGGGCCGGCCGTCCTCGGTGATTTCACCCGGTCGGGGTGCGTCGATGAGCTGTGCCTGTCCATCAGTCCCCTGCTGGTGGGGGGCGACGGCCCGCGCATCTCCGTGGGCACCAGTCCCGGCGAGGCTGCGTCCCTTGAGCTCGCATCGCTGCTGACCGAGGACTCTGCGCTCTACGCGCTCTACCGCCGGGTGGGGTGACGCCCCAGGGCGCTCCGGCCGGTCGGGCGAACCGCTGGTGACCCACCACGGAGGAGTCGGGACGCGGGCAGGACGGCTCAGGACCGGGGCGGAACCACCGAGACCCGGCTGCGGACGTCTGCGACGGCTGCCGTGAGCTGATCGTCGGACGGACACGAGACCGTGAAGGCCAGCCCGGTGCGCAGCTGGTTGAACAGGCGCAGGGACACGGCGCTCGCCGGCGCCGCATCGGTGGCGGGCTGGAGGTACGTCAGGAACTCGATGCCCGCCGATGACTCTCCGGGATTCTCGCCCCAGAGCCAGGTCGTCGTCATCAGGTACTCGGGCAGGATGCTCGGGTCGAGGAACTGGAAGAGCGCTTCGGTCGACGCCCTGTCGTCGCCTTCCACGACGAGCGGCGTCTGCAGCCCGGTGTAGCGCAGCGACGCCCGACAGCCGACGCCGTTCTCGTAGACGGACTCGCCGTTGACCATCATCTGGCGCGGCGTCCAGCCGTCCGAGCGCGTCATACCGTCGGCGAAGGCAACGCTCTCACCGGCCGCCAGGTAGCTCCCGCGGGCGAGCGTCAGGTCCTCTTTCGTGATCTGCGCCCGGGTCAGGGGTGGTAGCTCCGTCGCCGTACCGTCCGCCGCCGCCGTCGTCGCCGTACCCTCCGTCACCATGGTGGGTGAGGGTGTGCCTCCGGAACCGGGACCCGGCGCGATCGGGACCTCGATCGTGCAGGCGGAGACGGACAGGAGCAACGCGACGATCGCGAAGGCCGTGGGGTACCGGGCGCCGAACCAGCTCCGCTGCACGCCTGCTGTCCCCTCGCCCGATGCCGGCGCCCGGCCGGGTGCCGTCTCCACTGTAGTGCGGGCCGGAGCAGCCGCAAGGGGCAGGACTCCCCATGCGACCGTGACCACCCCGCGAACTTCGGGCGGCGGTTCTCCGTTCTACCGGAGACGGTGCCCGCCGGGTCCGGCTTTGGAACGGACCCGCCTGTGCATCTAGTCTCGGAGGACGTGTGCGGACTCCCGGCACGATGCACCACCAGAACGTTCCGCCCCACTGCACCACGATTCGTCAGGAGACGCCGTACCGATGGCAGAGTCCGCGCGGGAGTCGTACTACGACGTCCTCGGCGTGCCCCCGGGAGCCGGCACCAAGGACATCAAGGACGCGTACCGTCGTGCCGCCCGTGCTGCGCACCCGGACCTCGGGGGCAGCGCCGCCCGGTTCCACGACGTCGCCGTCGCCTACGAGACCCTGAGCGACCCGCAACGGAGGGAGCGGTACGACGCCGAGACCGGTCGCGGTCGATCGGCTTCGCCCCGTCCCGGGACCACCGACACGGCAGGGTCCCGGCCTGGATCGGCAGGCCGGGCCGCCACCCGGACGCACGCGGACGACGACGATGCGGCGGGCTCCCCTCCTCTCTACCTGCCGCCCTTCTCGCCGTCGGCCCCACCGGAGGTCCCCCTCATCCTCGCCGGTCGCCAGGTCCACGGGGCTCCACGCAAGCCCGGCATGTTCGCCCGGATGTCCTCCGCCACCCGGTCCCGGATCGACGGCGAACTGCGCACCGCGGCCCTGCTCGAGCGGGCACTGCTTCCGACCTATCCCGCGGCCCGTCTGGTGAACGGGATCGAGCTCGACGACCGCGACGGTACGACGGCCGGGCACGTGGTGCTCGCCGGGTACCGGATGGCCGTCGTCGATTCGTTCACGGCCGCTCCCGGTAACTTCTCCTGGGACGGCCGTTCCCTGCGCCACCAGGGCCGGCCGGTGGATCTGACCCTGCCCCGGGCGGTGCGTGCCGTTCAGGAGCTGTTCCCCGACTGCAACGTCGCCGGCTGGGTGATCATCCACGGAGCTCCCGACAATCCCTTCGCTCCCGTGATCGATGTCCCCCCGGGTTTCGACCGCGCGTCGTCCACCTTCACCCAGGTGGTCAACGCGGGGACCGCCATGCGTACCCTCCGCTCCTTCCTCTCCGCCGGCCCCAGCCCGAACGTGGTACAGCTGCCCATCCTGGCGCGCCTGCTGGCGTCCGCCGGAAGCTAGGATGGAGCAGTGTTCCGCATCCTCTTCCACACCCCCGAGATACCCGGCAACACGGGTGCTGCCATCCGGCTCGCAGCGGTCGCGGGTGCGGAGCTGCACCTCGTCGAGCCACTCGGTTTCAGCCTCGCGGATTCCAAGCTGAAGCGGGCGGGACTGGACTACCACGACCTCGCGGTGCTGCACGTCCACCCCACGCTCGGGGACGCCTGGGACGCATTGCAGCCCGACCGCGTGTTCGCCTACACCTCCGACGGTGACGTCTCCTACGCGGACATCGCCTACCGGCCGACGGACGTCCTGCTGTTCGGGCGCGAGTCCGACGGGCTCCCGCACGACGTGAAGCACGACCCCCACGTGACGTCGCGCGTCCGTGTCCCCATGCTCCCCTCGCGCCGTTCGCTCAATCTCGCCAACACCGCTTCGATCGTCCTCTACGAGGCCTGGCGTCAACAGGGCTTCGCGGGCGCCCAGCAGTAGAACACCCTAGGAGCTCCCCATGCCCGCTCGCCACGCCGCAACCCTGCCCGATGGCGGTGCGGAGGACTACGACCGCCTTGCTCCGGCCGTGTGGAACCCGGTGAGCAACGCCGTCGTCGCGGCAGCCGACCTCCTCGTGGGTGAGCGGGTCCTCGACGTCTTCGCGGGGACCGGATCCGGGACGATCCCGGCAGCCCAGCTCGTGGGCCCCGACGGGCACGTCGACGCCCTCGACCTGTCCTCGGCCATGCTGGATCTCGCAGAGGGCAAGGCAGCGACACTCGCACTGGCGAACGTCTCCTTCCACCGTTCGGACCCGAGCCGGTGGTCCCCCGTCGAGCCCTACGACGCCATCGTCAGCTGCTACGGCGTGCTGCTGCTGGACGATCTGGACGCGGGCATGGACCACCTCGTCCGGATGCTCCGTCCCCGTGGGCGGATCGCCCTGAGCGCTTGGGACGACGGGGCGCTCGAACCCTTCGGCGACCTCCTCCTCGAGACGATCCGCTCCACCGACGGCACGGCGGGGGCCTCCTCCGGCGTCCCGGTCTTCGTGGAGAACAGCAGGAGACTCGCGTCCGTGGAACGGCTGTCGGACTGGCTGCTCGCGCGGGGGCTCACGGATGTCAGCGTCGAGCGGCTCGGGCTGACCGTTCCCCTCGAACCCGATCATGCGTGGTCCCTGGCGCTGGGCAGCGCCTACCGCGGGCTGCTGCCCGACGACCCCGACCTGCTGCAGCAGGTGCGGAACGCCTTCGTGCAGCGGCTCGGAAGCGACTTCGTCCTCAACGCCGATTCCCTGATCGCCGTCGGGACCCGCAGGGACGAGCCCCAGGTGACGGGCGACCGAACCATCCGAGGTCAGCTCAGCTCCGAATGATAGCTGTCAGGGAACAACGATCCGAACCGGCAGAGGTGGTGGAATGGTGCTTACGCAGCACGCACGTGCACTCCCGCCACGGCGCGGTCCTTCCCGGGCTGTTCGGTTTGGGACGACCGGCGCTTTATGCTGGAGCCCTATGGAAACGCCACGAGCAAGCCGGCTGAGCCCCATCGCTCCCGTCGCGGACGACGTGGGTGCCGCCTCCGGCGCAGGTGCCAGCCTGACCGATCTCCTGCTGCGGGTGGCGCAGCAGGACCAGGCGGCCTTCGCGAGCTTCTACGAACAGACATCCAGGCGCGTGTACGGTCTGGCCCGCCGGGTGCTCATCGACCCCGACCTCAGCGAGGACGCCACCCAGGAGGTCTACCTCCAGGTCTGGAACACGGCCGACCGCTTCAACCCGGCCATGGGCAGCCCGATGGCGTGGCTCATGACGCTGGCTCATCGTCGCGCCGTGGACAAGGTGCGGTCGGAGCAGAGCGCCACGGATCGCGAGGCCCGCTACGGTGCGGCCACGCAGACCATCGACCACGACGACGTCGTCGACACCGTCACACAGCGCCTCGAGGCGGAGAGCGTGGTGCGGTGTCTGGACACGCTGACCGCGACCCAGCAGGAATCGGTCCGGCTGGCCTACTACGGCGGGTTCACCTACCGCGAGGTCGCTGAGAGACTCGGCGTCGCGGTTCCGACCATCAAATCAAGAATCCGTGACGGACTCATTCGACTCAAGACCTGTTTGGGGGTGACCTGAGATGCAGGACAAGGATATGAACAGACAATTCGCTGACGACCTCGATACCGACCTGGCACGGGGCCACGTCCTGGAGTGGGCAGAGCTCTACGCACTGGACGCCATCGAGGCGGACGAGCGCCGAATCATCGACGCGTTCCTCGAGGACGCGGATCCTGCGATCAGCACGAAGTTCGCAGACCGGGTCAGGACCTGCCGAGAGACCGTCGCTTCCGCCTACGCGTCGGATCAGGTGGAGCCGCCTGCCGGGCTCTTCGAACGGATCCTCGGACAGCTGCCGACTCCGATGGATCGCGGTGTCGCTCCGTCGGCGACCTCCGCCGGGACGACGGCGGAAGATGCCGGGCCGTCCGCGCGACCCGGCGGTGAACCCGTCCAGCGGAACATCACCGGGACCGGTGAGCACCACTCGGCGCAGGACCAGCTGGCCGAGCGGCGAACGGCGAGGGCCTCGCTGTCCTCGCGGGCGTCCCGGTGGGTGGTGGCCGCAGCAGCCGCTGCCGTGATCACCGTCGGAGGTGTCACCATCGCGCAGAATCTCCAGCAGACGACGGTCCAGCAGCAGGTCCTCCAGGCCTCCGACGTCCGGACGCAGCAGCTTTCCCTGGAAGCCGGCGGGGTCGCGGATCTCGCAGTGTCCGGTGAGCAGAACGCCGCCGTCGTCACCCTCAGTGGTGTTCCCTCGCCGGCGGAGGGTCTCGTGTACCAGATGTGGCGCATACCGGCGGACGGGACGGACCCGGTGTCCGTCGGCACCATGACGGGCGAGGACGTCGCCGGGACGAAGGTCACCGAGTTGACCGACATCAGCGGCTTCAGTGCGATCGCCATCACCGTCGAGCCCGAGGGTGGTTCGGACAGGCCCACGATGCCGATCGTCGCCGAGATCCCGCTCGGAGCCTGACGCAGGATCACGAGGACGCTACCGCCTCCGCCGACTGTCCGTCGGTGAGGACTCCCGCCGGCTGGGCGGCGGCGGACCTCCGCATCGGCGGGCTGACTCCCGGGTACCTGCGGGGCCGCTACCTCGCGGCCCCGGCTAGAAGCCGGCGATGGTCTCGTCGGTGTTGACTCCGACGACGTGGAACGATTCCGCGCTCCGCCCCTCCGGGAGCCCTCCGCGGTGGGCGTTGCCCTGCAGGATGGCCCGGACCCGGGACTGCATCCGTTCCACATCCGGGTGCTGGCTGCGGTGCGCTGTGATGGCGGCGATCTTGAGGTCCTCGGAACCCGTCACATCGACGAAGCGGTTCTCGAGGTGCGCCGGCCCGCCGTAGAACCAGATCCACGGGACGCGGAAGCTCCTCAGCCCTGCTGCCTCCAGCTCGGGATAGGCGAACGGGTTCTCCACCGCGGGGTAGACGGCGCGCGTCACCGCCTCTCCGCACGCGAGGTGGTCGGGGTGGCTCTTCTGGATCCGGTCCCAGCTCCGTTCCGGGTGCATGGACACCACGATGTCCGGACGGACGTCGCGCATGCGCCTGACGATCTCGCGGACCACGCCGTCGGACGGCTCGAGGTAGCCGTCGGGCTCTCCCAGGAAATGCACGTCCGTGACGCCGACGATCCGCGCGGCCTCGCGCTGTTCGTCCCGCCGGAGGGCGGCCAGCTGCGGCCTGTCCTCGGCGGAGAATCCCCCGGCGTCGCCGTCGGTGAGGATGCAGTAGCTGACCGAGGCGCCCGCAGCGGTCCAGCCCGCGATCGTTGCCGACGCGCCGAAGTCGATGTCGTCGGGATGCGCGGCGAAGACCAGCACGCGCCGGGGAACCATTTCCCCCTGATCGATCGTCACGGTCTAGAGCCCGCGCTTCCGGATCTCCTCGGTGGCCTGCGGCAGCACCGTGAACAGATCACCGACGATCCCGAGATCGGCGATCTCGAAGACGGGCGAGTCGGCATCCTTGTTGATCGCGATGATGACCTTCGACGTCTGCATCCCAGCCTTCTGCTGGATGGCGCCCGAGATCCCGGCGGAGATGTAGAGCTGGGGGGACACCGTCTTGCCGGTCTGGCCGATCTGGGCGGAATGTTCGATCCAGCCGGCGTCGGTCGCGGCCCTCGAAGCACCGACCGCACCACCGAGGGCATCGGCGAGCTCTTCCAGGGGAGCGAAGTTGCCGTCGACACCGCGGCCGCCCGCGACGATCACGCGCGCCTCGGACAGTTCGGGCCGGCCACTGACCGGCTTGTCCACCCGACCGGTGACGCGCGCCGCCACCCGCGGCGGCTCCACCGGCAGGCTCACCGCACGCGGCGACGAGGGCAGGCCGGCCTCGACCGCCTCGAAACTGTTGGGCTTGACCGTGAGGATCGCGACCCCGCTGGTGACGCGGCACGTGACGGTGTACGAACCGGCGAAGTCCGACTTCGTGGCAGTCAGGTCGGGATCCAGGGCGACGACGTCGGTGATCACCCCGGATTCGAGCCGGACACCGAGACGGGCCGCGATCTCCTTGGCCTCGTACGAGTTGCCGAGCAGGACGATCGCCGCGCCTGAGGCCCGCACCGCTTCGGCGAGGAACGCGACCTTGCCTGCCACGAGGACCTCGGTGACGGCGCTGGAGTCCGGGTGGTAGTACTCCTGCACCCCGTAGGAGCCGACTCCGTCGAGGTACGCCTGCCCTGCTTCGCCGGCGAGGGCGACGGTGACCTCGCCGAGCGACGCGCCCAGCGAGAGGAGTTCCCGCTCGCTCTTGGCGAGGCTTGCTCCGGGGTGATCGAGGAAGACGAGGACGGCGGTCATGGCGGATGCTCCTGGGACGAGAGGACGAGCGGGCGGGTCTAGAGCAGTTTCTGCCCGGCGAGGAAGTCGACGAGCCGGATGCCGGCGTCGCCCTCGTCGGTGATGACGATCCCCTGGGTGCGCGGCGGTCGCGGCGCTGCGGCCTCCACCTTCGTCCATGATCCGGCGAACCCGACCTCGTCCGGCTGCAGCCCGACGTCGGCCAGTGAGTGGACCACGATCTGCTTCTTCTTCGCAGCCATGATGCCCTTGAAGTTCGGGTACCGCGGCTCGTTGATCTGGTCGGTCACGGACACGAGGGCGGGCAGCGGAGCCTCGACGGTCTCGGCGAACGTGTCGTTGTCGCGGCGGGCCGCGAGCGTCCATCCGTCGTCGCCGCGGGTCAGCTCGAGCGACGACGCGAACGTCACCTGGGGCAGGTCGAGGCGTTCGGCGAGCTGCGCCGGGACCAGGGAGGTCTCCCCGTCGGTCGATGCCATGCCCGTGAGGATGAGGTCGAACGGTCCTGCGTGGCGCAGGAGTGCTGCGAGGGCCTTGGACGTGGCGGAGGCGTCGGAGCCGTACAGTGCTTCGTCCGTGAGGTGGATGCCGTCGTCGGCGCCTATCTGGAGGGATTTCTTGACGGCGGCCACGGCGGCCGGAGGACCCATGGTGAGGGCGGTCACCCGATGCCCCGCGGTGGCTCCCCCGTGGGCCTCGACGACCTGCAGTGCGGCTTCGAGCGCGTACTCGTCCAGTTCGGACAGGATGCTCTCGGTCCGGACGGTCGTCAGGTCCTCACCGCTGATGTGCCGGTCGAACTGCGCATCAGGAACATGCTTCACCAGGACCGCGATGCGCAGTCCGCCTGCTGTGGCCTCGTCCATTGATGACCTTCCTCGTTCGCACGGATTCTCACCGACTAGCTAACCATAGTGGCCCGACGCCCCGTCCGGTCCGACCCGGCCGGGTCCCGGCCACCCTCGGTGCCGACGTCGGGCCGACCTCCTGCTTGCGCCTCTTCCCCTGCAACGATCGAAGGGGCGGTCCCGTGTCCGGGTACCGCCCCTTCCGACGAACGAAGCGCGCGCCTCCTGCGTCCTACTGGGTCGGCGCCTGGGCCAGCGTGATCTCCACGGTGCGGGAGTCCCCGCCGCGGAGGATCTCCACGGGCACCTGTTGCCCGACCGTCTGGATCCGGACCGCTGCCGTCAGGGACCGCGGGTCTCTGATGGTGTAGTTGCCCACCTTGGTGATCACGTCGCCTTCCTGCAGGGACGCCTCCGCGGCCGGTGAGCCCGGCTCGACGGACTCGACGAGCGCCCCGCTGGAGAAGGTGGAGTTGCTCTGGGTACCGTCGCCCGAGGCGGCCGTGACGCTGACCCCCAGGAAGCCGTGTGTCGCCTCACCGTTCGCGATGATCTCCTGCGCGATACGGTCCGCGTAGTTGATCGGGATGGAGAAACCCACTCCGATGTTGCCCGTCGAGTCACCCGAACCTGCGGAGGCGATCGCGACGTTCACCCCGATGATCCTGCCGTCCGCGTCGACGAGCGCCCCGCCCGAATTGCCCTGGTTGATCGCTGCGTCGGTCTGGATGACGTTGAGGTAGATGGAGCCCTGGGACTGGGTCTGCTGGCCGCTCGAGCCGCCGGGTGGCAGGAAGTTGAACCCCTCCCCCTCGTCGCTCCCGGAACTGTCCGGCTGCTCCTCCGGCACCGCGGAGGACGCGACACTGATCGTGCGGTTCAGCGTGGAGACGATGCCGTCGGTGACCGTGCCGCTCAGCCCCAGCGGCGCCCCGATGGCGATCGCCGTGTCACCCACGTTGAGTTCGTCGGAGTTCCCGAGCGTCGCCGCAGTGAGGTCCGGCGCGTCGATCTTGATGACGGCGAGGTCGCTGAGGGGATCCGTGCCCACCACCGTCGCAGGGAAGACCCGGCCGTCGTTCAGCTTGACCTCGACCGCGGGTTCGGACACCTGACCGCCCAGGGTCACCACATGGGTGTTCGTGAGGATGTGGCCGTCGGTGTCGAGGATGATGCCCGACCCCGAACCGCTCGCGCTACCACCGCTCACGGCGATCGTCACGACGCTCGGGGAGGCCGTCACCGCAGCTCCCGTGATGGTGTTGACGTTCTCCGTGTCGTTCACGACGACCGCCTCGGACGCCACGTTCGACGTCCCGGCCGGCGCATCGTCGTCGAGTGCGTTGTACCCGGCGGTGGCGACGCCGCCTCCGATGAGGCCCGCAGCGAGGACTCCTGCCGCGAAGGTCGCAAGGCCTACGCGTCGGCGGTCCTTCCCGGAGGTCCGCCCTGCGGCGCTCCGCGACACGTGATCCGTGGATTGCTCGCCGTAGAACGGCTGGTGCCCTGCATAGGCGGGATGCTGCGCCTGGGAGGTCTGCCGGGAACCGGTCCGGTCGCCGTCGTGGACCGCACCCGGAGAGGCCTGGTACTGCGCCGTCGGAGGACCCGCGGTGGGCTGGACACTCGTCTCGGGATACGCGGCGGACCCACTTCCTCCGTCGCCGTGCGACTGCCCCTCGTTCCGCTGTCCCTCCGGCACGGGCTGGTCCGAGGACCGGGCACCCTTCCAGCCCGTCCCCCACGACGGGGGACTCTGCGGCTGCGGGGGAAGGGCGGGATCCCTGTCAACGGGGTTTCCTGGCTGCTCGTTCATGGGAGGTCCTTTCGTCGCTGTTGACCACATCATGGCAACCCCCGCTGAGCTTCCAGCATGTGTTCGCTGGACGCCTGCTGGGAGGTTGCTGGAGCTCGGCCCCGGGTTCCATCCGTCCTGCCGACGAGTAGACCCCTCAAGTATCCCAGTCGGCCGGCGTCCGCGTCTCCCTGGCCGAGCGGACCCGACGTCCTTGCCGGCCCGCTGTCTTCACCTGCTCCGGATTCTCGGGTCGACCTTTCGCTAGCGGCATAGCGGCGATGGTGGACGCTCCCGGAACCCAACCATAGAATCGGGAAGACAGGAGCCTCCGGCGTCCGCCGCCCCCAGTCCTGGGACCGGTGAGGTCCGGGGGACGTGCTGAAGGGTCGAAAATGCGAATGATGAGCAGGCGCGTCCGCGTCTCTGCTGTCCTGGGCGCCCTGGTGGCGCTCCCGATGATGTCGAGTGCCGCGGCTTTCGCCGATGCGCCGATCACCTTTCCCTCCGGTGACTACGTGATCGACACGGCGGACGCCTTGAGCGACGCCGAGGAGGCCCGGATAGAGGCCGCCATCGAGGACCTGCGCTCGGAGGAGGGCTTCACCATCCGGGTCGCGTTCGTCCCCTCGTTCGAGAGCCCACAGGACCCGGACGCCTGGGCGGCAGAGCTGCTGGCGGCCAACGCCGCCTCGGCCGACGAGGCGGTACTGGCGGTTCGTCTGCAGCCCGGCACGGCACGATTCGCGGCGTCCGACGATTCACAGCTCGCCAGCCAGGACGTCCGATCTACGACCGGTACATCGGACCCGAGCTGCAGGCGGGCGACTTCGGCGCCGCCGGGCTCGCTGCCGTGGAAGGCGCGCGAGCCGCACTCACCGGGTCCACCGGGAGCGGCACCGGCACCGGGGGGTCACCCTCTTCCGGCGGTTCCGCTTCCGGCGGCGGCGCACTGGGCGGACTGGTCCTCGTGGGCGGTCTCGTCGCCGTCGCGGGAGCGGGGGGTTACATGCTGCTCAAGCGGAGCAGCGGCAACGGTGCGCAGCGCAAACGCGAGCAGTACGGCTACGGCCCTGTCCCGTCGGCCGACGGCCAGGTCGTCGACCCGCTCGCCTCCGTGAGCGTCGAGGACCTGCGGAAACGTGCGGGGAGTCTCCTCATCGCAGCTGACGACGCGATCAAGTCCAGCGAGCAGGAGCTCGGGTTCGCCGAGGCGCAGTACGGCGCGGAGGCCATCACGACGTTCACCGAGGACATCGCGGCCGCGAAGCAGCACATGGGTGAATCGTTCAAGTTGCAGCAACAGCTGGACGACCACATCCCGGACACGGAGGAGCAGCAGCGCCAGTGGCTGGGAGAGATCATCCGGCGCTGCGAGGACGTCAACTCCTCGCTCCAGGCGCACAAGGCGGATTTCGACTCGCTGCGTGAACTCGAGAGGAACGCGCCCGAAGCCCTGCGTCGGGCACAAAGCGCGGCCGAGGGTGCCCGGCGACGGTTCACCGCTGCCGAGCATTCCCTGCGGGCCTTGCAGGACCGCTACCTGGAGACCGCGACCACGCAGGTCTCCGACAACATCGAGCAGGCCCGTGAGCGGCTCTCGTTCGTCGACAGTGCAGCCACCGAGGCGCAGTCCCGCATGGCCGACGGCGATACCGGCCGGGCCGTCGTGGCGGTCCGCGCTGCCGAGGAGGCCGTGCACCAGAGCACCGTCCTGCTCGATGCGATCGACAAGCGGTCGGAGGAGCTGGCCGCGGCGGAACGCGAGCTCGAGCGGGCGCTGCCGGAGTGCGAACAGGATCTCGCACAGGCCCAGGCGATGGACCGCACGGGCCAGTACCGCGACCTCGCCGGCCCGATCGCGGCCCTGCAGTCCGCCGTGACGACGGTGCGGCAGGAACGCCAGAACGCCCGAAGCAATCCCCTCGCCCTGCTGCAGCGACTGGAGAATGCCCACGCCCAACTGGACGCGGCCCTCGGCGGTGTCCGCGACCAGGCGGACAACGCACGCCGCGCCCAGGAGTCCCTGCAGCACGCCATCATCGCCGCACAGTCGGGCATCTCGGGTACCGCGGACTACATCCGCGCCCGCCGGGGCGGGGTCGGCAGCGAGGCCCGAACCCGACTGGCGGAGGCCGAGCGCAACCTGGACTACGCCATCGACCTGCAGCGATCCGACCCCGTGACCGCTCTCTCCCATGCTCAGCAGGCAGCCGTGCTGGCCGACCAGGCGGCACAGCTGGCCGAGCAGGACGTCGAGGGCTTCAGCCGCGCCGGTATGGGCGGCGTGTACGGCGGCAGGGGTGGCGACGGCATGGGCGGAGCCCTCCTCGGAGGCATTCTGCTCGGATCCATCCTCAACGGCGGCGGTTTCGGCGGTGGCTTCGGTGGCGGCTTCGGTGGCGGAGGCGGGGGCTTCGGTGGCGGAG
>WNZI01000010.1 GCA_009728235.1 Vibrio cholerae | reverse complement strand
CGGGCGCCATCGCCTCCGCGAAGGCAGCGTCGACGCGCGCCCTGCGGCTGCGGATCGCCAGGGTCCTCAGGACGGCGACAGCTGCGGCGGCAACGCCGAGGCAGGCGAGCGGGACGAACAGGGACACGACGTTCAGGAATCCGAGCAGGAGGGTGACCGGGGCGGCGCACAGCGCGAGGAGTCCGATCATCACGACGACGATGCGATCCCATCGCGGGGCGAAGGGTGCGCTCAAGGCGGCGGCACGTCCGTGTTCGACTGCTGACGAAGGGCTCGCCTCGGCGGAATCGCCTCCTGAACTACCGTCGACGGGGCGTCCATCATCCTGCAGGGGGGTCATCATCATCATGCTTCCTCGAGGACGGCGGGTCCTGGCTCTCGACGGTCCTCGCGTGCTGCCGGCGGTGGCCGGCTTCGTCCCGCGGAGCAGGAAGGGCGCTACCCATACCAGCCACAACCCGACGATTGCGGCGAGTACCAACGAGCTATCCAGGGAGAAGACCACACCTAGAACGGTAGGAGGAATCGCCCCTCCGCCGCGGCATTGTCTGCGGTGTGTCGGCGCCGAATATGCTCACCGGGGCATTCGATGGCATCGCCTCAGTCCCGGTACCGTCCGGATCGCTCCAGCCATGCGGTCAGCAGACCGTCCGGAACCTCCTCGGCCGTCAGCGCGAAGCTCCGGTGATCGGCCCACTGCCCCGCGATATGGAGGTAGCGCGGTCGGAGCCCTTCATCCCGGAACCCCAGCTTCTCCACGACCCGGAGGCTTGCACGATTCTCCGGCCGGATGTTGATCTCCATGCGGTGCAGGCCGAGCTCGCCGAAGCAGTGATCCGTCACGAGAGCCACCGCTGTGGGCGCGATTCCCCGCCCGGCACGCTCCGAATCGACCCAATAACCGAGCGTGGCCGTCATCGCCGAACCCCAGGTGATACCCGAGACCGTCAGCTGCCCCACGAGGCGGGCATCCCGGGACCCCGGCTGCTGTTCCGTGATGAGGAATGGCAGGGCTGAACCTGCCCGAGCCTGCGCGGTCAGGGAACGCACCATCTGGTGATAGGTCGGAAGGAAGCCCCCCGGATCGGGGTTGGATGCCTCCCACGGCGCGAGCCAGCGGGCGTTGCGATGACGCAACGCCGACCAGGCTGCCTTGTCCCTGTGGCGGATGGGCCTCAGGACCAACGAACCGGTCCTGAGGGTCACGGGCCAGCTGACTGCCGACCACATGAGATGTCAGTCCGCGATGTTCTTGCTGAAGTCCTTGATCCAGGCGCGCAGGTCCGGCCCGAGGTCCTCGCGTTCCGATGCGAGCGTCACAACGGCCTTGAGGTAGCTCAGCTTGTCACCGGTGTCGTAGCGGCGACCGCGGAACACGACGCCGTAGACGCCCGATCCCTCACCCTCCGCGGAGGCGAGGGTCTGCAGGGCGTCGGTCAGCTGGATCTCGTCCCCGCGGCCCGGCTTCGTGGTCTCCAGGACCTCGAAGACCCTGGGGTGCAGCACATAGCGGCCGATCACAGCGAGGTTCGACGGCGCATCCTCGACGGCAGGCTTCTCCACGAGGTGGTTGACGCGTACGTGGTCCTCGCCGTCGATCGCCGTGATGTCGGCGCATCCGTAGGCGCTGATCTGTTCCGGATCCACCTCGATGAGCGCGATCACCGATCCGCCCGTCTTCGCCTGGACCTCGATCATGGTCTCGAGCAGGGGGTCGCGCTCGTCGATGAGGTCGTCACCGAGCAGCACGGCGAAGGGCTCGTCGCCCACGTGCAGCTTCGCACGAAGAACTGCGTGTCCGAGGCCCTTGGGGTCGCCCTGGCGCAGGTAGTGGATGTCCCCGAGCTCCGACGGCCGGCGGACCGCGGCCAGCTTGTCGAGGTCACCCTTCGCCTCGAGCGTCTGCTCGATGAAGGGCACGCGGTCGAAGTGGTCCTCGAGTGCCCGCTTGTTCCGTCCGGTGATCATGAGGACGTCGGACAACCCGGCGTCCACCGCCTCCTGGACGACGTACTGGATGGCAGGCTTGTCGACGACCGGCAGCATCTCCTTCGGCATCGCCTTGGTCGCAGGAAGGAAACGGGTCCCCAGGCCGGCCGCAGGGATAACGGCCTTCGTCACACGTGGTCGCAAAGTCATGTGAACCACACTACATAACGAGCGCACTTTTCCCCGGTCCCTGAGCACAATGGTGGAATGACTCGATCCTGTCGTGATACGGGGAAGGCCCGCCTGCGCTCCGACCTCCGCGCGGCCCGCGCCGCCCTTCCACCCTGGGACCGGGTGGACCAGTCGGAGGCGATCGGCCGGGTGGTCGTCGACCACGTCGCCGCAACCCGCCCCGGTGCCTCCCCGACTTCTCCCCCTCCCGGGCTCCGGAGGCCCGGTCCACGAAACCGCCCTCCGCCCCCCACCGGAGATCTGAACCGACCGGTTCCGCCCAGGGTCCGACGATCGCGTGCTACCTCGCGGTCGATCCCGAACCGGATACCGTACCGCTGCTCACGGAGCTGCACCGCCGGGGCTACGGCATCGTGGTGCCCATCTGTGAACGCGCCTACCAGCTGACCTGGGCCGCCTGGCATCCCGGCATCCTGCTGCAGCACTCCGTGCGAGCGCCGGTGGATGAGCCCACGGGACCCCGCCTCTCCTTCGGGAAGCTCCCGGACGTTCGGCTCATCCTCGTGCCCGCCCTCGCCGTCGACAGCTCGGGACACCGCGTCGGCCAGGGGGGCGGCTACTACGACCGGTTCCTCGCGCAGTATCCAGCCGACGCCCCCGGGGCCGTTCCGCGCATGGGGATCGTCTACCGGTCGGAGGTCCTGCCGACAGGGACCATTCCGTCGGAACCCCACGACCAGAAGCTCGACGGCGCGTTCACCGCGGACGGGGTAATCACCTTCGGTGGACACCACGCCTCGGTGTAGACTGGCACTCGACCCCGGAGAGTGCCAGCAGTTCCATGAGCGGCCGGCGGGGACCACGAAGCACGTCCAGGAGGATTTCCATGCCCATGTACGCCTACGCCTGCAAGGACTGCGGCCACGCCTTCGACATCCAGCAGGCGTTTTCGGACGATTCCCTGACGGTCTGCCCGGAATGCGGTGGGACGCTCCGGAAGAAGTTCAACAGCGTCGGAGTGGTCTTCAAGGGATCCGGCTTCTACCGCAACGACTCGCGTGATACGAAGACCAGCGTGGACGCCGGTTCGTCGCCCGCGGGATCGGACGCCCCGACCAAACCTTCGTCGGATGCCCCGGCGCCGGCAGCTGCAGCCTCGTCCACCGGTGCGGCGCCGTCGGGTTCCTCCGTCTCCACCGGCGGCGGGTCGGCTGCGACGTCCTGAGGCGTGCGTGCCGATCCGCCGGCGCGTACGACGCCGGGCGCGCGAGGGGCTGTTTCCACATAGCGGATGACCGGGCACCGGAGGCTGGGGGGCCCGCCTAGGCTCAGCGCATGAACCGGAACAGTCCACCTCCAGTCGCACCGCGGTATCGCCTGCAACGGGTTGTCCACCGGCACAAGAGGTTGCTTGCCTGCCTGCTTCTCAGCATCGCGGCGGGGGTCACCGTCGAGGCCGCGGTCGGGGACGACTACAGCACGACCACCGTTGTCAGCGCTGCTCGTGACCTCGCCGTCGGGACCGTCCTCACCGACGCCGACCTCACGACGGCGTCGCTGCCAGAGCAGGCCATCACCGGGGGCGCCTATCGCGACACCTCGGAGGTCGTGGGGCAGCAACTGGCGGCTCCCCTGTCGCGGGGTACACCGATCGCGGTGACCGCTCTCGTGGGCGACGGACTCCTGACGGGCACGGCCCCGGGCACCGTCGCCGTGCCCGTCCGTCCTTCCGACCCGTCGACGGTCCAGCTCCTGGCTCCGGGACAGGTCGTGGATGTCATCGTCAGCACGGGCAACGGCTACGACGTCACGGCGGAACCCGTCGTCCTGGCACGTTCCGTAGCCGTGCTCTGGACCGCACCCGGAGATTCAGCCGGCACCTGGCCCGGCGCTGCGGATGACTCCGGGCTGGTGGTGGTCGCGGCCGGGGAGGACGATGCCGCGGCAATCGCGGGCGCCTCGAGCTCAGGGAACGTGCACCTCATCCTCACGAGCGGTTCCTGATGCCGGCTGCACCGTCATCGGCCTCCGGGGTCTCAGCCCCAGTGTGGCGGGCGCTGCTCCTGCAGCCACTGATCGTGATCGTCCTCCGTGTCTCCCCAGGCCTGAGGGCTGTCCTCGGCCGCCTTCTTCGGAAGCGCAGGATCGGCATCGTCCGTCGCTGCAGCGTCCCGCGCGACACTGATCCCGCGCCCGGGGTGCTGTTCGTCCTTCCGCATCCTGGCGGCGTCCTTCCTCGTTCTCGGCTTGTCAGGGGTTTCCCGCGGCGGGAGTCCGATGATGACGGACGCCCTTTCGGCGCACCCGTCCGGGTCCGTGAAGACCTCGATCGTCCACAGGGGCATGTAGCGCCAGCCCATTCGCTCGAGGACCTGTGGTCGAAGCCTGCTCCGCTCCCGCACCGACATGGAGCCGTAGCGGCCTGTGCCGTCGGACTCGATGGCCAACGGCGCCGGGCGCTGGTCCCCGGAGGCCGCGGCGCTACCGTCCGCCCGGACATCGGCCGGCCGCATCGCCACGATGTCCAGGACACCGGCGTAGTGGTCCCACACCTCCGCGCCCCGGTGACGCAATCTGTCCACGAGGTCCGCCACCAACGGGTCCTCGTTGCCGCCGGTCACAGCGGCGTTCGAGGAAGACCCCCCGAGTTCACGCTGCAGCAGCGCGTAGAAATCGACCGCGCCTCCCGTGAGCCGGTCCGGGTCCAGATCCGATGGTTCGAAACATGTCAGCACGTGCTGCAGGCGCCGTGCACGCGTCATCGCCATGACGAAGTTCCGGCGCCCCTCCGGAGCGGACAACGGCCCGAAGGAGTGGAGTGCCCGCCCGTGCGGAGTCCGCCCGTACCCCAGGGAGAAGATGATGTCGTCGCGGACGAGACCCCCGGCACGCTCGACCGGGACCACCCGGAACGCTTCACGCCGGCGTGAAGAAGTCCGCTGCCCACGGGAACTCCGCCATCTGCAGGCGGATCGCCTCCCCCACGCGGGCTGCGTGGCGAGGGCTCGCCGTCACGACGGCGAGCGAGGAGCTCGGGCGGCGCCGGATGTGTTCGAAGACGAGCTCCACCACCCGGTTCACCTCCACGGCCACGCTCTCCACGCCGTCGTGCTCGGAGCTCGGCATCCCCGTTCCGTTGGGAAGGTACTCGACGACGAGTCCGCGCCCCTCCCCCGTCACCTCGGAAGCCTGGGGCAGCCGCGACAGCTTCCCGTCGTAGAACGACTCGCTGAGGTAGGTGTCGAGGCTGCGGTCGACCCCGCGGTAGACCTCTGTGAGTCCGCGGACGGGGAGCACCGATCGCAGGGAATCGAAGGCGCTCGGCAGCGGCTCGAGCGTCGATGCGCGGTCGGCCGCCTGCACCTCGATGCTGAAGCGGGTGGGGCCGGCGAGACGGTCGTCGCCGAACACGACGACCTGCGCGGCGCGTGCCACGCAGGGCACGGCGCTCTGGAGCGACATCGACTCGCCGTCGAGCACGAGGGCGGTGTCGAAGGTGACGCCCTCGGGGACAGCGCCCCTGATGCTCAGCGGACTCACAGCCCAGACCGGCAGCAGTGCCGCTACCAGGTCCGGGTGCAGGGCGGCGAGGACCTCGAGGGTCAACGTGCCGTCCTTGAGCTCCCGGCGCAGCCGTTCGGCATCCTCCGCGTGTCCCGCGACGGCAGTCCTCCAGCGCTCGGCCAGCGCCCAGCGGATGCGCGCCGGCCCCGAGGCGATGTGCGCGTTGTCCGCCAACCGGTACTCGGCCTCGAGCCTGCGGAGGCTCGCACCGTCCGACATCGCGAGATAGTCGTCACCGCTGATCATCGCCTCGAGCGCCGATTGCCACCAGGCGAGCTCGAGTTCCGGTCCCACCCGCTCGGCGGGCACTTCCCGCGCCGCGAGGTCGGCGAGCAGCTCCGCGAGACCCTGCTCCCGCATCTCATCGAGCAGGAGCGTCCGCTCGGGCAGCGTCTCCAGCGTGTCCCGATCCGACGCCAGACTGCCCAGGAGTGTCTCGAGCTCATCCAGATCGAGGGACGCGAGATCCGGGTGCCCGAAGGTCGGGCGGAGGATCGTGGTCAGCTCACCGAGCCGTTCCTCGACACCCCGGTAGGACGCGTGGATCTCCGCCAGTCCCGTGGGCACCGACGGATGCCGCTCGGTCAGGGCATAGCGCGTCCAGAGGGTGCGCTGCTGCTGGACCTCCAGGAGCGAGGTGTGGAGATCCGAGATGTGCACCCCGGGCCTGATGTACTCCTTGGCGACGCGGCGGAGCCGGGATCGCGTCATCGAACTCATCTCGATGTCGCGTTCCTTCCGCCAGGAGGACGGGGCCGTGGCGGAGATGAGGTCGGTCACGGGCCGATCGAAGATGTCGGGGGTGAACTTGTCGAGGCTGCCGCGCACCGCGACGAGGAGCTCGAGCTGCTCGCCCCACTCCCTGAATGTCCCACCGAGAGTGATGTGCGAGTGCTCCGCGACGCGCTGGACCCGAGCGCGGAGGTCCGGGATCTCGGTGGACAGCCGGTCGGCCAGCCCGTGCGCGTGTTCGGTCTCCTTGCGGTTGAGCAGCTGGGCTCCGTACCAGGGGCTCTCCGTGGACGCCCTGCTGAAGCTGCCGAGTTCCGCGGCTCGGTGGAGCCTCTCGGTCAGCTCCTGGCGGTCCGCGATGGAGTCCAGGACGCTGCGCTTGAGGCGCACGGTGGTGGAGGGCGCAGGATCGAGCGCGGTGAGCCCCGCCAGCGACTGCATGGCCTGGTACGGCGAGCATGCCCAGCGGGTCCGGACGTTGTGGAGACTGCGGACGTGCTCCATGAGCTGGTGGCGGTGGCCGGTCAGTGTCGCGTGGAGGGATTCGAGCTCCGGCTCGACCGCCTTCTCGTTCCGGACGATCGCGCGGATAACGGCTTCACGGACCTGCGCGGGACCGGTCTGGCTGCCGAGCTGGAGAACGAGTGAGCCGAGGTTCAGCCCGTCGAGGTCCTGCACGAACTCGTTGAGCGTGCCGCGGCGTTCGGCTGCGACGACGACGCGCCGACCCGCAGCGGCTGCCCTCGCCGCCACGTTCAGCGCGGTCTGGGTCTGCCCTGTACCCGGTGGAGCCGCAACCGCGACACTGACACCCGCCGAAGCGAGGTCGAGCACGTCCTGCTGGGCGCGGTCCGCGTCGAGGATCAGGATCTCCTCGGCCGGCTCACGCTCGTCGGCGGCAGTGAAGGACAGTCCGTCCGCTGTTCCCGACAACGCCGAGGCGGCCTCGGCGTCACCCCTGGCCGAAGCCATGAGGGCGGCAAGGATCGGATGGTCCGGCCGGAGGGCGGGATCACCCTTGACGCCTGCCAGGTCGGCGAAGGTCGACACGAGGATGCGGTGCTCGACCGACATCCCGCGTATGCCCGCGCCCAGTGCGCGCATGCGCTCCAGGACGGGGTGAGGATCGAATCGCGCCGTCCCGTAGGCCAGCCGGGCGATGGCCACGGGGTCGACCTGCAGCCCCTGCTGGTTCCTCAGGTGGCGCACCAGTGCGGGGTTCATCCCGGCCTGTTCCGTGATCTGCAGCTCGTAGTCGTCCTGCGAAGGATGCACGGTGAGCGAGATCGCGGTCAGGAGCACGGGGGCGTTCAGTGTCTCGGAGCGGCCTGCCCCGTCCACGGAGCGCCATGACGCCGTCCCTGCTGCCAGATAGCCGACGTCGATGCCGCGCTCGGTGCCCAGCTCGAAGATCTTGGCGCGCAGCGCGCGGGCCGCGGCCTTCGCCGCGCTGTACTGGACGGGGTCGCGCAGAAGGGTCGAGAGCCGCGTGCGCCGACCGGCGAGGAGCTGCGCGAGCCCTGAGGGGTGCGCGTGCGTCAGATCGATGCTCGTCCCGGCCGAGGGCCGGAAATGGAGGAGCGTGTCCCCGCTGGCCTGCGTACCGAGCCCTTCGAGCCACGGAACGAGGAAGTCCTGTGCCGACGGATCGTCCGACCCGGGCGTCGGCTGCTGGCCTGATCCGTCCCGCTCGCCCTCCCGCGGCTGTTCCTCCGGCATCGCTGCCGGATCCCGCTGGTCCTGCTCCGGCACAGCCGCCTTCTTCCCTGCATTGTCACGTGCTGATCTCGACCAGATTGGCATGTCCTCCAAGCTATCCGAAAAGCGGACCGACCCGCGGATAGCAACGCGGCCCGGGCTGACGGGAGTGGCTCAGACCATTCCCCGGCCGCCGCCTACTCCCACTCGATGGTTCCCGGTGGCTTGCTCGTGACATCGAGCACCACGCGGTTGACGCCGTCCACCTCGTTGGTGATGCGGTTGGAGATGCGCGCGAGGAGATCGTAGGGCAGTCGCGACCAGTCGGCGGTCATGGCATCCTCGCTGGACACCGGACGCAGGACGATGGGGTGACCGTAGGTTCGCCCGTCCCCCTGCACGCCGACACTGCGGACGTCGGCGAGCAGGACGACCGGCATCTGCCACACGTCGTTGTCGAGTCCGGCCGCCGTGAGCTCCGCCCGCGCGATGGCATCCGCCTTCCGCAGCAGATCGAGTCGCTCCTCGGTGACCTCACCGACGATGCGGATGCCGAGCCCCGGGCCCGGGAAGGGCTGACGCCCGACGATCTCCGCCGGCAGGCCGAGCTGGGCGCCGACGGCCCGCACCTCGTCCTTGAAGAGGGTTCGAAGCGGCTCGACGAGCTCGAACTGGAGGTCCTCGGGCAGCCCACCCACGTTGTGGTGGCTCTTGATGTTCGCCGCACCCTCACCTCCGCCGGATTCGACGACGTCCGGGTAGAGGGTGCCCTGGACGAGGAAGCGGATGGGCTCACCCTCGGCCTCCGCCTCCCGCATGATGGCGCGTTCCGCCTCCTCGAAGGCCCGGATGAATTCGCGGCCGATGATCTTCCGCTTCGTCTCGGGATCGGAGACACCCGCGAGCGCCTGGAGGAAGCGCTCCTGCTCGTTGGCGACGTACAGCTTGACTCCCGTCGCGGCGACGAAGTCCCGCTCCACCTGTTCGGCCTCACCCTCGCGCAGTAGACCGTGGTCGACGAAGACGCAGGTGAGCTGGTCGCCCACCGCGCGCTGCACCAGGGCGGCGGCGACGGCGGAATCGACTCCCCCGGACAGCCCGCAGATCACGCGGGCGTCACCGATCTGCTCGCGGATACGCTCCACCTGCTCCTCGAGGATGTTGCGGGTGGTCCAGTTCGGGTCCAGCCCCGCTCCTCTGAAGAGGAAGTTCTCGATGACGGCCTGGCCGTGCTTCGAGTGCTTGACCTCCGGGTGCCACTGCACCCCGTACAGTCCCTTGGCCTCGTTGGAGAAGGCCGCGACGGGCGCCCCCGCGGTGCTGGCGAGGACGTCGAAGCCCTCGGGTGCGGACTGCACGCTGTCGCCGTGGCTCATCCAGGCGTTCTGGTGCTCCGGCGTCCCGGCGAGGATCGACCGCGACTCCCCGTCCGAGCGGACGTCGGTGGAGCCGTACTCCCTCAACCCGGTCTTCGCCACGGTGCCACCGAGTGCGTTAGCCATGGCCTGGAAGCCGTAGCAGATACCGAGCACCGGCACCCCGGCCTCGAACAGGTCGGCCTCGACCCGGGGAGCGCCTTCGGCGTACACGCTCGAGGGACCTCCCGAGAGGATGATCGCCGAGGGGTTCTTCGCCAGGATCTCCTGAGTGCTCAGCGTGTGCGGCACGATCTCCGAGTAGACGTCGGCCTCGCGGACGCGCCGGGCGATCAACTGGGCGTACTGCGCGCCGTAGTCGACAACGAGGACAGGGCGGTGTTCGGAACCGGTCTCGGGGGTAGTCACCCGTCAACAATAGTCCGCGTTCACCGGGGCCGCCTATCCGACGCCGACCTTCCGAGCCCCGGAGCGACCGACATGAGGACGTCCGCCCTCGGGCGGAGCTCAGTAGCGGGACGCGGCTTCGGGGTGGGCGGCGAGGTCCTGCTCGGCCTGCCGGTGGATCCGCTTCTCGACGATGAACGACAGAAGCGGCACGACGCCGCCGAGTGCGATCAGGACGAAGCGGCCGAACGGCCAGCGCATCAGCTGCCACAGGCGGAAATCGGCGATCAGGTAGACGACGTACAGCCAGCCGTGCACGATCAGCACGGCCGTCGAGAGGTTGACGCCGCCCGCCGTCTCGGCCACCACTTCGGGCAGGAACTGGATCACCGCTCCGCCGCCGGCCACGATCTCGGAGCCGAAGCCGTACTTCGCGACCATCTCGATGACGACGAGCAGGAGCATGACCCCCGTCGCGTACGCGAGCACCTTGTAGAAGGAGAGGGCGGAGAGGATCTGGGCGTGCGTGCCGCCGAAGCGCCGTTTCTGCTTTCCCGTGGGCCTGGCGCGCGGCGCGGCAGTGGAATCGGGGATCGGATCAGTCACGATGAGCACTGCTTTCGGTCGATGGTGTCGCGCCGGACGTCGGTGGCACCTGGACGACGGGGCGCGCTTCGGAAGGGGCACCGGACGGGCGGCTCCCGGGTGATTCGCCGGGGTCGCCGTCGCTGAGAGCCCCGGCGGTGGCGGCACGGGCTTCCTCCTCGGCATCGGCGGCGTCCTCCAGGGAACGGCGGTGGTCGTCGGCGACGAGCCTCCACCACAGGAAGAAGGCGAAACCTGCGAAGACGACCCACTCGATGGCGTAGAAGATGTTGAGCCAGTTGACCGGGGTCTCCTGGGGTTGTGGCCCCACGACGACCTGTTCCATCCCCGCGGCGAAGGGTACCTCGACCCCACCCGACGCCACCTGCGTCGCGACGACGAAGGCCGAGTAGGTCCTCGTGTCCCACAGGTTCGACAGTTCCGCAGTGGACAGCGTGGGCACCTCGCCGTCGACGGGACGCCGCACCTCCGGCGCCTCGGGTGGCAGGAGCCGCCCCACGACGGACACGGGCCCGGTCTGCTCCGGGATGGGGACCGCCCGGTCCGGGTCGGGCACCCAGCCTATGACGACGGGAATGACAGCAGGCTCTGCGGCTTCCCCGCCGGAGGCTCCGCCCGGGCCGTCCGCGCCGTCGACCTCGAGGCCCTGCACGACCCAGAGTCCCTCCTGGCCGTCGAGCACCCGGTTCTGCACCAGGATCCGGGTGTCCGGCAGGAAGGAACCCTCGATGGAGACCATCTGGTCGGCCCGCGACGCATAAAGCGGGGTGAGGGGCTGCAGTATCCCCGTCAGCGGAAGGACGTTCTCGGTGCTGCTCGGCGCGGGTGGCGGCTCCTGCCGCGAGGAGTTGAACTGCCACTGGCTGAGGAGCACGAAGACCGCAGCGATCGTCATCGCCAGGATCAGCATGGCGATCCATCGAGGCTTGAGCGCGGTCTTCAACACCCCTCAACGGTACTTCGTACCTCTGTAGAACAACGAATGGTGGCGGCCCCGTCGGGGTGGGCGGGACGGAGCCGCTTACTGATTGGCATATCTCTATCACTTCTGCCGGATGAGGTCTACGATGGATCCTCGTGCGTTCCTTTCCCTATCCCCTGACCGGCCCGCCGGACCTGCGCTCCCCCGCGCGCTACCTGCTGTGGCTCGGCGCGCACCAGAAGTCGACGCTGACCGCCGGAATCCTGCTCGGCGCCGTATGGATGGCGTCGCAGGCCGTGATGCCGTTCATCCTGGGCAGGGCGATCGACGACGGCGTCATCGGCGGCGATACCCGGGCCCTGCTGGGGTGGGCTGCGGCATTGCTGGGGCTGATGGTCGTCCAGGCGGTCTCGGACACCGCGACGCACCGGGCGGGCGTGAGCAACTGGATGCAGGCGGCATTCCGGTCGGTCCGGCTCGTGGGACACAAGATCAGCAGGACGGGAGATGCCCTACCCACCGCGCTGTCGACGGGGGAGGTCGTCTCGACGGCGGCGTCCGACGCCTTCCGCCTCGGCGAGGTGTACGAGGCGCTCACCCGCCTGGCCGGAGCGCTGGCGGCATGGCTCGTCGTCACGGTCCTCATCTGGCAGACATCTCCCGCGCTCGGCGTCGTGGTCCTGGCAGGGGTACCCGTGTGCTGCGGGCTGCTGCTGTTCGTCGTGAAGCCCATGCAGGCACGACAGCGGGAGCAGCGCGAAGCATCCGGCAGGATGACGGCCGTCGGCGCCGACACGGTGGCAGGGTTGCGCGTGCTGCGCGGCATCGGCGGGGAGCACATCTTCGTCGACCGCTACCGCGTGAAGTCCGCAGACACCCGCGACTCGGGGATCCGTGTCGCGAGGTCCCTCGCGGACCTCGAGGCGTCGCAGGTGTTCATCGCCGGCGCGTTCAGCGTCGTCTTCACCTGGGTGGGCGCCACTCTGGTCCTGGCCGGCGGCATCACCCCTGGCGAGCTCGTGGCCCTGTACGGCTTCTCCATCTTCCTGATGACGCCCATCCGGGCCGCCGCGGATTCCCTCGCACGCTTCATCCGCGCCCACGTGGGCGCACGCAAGATCATCGCCGTCCTCTCCGTCGACGCCCATGTCGCCGAGAGCGGCACGCCCGTCACTGCTCCTCCCCCGGGGTCCGTCCTGGTCGACGAGCGGTCCGGGATCGTCGTCGAGCCGGGAGAGCTCACCGCGGTGGTGGCAAGGGAACCCGCCGAGTCGGCCGCGACCGTCACGCGCCTCGGACGCTTCGAGGACGCCGTCCTCGACGAGGCGACGGTGCGCTGGGGCGACGCCGACCTCCGGCACATACCGCTCGCCGACATCCGCGCGCGCATCGTGGTGAGCGAAGCCGGGCCGCAACTCTTCAGCGGTCCGCTTCGCAGCCAGCTCGACCCACAGGGCCGGCACGACGACGACGCGATCCTGGCGGCGCTCGAGGCGGCGAGCGCACTGGACGTCCTCGAGGGGCTCGAGGGCGGCCTGTCCCACGAGGTCACGGAGCGCGGCCGGAGCTTCTCCGGCGGTCAACGACAGCGGCTGGTCCTCGCCCGCGCCTACCTCACCCGGGCCGAGAACCTCGTCCTGGTGGAGCCCACCAGCGCGGTCGACGCGCACACGGAGCAGCGTATCGCCGCGCGCCTGCCCGATATGAGGCGCAGAGCAGGCCTGACCACCGTCGTCGTGACCGCGAGCCCGCTCATGCTGAGGGTCATGGACCGCGTGGTGTTCCTCGAGGACGGACGCGTCTCGGCCCAGGGTACGCACCGTGAGCTCATGTCCGACAACCCCGCCTACCGGAACGTGGTGATCCGCAGTGAGTAGCACCGCCAAGCTTCCCGTCGCCACCCCCGGCACGGTCCGGACCGAGGCCTCCCGCCTGATCCGGCACCACCGCCGCGGTCTCGGCGGGGTGATCGCCCTCTACGTCGGCTCAGCCGTGGCGGGCCTCGCAGGGCCCCTCCTGCTCGGCGTCCTCATCGACGCCCTGGCGGAGGGCACGACGCCGGGTTTCGTCACGTCGGTCTCGCTCGGGATGCTCGGGTTCCTGGCGGTGCAATCGGTCCTGCGCCGGTACGCCGTGCGGTCCGGCATGGTGTTCGGCGAGCGCGTCTTCGCCGAGCTCCGCGAGGACTTCATGGAGGACGTCACGGCGCTTCCGCTGTCCACGGTGGAGAAGGCGGGCACCGGCGATCTCGTGGCGCGCACGACGAACGACATCGACGCCGTGTCCCACACGGTGCGCTTCGGCGTGCCGCAGGTCGTCGTCTCGGCAGTCACCATCATCCTCACCCTCGGAGCCGCCGTCGTCACGTCGCCCGTCCTCTCCCTGGCGCTCCTGGTGGGCCTGCCCCTGCTATGGCCCGTGACGCGCTGGTACCTCCGTCGCAGCGCCGCGGGCTACATGCGCGAACGCGAGACGTACGCCGTCGTGAACGGGACGATCACCGAGACCATCGAAGGTGCGCGCACGGTCGACGCCCTCGGCCTCGGCGGACTGCGTCGGGAGGAGATCGACCAGGCCCTCGGGAAGAGCTTCCAGGCCGAGCGCTACACGCTGTGGCTGAGATCCGTCCTGTTCCCCGCCGCCGACATCGCCTTCTGGCTGCCGGCCGCCGCCGTCCTCCTGTGGGGCGGCTGGTTGGCCGGGCAGGGCCTGGTGACACCCGGCGCCGTCGCGGCGATCGCGCTGTTCGCCGTCCGGCTCATCGACCCGGTGGACCTGCTCATCATGTGGACGGACGAGATCCAGGTCGGCGCAGCCTCCCTCGCCCGCATCATCGGCATCAAGGACGTCGAGCCGGATCGTGAGGCGACGACGGCGGAGCCCGAGAACGAGGACATCGTGGTCTCCGGGGCGAGCTACGCCTACCGGCCGGGGCACAACGTCCTGCACGGCGTCGACCTGACGCTGGTCCGGGGTGAGCGGCTGGCCGTGGTCGGCCCGTCCGGCGCCGGCAAGTCCACGCTCGGACGACTGATCGCCGGCATCCATCCCCCGACGTCGGGCTCGGTCACCGTGGGCGGCGTGCCACTCGTCGACCGGCCGCTGGACGACCTGCGACGCGAAGTGGCGCTCGTGACACAGGAGCACCATGTGTTCGTCGGCTCGGTCTCCGACAACGTCCGGTTGGGGAGGGCGGACGCGGGTGATCCGGAGATCGAGGAGGCCCTGCGGAGCGTCGGCGCGATGGACTGGGTGGAGCAGTTGCCGCAGGGTGTGCTGACGGAGGTCGGCTCGGGCGCTCACGAGCTCACTCCGGCGCAGGCCCAGGAACTCGCCCTGGCACGCCTGATCCTCGCCGACCCGCACACCCTGGTGCTCGACGAGGCCACATCGTTGATCGACCCCCAGGCGGCACGCGACCTCGAACGCTCCCTCAACGCCGTCCTGGAGGGCAGAACGGTCATCGCGATCGCGCACCGCCTCCACACGGCGCACGACGCCGATCGGGTCGCCGTGGTGGAGGAGGGCCGCATCTCCGAACTCGGTTCACACGACGAACTGCTGGCCCTCGACGGCGCGTACGCCTCGCTGTGGAACTCCTGGCGGAGCGACTAGCTTCGGCCGGCTCTGTCCGACTAGTGGTCGAAGAACACGAGGGACGAGTTGATCAGCTCGGCGATGACCTCGGCATCATGGGCACGTCGGAGTGATTCGCGGAAATTCTCCTTGAACAGGCTCCGCGCGATCGTCGCGAGGACCTCCAGGTGCTCGGAGAAGGACTGGGCCGGAGTGGCCATCAGCAGGACAAGCGTGGCGGGGCCGTCGACGGCGCCGAAGTCGAGGCTGTAGCCGAATCGCGTCACACCGACGGCGATGGAGGTCTGGTTCACGAACTCGCTGCGGGCGTGCGGCAGTCCGACACCGCCGGGAAGACCGGTTGCCATCTGGTGCTCACGGGAGTTCACCTGATCGAGGAAGCCCTGCAGATCGGAGATCCGCCCGGCGTCGAACATCCGGCGCGCGAGCTGCGCGGCGGCGTCCTCCTTCGAGGACGCCTCCATCTCGAGGATGACGAGGTCGGGGGTGGTGAGTTCGGCGTCGTGCAGCTCGAGGGACAGTTCGCTCACAGTGTGCCTTTCGAAGATCCACCGACCGTTGCTGTCGGAACGGGCCGCCTGGCACCGGTGTCGGCCTCCGTTGGCGGCCCCGGCTATCCCAGCTTAGCGGGACGACGCCTTCCCCCACTCGTGCGCCCCCCGGAGATGCCCCACGTCGGGCTACTCCGTGAACCGGCCCGGGTTCCGGTCAGTCGATGGACACGTAGGGAGAGAGGACCACTTCGACCCTCTGGAACTCCTTCAGGTCCGAGTAGCCGGTGGTGGCCATCGCGCGGCGCAGGGCCCCGATGAGGTTGGACGTCCCGTCGGTGTGGTGCGACGGGCCCCAGAGCACCTCCTTGAGCGGACCGACCGTACCGATGTTCACCCGGTCGCCCCGGGGCAGCTCGGGGTGGTGGGCCTCCTGGCCCCAGTGCCAGCCCTGTCCCGGCGCCTCCTCGGCGCGAGCGAGCGCGGAGCCGAGCATGACGGCGTCGCGCCCATGGCGATGGCCTTCACGATGTCGCCGCTGGCCCCCATGCCGCCGTCGGCGATCACGTGGACGTACCGCCCGCCGGACTCGTCCATGTAGTCCCGGCGCGCCCCTGCGACGTCGGCGATCGCGGAGGCGAGCGGCGAGTGGATCCCGAGGGCACGGCGCGTGGTGGTCGTCGCGCCCCCACCGAACCCGACGAGCACCCCGGCGGCACCCGTCCGCATGAGGTGCAGGGCGGGGGTGTAGCCGGCGGCCCGCCGACGATCACCGGCACGTCGAGTTCGTAGATGAACTTCTTGAGGTCGAGCGGCTGCTCGTTCTTCGACACGTGTTCGGCAGACACGGTCGTTCCGCGGATGACGAAGATGTCGACCCCGGCGGCGAGGACCGTCTTGTAGAACTGCTGCGTACGCTGCGGGGTCAGGGACCCGGCCACGGTCACGCCGGCTTCACGGATTTCCGCGAGGCGACTCGTGATCAACTCGGCCCGGATCGGTGCGTCGTAGATCTCCTGCATGCGGCGGGTGGCCGCCGGGCTGAAGTTCTCGGTGCTGAGACCGGCGATCTCCTCCAGGACCGGCTCCGGGTCCTCGTAACGTGTCCAGAGCCCTTCGAGGTTGAGGACCCCGAGTCCGCCCAGACGACCCATGGCGATCGCCGTCGCGGGCGACATTGCCGAGTCCATGGGAGCCGCTACCACCGGCATCTCGAACTGGTAGGCGTCGATCTGCCAGGAGACGGAGACGTCGAGTGGATCGCGGGTACGCCGGGAGGGCACCACCGCCACGTCGTCCAGTGAATATGCCCTGCGCCCGCGCTTGGCTCGGCCGATCTCGATCTCGTAAGTCACTGCTCTAGGGTAGCCCAGCGCCGGAACGGGGCGGCCTTCAGGGGCCGCCCCGCACCCTGCCCGATGGCTACTGCTGCAGGACCCGGGACAGGAACCTCGCGGTGCGCTCGCGAAGTTCGTCCACCTGGCGGTGCACGACGACGGCGGGGTCGGGGTGGATCTCGCTTGCCGGTGGTTCCCGGCGCACGTTCGCGGAACAGATGAAATCAGCGCAGATGAGCGTACCGACGCTGTTGCCGTCCCGGCCGGACTGCCCGGCACGGCGCGCAACCCACAGGAGGACGTCCTCCTTGGAGGAGACGTCCCGGCACAGTTCGCACAGCACGGCGCGATTCCTGCGCGCCCCGCTCTCGGGCGCCCGCAGGAGGATGCCTGCCACGCCCTGGTCGGTCGGCACGAGCAGGTAGCCGCGCAGGGGCATCTTCTCGTCCCGCCAGCCCAGGAAGTCGAGATTCTCCCAGACGAGGGAATCGAGGTTCTTGGGTGGGGTGAGCTTGGCGGCCTCCGACCGCGTGGCGTTGACGAAGGAGGAGCGGACGGCGTTGATGGAGATCGGTTGCATGGAAGTGCCCTAACAGGAAGAGGTTCACGGGAAGTCTCTGCCGGCCGCAGGCATGCGGAAGCGGGGGGTCGCACGACTGACGACGGACGCGATGTGAGCGCCCGGTGATCAGGTGTGGTCAGCTACCCGTTGCGTGGAGGGCCGGCGTGGCCGCGGGCACACAGCAGGCCGGAACGGCCACCCCGCTCACCATGGCAACCGGGCCGTGTGTGGTCCTCAGCATGCTCATCTGTCCTTGATCCTCGACGCTTCGTGCGCTCCCATCCTGTCAGGAGGAGGGGCTGGGCCGCAAAGGAGCGGCGCTTCCGCTGGTGGGTAACGTCCTGCCCTGCGTTCCACTCGGTGCCCGACCGGGGTACCGGCATCGAGCGGGCCGACGCCACCGTGAGCGTAGGCTCGGCGTTCGGAGGCAGGTGAGAGGACACGGGATGACAGTGGGGTACGAGGCGGTGGTCGTCGGCGGAGGCATCGCCGGGCTGATGGCGGCCGCTCCCTTGTTCGGGAGGGCTGGAAGGTGACGGTGCTGGAGCAGGCGCGCGCCTATACGGAAGTCGGCGCCGGCCTCGCGATCACACCCAACGGTATGTCCGCGCTGGCAACCATCGGTGCGGACAGCGCTGTCCGGGAGGCCGGTCATCCGGTGCGTCTGGCCGGCACCACGGATGAGCGCGGTGCCTGGCTGATGCGGATGCCGCGGGACCCGGCGTCCGACGGGCGGGAGGATGTCTACGGGATCCACCGGCAACGCCTCCACTCCGTGCTGCTCCTGGCGGCCGAGGCCGCGGTGTTCGTCAGCGGCGCACGGGTCGTCGATGTCGCCGTGGGTGCCGCGGACGGGCAGCGGGCAACGGTCGAGTGCGTCGGCGCTGCTGGCCGTAGCCGGTTCGAGGCCGATCTCGTCGTCGCCGCGGACGGGATCAACAGCGCCGTGAGGAGGCTTCTTGCCCCGATGACGGTCCCCCTGTTCAGCGGCAGGTCGTCATGGCGGGGGGTCGTCCAGGACTCATCCCTGGTGTCGAGTGACTTCACGATCAGGTGGGGCCCCGGTACCGAGTTCGGCGCGGTCCGCATCCGCGCGACGAGGTGTACTGGTACGGGTACGTATCCTCGGAGGAGGGTCACCGCCGGCCCGACGAGAAGAGCGCCGCCGCGCGCCACTTCCACGACTGGTCGGACCCGGTTCGCAGCCTCATCGACCGCACTCCGGAGGGTGCGGTGATGCGCCACGACGTGTACACCCTCGCTCCCGACCTCGCGACGTACACGTACGGTCGGGTGGTTCTCATCGGAGACGCCGCCCATGCCATGCTTCCCACCATGGGCCAGGGAGCCAACACGTCACTCGAGGACGGAGCATGCGTCGGGCTCCTGATCGGCCGGCCCGTCAACCAGGGGACGCCCCTGCAGGGCGCGCTCCACGGCTTCGACGCAGCCCGTCGCCCACGCACGCAGCTCATCGCACGCCGATCCCGACGCTCGGCAGTCATCGGTTCGCATGTCCGCGCCCGGCCGGGTCGCACTGCGCAACACCCTGCTGAAGGCGGTACCACCCGGTCCGGCACTGAGAGCCGGGGCAGCCTTCCTGTCCTGGCGCGCCCCGGACTGATCCGCGACGACACGACTTCACGGGTGGCGGCGGGGCAGCCTCGACCCACGGTGACCACCACCCCGACGCGCGAGGGACGTGGTGCTCCAACCCGCAGCGGGCGCTCCTTGTCAAACCGCCGTCCGGACTGGTGTCCCCCTCGAGCCGGGGCACACGATGGTGGGGTCAGAGCGCGGTGACCCGACGGCGCCGTAACCCACTCAAGCAAGGAGCACACCCCATGGCAGATCTTGGTGGAATGGCCGACAAGGCCAAGGACGCAGCGCAGGACCACCCGGAGAAGGTGGACCAGGCCAAGGACAAGGCCAAGGACGCGTTCGACGGCAAGGACGGGGACCAGAAGTAGGCGGACCTCCCCTGAACGCGAGGCCGGACCAGCGCTCTGCCGGTCCGGCCTTTCCATGCCCCGCCCCACCGCAGCACCCTCTCCGGACACCGCGGGAGGCCCGCCGGTCGCCCGGTCCGGTCCTCGGTGGGGAGAGGTCCCCATTGGCCTCCTCGCCACCGGCGATTAGTGTCGGCTACGGGAGGCCACTCAGGGCCCGCGACGGACCGATGGGGACATGATGACGGACGGAATGATCGGCGCGGACCCGACAGCTCTTCGGGCTCTGGCCCAGACGATGTCCGTGTCGGGCATCAGCCTCTCGACGATCGATCAGCAGGTGTCAGCGGTTCTCGGCCGCGTGGGCTGGCAAGGCCAGGATGCGCAGCGCTTCCGGTCGGAGTGGAACAGCTCGATCAGGCCCAAGCTGCAGGACAGCGCCTCGCTGCTGCGCGAGAAGTCGAGGGTCCTCCTCGCGGACGCCGATGAACAGGACACGGCGAGCGACCAGGGCGGCGGGGCCAATGGGCAGAGTCCGGCCGGAGGCGGAGGAACCGGGGCAGCAGGACAGAACCAGGACACCCTGCTCGAGACCCTGGCGGGTTGGGGCGGGGACCTCGGAGCCTGGCCGCCCTTCCAGCTGGGGGCGCTCGCGACCTCGACCGCCGGATTCGGCGCCGAGCGGCTCCTGAACGCGATGCGGAACGCGAACCTGCTGACGACGACGCTGGGCCAGATGCCGGAGGTCGGGTACATCCGCGGGACGCAGTCGCTGAATGCGCTCAGGATCGCCGGCAATGCAGCGGCCGGTCTGGGCATCCTCACCGGCGCGGCCCAGGCCTACGAAGGGTTCCAGAGCGGAGACGGACACGCCGTCGCCGACGGGACCATCACGGCCATCCTCGCCGGAGGCAGCATCGCACCGACGCCTGCGGCTCCCTTCTTCGCCGCCGCGTCGCTGGTGTGGGCCGGCGCACAGATCCTCTCGGGCGATGTACCGGTGACCGAGCGCATCACCGACTTCGCGGGCGACGCTGTTGATACGCTCGGGGAAGCCGGTGAATCGGTGAGCGATGCTGCCGAGGACGCCTGGAACTGGGCCTTCGGATAGGACCGGGACCTGACCACCGACCACGACCTGAAAGGCCCCGATGCCCGAGACCACGCTGTCCCTGACGGAACACGAGATCCTCGCCCTGCTCTCGTTCAACGACACCGAGTCCGCCGACTACAGCCGCGAGGTGCTCCGTCTGTCCGATGTCGGTGCTCGTGACACTCTGGTGCGGGCCGGGTTGTCGACGCTGCTCGTACGCGAGCACGCGTCGCTGCAGGGTGCTGACCTGGTCCTCGCAGGTCCCGCCGGACTGATCGCCGGGATCTTCGCCACCGCGGGTGCCTGGCTCGAGATCGCTGTCACGACCGACGAGGCCAGCTTCGTGCTCTTCGCCGTCCAGTCGGCGGGAGGTGCCTTCGTCATGAGCGTCGGCACCCACGGCGTCCACCAGTTCAACCCGCTGCCGCAGGACAGGCCTGTCCTCTCGTTCGCACTGGACGTCGCCCGGCACTACCTCGGGTCAACCGAACCGGGTGGGAAGCTGTCCGTACGGGCCAAGCACCACGGCCTCGGCGTCGACCCGCACTCCGCGACGTTGCTCAGGAACACCGATGGCGCGGTGCGGCTGGCGGAAGGTGACTCGCCGGAACCCGCACTCACGGAACCGGCGGCCGGAGCCGAGATCGAGGATCTCGGCAGGTTGCTGGCCCTCGATGAGCAGTGAGGACTGGAGGGCCCGAGCCACGTCAGTACCCGCGGGCCACCTCGTCCGCCCTCTGGCGGAATGGTTGGACCCGGCACTGGGTGACGTGAATCCCAGCCAGACGAGCGTACTCAGGCGGATGGCCTTCAACCACGCGCAGCGGCGAGCCGGGCTCCTCTCGGTGTATCTCTGGGCGGTGATGATCGGTCTGGCCGGTGTCGCGGCTGCCGCCTCCGGGTTCTCCGGTGCACTCGGGTGGGTCCTGCCGGTCCTCGCCCTCGCGCTGCTCGTCTGCGGACTGTCCATGCACCTCTGGCAGCGCTTCCATCCGTTACCGCCGCATCGCCGCCTGACGTCATCGCGCGCGCCGATGACCCTACGGGGCGCGGTTCTGGCCTCGGCACTCCTCGGGTTCGGGGCTTTCGCCGTCCTCGCCGTCGCCCTGCTCGGGACGGAGGACAGCCCGACGGGCGTCGCGGCAGGTCTCGCCGGCGTAGCTCTGCTCGTCGTCACGGTGTCCGCGCAGCTCATCGTCCCGGCCTGGCACACCGAGCACGCCCGTTCCCTCTTCCGGGACTTCATCCGGCGCCACGACGCCGTCCGGGCCGAGCTCGAGCACCTGGCACGGTCCGACGACGGCCGCGGGCCCTTCGCATTCGGCCCCCTCTAGCGGGAACGGCTCCACGTCAGTCCTCGGGCAGCTGGCTCTCGAACATCCTGTAGTACCTGCCGCGCAGTTCTACCAGTTCCCGGTGGGTGCCGGATTCGACCACGCGGCCGTCCTCGAGCATGTACACGACATCCGCCTTCTCGATGGTCGCGAGCCGATGGCTGATCGCGATGATGGTGCGGGAGCGGTCCGCGAAGAGGCGCGAGAAGATCCGGTGCTCGGCGAGCGCGTCGATCGCCGACGTCGGCTCGTCCATGACCACGAAGGGCGCGTCCCGGTAGAAATTGCGCGCCATCGCCAGGCGCTGCCACTGCCCTCCGGACAGTCCGCTGCCCTTGCGCCCGCGGGGATCCTCCATCCAGTTGCTGACGTAGTTCTCGAAGCCACTGGGCATCCCGTCGATGAAGTCGGCCGCCTCCGCGTCCTCTGCGGCGCGGCGGACGCGCTCGTCGTCGCGGGGACCACGGACATCCCCGAAGTAGATGTTGTTGGCTGCGGTGGCGAACTCGTAGCGCAGGAAGTCCTGGGACATCACGGCCAGGTGCTGGTGCCAGTCGTCGATGCCGATGTCGCGCAGGTCCCGCCCGTCCAGCAGGACCGCCCCCCTGCTGGGCTGGTACAGCCCGGCCAGCACCCGGATGAGCGTGGACTTCCCGGCGCCGTTCTCGCCGACGATCGCGACGTGGGTCCCGCGTTCGAAGGACATGGTGATGCCCTTCAGCACCTCGGCCTCGCTGCCCGCGTAGGTGAAGTGGATGTCATGGAGTTCGACGCCGGCCGGAGCGCGGTCCAGCCGGCCGGTCGCGGTGGTGGACAACGGGAAGTCCATGAACTGCTCGTAGTCCTTGAGGTTCGCGAGGTCCTCGTCGATCGAGCTCAGCGAGGACACGAGGTTGTTCGCCGTGCTGAGGGCGCGGCTGACGATCTGCTGGACGTAGAGGAACTGGCCCACGGGCTGGGCGCGGGCGATGATCTGGCCCACGACCCAGACCAGCGCGAGCAACTCCGCGCCGTACTGCAGTGCGTCCGCGAGCAACTGCTTGGGGATGTAGCGCTTCTGGAAGTCCAGCCGTCGCTTCTCGTCGGCGTCGCGCAGCGTGGAGCGGAGGTCCATGAGGTGCCGGACGATCCCGTACAGCCGCATCTCGGCGATGTGCTGCGGCTTCATGAGGTTGTTCTCGATCATGCGCCGCTGCCGCCGCGAATCCACCTGCGTGTTCCAGTGCGCCATCTGCTCCCGGGAGAGGCGGAACTGGAGGTACACGCTGGGAATGATGGCGACGAGCACGATCAGGGCGATCCACCAGCTGACCAGGAGCAACGCACCGATCGCGAGGACCACCGAGGCCAGCTGGGTGAAGATCGCGGCGATCCGGTCGAGGACCCGCGCGTAGGAGTCGGAGAAGCGCCGGGCCCGGTCGTACAGGTCCACGGTCTCCTTGTCGTCGTACCGCCAGAACTCGAGCGCGAGGAAGCGCTCGTACATGCGGTCCCCCACGATCGCTCCGACGCGGAAGCTCAGGACCTGCTGGATGTAGCGGTCCACGCTGGTGAAGGCCCCCCACAGCAGACCCAGCACCGCCGTGATGATGACGTAACGGATGGCGTCCCCGCCGGCGTCGGGATCACCGGCATAGGCGGCAGCGAGTGCCGTCGTCGTGAGCGAGGCGAAGTAGGTGGTGACCAGCGGCAGCACAGCCGAGATCAGTGAGCCCGCGACCTTCATGATCACTGCACCCGGCGACGCCCTGGCGCTGACCGCCAGGACGTGCCCGACGGCGCGGGCGTAGGGTCCGAGACGGAGCTTGCGGCGTGCGACGGCCTCGGGTTGCGGGAGTCCGCTCACGCCCCACCGTCCCCTGGCCGTCGGTGTGGCCGGGGCCGATGCTGCGCGGTGCTGCTACTTGGAGCCGTAGTTGGGTGCCTCGACCGTCATCTGGATGTCGTGCGGGTGCGATTCCTTGAGCCCGGCCGCCGTGATGCGGACGAACTTCCCCTTGGCCTTCAGCTCGGGGATGGTGCGCGCACCCGTGTAGAACATGGTCTGGCGCAGACCGCCGACGAGCTGGTACGCCACCGAGGCGAGGGGGCCCCGGTAGGCGACGCGCCCCTCGATGCCCTCGGGGATCAGCTTGTCGTCACCCGTGACGTCCGCCTGGAAGTAGCGGTCCTTCGAGTAGGACGTGTTCTTGCCGCGCGTCTGCATGGCGCCGAGCGACCCCATCCCGCGGTACGTCTTGAACTGCTTGCCGTTGACGAAGATCAGCTCGCCGGGCGCCTCCGCGCTCCCGGCCAGCAGCGAACCGAGCATGACGGTGTCCGCTCCGGCCACGAGGGCCTTGCCGATGTCGCCCGAGTACTGGAGGCCGCCGTCGGCGATGACCGGCACCCCTGCGGGTATCGCCGCCTTGGCCGATTCGTAGATGGCGGTGACCTGCGGGACACCGACACCGGCGACGACGCGCGTGGTGCAGATGGAACCGGGACCCACGCCTACCTTGATGCCGTCCGCACCGGCGTCGATCAGGGCCTGGGCACCCTCGCGGGTGGCTGCCTGCCCGCCGATGATGTCGACGTGCGCCACGGACGCCTCGGCCTTGAGGCGGGAGATCATCTCGAGCACCCCGGCGCTGTGTCCGTTGGCCGTGTCGACGAAGAGTGCGTCCACGCCGGCGTCGACGAGCGCCATGGCCCGCTCCCAGCCGTCGCCGAAGAAGCCGATGGCCGCGCCGACCCGGAGGCGTCCGTCGTCGTCCTTCGTGGACAGCGGATACTGCTCGGCCTTGGTGAAGTCCTTCACGGTGATGAGGCCGCGGAGAACCCCTTCGTCGTCGACGAGGGGCAGCTTCTCGATCTTGTTGGCGGCAAGGAGGTTGATGGCGTCGTCGCCGCTGATGCCGACGTGCCCGGTGACGAGCGGCATCTTCGTCATGACGTCGCGTACCAGCGTGCGCTCGAAGTCCCGCTCGAGCACGAACCGGGTGTCGCGGTTGGTGACGATCCCGAGGAGGTGGCCGGCGGCGTCGACGACCGGCAGGCCGGAGACGCGATAGTGCCCGCACAGCTCGTCGAGTTCCTGGAGGGTGGCGTCGGGGCCGATCGTGAGCGGGTTCGTGATCATGCCTGATTCGCTGCGCTTCACGCGGTCCACCTGGTCGGCCTGGTCCTGGATGGAGAGGTTGCGGTGGATCACGCCGAGGCCTCCCTGGCGTGCCATGGCGATGGCCATGCGTGCCTCCGTCACCGTGTCCATGGCGGAGGACAGCAGCGGCGTCTTCACGGTGATGCGCTTGGAGATGCGCGAGGACGTGTCCGCCTCGGAGGGGATGACGTCGGTGTGGCCGGGGAGCAGGAGCACGTCGTCGTACGTCAGGCCGATGAATCCGAAGGGGTCGTGGGTCTCGTTCTGGCCGGACTGCTGGCTCACTGCTGCCTCTTTCGGTGTCGCCCGATGGGGTGGGATAGGCCTTCGGCTCAGGTGCGCCGGCGGGCTCTGTCAGTCTAGAACGGATCGCCGGGCCGCCCTATTCCGTGCACGGGTACGGCTGCACGCGCTGAGCACGGCCCCGGAACTCCTCCCGAGGACCGGAACGGGCGTCCCGGCGCAGGCCCTGGGGAAGGTGGTCCCGGTCCGGGCGGACAGGCCGATTCACGATGGTGGTGGGCGACGCCGACCCCCGTTTCCTCGTCCTCTGCCCGTCCCCGGCACGACGGTGGAGGACCCGATCCTCCGGTAGACGGCAGAACCACGTACTCTTGGAGGAGTATGTCCTCGGAAAGCCGGGGAGCGCCTGAACGGAACAGCCGGGTGTGCCGGCCTCGACGACCTTCGTCTGACGGCCACGACCCCGCTTCCCCCCCACTACCGAGAGAACACTGATCTGTGAATAAAAGACCTGCCGCACTGAAAGCACCACGGGAACTGGCCACGGGAGCCATGCGTATCGTCGCCCTGGGCGGTATCGGTGAGATCGGCAGAAACATGACCGTCTTCGAGTTCGACGGCAAGCTGCTGATCGTCGACTGCGGGGTCCTGTTCCCCGAGGAACACCAGCCCGGCATCAACGTGATCCTGCCGGACTTCTCCTACATCAGGGACAGGCTCGACGACGTCGTTGCCGTCGTCCTGACGCACGGCCACGAGGACCACATCGGCGGCGTCCCGTACCTGCTGAAGGAACGGGCTGACATCCCCCTGGTCGGCTCGCGCCTGACACTCGCCTTCATCGAGGCGAAGCTGAAGGAACACCGCATCACCCCCAAGACCATCCAGGTCAAGGAGGGCGACCGCCGGACGATGGGCGGCTTCGACCTCGAATTCGTCGCCGTGAACCACTCCATCCCTGACAGCCTCGCCGTCGCCATCCGCACCGCGGCCGGCACGGTGCTGCACACGGGTGACTTCAAGATGGACCAGTTCCCCCTGGACCGCCGCATCACGGACCTCGCGGGCTTCGCTCGGCTGGGCGCCGAGGGCGTGGACCTGTTCCTCACGGACTCGACGAACGCGGACGTGCCGGGATTCACGACGTCGGAGAAGGACCTCGCGCCGGCCATCGACGCCGTCTTCCGCACCGCGCCGCGCCGGATCATCGTCTCCAGCTTCGCGAGCCACATCCACCGCATCCAGCAGATCATCGACACCGCGCACCAGCACCGCCGCAAGGTGGCCTTCGTGGGACGTTCGATGGTCCGCAACATGACCATCGCCGCCGACCTGGGGTACCTCAACATCCCCCAGGGCCTGCTCGTGGACTTCAAGAAGCTCGAGCGCAGCGACGACCACAAGGTGGTCCTCATCTGCACCGGCTCCCAGGGCGAGCCGATGGCCGCCCTGTCCCGTATGGCGAACAAGGATCACGCGATCCGCATCAGCGAGGGTGACACCGTGCTGCTCGCGAGCTCGTTGATCCCGGGCAACGAGAACGCCATCTACGGCATCATCAACGCGCTCACCGAGATCGGCGCGAACGTCGTCCACAAGGGCAACGCAAAGGTGCACGTCTCCGGACACGCCAGTGCCGGCGAGCTCGCGTACTGCTACAACATCGTCAAGCCCCGCAACGTCATGCCGGTGCACGGCGAGTGGCGCCACCTCCGCGCGAACTCGGAGATCGCCGTTGCAACGGGCGTTGATCCGCGCAACGTCGTGATCGCCCAGGACGGCGTGACCGTCGACCTCGCCCGCGGACGCGCGACGATCTCGGGCAAGGTCGACGCCGGGCTCGTGTTCGTCGACGGCGACAGCGTCGGTGGAATCACCGAGGAGGATCTCCGCGAACGCCGCCGCCTGGCCGAGGAGGGCGTCGTCACCGTCCTCGCCATCGTCGACCCGGACAACGGGGACATCGTCGAAGCGCCCGAGTTCTTCATCAAGGGCTTCTCCTGCTCGGACGAGGATCTCGACAAGGCGGGAGCGGCCGTCGAGAAGGCGCTGCGTGACTCCGTGTCGAACCGCCAGGGCGGCAACCGCCAGGACCCGGAGGACGTCATCGAGCGAGCCACGGTCAACTGGATGCGCCGGTTCTACAACCGCCAGCCGATCGTCTCGGCCATCGTCGTCGACGCCTAGGGCGAGCCTCACCAGCTTCATCCGGAGCCCCGGCACTCGCGCAGAGTGCCGGGGCTCCGTCGTTCGACGTCATCGCGGATCCCGGGCGCGCGAACCATCCCACTGAGCAGGCCGCTCCGGTGGGCAGAGTGGACCATTCCCACTTTCGCGGACCGTCCGGTGGGATCTTCCCCCGCGCGGCGGACCCAGTTTCGGCCGCACACGCAGAAGCACCCCGGCTGTCGAGCAACCGGGGTGCTTCTGTGTGTGCGGGAACTGCGGGCCGGAGCCCGGGCGTCCTAGTGCGAGTGACCGTGGCCCTCGTCCTCGGACTCCTCGGGCTTCTCGACCACGAGGGTTTCCGTGGTGAGCACCAGCGCCGCGATGGAGGCGGCGTTCCGCAGGGCGGAACGCGTGACCTTCACGGGGTCGATGATGCCGGCGTCGACGAGGTTCTCGTACTCGCCGGTCGCGGCGTTGAAGCCGTGGCCGTCCTCGAGCTCGGAGACCTTGGCGACGACGACGTAGCCCTCGTGCCCTGCGTTCTCGGCGATCCAGCGCAGCGGCTGGGCGAGCGCGCGGCGGACGAGGTTGATCGCGGTTGCCGCGTCGCCCTCGAGTGCCAGGACGTCGGGGTCGGTGTCCAGCGCCTTGCCGGCGTGGACCAGGGCGGAGCCACCACCGGCGACGATGCCCTCTTCGAGAGCCGCACGCGTCGAGGACACGGCGTCCTCGATGCGGTGCTTCTTCTCCTTGAGTTCCACCTCGGTGGCCGCTCCGACCTTGATGACGCCGATACCGCCGGCGAGCTTGGCGAGGCGCTCCTGGAGCTTCTCGCGATCCCAGTCGGAATCGGTCCGCTCGACCTCGGCGCGGATCTGCGCCACGCGGTCGGCGACGTCGGACTCGCTACCGGTGCCGTCGACGATGGTGGTGGCGTCCTTGGTGACGGTGATCCGACGTGCGGAACCGAGTACCTCGAGACCCACCTGGTCCAGCTTCAGACCGAGATCCGGCGAGACGACCTGCGCACCGGTGAGGGTGGCGATGTCCTGCATCATGGCCTTGCGGCGGTCACCGAAGCCGGGGGCCTTGACGGCGACGACGTTCAGGGTGCCGCGGATCTTGTTGACCACCAGGGTGGAGAGCGCTTCGCCCTCGATGTCCTCGGCGATGATGAACAGCGGCTTGCCGGCCTGCAGCGCCTTCTCCAGCAGCGGCAGGAACTCCTGCAGCGAGGAGATCTTGCCGGAGTTGATCAGGATCAGCGCGTCCTCGAGGACGGCTTCCTGGCGCTCGGCGTCGGTCACGAAGTACGGCGAGAGGTAGCCCTTGTCGAACTGCATGCCCTCGGTCAGGACCAGCTCGGTCTGGGTGGTCGACGATTCCTCGATGGTGATCACACCATCCTTGCCGACCTTCTCGAAGGCCTCGGCAAGGAGGTCTCCCACCTCGGTGCTCTGGGCGGAGATGGAGGCGACGTTGGCGGTCTGCTGGCCGACGACCTCGCGGGCGTTCTCCAGCAGGCGCTTGGCGACGGCCTCGACCGCTACCTCGATGCCGTGCTTGAGCTGCCCGGGTGCTGCGCCGGCTGCCACGTTGCGCAGGCCTTCCTTGACCAGTGCCTGCGCCAGGACCGTGGCGGTCGTCGTTCCGTCACCGGCGACGTCGTTCGTCTTGGTGGCCACTTCCTTCGCCAGCTGGGCGCCGAGGTTCTCGAACGGGTCATCGAGTTCGATCTCGCGGGCGATCGTGACGCCGTCGTTCGTGATCGTGGGAGCGCCCCACTTCTTGTCCAGTACGACATTGCGTCCGCGGGGGCCCAGCGTCACCTTGACGGTGTTCGCGAGCTTGTCCACGCCGGCCTCGAGGGCACGGCGGGCGGCGTCGTTGAATTCCAACTGCTTTGCCATTGTTGGTTCCTTTCAGGCTCGTGCAGCGAGAAAAACCCCGGCCATTGCGGGCCGGGGCTCTTCCATTCGGGGTACTACTTGACGACGACGGCGAGGACGTCGCGGGCGGAGAGGACCAGGTATTCCTGGCCGCCGTGCTTCACTTCGGTTCCGCCGTACTTCGAGTAGATGACGATGTCGCCCTCGGCGACGTCGACGGGAACGCGGTTACCGTTGTCGTCGACGCGACCCGGTCCAACTGCCACGACCTCGCCCTCCTGGGGCTTCTCCTTGGCGGTGTCCGGGATGACGAGGCCGGAAGCAGTGGTCTGCTCGGCTTCGAGCGGGCGGACAACGATACGATCCTCAAGCGGCTTGATAGAGACCGACATCCGGGCTCTCCTTTGCGTTCGATACCAATGGAATGTAGGCCCTCGGGTGGGGCGCGAACCGTCGTCGCGGTGCCGGTGAACGCTTCCCTCGGGATTGGCACCCACAACGGGTGAGTGCCAAGTCCGACTGTATGCAACGGTTAGCACTCGGTCAAGGCGAGTGCCAGTGCTTGCGCGAACAGCAACACCACGAGGCGACGTTGTGACGAATACGTCATGGTTCAGTTGCGTAATTCGGGCAGTGCCATCTATCGTCATAGAGGTAAGGGTTCCCTTACTTCTCGTCCGGCCTCCCCGGCCCTCCAGATTCCGGAGCAGATCCCATGGCACACGCGCGCCTCGCCGTCCTTTCCGCCGCCGCAGCGGCCACCCTCGCCCTGTCGGCGTGCGGTGGTTCCTCCGAAGCCGCGGACGGGCCCGCAGCTGCCTCGACCGTCTCCGTCGACCACGCACAGGGCACCAC
Source organism: Vibrio cholerae (assembly GCA_009728235.1). Classification (GTDB taxonomy): domain Bacteria; phylum Actinomycetota; class Actinomycetes; order Actinomycetales; family Micrococcaceae; genus Arthrobacter_D. The sequence continues at coordinate 58,152 of WNZI01000010.1, read as the reverse complement.
CGAGGTACCGGTCAACCCGGAGACCGTGTTCACGTTCGATCTCGGCGCCCTGGACAGCCTGGACGCGCTCGGGGTCGACGTGGCCGGGGTTCCCCAGGGCACCCTGCCCGAACAGCTCTCGGCCTACGAGGGTGGCGACATCACGAACATCGGTTCGATGAAGGAGCCGGACTTCGAGGCCATCGCCGCAGCCGGCCCCGACCTCATCATCATCTCCGGACGTGTGGCGGACTCCTACGACGAGCTCTCCGAGATCGCCCCGACCATCGATCTCAGCGTCGATCCCGCGGACCCGATCGCGAGCTTCACCGATTCCACCGAGTCGCTGGGCCGGATCTTCGACGCCGAGGACGAGGTGGAGGACCGCCTGGCAGCCCTCGACGCCAAGATCGCCGCGACGAAGGAGGCAGCCGCGTCCGCCGGGAACGGCCTGATCCTCATGACCAGCGCGGGAGAGGTCACCGCCTACGGAGCCGGGTCGCGCTTCGGTCTCATCCACGACGTGCTCGGCGTCCAGCCCGCCGCCGAGGTGACATCCGACGGCACGCACGGCGAGGCCGTCTCCTTCGAGTACATCGCGGACGTCAATCCCGCCCACCTCTTCGTGATCGACCGCGATGCGGCCGTCGGTGAAGCCGGCGCAGCGGGTTCCGCCGTCCTCGACAACGAACTCGTCAACGGCACGGACGCCGCCAAGAACGACGCCATCACCTACCTCGACTCCGCGAGCTGGTACCTCATCGGCTACGGACTCACCAACCTGGACGCCATGGTCTCGGCCGTCAGCGAGGCCGTCACGGCCTAGCCGGCCCCGCCGCGTCCACGCGGCAGGAGCTCTCATGGCAGCCCTCTCCATCCGGTCGCAGCAGCCGGTCCAGCAGCACGGTTCCCCCCGCACTCCGCCCCTGTGGCTGGCCGGCGGAGCCGTGCTGCTGCTCGCCCTCATCAGCCTCTTCGTCGGGGTCTCGACCGTGACGCCCGCGGATCTGCTGGCGGGCGACGCCGGGGTCTGGCAGACGTTCCTCATCAGCCGGGTTCCGCGCACCCTCGCGGTGATCCTGGCCGGGATCGCGCTCAGTATCGCAGGCTTCATCCTCCAGCTCATGGCGCGGAACCGTTTCGTGGAGCCGTCGACGGTCGGAACCGTCGAATCCGCGACGGCGGGGATCCTCGTGGCGACCCTCCTCGTCCCCGGCGCCCCGATCCTGGGGAAGATGCTCATCGCAGCGCTCTTCGCCATGGCCGGTACGGCCCTGTTCCTCACCGTCCTCCGCCGGATACCACTGCGGAACACCCTGATCGTGCCCCTCGTAGGCATCATGCTCGGCGGGGTCATCGCAGCGGTGACCACGTTCTTCGCCTACCGCTTCGACCTCCTGCAGACGCTCAACACCTGGATGATCGGCGACTTCTCCGGACTCATCCGAGGCCGCTACGAGCTGCTCTGGATCGTCGCCGTCCTCGCCGTCGTCGGGTACGTCTGCGCCGACCGCTTCACCGTTGCAGGCATGGGTGAGGAATTCACCACCAACCTCGGCCTCGACTACCGGCGCACCATGAACCTCGGTCTCGTGCTCGTGAGCCTGATCAGTGCCGTCGTCGTCGTGGTGGTCGGTGCCATTCCGTTCCTCGGACTCATCGTGCCCAACCTCGTCTCCCTCGTGGTCGGGGACAACGTCCGCCGGGCCGTGCCATGGATCGCCGTCCTCGGCGCCGGTTTCGTCCTCGCCTGCGACATCCTGGGCCGCGTGATCCGCTTCCCCTACGAAGTGCCGGTGGGCGTGATCGTCTCGGTGGTGGGCAGTGCGCTGTTCATCACCCTGCTCGTTCGGAGGAATGCCGGTGCGCGCTAGGACGAACGCCCTTCCCACCGCCGTCGTGCAGTCCGGCCGGAAGCCCGTCCGCTCGATTCCGCCGGCTGTCTGGCTGGGAGTGCTCGGCGCCGCCTGCGTGGCTCTGGTCGCAGCATTCCTCCTGGTGGGACTCGAGGGCAACCTCGGGTACGTCCTGCCGCGGCGCCTCAACCGAGTGGGAGCGATGGTCCTGGTCGCCGTCGCGGTCGGCGTATCGACCGTCCTGTTCCAGACCGTGACCGGCAACCGGATCCTGACGCCGTCCATCATGGGGCTGGACGCGCTGTACATCCTCATCCAGACCGTGCTCGCGTTCGCCCTCGGCGCCCGGACGCTCCTGACCCTCGGGGCACCGATCCGCTTCCTCGTCGAGGTCGCCCTCATGGTGGCGTTCTCCTGGCTGCTGTACCGGTGGCTCTTCACCGGCGGAGGGCGGAGCCTCCACCTGCTGCTGCTCGTCGGCATCGTCTTCGGAGTGTTCTTCAGGGGCCTGTCATCACTGCTGCAGCGCCTGATGGACCCCAGCGAGTACATCATCCTGCAGGACCTGTTCTTCGCCAGCTTCAACCGGGTGGATCCGAGCCTGCTGCTCATCTCCGCCGTCGCCGTCGCCGGTCTCTGCATCCCGGCCTGGCGGCTGCGCCACCGCCTCGACGTCCTGGCCCTGGGCCGCGACACCGCCGTCGGGCTCGGCGTGGACTACCGGCGCACTGTGACGCTGGTCCTCGTGATCTGCTCGGTGCTCGTCGCCGTCTCCACCGCACTCGTGGGACCGGTGACGTTCTTCGGCCTGCTCGTCTCGGCGCTGGCCTACCAGCTCTGCAGCCAGTTCCGGCACGCCGTCGTCCTCCCGATCGCCGTCCTGCTCGGCGTGATCGCACTCGTGGGTGGGCAACTCGTCCTCGAGCAGGTCTTCGCCTTCGACACCGCACTGAGCATCGTCATCGAGTTCACCGGCGGCCTCGTGTTCCTCGCACTCCTGCTGAAAGGCCGCGTCAGATGATCACCGTCGCCCATGCCACCAAGCGCTACGGCACCACCACGGTGGTGGACGACGTCGGCTGCACGATCCCGAGCGGCGGTGTCACCTCGATCATCGGCCCGAACGGCGCCGGGAAATCGACGCTGCTCTCGCTCATGAGCAGGCTCCTGCCGCTCGACGCAGGCACGGTATCTGTGGCCGGGCTCGACGTCAGCACCGCGCCGGGCCCCACCCTCGCGCGCACCCTGTCCATCCTGCGGCAGGAGAACCAGCTGACCGTCCGGCTCTCCGTGCGGGACCTCGTGGGCTTCGGGCGGTTCCCGCACAACAACGGGCGTCCCACGGTGGTGGACCGTGAGCACATCGAGCGCGCCCTGGACTACCTCGACCTCACGGACCTGGCGGACAGGTTCGTCGACGAGCTCTCCGGCGGTCAGCGCCAGCGTGCGTTCATCGCGATGGTGCTGGCACAGGACACCGACTACATCCTCCTCGACGAGCCGCTCAACAACCTCGACATGAAGCACTCGGTGGACATGATGCGGCTGCTCCGTCGGCTCGTCGACGAACTCGGGAAGACCGTGGTCCTGGTCATCCACGACATCAACTTCGCCTCCTGCTACTCGGACACCATCATCGCCATGCGCGACGGCGCCCTGATCCACCAGGGCACGCCCGAGGAGATCATGACGCCCTCGGTCCTCCACGACGTGTACGACGTGGACATCCAGGTGGAGCAGATCCGCGGCAACAGGATCGCGGTCTACTTCGCCTAGGCTGGCTGCATGGCGTCGGACAACATCGCGGAGATCCTCACCCCCGAGGGCTGGGAGCTGCTGAACTCGCTCGGTCCCTACACCGAAGCCGACAGCATGCGCCTCACCGGGCAGCTCCGGGCGGCCGGATACGCGCCGGAGGTGGTTGCAGCAGCCCTCACGCAGTCCCGCCTGCGGGCGAAGGCCTCCGCCAAATTCGGGCCCTTCGCCGATCGCATGATCTTCACCGCAGCCGGTCTGGAGCAGGCCACCCGCCTGACCGTCGCCGCCCGCCATGCGCAGCGCTTCGTCGACGCAGGCCTCGTGAAGATCGCTGACCTCGGGTGCGGGCTCGGCGCCGACAGCATGGCCCTCGCCACATTGGACCGTGAGGTCACCGCCGTCGAACTGGACGAGACGACGGCGGCAGCCGCGACCATGAACCTGATGCCCTTCCCCAACGCCCGCGTCGTCAACGCGGACGCCTCCTTCGTCGACACCGCGGAGTACGACGGCGTCTGGCTCGACCCTGCGCGGAGGACCACGACCACCTCGGGCACGTCCCGGCTCTTCGATCCAGAGGCGTTCTCGCCTCCCCTGTCCTTCGTCCAGGAACTCGCCGACAGCGGGAAGCCCGTCGGCGTCAAGATGGGTCCGGGCATGCCCCACGATTCCATCCCCGCCGGGTGCGAGGCGCAGTGGGTCTCGGTGGACGGCGACGTCACCGAGGTGGCGCTCTGGTTCAACGCGCTCAGGCGCGACGGCGTCCGCCGTGCCGCCCTGACCATCGGACCGCGCGGGGCCGCCGAGATGGTGTCCGAGCAGGAGTTCGGCCACGGCCCGACACCCGCGATCGGCGAGCCTGCCGGATACCTCTACGAACCCGACGGAGCCGTCATCCGCGCCGAACTCGTGGCCGACCTCGCGGACCGGCTGGGCGGGCACCTGCTCGATCCGATGATCGCCTACATCTGCGCGCCGTTCCTGACGGACACCCCGTTCGCGCGCGCCTACCGCGTGCTCGAGGTACGTCCCTACAACGTCAAGGCGCTGAAGGCCTGGGTCCGGACCGAGGGGATCGGGGTCCTGGACATCAAGAAACGCGGCACCTCGGTCACGCCGGAGGAGGTCCGGAAGCAGCTCCTGACCGGATCGGGCAAGGGCAGGAAGAAGGCCACGCTCGTGCTGACGCGCATCGGCGACGAGCGTGTGGCGATCGTCGTCGAGCCCGTGGCCACCGCCTGACCGAGCCACACTTTCCGCCCCCGTGCAACAGTCCGGGAAGCACCCGCAGGAGCGCGGGTGTTCCTAGACTCGGGTGAGGAAGATCCGGCACGAGGAAGGTACACCCACATGGCAGACGGAACGGCGCACTCCCCCGACGCGCGGCACGGCGTGCTCTTCGACGTGGACGGCACGCTCGTCGATTCGAACTACCAGCACACCGTCGCCTGGTGGCAGGCCTTCCGCCGCTTCGGACACGACGTGCCCATGGCGGAGATCCACCGGGCGATCGGGATGGGCGGGGACAAGCTCGTCGCACACCTCCTCGGGGACGATCGCGACGCGGAGCAGGACACCGAGCTGGACTCCACCCACGGTGCCATCTTCTCGACCTACTGGCCCGGCCTCCGCCCCTTCGAGGGTGCAGCGGACCTCGTGCGTCGGTGTGCCGATGACGGCCTGACCGTGGTCCTCGCGTCGTCCGCCTCGCAGCAGGAGCTCGGTGTCCTCCGCGGCATCATCGATGCGGACGAGGCGATCACTGCCGCCACGAGCTCGGGCGACGCGGACAACAGCAAGCCCTCCCCGGACATCCTCGAGGCCGCCCTCGAGGCCGGTGGGCTGGAGGCCGCGAACGCGGTCTTCGTCGGCGATTCGGTATGGGACGTGCTGGCCGCCTCCGAACTGAAGATCCCCACGATCGGACTCGCCTCGGGCGGAACGAGCGAGGCGGAACTGCGCGATGCCGGCGCCGTCGAGGTCTACAAGGACATCCGGGCGCTGCTCGACGCGTTCGACGACGGCGCACTGCACACGCTCGCGACGTCGTAGCCGACCGGCGGCAACCGGGCGGCCGAGCGTTCGGCGGAGCACCGGCCGCCCTGCCACTGCCCCGGCTAGTCCTCGCTGTTGAGGAGCCGGCGCCGGGCGCTCAGGAGCTCGACCTCCGGCCTCGCCGCGACGAATCGCTCCACGCTGTCCAGCACGTCGACCACATGCTGCCTGTCACCACCGACCACTCCGGCCCCGACCACGGCCCTGCGGTGCAGGTCCTGGTGTCCCACCTCGGCGACCGACAGCTCGAACCGCCGGCGGAGATCCGAGACCAGCGGACGAACCACTGACCGCTTGCCCTTCAGCGAATGGACGTCTCCGAGCAGGACGTCGAACTCGACGAATCCGATCCACATGGCGGGCCTCCTCCGGGGTGCATACGAGTACTGTAGCGAGGCCGCCGTACGGCATCCGGGGCATCAGGGTAGGGTGGGGGTAGTTGTCTAGAAGAAGGCGGCTGTCTTCGGTTCTTCTCTTCGTCACCCTGGCCGTCGCGCCGGGTACTCAGCAGCAGAGCACCACCCCCGGAAGGGGCGTGCAGCATGAACACCCCGGAAATACTTCTTCGACAACTCCTCGCAGGCGGCCCTGTCCGGCGCCCTGCCTCTTCCTCGGAACACGACCGGGCTCCGCACCCGCTGCTCTGACACCTCGTTCACGCCTCTCTTCGGTCACTCCCGCGCCGGGCGTGACACCTCCCCCACCGCTTCGCGCGGACTGCCCGACCGGCCCACGCCCCGTCGGCACTGCTTTCCCCGACTGCAAAGGATCTCCACCATGACGCAGCACATCGACGCTTTCCTGAACACCTGCCTCACCGTCACCGCCGACGGCTCACTGGTCTCGCTCGACGAGTTCGAGGGCCTGTACGTCTACTGGTGCTCCACCCACGACGAGGACGCCCTCGAGACCTCGGAGGTCCTCGGTCTCCTGGCTTCCGAAGGGGTGGAGTCGACGCAGCGGAACGGCGTGGATTACGTGGAAGGGCTCCTCCTCACCGGTCCCGTCGCGGTCGAGTTCATCCTGTCCTGTGACTTCTCCGGCGCCTGGGGGCAGCCGGACTCCATGGAGTTGGCCGACCTCCGCGAGGTAGCCACGGCTTAGCAGCACAGAGGAGGCAGAGCATGGCCAGGAAGATCACCGGCTCTGTGGGTACACCCGCGGTGGCAGCGCTGACGGCTGCCCGTGTACCTTTCGTCCTTCGCCCCTACCCGCACGACGACGGAGTGTCCTCCTTCGGTCTGGAAGCTGCGACAGCACTAGGCGTCGAACCGGAGCGGGTCTTCAAGACACTCATGGCGAGCGTCGATGGGACCGTCGTGGTCGCCGTCGTACCGGTCAGTGGATCGCTGGACCTCAAGGCACTCGCTTCCGCGCTCGGGAAGCGCAGGGCGGCGATGGCCGATCCGGCCGTCGCCGAACGCCGCTCGGGTTACGTCCTCGGAGGGATCTCGCCCCTCGGGCAGCGTCAGCGGTCTGGCGTCATCATCGACGAGACGGTCCTGCTGCACGCGACGGTCTTCGTGTCCGGCGGTCGGCGCGGACTCGACATCGAGCTGGCGCCGACGGACCTCATCGCAGCCACGCAGGCCCTGACCGCCCCCATCGCCGGCACATGAGGAACCATGGCCCGCCCTACGGCCTCTCCTCCCCGACCGGTGCCGGCACGTGTCCCCTCTGCATCCTGAGGAAGTCCATCTCCTCCGGCGAGAGCCAGTACTCCCCGTGCTCGTCGAGGTGCAGGGACACCCCCGCTGCTTCGACCCGGTTGGCATAGGTCCGGGGCAGGACCATCGTCCCGGGATTCTGTAGGAGCCATTGCTGGACTGTCGTGTCGAGTGAGGTCCAGAGAGCGCTGATGCTGGTCATGGCGGGGCCTTCCTATCGGGGTCAGCGGACGATGAGCACATTGCCCTCGGCGTGGTGCAGCACTGCGTGGACCGCAGAGCCGAGCCGGGCGCCGAGCGTATTGGTTCCCTTCGCACCGAGCACCACGCACGCGGCGCTCCGGGCGTGGTGCACGATCACCCCGGGGACGGAGGGTTCGGCGAAGGAATCCTCGATGACGGTCAGGTCGGTGTCCGCCGGGAGGAGGTTCAGTGCCCGCTGGATCACCGGGTCGTGCTCCGGGTCGGGCAGCCGGGTCAGGGTGTGGCGGCTGTAGGGCCTGACGTGGAGGACGCGCAGGGGCGCGTGCAGCGTCTTCGCCAGAGCGGCCGCGGCGACCACGGCGCGGTCACTCTCCGGGGATCCGTCGACGGCGACCAGGACGTCCCCGTCCTCCGGGCGGTCCACCCGCACCACCGCGACGGGGCAGGATGCCGCTGCTGCCAGGTGGAGACTCACCGAACCGACCAGCAGGCCGGCGAAGCCTCCGAGACCGCGGGTCCCGGTGACGAGCAACGACGCCTCGACCGAGAGCCTGGTCAGTACTTCCGAAGGGAACCCGGTGATCAGGCGCACGCTGACCTGGACGTCGGGCTCGGCACCTTTGGCGAGGTCGAGTCCTTCAGCTGCGGTCCGTTCGGCGGCGCGCTGCAGGCCGCTGTCCCTGACATCGGCCACGGGGCCCAGATTCTCGGTGAAGAACGGCCATACCCAGCAGTGCACGACCACGAGTGCAACGCCCCCCTTCGCAGCGTGATGGGCCGCCCACAGGACCGCGCGCCGGGAGCCGTCCGATCCGTCATAGCCGACGACGACCGGTTTCTCCCGGACCACCGGCGCTTCGACGTTGCCGCCCGCGCTCACGCCGAGACTCCGACCGCCGGCAGGTCGATGATCTGACCCCCCGGATGCTCCGGGGCACCGTGGGAGACCAGGACGGGACAGGCCGACCGTTCCGCCACCGCCGAACTGACCGAACCGAGCAGCAGGCCACTGAACCCTCCGTGTCCCCGCGAGCCGACCACGACCAGCGACGCGCTGCTGCTCTGTTCGATCAGGGTCTCGGCGGGCGAACCATGGACGACGCGGGGCTCGATCCTGCAGGGGACGCCGTCGGGGAAGGCGTCGGACAGGGCCTGGTCGAGGGCCTTGCCCGCGAGTTCCTCGTAGTTCCAATCCATCGGCGTGTAGATGCCGAACACCACGGGGTACTGCCACACCGACACGGCGTGGAGGACATCGCCCATGAGGGGGACCATGCGAGCAGCAAGCTGCAGGGCGGCGACCGACGAGGCGGAACCATCCACGCCCACGACGATGACCCGTTGGGATGCTGGGACTGTTTCCATGATGATCCTTCGCTCGGAGGAGAAGTGCTCTTACCCGATGGTTCCGTCTTCCGCCCGCGACCAGTAGGGCCTAACGGCCCGACCTGCAACCGGGACGTAAGGCCCTGCCGCGGAGCTGCCGGAGGGTTCATGCTGATGGTCGGTGTGATCAGCCCTCGTTCGGGCCACATGTCAGGAGAAACGGAGAGATGCGGATGCGGTCGATGAGGATGGTCAACGGATGAAGGATGTGACGGTGTTCCTCCTCGATGACCATGAGCTGGTGCGACGGGGCTTGCGGGAACTGCTCGAGGCCGAGGGATGCGTGATCGTCGGTGAGTCCGGGTCCGCCGAGGAGGCGACGCGCCGGATCCCCGCGCTCTCCCCGGACATCTCCATCCTGGATGCGAGGTTGCCGGACGGCACCGGTATCGAAGTGTGCAGGGACGTGCGCTCGATCGACCCGACCCTGTCATGCGTCATCCTGACCAGCTACGACGACGACCAGGCGGTGCGCGGCGCAGTGCTCGCCGGTGCTTCCGGGTACATCCTGAAGGAGATCCTGGGGTCGGATCTCGTAGGGAAAGCCCGTCGGGCTGCCGCGGGTGAGTCTCTGTTCGAGCCCGGGATGAGGGAACGCATCATCGCCGGCCTGAGGGAGGAGCCTGCTGAGGACCTGCGCCTGGCAGGCCTGACGACGCAGGAGAAGAAGGTTCTCGCTCTGATCGGCGGCGGTCTGACCAACCGCGAGATCGGCGTCGAACTCTTCCTGGCCGAGAAGACCGTCAAGAACTACGTGTCCTCACTCCTGTCGAAGCTCGGCTTCCAGCGCCGCACCCAGGCCGCTGTCTACATCTCCCGACCCCCCGGATCCGAGGTCCGCTAGGCGGCCAGAGGCACTCTCAGCAGGACGACCGTGCCCTCGCCAACGGCGCTGGAGACGGTCAGGTTGCCCCCGCACAGCTCGGCGCGCGCCGCAGATTCGCCAATCCGCTCTCGGCAGCGGTGCGCTCGAACCCTCGCCCGTCGTCGGAGACCGTCAACTCGAGCCGGTCCGGAAGGGCCTGCAACGAGACCATGATCGAGTCCGCGTCGGCATGACGCACCGCGTTGGACAGGCTCTCCAGGAGGATCGCGCGCACGTGGTCGGCCCACCGCGCCTCGATGACGGAGTCCAGTGGCCCGGAGAGTTGCACCACGGGCTGGAGCGGATGACCATCGAACACGTCCGCCACCAGGGCGAAGATGCTGGAGGTGAACGACGGCGTGATCTGTGGGACCGAGCGCAACGAGTAGATGGTGTCCCTCAGCTCGCGGATCGTGGCATCGAGCTCCGCGGTGACCGTGGTGATGCGGTCGAGTGGCTCACGCGCTGACACGAACTTGCGCAGGCTCTGGATACTGAGCCCTGCTGCGAACAACCGCTGGATGACCAGGTCATGGAGGTCGCGGGCAATCCGGTCACGGTCACCGAAGACCGCCTCCTGCTCCCGCTGCCTGTGGACCCGCAGCAGTTCCAGGGCAAGCGACACATGCGAGGTGAAGGAGCGCACCATCTCACGGTCGACGTCCGAGAACGGCGGGGCTTCCGCGGGGCGACCCAACAGGATGAACTGACGCTCCCCGGCTACGGCGAGTCGGGTGCACAGTGCTGTCGAGATGGTCGCCGGTGGCGCTCCCGGCAGCAGCTGGTCGATGTCCGCCAGCGTCAGCAGCAACGGTGGTGAGATGGCCGTCAGCTCATCGAGAAGTGGGCTGTGCACCCCTGATCGCCCGATGAAAGCTCCGGAGTTCACGCCGTCGGCCGCCTCACAGATGAAACCGCGCTGATGGCCGAAGTCACGCAGAACGACGCTCAGGTCGCTGTGGGACGCGTGGAGTGCGTGATGCGCGACCAGCTCGAGATCATTCCGGGCGTCGTCGGTCTGCTCGAGGAGTTCCCGGGCGGCGTTGAGTCCGCCCTCGAGCCACCGGGTGCGCCGGATGGATTCGTCGAACAACCGCGAGTTCTCGATGGCGACTCCCGCTGCAGCAGCCAGCGCCACGAGCAGTTGCTCGTCCGTGTCCGAGAAGTCGCCTCCCCCGTTCTTCTCGGTGAGGTACACGTTCCCGAAGACCTTGCCGTGGATCCGGATCGGCACCCCGAGGAAGGACGACATCTGCGGGTGGTGGGACGGAAAACCGACGGCATGCTCATGCCGCCGCAGGTCGTGGAGCCGCAACGGGCGAGGTTCGGTGATCAGGAGTCCGAGGACACCGTGCCCTTCCGGAAAGAGCCCGATCCTCCTGATCTCGTCGTCCTCGAGCCCGACCGTGATGAAATGACTCAGCGTCTGGTCCGGGCCGATGACGCCCAGGGCGCCGTACCGTGCGTCCACCAGCTCGCAGCACGCCGTGATGACGCGCTCGAGCACGGTGTCCAGGTCGATGTCGTCCGCCATGGCCGCGAAGGCTGCGAGCAGGCTGCCGATCCCGGCGGATGTCCCGGTGAACGGATCCGGGCTCTCGGTCGTCGGGGGTAGCTGGTCCGTCGGTAGTGCCACTGAGTGCTCCCGGGATAGCGTGTGCCTCGGATCGACGATCCACTGCCGGCCGATCAGGTCCTCAGGTGGACGGTGGAGAAGATCCTGATATCCGACGCCGTGTACGGAGGAGTCGCGGAGCGATACCTCGGGCATCACGCCCATAGTGTCACGCTATCGACACCCGGCCCAGAGCCGGGAGCTCAGATCTGCCCCTGCCGTCGGCTGCAGCACCCTCGGGTGTCCCCATCAGGGCCTTTCGACCCTGACCGTCGGTCGTCCTCCTCCGTACCGTGGGAAGGACAGGACGAGGAAAGGGCTGCACCCATGACCACACCGAATCAGGACGTCTACTGGGACTCCCCCGGGTCCCTGCGCGCGTCCCACGAGTTGCCCCCGTCCGAGTGCTGGGCCCTGGCCACGACACGCACCACAGGCCGGCTGGGGTTCTTCCGCGAAGGGCTCCTGGACATCTTTCCCGTGAACTACTTCGTGATGGCGGAAATCCTGTACTTCCGGACCTCTGCCGATGGAGTCATCGCCACGAGCTCCTTGGATCACGCCGCGTTCCAGATCGACCACGCGGACAGGACGACCTCGAACGGCTGGACCCTGCTGTTCAACGGTCCGGCGTCGCGGGTCGATGACGCGGAGCTCCTGACGGTTCTGTGGGGCAAGGCCGTCGAGGGGCCCTGGGCGCCGGGTCGGCGTGACGAGTTCTTCGCCTTGCGTCCCACCCTGGTGCGTGGGCGGCGGGTGGAGACCACACGCTAGGGCACGGCGGACCGCCCGTCGCGGCACTGCCCCGTCTGGCCGATCCGGTCGGCACCGGGGTCAGCGCGCTACGGTGGGGGCGTGACGACCATCAGCGACGTTCCCCCCTCCGGCAGTGAAGCCCTGGCACTGTACGACGCCGTCGGGTGGACGGCCTACACGCGCGACCCCGGCCGCCTGGAGCGCAGTCTCGCCGGTTCCCATCTCGTCATCACGGCCCGCGACGCTCACGGCAGGCTCATCGGGCTTGCGCGCACGATCTCCGACGGGGAGTCGATCTGCTACCTGCAGGACATCCTGGTGCACCCCGAAGCGCAGCGAGGCGGCGTAGGCCGGGCGATGCTCGGGGAGATCAAGGAACGCTACGGGCAATGCATGTTCCTGGCGCTCAGTACCGATGCCGCGGATTCCACGGACGCGGCGCGATCCCACCCCTTCTACCGGTCGATGGGCTTCAGCACGCACGGCGAGCTCGGGTTGGCGGCCTTCGGGTTCCGACCGTGACGGCGTCGCGACCCTGGGGGCCACTCCCACCGGCGACGCCACCCGCCCTCCCTCCGTGGCCCGCCGTCGAGCCCACCCACGGGCGGGTCAGGCTCCGCCGGTTCGACGACGCCGACATCCCCATGGTGCGCGAACTCTCCACCGATCCCTACGTCCCGCTGATCGGCACGCTCCCCCCTTTCTGCGACGAGGCAGGTGCCATGGCGTACATCGAGCGCCAGCGTGGGCGCCACACCGAAGGAACGGGTTTTTCGTTCGTCATCTCCGACGCCTCGTCCGGCCACGCACTCGGGATGATCGGGTTGTGGCTGCGGGACTACGCCCACGGACGCGCCCAGGCAGGGTACGCGGTCGCTCCAGGGGCGCGGCGGCGATCGGCGGCCTCGGACGCCCTGCACGCCCTCTCCTCGTTCGCGTGGACACTGCCGGGCCTCCACCGCCTGGAACTGCATGTCGAGCCGTGGAACGTGGCGTCCGCCAGCGTGGCACGCAGGGCAGGGTTCGCCTACGAGGGCCTGCTGCGGGGCTACCTGGAGATCGGTGGGCTGCGGCGCGATCTCGAGTCCTACGCGCTCATCCGGACTGCAGTGCCCGAGACGGTGACTCCGCCGGTCGACGGTATGCGGACGGTGATGACGGAGGGCCTTCCCACGTCCGACCCCTGATGAACGGTGAGGGTGGCGGGTATCGGGATCTCGCCGCGATCACGCAGGTAGGCGCCGAGCGATGCTGCCGCTGATCCCGTCGCCGGGTCCTCACGGACACCGCCGGGCGGGAACGGGTTCCGGGCCTCGAAGACGACGGGACCGAGGCGGTGGACGACGGCGATCGTCGCGCCCCACCCCTGCTCGGACATGAGCGCCTTGAGCCCTTCGTAGTCGTAGTCCAGGCCCCGTAGGACCGCGGCGTCGCGGACGGGCACCACGGGGTGCACGTTGCCCGCGAAGGCGAGCAGAACGGGCAGGTCTTCCGCGAGTGCGCTCTCGGGCAGGCGGAGGTGCTGCAGGAGTTGGGCCCGCGCCCCGGCGTCGATTGCTTCCACCCAGGGCTCCACGGTGACCAGCGATGCGAGCAGGCGCCCGCCGTCGTACTCCGTCCGCACCTCGAGCGGACCGACCGGCGTCGAGAGGACCAGGGCGCCCGGCCCGTGGCGTTCGGCGAGCGCCACGGCCGTGGCGATGGTCGCATGTCCGCAGAAGGAAATCTCCGCCTCGGGAGCGAAATAACGGATGGTGGCCCTCCCCGAGGACCGATCCGAGATGAACGCACTTTCCGCGTAGCCGAGTTCGGCCGCTACGGCCTGCATCCGGTCCGGCGTCAGTCCGTCGGCGTCGAGGACGACCCCGGCCGGATTGCCGCCATCGGGCCGGTCCGTGAACGCCGCGTAGCGGAGGATCTCCATGGTCAGATGCTAGCTCCGGTCATCGCCAGGGTCAGCCGTCGAAGGCTGCCGGGTCCCCCGCGGGCGTGTTCGTCCTCCGGTTGATCAGCCAGGTGAGGAGCCACAGGACCACGCCGATCGCCATGAGTCCTCCCGCGATCTGGTACTGGACGACATCGCGTCCCACCCAGGGACCTGCGAGGAAGGCACACAGGAGGGCAGCCACGATGGGCAGCGGGCCGGGCGAGGTGAAGAAGACCTTGCGGTTGACGTCGCGCTTCCTCCGCAGGACCACGCAGGCGACGTTGACCACGGTGAAGACACACAGGAGCAGGAACGCCGTGGTTCCCGAGAGGTTGGCGACGATGTTGCTGTCCGGGTCACTCGTGACGTAGAGGATCAGGCCGAGTGCCAGGACGGTGGAGAAGAGGATCCCCGCCCAGGGCGTGCAGCGGACCGGCAGGACCTTGCCGAGCTGTCGGGGCAGCACGTCCTGGCGCGCCATGCCGTAGATCAGCCGGCTCGCCATCAGCATGTTGATCAGTGCGGTGTTCGCGACGGCGAAGACCGCGAGGAACGGGAAGATCCGGTCGATGGGGAAATCGGGCGATCCCTTGTGCACCACCTCCAGCAGCGCGGCACCCTCCGCCTCCCGGATGCCTTCCAGCTCGGTGGGGCTCAGCACCGTGACCACGGAGATGGCGACCAGCATGTAGCAGACGACCGCGATGCCGAGACCGGTGAGCATGGTGCGGGGGAAGATGCGCTCGGGATTCTGGGTCTCCTCCACCATGTTCACCGAGTCCTCGAAGCCCACCATCGCGAAGAAGGCGATCGAGGTGGCTGCGGTGACCGCGAGGAACAGTCCCTTGTCCTGGTAGTCGGTGAAGACGAAGACCTGCCCCACGTTGCCTTCGCCCTGCGCCATCACGAAGAAGCCGACCCCGATGACGATGCACAGCGCTGCTACCTCGACGAGGGTCAGGACCACGTTGAACTTCACGCTCTCCCCGACCCCGCGGAGGTTGATCGCAGCGAGCAGCAGCATGAACCCCAGGGCCACCGCGGTGATGACGCCCTGTCCCGGCATGTCCAGCCAGCCGTTGATCTCCAGCCCGCCGAAGAAGTTCTGGGCGAGCACGTTCGCGGAGGTCGCCGCGCTGGTGATGCCGGAGCAGACGACGGCGAACGCCACCAGGAAGGTGACGAAGTGGATGCCGAAGGCCTTGTGTGCGTAGAGGGCGGCTCCTGCGGCCTGAGGGTACTGGGTCACCAGCTCGAGGTAGGAGAAGGCCGTCATCGTCGCCACGACGAACGCCAGGAGGAACGGCAGCCACACGAGGCCACCGACCGTTCCGGCCATGGTCCCCGTCACGGCGTAGACGCCGGCCCCGAGGATGTCCCCGACGATGAACAGCAGGAGCAGTTTGGGCCCGAGGACCCGTTTCAGCTCCGGCTCGCCACCGGCCGTCGATGCATCGGACGCTTGCTCGGCAGAAGTACTCATCGACGGCCTCCCCGTGGTTTTCCACCTCACTGTGATCCTCACCACCCCGGTTGGCAAGAGGTCCGCGGCAGAAATCCGCCTGTGACGCAGCGCATCTATCGTTACCCTGCTACGTTCGCCGGCGACGTTCAGGATCTTTCCACTCGGCTGCGCCACGGCGAACCTCCGGGGACTCGGGTGAAGGGTCGTCCGTCGCTACGATCACACCTCGTCGTCGTGCAGGGAGTCGACCATGCTCCGCAGGATCCTGGACGCACCGATCTGCTCCTCGGGCGTCATCCCGGCCAGCATCCGCGCCTCCACGCTTCGCACCGCGACCGTCGCCTTCTCGAGGCTCCTCCGCCCGCTGGGCGTGAGCCGCGCAGGCAGGACCTTGCCGACACGGGCTTCCACCGGTCGGGTCACGTATCCGTCCCGTTCCAGGGCTTGCAGCAGCACGTTCATCGACTGGCGCGTCACGAATGCACCCCGTGCGAGCTCGGAGTTGGACAGACCGGGGCGCTGAGCGAGTAACTCGAGGCAGGAGTAGTGGGTCACGGTCATGTCGAGCGGCCGCAGTACTGCCTCCATCGCCGCGCGGAGCGCGCTGGAGGCCTCCTTCAACACGTACCCCAGTGACGTCTCCAGCTGGATCCCGTCTTGACTCATGTCAACATTCTGACATAGGTTGCTTTATGTCAGGCATCTGACACAAAACGAAGGAAGCACCCCATGCCCGTGTCCGGCCCCGACTTCATCTCCCTCCAAGCCCGCGATCTCGAGGCGTCCCAGGCGTTCTACGAGCAGTACCTGGGCCTGGTCCGCGCGGAGACGGGCCGCCGCACGCCGTCGTGTTCACGACGACCCCGATCGCCTTCGCCCTGAGGGAGATCGTCCCCGGAACCGACCTGTCGTCGGTGCCCCAGCCCGGCATCGGTGCCGCGATCTGGCTGCACGCCACCGGTGTGCAGGCGATCCATGACGCTCTCGTCGACGACGGTCACACGATCGTCTCGGCCCCGATCGACGGCCCTTTCGGCCGCACCTTCACCCTTTCCGACCCCGACGGCTACCAGATCACCCTCCACGACCGGGCCTGAGACACCGGGCGGGGGACACGTCGCTCTCGACGGCCCACCAGCCGGACGCGGAGTCCCCATGATGAGCCCGAGGCACCCGGGCAGAATCGCGTGCTCGATCACCGCCACGACGGGAGGATCGCGGGCCGGAAGCCGGCCCTCGTGAAGGCACCTTTCATGGCATTCGCTGGCCGGTGCCAGAACGTCGGCACACGCCGCTGGAATAAGCTGGATGGATGGATTCCGCGCCGCTGTCCGAAGCCCGCATCCGCGCGCAACTGCTGACCGCCCGGCTCGGGACGACGTCGGACGCCGACTGGAGGTCGTTCGAGGTTCGCTTCGACGACGAGTTCCCCCGCCTGCAATCCCTCGTCCACCGGCTCTACGGGCCGGACGCGGACACAGAGCTGGTGCAGCTGGTACTCGACGCGGCGGCGTCCTGGCAGGAACGCCCCGCGGATCTCAAGGCCATCGATGCCTCCCGGGCCATGGCTCCCGACTGGTTCCAGTCCAACAGGATGCTCGGCGGGGTCTGCTACGTGGACCTGTACGCCGGAGACCTTGCCGGCCTCAGGGAGCGCATCCCGTACTTCCGCGAGCTCGGTCTCACCTACCTCCACCTGATGCCCCTCTTCCTGGCACCCGAGGACAATTCCGACGGCGGCTATGCGGTGTCCAGCTACCGGGACGTCGACCCCCGGCTCGGCACCATGGACGACCTCGCGGTCCTCGCGCGGGAGCTCCGGGAGAACGGCATAGCCCTGGTGGTGGACTTCATCTTCAACCACACCTCGAACGAACACGAGTGGGCGCGCAGAGCCATCGCCGGCGATCCCGACTACGCCGACTTCTACTGCATCTACCCGGACCGCCAACTGCCCGACGCCTACGAGCAGACCGTCCGCGAGATCTTCCCCGACGACCACCCGGGCTCCTTCGTGCAGCTCGAGGACGGACGCTGGATCTGGGCCACCTTCCATTCCTTCCAGTGGGACCTCGACTACCGCAACCCGAAGGTCTTCCGCGCCATGGCCGGAGAGATGCTGTACCTCGCGAACCAGGGCGTGGACATCATCCGGATGGACGCCGTCGCCTTCATCTGGAAGCAGCTCGGCACAACCTGCGAGAGCCTGCCCGAAGCGCACCTCCTCCTCCAGGCCTTCAACGCCGTCTGCCGACTCGCAGCACCGTCCCTCCTGTTCAAGTCCGAGGCGATCGTGCATCCCGACGAGGTGGTCCAGTACATCGATCCGGGCGAATGCCAGCTCAGCTACAACCCGCTGCAGATGGCGCTGATCTGGAACTCGCTGGCCACCCGGGACGTCTCCCTCCTCGCCCAGGCCCTCGAACGCCGGCATGACATCCCGGCCGGCACCGCATGGGTCACCTACGTCCGCAGCCACGACGACATCGGATGGACCTTCTCCGACGAGGACGCAGCCGAACTCGGCATCAACGGACACGACCACCGCCGCTTCCTCAACGCCTTCTACGTCAACCGCTTCCCCGACAGCTTCGCCCGCGGCGTCCCCTTCCAGGACAACCCCCGCACGGGTGACTGCCGCATCTCCGGCACCACCGCCTCACTGGCCGGACTGGAAGCAGGCGACGAGGGGGCCGTCGCCCGGATCCTCCTCGCCCACTCCATCATCCTCAGTACCGGCGGCATACCGCTGCTGTACCTCGGCGACGAAGTGGGCCAGGTCAACGACTACACCTACACCGGGGATCCTGCGAAGGCAGGCGACAGCCGCTGGGTGGGCCGCCCCGCCTACCCGGCTGACCGCTATGCGTCCCGTCCGGATCCGACGACGGCTGCCGGGACGATCTTCGCCGGCCTCCGCCGTCTCATCGATGTGCGGAAACAGACCCCGGAGTTCTCCGGCGGACGGTTGATCCCCTTCCACACCGACAATCCGCACGTCCTGGGCTATCAGCGCCCCGGACTGCTCGACGGCGAGGACTCCACCGTCGTCGTACTGGCCAACGTCGCCGACACCCCGCAGGACGTCAGCGCCGCGACGCTGTCGGGCCTGCCCACGACGGCACTGGAACTCATCCGCGGCGAGCGCACCACGCTCCGCTCCGGCGTCACCCTCGAGCCCCACGGGGTGCGGTGGTTCAGGCTCTAGGCACCGGAGGCCTCGGCTACGCCTGCCGGCGCGAGAACTGGCCGGCGGCGTGCACCTGGTCCGGCGTCGGGCGGATGCCGGTGTAGAGGACGAACTGCTCCTCGGCCTGCAGCGCCACCACCTCCGCGCCGGTGATGACCGGCGTGCCGGCAGCGCGCGCCGCCAGGATCAGGGGTGTCTCCGACGGGGAGGCGACGACGTCGAACACCACCTGGGCGGCGTCGAGGGCGGGCTGCGGGAACGCCAGCACGTGCGCGTCGGGACCCGCCATGCCGAGCGGCGTCACGTTCAGGAGGAGGTCCGCCGCCGTCTCCCCCACCTCGGCCTGCCATCCGAACCCGTACAGGTCCGCGAGCGCACGGCCGGTCCGCTCGTTGCGCGCGATGACGGTCACCCTGGTGAAGCCGGAATCCCGCAGTGCGGCGACGACGGCCTTCGCCATTCCGCCGGAGCCCTGCACCAGGACCGAGTGGGCCGTGGGAACGGAGTGCTCGCGGAGCAGCCGTTCCACAGCGAGGTAGTCGGTGTTGTAGGCCGTGAGCACGCCGTCGTCGTTCACGATGGTGTTGACGGAATCGATCGCCTTCGCCGAGGGATCCAGCCGGTCCACGAGTGCGATCACGTCCTCCTTGAACGGCATCGACACCGCGCAGCCCCTGATGCCGAGGCCGCGGACTCCGGCGATGGCGGAGGGCAGGTCGGTGGTGGTGAAGGCCTTGTAGATGTAGTTCAGGCCCAACTCCTCGTACAGGTAGTTGTGGAAGCGCGTTCCGATGTTGCTGGGGCGCGCGGCCAGGGAGATGCACAGGGTCATGTCTTTGTTCAGGATCGGCACCCGCCCATCATTCCAGCAGTCCGGTTCGCGGGAGCAACCGCCCCACCCCCCCGGTGGCACGCAAGGCACTAATATTGGGACGAGTCTCTTCCGCGACGGCGCGTTGCCGAGGCACCACCATCCCGCACCGTTCCAGGAGCAAGCCCTTGAAGATCGACTTCGCCCAGTCAGCCCAGTCCACGCTCGGCGTCGAGTGGGAGCTCGCCCTCGTGGACCGCTACAACGGCGAACTGGTGTCGGTGGCCAACGAGGTGCTCCGCGGGGTCAGTGCGAACCACCCCGAACTGCAGGACGACGACGAGCACCCTCACATCAAGCAGGAGCTGCTGCTCAACACGGTCGAACTGGTGACGGGGGTCTGCACCACCGTGGGCGAAGCCAAGGAGGACCTCAGCCGCTCCCTCACCGCCGTCCGTGAAGTCACCGATCCCATGGCTGTCGAGCTGTTCTGCGCCGGCTCGCATCCCTTCAGTGCCCCGCGTGCCCAGCAGGTCACCGACAAGGAGCGCTACGCGAAGCTCATCGACCGGACGCAGTGGTGGGGCCAGCAGATGGTCATCTACGGCGTGCACGTGCACGTCGGGCTCGATCGCAGGGACAAGGCGCTGCCCGTCGTCGACGGCCTCACGAACTACGTCCCGCACTTCCAGGCCCTCTCCGCGTCGTCGCCCTACTGGGGCGGGGAGGACACCGGCTACGCCTCCCAGCGCGCGCTCATGTTCCAGCAGCTGCCCACGGCAGGCCTGCCCTTCCATTTCGACGACTGGGCCGGGTACGAGTCCTACGTCCAGGACATGTTCACCACCGGAGTGATCGACTCCGTCAGCGAGATCCGGTGGGACATCAGGCCGGTGGGCAACCTCGGGACGGTGGAGATGCGGGTGTGCGACGGCATGTCCACGCTGCGGGACGTCGGCGCCGTCGCCGCCCTGACGCAGTGCCTCGTCCACGAATTCTCGGAGACGCTCGATTCCGGCGGCACCATCCCCACCATGCAG
Source organism: Vibrio cholerae (assembly GCA_009728235.1). GTDB lineage: Bacteria > Actinomycetota > Actinomycetes > Actinomycetales > Micrococcaceae > Arthrobacter_D. The sequence goes on along the minus strand of WNZI01000010.1, from coordinate 37,578 downwards.
CCGTGGCACATCCAGGAGAACAAGTGGAGGGCGGCCCGGTACGGGCTCGAGGCCATCATCATCCTCGACGCCGAGGGCAACGAGCAGCTCGTCACCGAGCATCTCCTCGAGGTCCTGAACCGTCTCGAACCGATCGCCACGACCCTCGGGTGCAGTGCCGAACTCGCGGACGTCGAGGGGATCCTGCAGCGCGGCGCCGGTTACCAGCGCCAACGGGCGATCGCGGCCGAGAACGACGGCGACCTGCGCGCCGTGGTACTCGACATGGTGCGGCAACTCCGTGAGGAGGATCGCCCGGCCGACCGATGACCGCCGGAACCCGGGGTGGGTCCGCTCAGCGGGAGCCGCCGGTGAAGCGGTCGTCCGTGGTCGGATTGTCGGCAGGCGAGTCCTCGAGCCCCAGATTCCCCGCGAGGGTCTCCACGGACGGTTCGGCGTCCGGAACTGCCTGGTTGGAGATGAGGTCCACCTCGTCGGCAGCCGTCAGAGGTCCGTCCTGGATCTGCCCGACGTCGGTCGGATCGACCCCCTCCGTGGAGCCCAGGTCCTTCAGGTGATGTTCTTCGCTCGGCTGGTCCATGCATCCGAGCCTAGAGCCGGCAGCACCCGGCCGGAATCGCGGGCCCGGGTACTTCCCTGCCTTGCACGTGCCGGCACCGAGGTGTAGCGGAGGGTGCTGCCACTCAATCCCCCGTCAGCACGGAGACCCACCCGAACTGCTGCAGCGTGGCACCGCGGACGTCCGCGCCGGTGACGGCATCCTGACCGGTCACGCTGACGTCGACCGTCTCGGACCCGTGATTGATCACCGTCAGGAGACGGCCCCGCCGGATCGCCTCGACCATCGGTGGGAGACCGGGCAGGACGGGTTCCGCCCCGGCTGCAGCGAAGACGTGCTCGAGTATCTGCCGGGCGCCGTCGTCGTCCGGCACGGTGGCGAGGTAGTAGGCGGTCCCCGCCCCCGTACGGTTCGCGGTGAAAGCCGGGCGTCCAGCTTCTCGCCCGCCCTCGAAGCCCGCCAGGACGTCGGCGCCGACGGCGTGCACCTCCTCGGCGAGCAGGGATCCGGGAAACGCGATGCCCTCCCCCGCCACCCGCGAGCGCTGCCGGCCCGGTCCGGGGGCTCCCGGCGGTACCAGGGCGCCGAAGTCCTCGATGACGACTCCCAGCACCTCCCGCAGCTGGGTCCCGTACCCTCCGGGCCGGAACCGGTCGTGCTCGTCGACGACGTCGGAGAAGGCCGTGACCAGCAGGTGCCCGCCCTGCTCGACATACCTCCTCAGGTTGGCTGCCGCACCTTCACCGAGCAGGTAGAGGTGGGGCGCGATGACGGCACGGTACTGCGTCAGTTCGGCAGTAGGCGGCAGGAGGTCCACCTGCACGTGGAGGCGATGAGCTGCGTCGTACCAGCCGCGCAGCAGCGAGAGATAGTCCAGGGAGGTGGGGTGATCCGGGTTCTCGATGGCCCACCAGTTCTCCCAGTCGAGGAGGATCGCGACCCTGGCGGTGCCGTCGTCGGGCATCAGGCCCGGAAGTTCCTTCAGCTGGGCCCCCAGGGCCACCACCTCGCGCCACGTACGCGTCCCGGTTCCGGCGTGGGGCAGCATGCCCGAATGGAACTTCTCGGAACCCGCGCGTGATTGGCGCCACTGGAAGAACAGGACGCCGTCCGCTCCGCGCGCGACGGCCTGCATACCCTGCGCGGCGAGCTGACCGGGAGCCTTCGGCGCATTGCTGGGCCGCCAGTTCACCGCGCTGGACGCCTGCTCCATGAGCAGCCAGGGCGTCCCCGGTTTGAGGGAGCGCATGAGGTCCCCGTGGAAGGCTCCTTCGCGGAAGCTCTCCGGGTCATTGGGATCCGGGTAGAGGTCATCGCTGATCACGTCGAGCTCCGGAGCCCACCGGGCGTAGTCGGCGGGTTTGAACGCTCCCATGAAGTTGGTGGTGATGGGCTGGGTGGCACCCGAGGCGCGGATGATGTCGCGCTCCATCCGGTAGCACTCGAGGAGCATGTCCGAGGTGAAGCGGCGGTAGTCGAGCAGCTGGCCGGGGTTGAGGCTGTAGGGCGCCTGCCTCGGCGGGAAGACCTCGTCGAAGCGGCCGTAGCGCTGGGACCAGAACATGGTGCCCCAGGCCTCGTTGAGCGCGTCGATGGTGCCGTAGCGGTTTGTCAGCCACCCGCGGAAGGCGTCCCGTGCAGCATCGGAGTAGTCGGTGTTCAGGTGGCAGCCGTACTCGTTGTTCACGTGCCAGAGGACCACGGCAGGATGACCGGCATAGCGATCGGCGATCCGGGTAACGAGTTCCGACGCCAGCTTCCGGTACGCGGGCGAGGACGGTGCGTAGTGCTGCCGGCTCCCGTGCCAGTAGGGGTTCCCGTGCTCGTCCGCTGCGAGCATCTCCGGGTAGGCCACCGTGGCCCAGGGAGGCGGTGATGCCGTCGCGGTCGCCAGGTCGACCGCGATCCCACCGTCGTGCAGCAGGCCGATGATGCGGTCGAGCCAGTCGAAGTCGAACTCGTGCTCCGAGCGCTGGATGCGGGCCCAGGAGAAGATCCCGAGGCTGACCATCGTGACGCCGGCCTCCTGCATGCGGGTCACATCGTCCGGCCAGACCTCCTCGGGCCACTGTTCGGGGTTATAGTCGCCGCCGTAGTGCAAGATGACTCCAAAGGGGTTCGTCGGGACGAGGGGTTGCGGGTCAGGACCGGCGACGGCGCTCGCGCACCGAGGTGGCCAGGGCCGCGAAGACGAGGCATCCGATCCCCGGGATGACCAGGGGCGGCAGTTGCCACGCCACCATCGCGGTGAGCACCACCGCCGCGACGAGCCAGAGGACTCCCGCCGGATCATCGCGCGCATCGCGGAGCCAGGACAGTGCGGCGGCCCGCCATGATCGTGCTGCCGGCCAGCGCGCCGTCGTGCCGGCCAGCCCGGCCAGCAGGCCGACCAGAAGGGCGACGCCGGCGCCGAGGATGAACTGCCAGCCGGGCAGCAGGCGCGAGTTCGCCACCACGATGTCCAGCAGCAGCAGGACGACGGTGGAGGCGACTCCCAGCCCGACGAGCCACCCGGCCCTCAGGGCGGCGAGGAAGTCCGCGGCGAACAGGCGAACGGAGGAGTCCTCGGCCCGCAGGAAGCGGTGGAGGTGCGCCGATCCCGCCGCCATGGCAGCGGGGATCGTGACGATCCCGAGGCCGGCGACACAGCAGAGCACGCCCACCCAGAGGACCTCTCCGAAGAGGGCGAACCTGGCTGTCGCTCCCGGCCAGCGCAGGCCGCTGCCATCGCGGACGGCGGCTGCCGTCCGCGCACGGCCTCCCGCTGGCGACTGCTCATCCCTTGAGGCCCTGGGTGGCGACCCCGTCGACGAGGAAGCGCTGGAAGATGATGAAGAACAGCATGACCGGCAGCAGCGCGAGGACGGAGATGGCGATCGTCGCACCGTAGTCCGAGGTGCTGGTCTGGTCGTTGAAGATCCGCAGCGCGAGCGGTAGCGGGTACTTGTCCGGGGAGTTCAGGTACAGGAGCGGGCCGAGGAAATCGTTCCAGCTCCAGATGAACGCGAAGATCGAGGAGGTGATCAGCGCCGGCTTGATGAGCGGGAGGGTGATGGAGAAGAAGATGCGCCCGTGGCCGCAGCCGTCGATGCGCGCGGCTTCGTCGAGTTCCCGCGGGAGGTTCCTGATGAACTGCACCATCAGGAAGACGAAGAATGCCTCGGTCGCCAGGAACTTGCCGGCCAGCAATGGCCAGAAGGTGTCGATCAGGCCGAGATTCCTGAAGATGATGTACTGCGGGATGATCAGCACGTGGAACGGCAGGAGCAGCGTTCCGATCATCGCGGCGAACAGGATCTTGCTGCCGCGGAAATTGATCCTCGAGAACGCATAGGCAGCCATCGACGAGGACATGACGGTGCCGATCACGGCGCCGATCCCGAGGAGCAGGGAGTTCAGGAAGAACTTCCACGTCGGGATGCCTGCGATGCCGTCCATGACCTTGACGAAGTTGTCGAAGGTGGGATTCTGGGGGAAGAAGCCCTGGTTGCTGCCGAACTCGGAGTTGGGCTTGAGCGAGGCCGAGAACATCCACAGCAGCGGGTACAGGACGATCGCCGTCAGGGCCACGATCCCGATGACCCAGAACGCGGTGGGGATGTGTCGCCGCAGGGGGCGGCGCCTGGGCCGGGGCTGCGTCCGGTATTCCGGATCGGACGGTACGGGAACAGCAGGACTGGATTCGATGGTGGTCACTTGGAATCTCCTGCGTAGTGGACCCAGCTCTTCGACGTGCGGAAGAGGATGAAGGCGAGGACGCCGACCGCGAGCAGCAACACCCAGGCCATCGCCGAGGCGTAGCCCATCTGGTTGTTGGCGAACGCACGGGTGTAGAGGTAGACGGTGTAGAAGTTGGTGGCTCCACCGGGACCCCCGGTGCCCGAGCCGATGATGTACGCCGAGGCGAAGACCTGGAATGCGTTGATCATCTCGAGGAGCAGGTTGAAGAAGATGACGGGCGAGAGCATCGGCACCGTGACGCTGAGGAACTTCCGCCAGGGCTTCGCTCCGTCGACAGACGCCGCCTCGTAGAGCTCGGCCGGAACGCCCTTGAGGCCGGCGAGGAAGATGACCATCGGAGCGCCGAACTGCCAGACGGCGAGCAGGATCATCATCGGCATGATCAGCGAGGGGTTGCCGATCCATCCACCGAGGTTGATGCCGAAGAGGTTCAGCGTGCCGTCGACGGGACCGTCCGTCGAGAACATGGCCCGCCACACGATGGCGATGCTGACGCTCGCGCCGATCAGGCTCGGGGCGTAGAACGCCGAGCGGAAGAACCCGGTCCCCTTGGCCTTGTAGTTCAGGAGCATCGCCACGGCGAGCGCGGCCGCCAGCTTGATCGGCGTGCCGACCAGCACGTAGATCAGGGTGATCCTGACGGAGCCCCAGAACTTCTCGTCGTCGGCCATGCGGGACAGGTTCTCGAGCCCCGTCCATTCAGGGGCCGTGAACAGGTTGTAGTCGGTGAAGGCGAGGTACAGCGACGCCAGCATCGGGCCCAGTGTGAGGCCGACGAACCCGAGCAGCCAGGGCGAGAGGAAGACGTATCCGGCGATGGAATCGCCCTTGCGTCGGCGGCGTGGCCGGGATGTGCCCGCTCGGCGGCTGTCCACCGAGCGGGCACCGGAATCGGCGGTGCGGTCTGTTGCCGGCGCGGGCGCCGAATCCGTGGTCACGGTCGCTCTCCTTTGTCTGCTGCTCAGCTGTCGAGCGTGACGGCTGCTTCGTCGAAGAACTGCTTCGCCGCCTCGTCGGGAGTGACGGTGCCGAGTCCGATGGACTTGCCGAGGTCCCAGAAGGTCTGCTCGATGGCACCGAAACCGGCGACGGGTGCCGCGGGCGATTCTCCGATCCGGTCCTCGATGGAGTCGAGGTAGTCCTTGACCGCCTTGTCGGGCCCCTCGAGGTTTGCGCCCTCGAGCTGCGTCTCCGACGCGGGGATGCCGAGGGTGGCGCCGAAGATCTCGCCGACCTCCGGGCTGTTGATGAGGAAGTCCACGAAGGCTGCAGCGGCCTCGGGGTGGTCGGTGGAGGCTGACGCCGCCTGCATGAGGCCGACCTTCTGGTAGAGGTCCTGCTCGTCCGGGTTGCTGGTGGGCGGCGCGACGATGGTGATCTCCTCGGCACCCGAGTCCCCGAGGTAGCCTCCGAGGAAGTTGCTCCAGCTCATCTCGCTGGTGGTCAGGTTACCGCCGAAGCCGGACACCGGGTTGATCTCCTCCAGCTTGCTCTGGGGAACGGTGACGCTGTCGCGGTTCTCCTGGCCCTCCGCCCAGTGCTCGGCCAACTCCTCCTGCGTGAAGTTGAGCCCGCCGTCCTCCGTGAAGAGTTCACGGCCCTGCTGGCGCAGCTTCAACTCGAAGTCCTGGATGCGCTGGGTGGTGTCCGTTCCTCCGTAGACCGATCCCCCGCCGGCCTCGGTGACGGATGCCATGTAGGCGTCGTAGTCCTCCCAGCTCGTCCCGCCCTCATAGGGCTCGACACCGGTCTCGGCGAGGAGACCCGGGTTCTGGAACACCGACCACGCGCTGTACCCGGTCGGGATGGCGAAGGTGCCGTCGTCGAGCTTGCCGGTGGACAGCAGGCCCTCGTCGATGGCATCGGTGGTGATGCCGTTACCGAAGTAGTCCTCGAGATTCAGCAGAAGTCCGTTGTCCCCGTACTGGCGGAGGTAGGTGTAGTCGAACTGCATCACGTCCGGGAGCCCGCCGCCGGCCGCTTCCGTCTGGCGCTTCTCCCAGTACGAGGGGTAGTCGGTGAAGGTGTCGTTGATCGTGATGTTCGGGAACTTCTCCTCGAACGCTGTGATCGCCTCGTCGTAGCGGGCGGCGCGATCGTCGTTACCCCAGAAGGTGTAGTTCAGGGTGATCTGTTCTTCGGTGTCGAGGGCCGCGGGTTCGCCCCCGCCGCCACCACAACCGGTCAGGACCAGGCCCGTTGCAGCGACCGCTGCGAAGCCTGTCAGCGTACGCCGTGAGAGTGTGCGGAACATCATTGTCCTCCTGGAAAACTTCTTCGTCAGCCATCGTGGGACGCCCTTGGGAAAGCGTTATCCCACAGCGTAGGTTGAATCGTATCAATGGTCAACAACCCGTTCGGCTCACGGCGGGCCCGCGCTCTATCCTCCTGCATGGGCCCCGTGAAAGGATGCACCCCATGCCACACTTCGACCTTCCGCTCGCAGAGTTGCGCGGCTACCTCCCGGACCGGGACGAACCTGCAGACTACGACGCCTTCTGGCAACGCACCCTCACGGAGCAGCGTGTCCATGCGAGAACCCCCTCCTTCGAGGAGGTGGATGCGGGCTACACCGAGCTCGTGACCGAGGACGCGACGTTCTCCGGCTATGACGGACAGCCGATCAGGGCCTGGCTGCTGACCCCGAGGCATCTCACCGGGCCGCTGCCGACGGTCGTCACGTACATCGGGTACGGCGGCGGCCGAGGCCTGCTCGGCGAATGGACCGGTCTGCCGAGTGCGGGTTTCGCGCACTTCGTCATGGACCTCCGCGGTCAGGGCTCCGGCCATCGGTCCGGTGACACCGGCGATGGAAGCCTCGGTGGGCCGCACCTCGGGGGATTCATGACGCTCGGGATCAGCGATCCGGACAGCTACTACTACCGCCGTCTGTTCGTCGACGCCGTCCACGCAGTGGAAGCCGCCCAGGCTCACCCCAAGGTCGACTCCTCCCGGGTCATCGTCTCCGGCGGGAGCCAGGGCGGTGGCATCACCCTCGCGGCGGCAGCGCTCACTCAGCTCGTGAACGACACCCCACCGATCGGGGCGATCGTCGACGTCCCCTTCCTCGCCCACATGCGCCACGCCACCGAGATCACCGGCACAGCGCCCTACTCGGAGATCACCACGTACCTCGGGACGCGCAGGCACGAGGTCGACGCCGCCTTCCGCACGCTCAGCTACTTCGACGGCGTCAACTTCGCGAGCCGGAGCACGATGCCGGCGATGTTCTCGGTGGGACTGCTCGACGACGTGTGCCCGCCGTCGTGCGTCTTCGCAGCGCACAACCACTACGCCGGGCCCAAGCGCATGAAGGTGTACCCCTACAACGGCCACGAGCAGGGCGGCGCTTTCCAGGACGTGGAGCACCTCCGGTTCATCAGGGAACTGGTCGGGTCGTGATCGCGGTCCGCACGGGCCTCCTCGTCGGAGGCCCGTGCGGTGTCACCGCAGTTGGACGGCCCTGTCCCTGAACCAGGCGACGAGTTCGCGCAGCGCCGCGACGGAGTGCTGGGAATCGTCCCGCCCCTCGAGATCCGAGAACGTGGTGCGGTAACCGGGGACGTCCTCGGCAGACGCGTCGGGGACCGGCTCGTAGGCCATGGTCCAATCGGGGAACTGCCGCTCACCGATGGTCTCCTGCAGGAGCACCCGGACGTCCAGGTGACGGGAGTCGGCGGCGATGATCGACATCCGCTCCCGCAGGACGTCGGCGGGGCCCTCGATCACCTGGAGGAAGTACCCGCCCCGGTAGAGCAGCATGCCGGTCAGACCTGTGCGCAGGTTGTTCTGGCGGCTGAGGGCGAGGAGGGACCCGAGCTCCTCGTCGCCGAACAACTGCGCGGCGCTGCTCGAGTAGACGATCGACAGCAGGTCGTTCTCCGGATGGCTCACACCGTCCAATCTACCGATACCGCGCTCGACCGTCCTCCGGTACCGACGTCCTTGACCCGGCCGGTCACGAAGAAGGGAGCAGCCTGGGCTGCTCCCTTCTCCGTTCGGTCCGTCCTTCTGCAGTGCTACTCCGGGTGGTGGCCCGGCGCATGGTGCACGATGAGTTCGCGCACCGGCGCGTACAGCGGGTGTTCCGCGGTGAGGCCCGTGATCGACGTCGTCGCCTCGGCCGGTTCCTGGGTCGCCAGGATCTCGGCCAGGGCGGCGACCTCCGGATCGTCCGCTGCCGAGAAGGCCAGGGCCGCCCCCATCGCCTCGAGCAGCGCCGCCGGATGGACGCCAGCCTCGGCCAGCTCGGACGCCGGACCGACGAACCGTTCCCTGCGACTCAGCTTCCGTAGCGGAGCCCGCCCCACGCGTACCACCGTGTCCGGTAGATGCCGGTTGGAGAATCGACCGAGGATCTTCTGCACGTAGGCTTCCTGCTCCGCGACGTCGAAGCCGTGCTTGGAGACCAGGAGTTGCTTCGTCTCGTCGAGTACGGCGCGCACCTTGCCGGCGATGGCCTCGTCCGCCATGGCGTCCGCGATCTTCTCGACCCCCGCCGCGTAGCCGAAGTAGGCGGCCGACGCGTGGCCGGTGTTGACCGTGAACAGCTTCCGTTCGATGTAGGGCGCGAGGTCGTCGACGTAGGTCGCTCCCGGGATACCCGGCTCGTTGCCCTTGAACGGCGTCCGGTCGATGACCCACTCGAAGAAGGTCTCGACCGTCACGTCGAGGCCCTGTCCGGAGGCCTGGTTCGGAACGATCCGGTCAACCGCCGTATTCGCGAACACCGCCCTGGACGCAAGGTCCAGCGCTGCGCCGTCGTACGTCTGCTCTACTTCGCGGCGGAGGATGTCCGTTGCGTTGATGGCGTTCTCGCAGGCCATGACCTGCAAAGGAGCCAGGCCGTCATCTCGCCGGGCGATGGCCCGTGCGATGACCGGAGCGAGGAACTTCAGGACGTTGGGACCCACGGCCGTGGTGACGATGTCCGCCGTCGCGATCTCCGCGACGACGTCCTCCTCCTGCGACCGCGAGTTGAGCGCCCGGTAGTTGTCGACCGTCTTGACGGACGGTTCTTCACCGACCTCGTGGACCTCATAGCTGGGCGTCGAGGCCAACTGGTCGATCAGGGCGTCCGCGACGTCGGCGAAGACCACCTCGTACCCGGCCTCGTGGAGCAGGAGCCCCACGAAACCGCGTCCGATGTTACCTGCGCCGAAATGTACTGCCTTCACTACGCATTGACCTTTCCGAACAGGGCGAGGACCTCGTCCACGGACGTCGCCTCGTCGAGCTTGGCGACCTGGTCCTTGTCCGAGAACACCCGGGCGATCGCGGACAGGATGGAGAGGTGCTCGTTGTTGACCCCTGCGACGCCGACCACGAACTTGACCTGCTTGCCGTTCCAGTCGATGCCCTCGGGGTACCGGACGATCGAGACGGCGGATCGCTTGATCAGGTCCTTCGCGGCGTTGGTGCCGTGCGGGATGGCGAGGAAGTTGCCCATGTACGTGGGGACGGACTTCTCGCGCTCGTGCATGGCCGCGACGTAGTCGACATCCACCGCACCGCGGTCGACGAGCAGCCGGCCGGCCTCGTTGATGGCGTCCTCCTGCGTGGTGGCGCTTCCGTTCAACACGACGCTCTCCTCCGCCAGGACGTCATGTGCCGCATTGCCTGCGGTTCCCGAATCAGCCTCGGCCGCTACTGCTGCTGCCGTGGGATTCTTCGGGTCCACACCGCCGCCGGCGGCCGCGCTCGCGCGGACCAGCTCGACGATCTCGTCGTAGCGCGGGCTGTTCATGAAGTTGTCCACGGCGACGTGCGTCGCGCTCTGCGTCAGGGGCTCGGCGCGGGCGGCGAGATCCTGGTGCGTGACGACGACGTCGTAGTCGTCCTTCAGGTTGGAGATGGCGAGGTTCGTGACCTTGACGTCCGGGAAACCGGCCGCCTTGATCTTGTTGCGGAGAACCGAGGCACCCATGGCGGACGAACCCATTCCGGCGTCGCAGGCGAACACGATGTTCCGGATCGGACCGTCTGCCGCGTCCGAGGACCGGAAGGTGCCGGCGACCGAGCTCTTCTTGCCCTTGAGCCCTTCCATCTTGGTGGCTGCTGCCGCGAGGTCACCGTCGTCCTGGTTCTTGCCTGTCTTGAGGATGACCGAGGCGACGAGGAAGGACACGGCGGTGGCGAGCACGACCGACAGACCGACCCCGAAGTAGCTGTCACGGGTGGTCTGCGCCAGCACGGCGATGATCGATCCGGGAGCGGCAGGAGCGACGAGCCCGGCGTTCGTGATGCTCAGCGTCGCGACGCCGGTCATGCCACCTGCGATGGCTGCCAGGATCAGCAGGGGACGCATGAGCACGTAGGGGAAGTAGATCTCGTGGATGCCACCGACGAAGTGGATGATGGCTGCACCGGATGCGGATGCCTTGGCTGCACCGCGACCGAAGAACATGTAGGCCAGCAGGATGCCGAGGCCGGGGCCCGGGTTGGCTTCCAGCAGGAAGAGGATGGACTTGCCCTGGTCCAGCGACTGCTGCACACCCAGCGGAGTCAGCACACCGTGGTTAATGGCGTTGTTCAGGAAGAGGACCTTCGCAGGCTCGATGAAGATGCTGGTCAGCGGCAGCAGGCCGTTGTTGACGAGCCACTGCACCACGTTGCCCGCGCCGGCGCTGAAGCCCTCGACGAGCGGTGAGACACCGAAGAATCCGATGAGGGCCAGGATGGCTCCCCAGATACCGGCGGAGAAGTTGTTGACCAGCATCTCGAACCCGGGGCGGATCTTGCCGTCCCACAGGGCGTCGATCTTCTTCATGGTCCAGCCGCCGAGGGGGCCCATGATCATGGCGCCGATGAACATCGGGATACCGGCACCGACGATGACACCCATCGTGGCGATCGAACCGACCACGCCACCGCGGACGTCGTAGACCATCCGCCCGCCCGTGTAGGCGATCAGCAGTGGTAGCAAGTAGGTGATCATCGGTCCGACGAGGCCCACGTTCGCCACACCGTCCGTCTCCCCGTAACCGCCGAGCTGCGGAACAGGGAGCCAACCGGCCTCGATGAAGAGGGCAGTGACGAGTCCCCAGGCGATGAAGGCGCCGATGTTGGGCATGATCATCCCGGACAGGAACGTCCCGAATTTCTGCACGCGGACCCGAGCACTGGTGCCCGACCTCGCTTCTGCTTGTATTGCCACTTTCTTTCCTTACCGTTGACCCGCAGCACTGCGGGGGATGGGTTGTGTAGGGAAGCGCTAGCTTCCCGACCTGCTGGAGATGCGCTGAAGCCACTCGAGGAAGAGCTTCAGTTCGGAGCTGGAGAGCTGGTCCGGATGAGAGGACTGCAGTGCGGCATTGAGGGCTATCGCCGCCACGACCACCGAGGGCGAGCCCTCGGTGTCCGTGGTGGGGTCTCCCTCGGAATCCGTGGCGACGGCCGAGATGACCGCTTCCCGCGTCATCGCCGAGAGCTCGAGGTTGCGCTTCGCCACCGGTTCCGAGATCAGCATGAGCGTGACGCCGATATTGGCCGCCAGCATGCTGCGGGCGGCCTCGTGCGGCGTCACCACCAGGCGGGCCGCAGCAGCGGCCCGCGCCAGCACCTCCTCGAGGAACGCTTCCGCGCTCGCCACCATGGACGGACGCTGCTCGGGCCGGATGTTCCCGAACATCACCAGGTAGAGGTGCGGGTGGTCGAGGCCGAACTGCACGTGGTTGTCCCAGTGCATCCGGAGGTCCTCGATGGGCTGACCCGATGTCGGGAGATTCCTCTCGGCGTCGAGGTACTCGGAGAAGCCTTCGGCGACAACGGCGTCGAAGAGTCCCTCCTTGTCACCGAAGTGGTGGTACAGGGTTGGTGCGGTGACCCGGGCCGCTTCGGTGATCTGCCGGGTCGATACGGGCTCGCCATTGGACTCCGCGAGCAACGCCGCGGCGGCCTTGAGCAGCCTGATCTTAGGCGCTGGTTCGCCTACCTTTTTCATGCCTGCTACCGTAGCACCTATAGCGCCGTTATATGAACCAGGTCACACGGACTTTTTGCGTCGGGCGGCACAATGGTGTTAGACCGAGACCACCACAGGCGAGGAAACGAGGACGTTCAATGGAGAATTTCGCAGGGGTGGGTGTGAGCCCCGGACGCGTCATCGGGCCTGTCCTACATATGCCGAAGCCGGTCGACGAGCCTCCCGCAGGCGAACGCCACGACACCCCCGATGCTCCTGAAGGCGCCGTCGCCGCCCTCAAGTCCGCCTCGAAGGTGGTGCAGGAGGAACTCAAGCGTCGGGCCGGGATCGCCACCGGAGACGCCAAGGCCGTGCTGCAGGCGACATCCCTCATGGCCGCCGATCCCATGCTGCTGAAATCCGCGACCAAGCTCATCAACAACGGCACCTCCCCCGCCCGCGCGGTCTGGGAAGCAGGTTCGTCGGTCGCCGAGATGCTCCACAACCTCGGTGGCTACATGGCCGAACGAACGGCCGACGTGCTCGACGTGCGCTCCCGGATCGTCGCCGAACTGCGAGGGCTACCCGCCCCGGGCATCCCCTCGTCCGACGAACCCTTCGTCCTGATCGCCGAGGATCTCGCCCCGGCGGACACCGCGACACTCGACCCCGCGATGGTCCTGGCCCTGGTCACCTCCGGCGGAGGCCCGCAGTCGCATACCGCCATCATCGCCCGCTCCCTCGGGCTCCCTGCCGTGGTCGCCGCGACCGGAGTGGACGATATCGACAGCGGCGCGTCGTCTTCGTCGACGGGGCGGCCGGCACCATCGCATTGGATCCGGGCGCTGAGGAACAGGCTGCGGCCGAGGCCTACACGGCAGCAGCTGCAGCGCTGGCGGTGTTCGACGGAGTGGGCATCACCTCGGACGGACACGAGGTGCCCCTCCTCGCCAACGTCGGCGGAGCGAAGGACGCAGTCAAGGCGGCCGAGGCGAAAGCCCAGGGCGTGGGCCTCCTCCGCACCGAATTCTGTTTCCTCGGGCGCGACTCCGAACCGACGGAAGCGGAACAGATCGAGGCGTACAAGGGCGTCTTCGACGCCTTTCCCGGCAAGAAGGTGGTAGTGCGCACACTTGACGCAGGAGCGGACAAGCCGCTGCCGTTCCTCACCGACACCACCGAACCCAACCCTGCACTCGGCGTCCGCGGCTATCGCACGGACCTGACCTCCCCCGGCGTGCTGGAGCGCCAGCTGAAGGCGATCGCGAAAGCGTCCGCAGAGGCTACCGCCGACGTATGGGTCATGGCTCCGATGATCTCGACGGCAGAGGAAGCAGCCGATTTCGCGCGGATGTGCAGCGACGCCGGCCTGGCGTCGCCCGGCGTCATGGTCGAGGTGCCGTCGGCCGCACTGATGGCGGAGGCCATTCTCGGCGAGGTGTCCTTCGCGAGTCTCGGCACGAACGACCTCACGCAGTACACGATGGCGGCAGACCGCCAGCTCGGATCGCTCGCCGCACTGAACAACTCCTGGCAGCCGGCCGTGCTCCGCATGGTCAAGCTGACGGTCGAAGGCTCCGAGGCCGAGGGCCATGCGAAGCCCGTGGGTGTCTGCGGCGAGGCCGCGGCGGACCCGGCGCTGGCCGTCGTCCTCGTGGGACTCGGCGTCTCGACGCTGTCCATGACGCCTCGCGCGCTCGCGGGGGTCGGCGCCGTTCTCAACAGCGTGACGCTCGAGGAAGCACGGCGCATCGCGGGGATCGCTGCCTCCGCCCCGACGGCAGCCGAGGCCAGGGAACGCGCACGCGCCGAACTGCCCGTCCTGGAGACGCTCGGACTCTGATCACAGGGCAGGAGCCGAGCTCGTGCAAATTCCGGCAGTGCAGCCCGTTGTGCTTGCGGTTCCACGGACTGGGAATTAAGCAGTTCCAGGCCTAGCCAGCCGGCGTCGATTTCTCGGGTATGCAGAAGGTCTCTGACGACATCAGGCAGGCTCCCGTCATGCAGAACCTTCGGAAGAATGGTCGCACTGCGGCAACGGGCCCATAGAAGCGAGGGCACTTCGAAACGAGCTGACAATAGATAAATTGCCGCCTCATCAATAGCGAAGAGGAAGTGCTTCTGCGGATTGGGCGGCGAGCGGCACCATAAGCTGGTGCATATGAGTTCTCAACGTCGGTCCCTGCTTATTGCCGCGATGCTGTGGGTGCTTGGAGCCGTGGTGTATGTGGCCGCTGAGGCTCTGACCGCTGCTGCCTTCCCCGGGTACAGCTATGCCACCAACTACATCAGCGATCTCGGAGTCCCAGATGTAGGATCTTTCCAGGGCCGTGCAATCGATTCACCTCGCCACGAGTTGATGAATGCCGCTTTCGTTGTTCAGGGCGTCCTGTACTTCGCCGCCGTACTACTGGCCGTCAAAGCAACCAAGATCGGCCCACCAATAGTTTTTCTGATGCTTGCCGGTCTTTTCGCTCTCGGGAACGCACTCGTTGGATCCGTTCATGGCAGTCAGGCAAGCGTGGACAACGGTTCGGCCGTAGTCCACGTCATCGGTGCCGCTATGGCTATCCTCGGGGGGAATACTCTCGCCATAGCTGCAGGTATTGGAACGCTACGCACTCCGAATATGCGTACATACGGACGTATCAGCATCTTCCTGGGTGCCATTGGGACACTTGCCCTTTTGATGCTCCAGATCGACTCGAACGCTATGAGCGTCAATCTCCTACCTGATGGTGTTTGGGAGCGCGTGGCGGTTTATACGATTACAGCGTGGCAGTTCGTCACCGGTGCCCTCATACTCACCAACGTCGCACGCAGTCCTCAAGGAGACCGCCCGGTACTGAGGCGTGCCGCTGAGGCCCGCTCCGGGCCCACCGGAACCACAAAGTAGACAACGCTCGTTATCCGCGCTCCATCTACATGGCTGCAGAAGCATCATGATATTGCCCCTAGCCACGGGTAGAGGGGTCGTTCTTCGTCGTTCAGCCTGCCACAATCGGTTGGACAAGGTCCTTATGAGGGTCTCGGCAAGAGATCGGCCGCGTTGCCGGATTGTTCTACAACTGTTCACGTGCGAACAAGATCGGTCTCACCAGGGGTGGGTAGTATGTCCGATCCTCACCGCCGATACCGAATCGCTACTCTCTGTCAAGGACAAGGGCGAAGCACACGAGACGATCTTCGTGGCAGACATGCCACGAGCCGCGCAGGAAACCCCCGCCTACGATGCTCCAGCCGGTACTCAGCGCACCACGCGGTAGGCGAGGTAGGTCACCTTCGAGCTGAAAGTACGGGAATCGACCTGCTCGAGTCGGACCTGCTGTTCACGTCGAGGGAAGAACGGAACACCGCCACCGACGAGCACTGGGTAGACCCGGGCCCGGTACTCGTCGATCAGCCCTGATGAGCCCGCCTCCGCGGCGAGGGTCGCGCCGCCGATGGCGATGTCCCCCGGTCCGGGCTCGGCCTTGAGCCGTTCGATCTCCTCAGCCAGGCTGCCGGATGCCAGCCGGGTCTGTCCCTGCACCGCTGACAGCGTCCTCGAGAACACCACCTTCCGCAGTCCTTTCCAGACAGCCGCGAACTCGTGCTCCTTGTCGTCGAGCGGCGACTCCTGGTCGGCGTTCTCCCAGAACAGCATCGTTTCGTAGAGCTTTCGCCCGAGCAGGTGGACAGCGATCCCGCGCACCTCATCGAGGGCGAACCGGAAGATCTCGTCGTCGGGAGCGGACCAGTCGAACGCGCCGTCCGGCCCGACGACATAGCCGTCGAGCGACATGCTCATCGAATACACCACTCTGCGGACCACGGGATCTCCTCGGTCGAAGCGTCGACGGCGCGCTCCGACGGAGAGCGCGCTGCACGCAGACTACTCCCGGTGTACGGACCTAATCCAGGTCCAGGTCCAGGTCCAGGTCCAGGTGCGAGGGTCGGAGGGGCAGGGAGCCGACGGGCTTCCTGCCGCGGGCACTGTCAGCAGGAACCTCGCACCGCGTCCGCCGCCGCGACGAATCCTTCGTCCTGTACGGGCCCGTCCGCCGCGAGCAACGACCACGTCCAGTCGAGGACGCCGTCCACACCGAGGTGGACCAACCGATGGAAGAACGGGGCCGCACAGAGCATCGGTGTGCCGGTGCTCCGCACGAACCACGGTGACAGCCCTCCCGGGTTGTCCGCTGCCGGCACCATGAGCACCGACGCATCCGATGACCTCGATCCGAGCCAGGACCGGGTACTGCCCATGGCATCCACCTCGCTCACGGGCGCCTCCACACCGCCTGGCCGACCGAACCCGGGCGGCGCCGCGACGATCTCCGCCCCTTCGAACGACGGCGCGAGGCGGAGGAAGAAGCCGCCATAGCCGGCGTCTGGCCGCCCCGACGTCGTCGGGCTCCCGAAAGCCAGTGGACCGCCGCTGGCGTTGACCCACGTGCTCCGCACGGTGAGTGCGGTCCACGCCACGCCCCTCACCTGAAGGGACTCCGCACGCCAGCTCCGCCTCTCGGAGAGGAAGGTGGTGCCGCCCGTCGTGAGCCAGTCGAGCTGTTGCACCGTGTGGTCTTCCAGGCCTTCCTCGATCCGGACCTGCTGAGAGCCGTTGTTCGGCAGCTGCGCATAGCCGGTCCCTTTCCGGTAGGTCGGCCCTCCCCACAGGTTCACGGGGTGTGCCTGGCCGACGACGTCGATGGTGGAGACCGCGATACCGAGCCCCCAGTGCCAGGGATGATCGGCGGGGCCGTAGTCACTCACCGTGATTCCGCCCGGCGTCGACACCGGGTGCAGGAAGGGCCGCGGCGAATGCTCCGGGGTTTCACCGACGCCGTCGTGCAGGATCGCCGCCACCCGTCCCGCCGCCGTGAGGGCCGTCGGCCTACCCGTCACCCTGCCCGCTCCGCCCGGAGGTCCGTGACGGGAGCGGACAGAGGCCCTCGGAAGCCCGGGTCGAGAAGGTCGGCCCGGGAGATCCAGCGGCGCTCCCTGACGGACGCATACATCCCGGTCACGATCTCGAGAGCGCGAGCGGGTTGTCCGACGACCTCGGGCATCCCGCGACCGGCTCGGAGGGAGGAGTAGATGTCCGCGAACAGCGCGTCGTGTCCGCTGGGGACCTCGACCAGAGGCATCGCCCATGCTTCAGCTGTCGCAGCGTCGACATGCGCTGCAGGCGTGATCCTCCACTGAGCATGTCCGTGTCCGTAGAGGTGCTCCAGTTCGATGGTCGCGTGCTCGGTGTCGATCCGCAGGAGGCTCGACTCACGGGGCGCGAGGACAGTGCACACCATCGAAGCGACGGCGCCCGATGCGAAGACGAGGGAGGCGTGGGAGAGGTCCTCCGTCTCGACGTCGCGTTCCAGCCGCCACATGGTGGCATGAACCGACGTCCACTCGCCGAGCAGGTACGCCAACAGGTCGACCTGATGACTTCCATGGCTGAGCGTCGTCCCGCCCCCCTCGGTCTCCCACGTTCCGCGCCAGGGTACGGCGAAGTAGTCCGCCGTCCGGTACCAGTGCGTCTGGCAGAGCGCGGAGAACGTCCGACCGAAGGCTCCCGCGTCCAGCAACCCCTTGACGTGCGCGGCGGCCGTCCCCGAACGCTGCTGGAAGACGACGGCGAGGCCCCGTTGCGCTGCATGCCCGGCATCGACCATGGTGTCCAGCTGGGCCAGGCTCAGTGCGGCGGGCTTCTCGACGACGACGTGCGCGCCGGCATCGAAAGCTGCAGCGCTCTGCTCCGCGTGGCCGCCGGGCGGCGTGCAGATGTGGAGGACGTCGACCTCGTGCGATGCCAGCATCTGCCCGAGGTCCGGGAAGCGATGGGGCACCCCGTAGGCGTCGGCGAAGGCGGTGAGGTTCGTTGGCGATGGATCGGCGGCGGCCACCAGTTCCACGCCATCGGTGAGCTGCAGGGCTTTCGCATGAAGATGGGCAACGCCTCCCGTTCCCAGGATCGCGGCTCGCAGCGGCGGGCCGGGGGCCGCCGCGACCTGGGGTGCGGTGCTCGACTGGGGCACGGGTCCTCCCTCGGATGACGTTCTGACGGTCAGCAGGACACTAGCAGAGAAAGCGCTTACCGCCTCTGCTGGCGCCCTCTCGGGTCGTGCGACAATGGCCCTTTCCGTCAATACCGTGGCAGGGCCGCAGCAGCCGGTGCCACGACCTCAGGAGTGGAAACCGATGTCGGCACCGCTGAGCAAGAGTCCCGCGACGCTGCACGACGTCGCCAAGGAGGCCGGCGTCTCGCTCGCGACGGCGTCACGGTCGCTGAACGGCAGCGCCCGCAAGGTGAACGAGGCCTATCGGCAGCGCGTCATCGAGGCAGCGCAGCGGCTGGGCTACACCACGAATCTCTTCGCGCAGGCCGTGGCGAAGGGCAGCACGACCACCGTGGCACTCCTCGTCGCGGACATCGCCGATCCCTACTTCTCGAGCATCGCGGCGGGCGTCATCAGCGCAGCCAACGAGGAGGGATTCGTCGTGACCATCGCCGTCACGGGCCGCAACCCGCAACGCGAACTCGACACGGTGCGGGCACTGCGGGGTCAGCGGCCGCGGGTGATGATCCTCGCAGGCTCGAGGACCACTGGGTCGGCGTTCGAGGAGCAGTTACGGGGCGAGCTGACGTCCTTCGAGGACACGGGCGGCAAGGTGGCCTTCATCAGCCAGGACGCCGACCCCTTCGCAACCGTCCTCCTCGACAACCGTGGAGGTGCGCACGACCTCGCCCTGGCACTGGTCGGCCTGGGCTACCGCGAGTTCGCCATCATCGCCGGTCCGCCCGAGATCAGGACGGCCGAGGACCGGTTGAACGGATTCACGGCAGGGCTCGCCGAACAGGGTATCCAGGTGCCGCGAGCGCGGGTCATCCACTCCGACTTCACCCGCGACGGCGGCTACCGGGGTACACAGGAACTGCTGGCGTCCGGCGCCGTGGTGGATCTGGTGTTCGCGGTAAACGACGTCATGGCGGTGGGAGTCGTCTCCGCACTGCGCGACGCCGGGATCGAGCCGGGCGTCGGCATCGGGGTGGCAGGCTACGACGACATACCCACCGTTCGGGACATCACGCCGGCGTTGACCACCGTCCGCATCCCCCTCGAGGACGTCGGACGACGGGCGCTGCAGCTCGCAACCGGGTCCGCCTACGAGAGCGGCCGGGGCGGCGAACAGGGACCGGCCCCCATCCGGACCGAGACGATCCTGCGGGGTAGCACCCCTGGGCGGTGATGTCCTCCGGAGGACAGGCCACTCGGACTCAGAAGGGCAGCGCGGGATCCGGTAGGACGTCCTGGGAGGCGAGCTTGACGACGTCGTCGACGGGCAGTTCCGCCACCTCTGCGACGACCTCGACGGCTTCGCCGTGGCTGAGGGCCTCGGCTACGGCTTCCTGCAGGATCAGCTCGGCCCGATCCAGCTCGAACTCGACGTTCTCCTTGTCGGCTGCGGCAACACGGATCCTGTGCAAATCGTCATTGGTCATGGTGGTGCGGTCCCTCACACATCGTGGTTCAACGGCGTGACGCCGGCCGGCTGGAAGCTCGTCGCAGCCATCCTAACCAGACCGCGGCCCACGCGGGGAAAAAGCTGCTCGACCACGACCGCGAGCACCACGTCCCCGGCGCCCTGCGCACCGGTAGGATGGGCACAGCGGATCGTCGGCAACGCCGATCGTGGTCTAGCAGAAGGCCCGTAGCGCCAGGATCGAGCCTGGCATGACGTTCGAGGCCAACGATGGACCCTTATCCTTTCTCCAGCGAGTTGGGTGCGACCCTCGGTCGCATCCGCGGACTCCTCCTGACACAGGAAACCGCCCAGCACTCCGTGGACCTCCTCGCCAAGGTCGCGCAGGAGACGACACCGAATGCTTTCGGAGCAGGCGTCTCGCTCATCGACGAGGCGCAGCGCACCAGCGTCGGCGCGACGGATGCGCTCGTGCGGTCGGCCGACGACCTCCAGTACAGCCTGGGTGAAGGGCCGTGCCTGGCTGCGTGGTCCTCCCATGCGCCCGTCACGGTCGATGACACGAGCACCGACCAACGCTTCCCGCAGTGGAGCGCCGCGGCAGCGGAAGCCGGCGTCCGGTCCTGTTTCAGCGTCCCGCTCCTGCACGGCCGCGGTTCCATCGGTGCCATGAAGGTCTACTCCACGGTGCCCTCAGCGTTCGACGACACCGACCGCGGGCGCCTGACGAGTCTCTCGGTCGCCGCCTCGGCACTGCTCGGCCATGTGCAGACGTCGGAGACGTCGACGCGGATCAGCAGTGAGCTGCGGGAGTCGTTGCGCTCGCGGGACCTCGTCGGCATCGCGAAGGGCATTCTCATGCAGCGGGAGAACCTGACCGAGGCCGAGGCGCTCACGTTCCTGACCGTGCGCGCGCGCAGTACGGGCGTTCCCTTCAGGGTCATCGCGGCCGACATCGTGAACGGTGATGGTGCCACCGGGACAAGGGAGGCACCGTGACCGCGTTTCCGTTCGCGGATGAACAGCGCGCACTGATCAGGCGCGCGATCGAGGAGTCGGGCTTCTCGGCGGGAGAGGTGTGGATGCACTACTTCTCGTTGAGCGGCGACGTCGACGAGTACGAGGTCGAGGCCTACCTCGCCGGCCTCATGCCGATGCCTGCGGTCGAGTGCGACCTGCTGGCTCTCGCCGTGAACGAGTTGATCGACGAGCTCCCACCACGACGGCGGGCCCCCTTCAGCGACGAGGTGGCGCGGAGCCGGGCGGCAGCCGACGAGCCTGCGGCCCAGGCATCCGTCCCGGATGTCGGACCTGCGGCGTAGCCTCGTCGGATGGCAGAACGACCGGGATGGCACGGCATCCCACCCAGCGCTGACAGGTATGTCCCACCACTCCAGCTCGGCGCACCCACCAGCGAGCCCGTCACCGAAACCCTCCGGTCCCCCGCTCTGTGGGTGGACCTCGACTACCCCGACGGGTCCACGCGTACCATGAAGGGCTTCGCCATGGCGTGGACGGAGAGCGCGGTGCTGGCGCAATGGATCGAGTACTCCCGCGCCCGCGAGGCATGGGTGTCCGCGCGCCGCTGCCGACGCCGGATCCTCGAGGACCAGGGCTCGCGGACCGCCTGATCCAGCCGACCCGTAGGAGTGCCGCGCCCCCTCGACGCGGCGTCCGGTCCCGCCGCCCTCGTACAGTGGTGCCATGATCCACACGAGGCCGCCCGGCACCACTCGGGTCCGTGCCCATGGCTAGGGCCGCCGGCTGGCACGGACTCCCGCCGACCACCCATCAGTTCATCCCTCCCCTGCAGCTGCCGGCACCCTCGGAGGGGATCACGGAGTCCGTTCCGCCGGCTCCGCCACTGTGGATCGACCTCGAGTACGCGAACGGCTCCCGACAGACCGTCCGCGGTTTCGCCATGGCATGGACGGCCTCGGCCGTCCTCGCCCAGTGGGTCGAGTTCTCCCTCGCACGCGAAGCATGGGTCCGTCCGGACCAGTGCACCCGACGCGAGATTCCGCGTCGCTCCGACGACGGCAACTGATCCGGCACGTCTCATTGCCCGCTCTTCCTTCTTCCCCTACACTCTGGGTAAGCGTTTTCCAACGAAGTGACACCGCCGGAACCAAGGAGCATCAATGTCGACGAGGACAATCGGGATCATCATGAACGGCGTCTCCGGGCGGATGGGATACCGGCAGCATCTGGTCCGTTCCATCCTCGCGATCCGCGACCAGGGCGGCGTCCTCCTCTCCGACGGGAGCCGGGTCCAGGTGGAACCGATCCTCGTGGGACGCAATGAGGCCAAACTCGCCGAACTCGCGGCGCGGCACGGGATCGAGCACTACTCCACCGACCTCGACAGTGTGCTCGCGGACCCGACGTGGGAGATCTACGCGGACTTCCTCGTGACCAAGGCCCGGTCCGAGGCCATCCGTAAGGCCATCGCCGCCGGCAAGTCGATCTACACCGAGAAGCCCACCGCGGAGACCGCCGCGGACGCCCTCGAACTGGCGAACCTGGCCGAAACCGCCGGCATCAAGAACGGCGTGGTTCACGACAAGCTGTATCTGCCGGGTATGCAGAAGCTCAAACGGCTCATCGATTCGGGCTTCTTCGGCCGCATCCTCTCCGTCCGCGGAGAGTTCGGGTACTGGGTGTTCGAGGGTAATTGGCAGGACGCCCAGCGGCCGAGCTGGAACTACCGCGCCGAGGACGGCGGCGGGATCGTCGTCGACATGTTCCCCCACTGGAGCTATGTCCTCGAGAACCTCTTCGGCAAGGTGGAGTCGGTGTACGCGCGCGCCGTCACGCATATCGATGAGCGTTCCGACGAGCACGGACAGCCCTACCGCGCTACGGCCGATGACGCCGCCTACGCCGTCTTCGAACTGGAGGGCGGGATCATCGCGCAGCTCAACTCGAGCTGGACGGTCCGCGTGGACCGGGACGAACTGGTCCAGTTCCAGGTGGACGGCACGCACGGTTCCGCCGTCGTCGGGCTGTTCGGCTGCAAGATCCAACCGCGGAACGCCACGCCGAAGCCCGTGTGGAACCCGGATCTGGAGGACACCCACGACTACGACGCCGACTGGATCGACGTGCCCACCAACGAGGTCTTCGAGAACGGATTCAAGACCCAGTGGGAGGACTTCCTCCGCCATGTCCTCGAGGACGCTCCCCACCCGTACGATTTCCTCGCCGGTGCCCGCGGCATGTACCTCGCCGAGCAGGGCCTGGAGAGTTCGCGCTCCGGACGGCGGCTGGAGCTGGAGGACGTGCGCACCACGGCGCAGTCCCTCGAGGAAGCGGCCACGCCGGCATGATCTCGCTCGTCGACCCGACGGGACACAGGTCCGCCGTCGACCTGAACCCCGCGCCGTCCTTCACCCGTCCGACGGCGCCGCTGGCCACTCGGACCGTCTACGCCGCCGCGCACGTGGTCCCCCGCGCGACGGCGGAGAACGTCCCGGGCGCGCCGGCCGACCTCGACTGGGACGCGACCCTCGCCTTCCGGCACCACCTCTGGTCGTGGGGTCTGGGGGTCGCCGATGCGATGGACACCGCGCAGCGCAACATGGGGCTCGACGCCGCCGCCACGCGTGAGCTGATCTCCCGCAGCGCAGCCGAAGCTAGAGCCGCGAAGGGTGCGCTCGTGGTCGGCGTGAACACGGACCACGTCGAGGAAGCAGTCATCTCCCTGGACAGGGTCATCGACGCCTACAAGGAGCAGTTGCACTTCACCGAGGACGCCGGAGCCTCCGTGGTCCTCATGGCGAGCCGGCACCTCGCCCGCGCGGCGCGGACGGCCGGGGACTACGAGCGGGTGTACTCGGACGTCCTGGCCTCGGCCGGGGCGCCCGTCATCCTGCACTGGCTGGGCGCCGCATTCGATCCCGAGCTCGGCACCTACTTCGGGTCGGCGGACACGGACACCGCGTCCTCGACACTGCTCAAGGTCATCGCCAACTCCCCCGACAAGGTCGCCGGGGTCAAGATGAGTCTGCTCGACGCGGACTCGGAACGGGCCGTCCGCGCGCAGCTCGACACCCCGGCGCGGATGTTCACGGGAGACGACTTCAACTACGTCTCCCTCATCGGGGGCGACTCCTCGGGTCACTCCGACGCCCTGCTCGGTGCCTTCGCCGCCCTGGGCCCGCACGCCTCGGCAGCGATCCAGGCGCTCGATGCCGACGACCGGAAAGCCTACGCAAGCATCCTCGGCCCGACCGAGGCACTCTCCCGCCAGATCTTCTCCGCTCCCACGTTCTACTACAAGACCGGGGTGGCCTTCCTCTCCTGGCTCAACGGTCATCAGGCCGGCTTCTCCATGGTCGGCGGACTCCACGCGGCCCGCAGCCTCCCACACCTCTCCGAGATCGTCCGGCTCGCCAACGAGTGCGGTGCCCTGGAACAGCCGGAGCTCGCCCGCGATCGATGGCACGAACTGCTGCGACAGGGAGGAGTTCCCGCGTGACGGTCCCCAACGCTCGCCTGTCCATCAACCAGGCCACCATCAAGTACGCCTCACTGGCCGAAGCCCTGCAGGTCACCTCCGACGCCGGGATCAGCAGCATCGGGCTGTGGCGGGACTCCGTGCAGACGGCATCGCTGCCCGAAGCCGTGCGCCTCCTCGCGGGTTCCGGCCTCCGTTTCTCGAGCCTGTGCCGCGGCGGATTCTTCACCGTCCCCGAAGGTGCACCGCGCCGCGCCGCCATGGACGACAACCGGAGGGCCATCGAGGAGACCGCCCAGCTCGCGGCTGCCGGCGCCCCCGGTTCGGCCGCCGTCCTCGTCCTGGTCGCCGGGGGGATCCCCCAGGGGTCGAAGGACCTCAGGCGGGCCCGCTCCCTGGTGGAGGACGCCCTCGCCGAACTCGCCCCCGAGGCGGAGGCCGCCGGGGTGACGCTCGCCCTCGAGCCGCTCCATCCGATGTACGCCTCGGATCGCGCGGTGATCTCGACGCTCAAGCAGGCCCTCGATCTGGCCTCACCCTTCTCACCCGAAGCAGTCGGCGTCGTCGTCGACTCGTTCCACGTCTGGTGGGACCCGGACCTGTTCGAGCAGGTGAGCCGGGCAGGCGTGGAGGGGCGGATCGCGAGCTACCAGGTCTGCGACTGGAAGACCCCCCTGGCGGCGGACGTGCTGCTGTCCCGCCACTACCCCGGCGACGGCGTCGTCGACTTCCCCGCCCTCACCGCGGCCGTGGAGGCCACCGGCTATGCAGGCGACGTCGAGGTGGAGATCTTCAACCAGGCCATCTGGGACACCCCACCCCTCGAGGTGATCGTCCGGACCAGCCGGAGCTTCGAGGCCCACGTGGCCACGCACCTCCGCGACGTCGCGATCGGCGCACGCCGGTAGCATCGGCCTATGGAATCTACCGAGATCGTCCGACGGTACTGGTCGTCGGTGTGGAGCAGGGACTGGAACGCGGTCGGGATGACGCTCGCGGCGGACGTGGAGGTCTTCTGGCCCGTGACGCGCGAGATCATCCGCGGCAGGGACAACATGGTGGCAGTCAACTCCCAGCACCCGAACGGATGGAGCATCGACGTCCTGAACGTCTACGATGCGGGCGAGGTCGTGGTGTCCGAGGTGCAGGTACCGCAGGAGGACGTGGGGATCTTCCGGGTGGTCTCGTTCTGGACCGTCGCCGACGGCGTCATCACCTCGGGCCGCGAGTACTGGACGATGTACGGAGGCGAGGAGGGCCGGGACTGGCGCCGGAAGTACGCAAGCGTCGGCGACGTGCCCTCCTGAGGCCCCGCACTGGCCACGAACCCGCGTTCGTCATATGCTAAGCATGCTGATGATGTCATCAGCAGACGTATCCCACACCATCCAGGGAGGCATGATGAGCACGAAGGTCGAAGAAACCGTAGTAGTGAATCTTCCAGTGACGACCGTGTACAACCAGTGGACGCAGTTCGAGGAGTTCCCTCACTTCATGGGCGGCATCAAGCAGATCACGCAGCTCAGTGACGATCGCCTCGAGTGGGTCGCCGAGATCGGCGGTATCCGCCGGCAGTGGGAGGCCAGGATTCTCGAGCAGGTACCGGACCGCAAGGTCTCCTGGGCCGCTACGGAAGGCGCGACCAACGCGGGCTCGGTCACCTTCGAGGACCTCGGCGGCACCACGCGCGTCGCTCTCGTCCTCGAGTACGAGCCCGAGGGCCTCGTGGAGAAGGTCGGGGACAAGCTGAACGTGGTCGAGAACCAGGCGAAGGCCGACCTGCAGCGATTCAAGGAGTTCGTCGAATCCGAGAGCTACGCCACCGGCGCGTGGCGGGGCGCGGTCGTCGGACAGCCGGGCACTCCCACGGTGGAGGACGCCGAGCAGTCGCGCGGTGACAGCGGCAAGGCCGGGGTCTCCGGCAAGCTGGCTGCGGGAGTCGGCGTGGCGGCAGCAGCCGCTGTTGCCGGAGTAGCCGTAGCAGCGGCGGGCAAGAGCAACGACGAAGAGGTCGAGGTGGAGGCCGTCCCCGTCATCGACGCCGTACCGGCCGTACCCGAGACGGCACCGGTCGCGGACGAGGTCTACCTGCTGGATGACGTCGAGACCGTCGACGCCGACATCGTGGACGTCGATCCCGTACCCGCCGTGGACGGCGTCCCGGGCACCGGGGTCCCTTCGGACAGCCAGGGTCTCCAGGACGACACGCTGACCGACGGCGACCCACTGGGCAGGCGGGGTACTCTCTAGCAGCATCCCTCGCACCTGATACTCGGCGGGCCGGACTCCGGAAGGGGTCCGGCCCGCTTCGTCCCGCCCGGAATGGGCGCAACCCTCCGCCAGCCGCCCACGAGCGGCGCTCTAGAGCTGCACCCGCGTCACCGGCAGCGAGGGGTCCGTCCCGAACGCGACGCCGCTCGGGCTGCCCCCGTTCCTGATGATCTGCGCGCCGAGCGCCGCGACCATCGCGCCGTTGTCGGTGCAGAGCGCGGGCACCGGGACGGTCAGGGTGATTCCCGCTGCTGCACACCGCTCGGCGGCCACCTCCCGGAGCCGCCGATTGGCCGCGACCCCGCCGCCCAGCAGCAGGTCGGTGATGCCGTTCTCCCGGCAGGCGAGGACGGCCTTGGACGTGATGACGTCCACCACGGCTTCCTGGAACGACGCCGCGATGTCCGCCACGGGCACCTCCAGGCCGGCTGCTCGTACTGCTCGACGGACCGGGCGACCGCCGTCTTGAGGCCGCTGAAGGACCAGTCGTACCGGTGCGGGCCGGGTTCCGCCGCCGAGCCCATGTACTTCGGCTGGGAGAGCCCCCGGGGGAAACGGATGGCTCGGGCATTCCCCTCCTGCGCCAGCCTGTCGATCGCAGGTCCGCCGGGATAGCCCAGGCCGAGGATGCGCGCCGTCTTGTCATAGGCCTCGCCCGCGGCGTCATCGATCGTGGATCCCAGCAGCTCGACGTCACCCGCGATGTCGCGCACGCGCAGGATCTCCGTATGCCCACCGGACACCAGGAGCGCGCCGAGGTTCGGCGGCAACCCCTCCGCGAAGGTGCCCCCGAGCATTCCGACGCCCACGTGGGCCACGAGGTGGTTGATGGCGTAGAGCGGCTTCCCCGTGGCGATGGCGAGCGCCTTCGCCGCCGACACACCGACCATGAGCGCGCCGGACAGGCCGGGACCGGCCGTGACGGCGATGGCATCGAGCTCCCCGAGGGTCACTCCGGCGTCGTCGAGGGCCGTGTTCAGCGTCGGAAGGAACGCATCGAGATGCGCACGCGAGGCGATCTCGGGGATGACCCCTCCGAAGCGGACGTGCTCGTCCATGGAGGAGGACACCGTATTGGCCAGGAGCCGGGTGCCACGGACTATGCCGACCCCGGTCTCGTCACAGGACGACTCGATCCCGAGGACCAGCGGTGCGGGAGCGGTCACTGCTTCTCCTCTCCGGTAGCGGCCAGGACGAGCCGCATGACCCATGCGTCGACGCCGTCACGGTAGTAGTTCTTCCTGGTGTGGATCCGCACGAAACCGAAACGGGCGTACATCAGCTGGGCGCGGGGATTGTCCGCCCGGACCTCGAGCATCACGTTGTCGGCGCCGCGCCTCCGGGCCTCGGCGAGCAGTTCGGTGAGCATGGCGCGCCCGATACCCTGTCCCTCGAAGCGCGGAAGTACGCCGATGGTCTGGATGTCGGCCGTCGTGTCGATCACCAGGACGCCCGCGTACCCGACCGCTTCGCCGTCGACCTCGGCGATGATGTAGCGCCGGGTGTCGGGCTGGAAGAACTCGCTGTAGAACATCTCCAGCGGCCAGGCGTCGGTGGGGAACAGCTCGTTCTCGAGGCAGCTGATGGTTTCGATGTCCTCGAAGACGAGGTCCCGCACATTGAAGCTCACGCCGTCGCCCGCTTGCGCGGCCCGGGCACCTGGGCGTCCGATTCGCGCAGGTAGAGCGGCGAGGTGTCCAGCAGGTGCTCACCGGCGAGGAGCCGCAGTCGCGCGACGCGACCGAGGGAGGCGGCGTCGGGATCAGTGCCGGAGAAGGCCGGCAGGCCGTCGACGTCGTCCGGGTACAGGCCGGCTGCCCGACCGACGAGCGGCAGGCCCCTGGGCAGCGTGGCTGCGGCACCCACGTGCGGGCCGTCGACGAGCTCGGGAAGTGCCCCACCGTCCGACGGCATGCGGTACGAGGCCCAGTACACCTCACGGCGGCGGGCATCGGTGCCGACCAGGAAGGTACTGCCGGGTGCAAGGCTGCCGCTCGCCGCCCCGTCGACGGCGAGCGCGTCGAGGCTCATCACGCCGTGCAGCGGAACGTCCCAGACGAAGGCGAGGGTCCGCGCGGTGACGATCCCTGCGCGCAGGCCCGTGAACGGTCCGGGTCCGACCCCCGTCACGATCGCATCGAGGTCGGCTCCATGCACGCCTGCTCGCTCGAGGATCCCCTGTACCGCAGGGGCGAGGACCTCGGCGTGGGAGCGCGTGTCGGGGCTGCCGAACCGGTCGACGACGACGCGTCGTCCAGGAGAGCGACCGTGGCCGCGGCCGAGGTGTCGAGGGCGAGGAGAAGCACCGGTCCAGCCTAGTCGAGGGCGGGTGCAATCCGTCGCCCGCGCCAGCGCGGACCGAAGCCGGTGATGGTGACCGTGCGCAGTTCGTCCACGCCGTCGTCGTCGAACTCGGTGGTCGGCGCGCCCGTGGCCGGATCGCCCGAACCGGCTCCGAGCGGCCTGGAGATGTCGATCCGGAGGCGGCTGTCGGTCAGGTGTTCCACGCGCCCGGCACCCCACTCGATGACTGTGACGTTGGTCGCCATCGTCGCTTCCAGGTCGAGGTCGTCGACGGCGGCCGCGCTCTCCAGCCGATATGCATCGACATGGACGAGGCCGGGACCCCCGCCGGCGGCGGGGTGCTGCCGGACGAGCACGAAGGTCGGCGAGATGATGCGGTCGCGGACTCCGAGCCCGCGCCCGAGTCCCTGCGTGAACGTGGTCTTGCCGGCTCCCAACTCGCCCGACAGGACGAGCAGGTCCCCCGGGCGGAGCGTCGCGGCGAGCTTGGCGGCGAGGAGTTGCAGCTCTGCGGCCGACCCGACGTCGTGCGTCTCGCTCCACTCAGGCACCGGCATCATGGGCGCGATCCTCCTTCGCGGCTTCCACGTAGATCCGCTCCACGCGGTCGCTGATCCGGGTGACCACCTCGTAGTTGATGGTCTGTGCGGCAGCGGCCCAGTCCTCCACGGCGGGGGCGCCCGCTCCCCCGAACAGGACGGCCCGCGTCCCGAGCGGGCTGTCCGGCGAATCCACGAGCCCGGTCACACCGAAGTCGATGACGAGCTGATCCATCGCGATACGGCCGACCACCGGGTAGATCCTGCCACCCACGAGGACGGGAGCGCCCGTGGCTATGCGCGGGACGCCGTCCCCGTAGCCGACCGGGATCAGCCCCAGCGTGGTGGGTTTCTGCGTGCGGTAGGCGTACCCGTAGGAGACGCCCTGGCCCGCCGGCACTTCCTTGCAGTTGGAGACCGTGGTGCTGAGGGTCATGACGGGTCGTAGCCCGAGGTCGGCCGCACCCTGGTCCGCGAAGGGCGAGAGGCCGTAGATCCCGAGGCCCACGCGCACGAGGTCGAAATGGCAGTCCGGCCGGGAGAACGTCGCGGGGGTGTTCGCCAGATGCCGTACCTCGACGTCGATCCCTGCGTTCTCCGCAGCGGCCACGGCCTCGCGGAACGACCGCACCTGCAGGTCCGTCTCGGGGCGTGCGGGTTCGTCGGCGACCGCGAGGTGGGAGAAGATCCCGACGACGCGGATCAGTCCCTCCTCCTGGTACTCCACGGCCCGGCTCAGCAGGTCGTCCCACTTCTCCGGTGGGCAGCCGTTGCGCCCGAGTCCGGTGTCGATCTTCAGGTGCACGATCGCAGGCCGCTCCAGCTCACGGGCGGCGGCGACGATGTACTCCAGTTCCCACCCCGAGATGCCGAGGTCGAGCCCGTGCTCGACGGCGGCGGTGAAGTCGGAGCCGGGGCTGTGCAGCCAGGCGAGGATGGGTGCCTCGATGCCCGCCCGGCGCAGCTCCACCCCCTCGCCGATGTGTGCCACCCCGAGCCACGCCGCTCCGGCCTCGAGCGCGGCCCGGGCCACCGGCACGGCTCCGTGGCCGTAGGCGTCGGCCTTCACCACGGCCATCACCCGGGCCGGATGCGCGACGTCGCGCAGGTGCCGGATGTTGTGCCGCAGGGCGTCGAGGTCGATCTCGGCGGCGCGTTCGGAGGAAGTCACCCTCCCCATTCTGCCAGTTGCGGCCCGAGGGCATCGGGTACCGGGCCTTCGTCCGGCGACCGCTCCTGCGTGCTGTCCACGGAGCGTCGGCGGCGGGAGGCAGGATGGGCCACGTGATGTTTCCGGGGCGGGGCGATGGACGATGCTCGATGTTCGACGAGGACTGCACTCCCTGCAATGCTGCCGCGGGCGGTTCCCCCTTCCCGCTGTGCCCCGCACACCTGGCCGCCGTCGTCGACTGGGCGGAGGGCGAGTTCGGCGTACCGGATGTGCTGCCCGGCGCCTGCCCGCTCTGCGGATCGACGCTGGGTGTCCGTTACCCCTCCGGCTGGGTGTGCGCAGCGTGCGAATGGCGCCTCGGGGACACGCCGGACGACGGCCTGCCGGCACCGCGCGTGGACGTCGTCTACTACATCCGGTTCAGGGACCGCATCAAGATCGGTACGACGGCGAATCCCCGCCAACGCCTCGGCCGGCTCTGGCACGAGGAGTTGCTGGCCTTCGAACAGGGCGACCGGCTGGTGGAGCACCGGCGGCACCAGGAGTTCGCTTCATCGCGGCTGGGCCGCTCGGAGTGGTTCGGCGCATCGTCCGCTCTCGAGGAGCACATAGACCGCCTCTCGGCAGGCGTGGACGACCCCTGGGCGCGCTACGCCCGGTGGGTCGGGCAAACGATCGGTCGCCGGGGGTGAACCCTCAGCGCGGCATGGCATCGGGCGCCCGCGAGGACGGCGAGGCGTCGGAGTGCCGGGCGATCGTCGCCGTCGCCCGGCGCACGGCTTCCGTCGGCACGTCGGAGACCAGGTCCTCGAGGAACGCATACCGGCGCAGCCACTGCTTCCGCACGCCGTCGCGGCCCGTGCTGACCCTGTGCCACCAGTCCGCGATATCCCCCCAGCCCGGCGCAGCCAGCGAACCTCCGACGTGCTGCACCGAGAGCGAGGCGCAGAGATTGGCGAAGCTGAGGCGGTCGGCCAGTGGAAATCCCGCGAGGTCGGCCATCACGAACGCGGCGCCGAAGCAGTCACCGGCGCCCGTCGGATCGTAGGCGGACACGGGAAGTGCCGGCACCCACTCCTCCTCCCCCGTGAGCGAGTCGATGGCCATGGCACCCTGCTGTCCCACGGTCACCACGGCCACCGGAACGCGATCGGCCAGCGAGTACAGGGCCGCCCACGGATCGTCGGTCCTGGTGTACGCCATCGCCTCGGCGGCGTTCGGCATGAAGGCGTAGAAGTGCTGGAGGGAGGCCAGCGTCTCCGGAGCCCACTCCCCCGCCGGATCCCAGCCCACATCGCCGAAGAGCTTGGTGCCGCTCCCCGCTGCCGCGCGCGCCCAGGGTTCCACCTCCTGCTCCACCCCCACGACGGCCGCCCGGCACGACGGCGGTTCGCCGATGAGCTCGGAGGCCCGGAGCGGTGACGGATGCCCGTGCGTGATCATGGACCGGTCCTGGTGTACGGAGAGGGACACCGTCACCGGCGAGTGCCACTGACCGAAGATGCGGGAGCGCGAGAGGTCGACCTGCTCCTGGTCCTGCAGCACGTCCCAGTTGAACTGTCCGTACCCGTCATCGCCGAAGGCGGCCGCGAGGGTGGTGCGGAGACCGAGTCTGCTCGCGGCGATCGCCTGGTTCGCGATGCCTCCGGGGCCGGAGCCCATGCCGTCGGTCCAGACCTCGGTGCCCGGGGACGGGAGGTGTTCGAGACCCGTGAAGATGATGTCGAAGAACACCTGCCCGGCGAGCAGGAGATCGAACTCGGGTCCGTCGGGACTGCGGGTTGCCGCCAGCGGATCGAAGCGGTGCTGTTGGGACATGTACGGCAGAATACGTGCAAGACGAGGGACACGGGCAGGCCGGTGACGGCGCCGCTACCCGAATCACCATGACCACCACGACACCACGACGGCGAAAGCGGGACGAGCGTTGCCCTCCAGAACGGGAACCGGTGCACGCCTCGTCATCGTGGGTGGCGGTGGTTTCCGCGTGCCGCTGGTGTACCGCGCGCTCGCGGGCGGATCCTTCGCGGGCCTGGTGTCCGACGTCGTCCTCCTCGACACCCAGCAGGGACGCGCGCAGGCCATTGCACGCGTCCTGGAGGCCATGGTGCCCGAGGGACGAGGGGCGCCGGTGGTCCGGGTGGAGGATCGGCTGGACCGGGCGCTGCAGGGAGCCGACATCGTGTTCGCCGCAGTCCGCAGTGGAGGCGCTGAGGGCCGGATCCTCGACGAGCGTGTGGCGCTGACCGCCGGACTGCTCGGGCAGGAGACCGTCGGAGCCGGAGGAATCTCCTACGCGCTCCGCTCCATCCCGGACATGATGCACATCGCCGGCATGATGCGGGAGGTCGCCCCGGATGCGTGGCTGATCAACTTCACGAATCCGGCCGGCATGGTGACCGAAGCGGTGTCCGCGATCCTGGGACACAGGGTCGTCGGCATCTGTGACTCGGCGTCGGGACTCGTGGCCCGGGCGGCCACCGCTGCCGGCGTCGATCTCGGAGGTTCGCTCAGGGGCGTCGACTACGTGGGGCTGAACCACCTGGGCTGGCTCCGCCGGCTCGACGGCGGAGCCGGCGGAGCAGACCTGCTCCCCGGCCTGCTCGACGACCCGTTGCGCCTCGCCGGTTTCGAGGAGGGCCGCCTCTTCGGACCGGACCTCCTGCGGGTCCTGGGAGCCCTACCGAACGAGTACCTGTTCTACTACTACTTCCACCGGGAGGCGCTGCGCTCCATCCGCGCTGCCGACCGGACGCGTGGCGAGATCCTGCGGGATCAGCAGCAGGGCCTGTATCCGCGCCTCCTCGCGGCTCCGGATCCGCTCGCGGCGTGGGAGGACGCCCGGCGCGAACGCGAGTCGGGTTACCTGGCCGAGGCACGCTCAGGAGCCGAGGAACGGGACGAGGCCGACCTCGCAGGCGGGGGGTACGAGCGCATTGCCCTCGAGGTCATGAGGTCGTTGCTGACGGGGCAGCAAGCGGAGCTGATCCTGAACGTACGCAACGGGTCGACCATCCCTGAACTGCCCGCCGACGCCGTCGTCGAGGTACCGTCCGTCGTGGACGCGACGGGCGCGCGACCCATGCCGACCGCCCCGGTGGCACCGCATCACCTGGGTCTGCTGGCGGCCGTGAAGGCGGTCGAACAGAAGACCGTTCGCGCCGCGGTGCACGGGGACCGGGACGCGGCCCTCAGCGCCTTCGCCGGGCATCCGCTCGTCGACTCCTTCCATGCGGCCACACGGGTACTCGCAGGCTACGAGGAGGCCTTCCCGGCCCTGAGGGCGTCCTGGACCGACTGATCCCGACCGGCTGCGACGGACAGCCGTTGGCCTAGCGACTCGACGCCGAGGGCCAGGAGTCCGACGTCCGTGGTGGAGGCGATCCACCGGAAGCCCGCGCCAGCGAGAACCACGGCCCGCTCCGGAGTGCCGGCATAGGCGCCGGCTTCGATCCCGGCGGCGCTGCAGGCCCGCACTATCCGGGCGAGCGGCGCGTCGACGTCCTGCGATCCGAGCATCTCGTCGATATCCAGGCCGAGCGCCAGGGACAGGTCGAACGGGCCGACGAAGATCATGTCGACGCCGGGAACGGCGGCGATCTCCCCGACGGCTTCCAGCGCCTCGGCGGTCTCGATCATCACCGAGCACAGGGGAACCGGATGCCGACCGCCGTCGGATCCCGGGCTGTGGACGGGCCGGCTGCCGTGCAGGGGCCCCCAGCTTCGCGAACCGTGCGGTGGGTAGTGACTCGCCGCCACGGCGGCCTCCGCGTCGGCGACCGTGCTGACGAGGGGGACGATCACGCCGTCAGCCCCTGCATCGAGCGCCCGCCCGATGAGCATGGCGCTGTTCGAGGCGACCCGCACCAGGCGGGGCGCGGCAGAGACGGGCTGGTAGCCGAGGGTCTCACGCACGGACCGGTCGTCGAAGTGGCCGTGCTGCGCGTCGAGCCCCACCCAGCTGAGACCGGACTGCGCGAGTTCGTTGGCCAGGCGGGGTTCACCCAGCGTGGCCCAGGCGCCGAGCAGCGGATCATGGAGCGTCGCAGTCATCGTCATGTCCCCATTCTGGTCCTCGAAGCCTGCCTTCGACACCAGGGGCTACAGGAAGCGATGCATCACGTGGAGTCCCGTCGGCCCTGCCTCGGGGTGGAGGAAAGCACCGGGCACGGTACCGACGATGGAGAAGCCGAGCGAGGTCCACAGCGCCACGGCCCGCGCGTTCGTCTCGACGACGGCGTTGAACTGCATGGCGGTGTAGCCCTCCGAGCGCGCCCGGTCCAGGACGTGTCGGGCGAGGGCCCTGCCCACGCCCCTCCCCCCGGCGTTGACGGCGACGAGGAAGGAGGCGTTGGCCACGTGGGCACCGTTCCCGCCGCGGTTCGCGTGCACCTGTGCGGTTCCGACGATGCGAGCGGGCCCGGAGCCCCCGGTGTGCCCTGTCCCCGGCGTCGTCTCCGCCTCGACGGCGACGACGACGGACAGCGTGGGATCGCTGCCCGTCGGGCCGGGCAACCATTCACGCCGGGCTGCGTCCTCGCTCTTCGTGGTGTCCCAGCAATAGGTCTCCCCCGCCCGGATCACCGGTTCCATGATGTCCCAGATGGCAGGCCAGTCCTCGGGCACTGCCGTCCGGAACTCCAGCATCAGGCCTCGAGGGCGCCGGCCCAGAGGTTGATGTCGGATTCGACGGCGAACTCGTCGATGGCGTGCAACTCCTCCGACGTGAAGTCGAGATTGCCCACGGCGGCCAGGGTGTCCTCCAACTGGGTGACGCTCGAGGCGCCGATCAACGCCGACGTGACCGGGGTCCCCTTCACCTGCGGGCGCAGGATCCACGCGATCGCCAGTTGTGCCAGGCTCTGCCCACGACCCTCTGCGATAGCGTTCAGACCCCGGATGCGCTCCAGGTTCTCCTCGCTGAGCTGCCCTGCGTCCAGCGACTTGTGGGCCGCTGCCCGGGAATCCTCGGGAATCCCGTGGAGGTACCTACCGGTCAGCAGCCCCTGGGCCAAAGGCGAGAACGCGATCGAGCCGGCCCCCACCTGCTCCAAGGCCTCGAACAGGTTCGGCTCCCCGTTCTCCGTCCACCGGTTCAGCATCGAGTAGGACGGCTGATGGATCAGCAGCGGGGTACCGAGATCCGCCAGGATCGCCGCGGCCTCCAGCGTCCGCTCCGGCGAGTAGGAACTGATCCCCGCGTAGAGGGCCCGCCCCGACCGCACGGCGGTGTCCAGGGCGCCCATCGTCTCCTCCAACGGGGTCTCCGGATCCGGCCGGTGGCTGTAGAAGATGTCGACGTAGTCGAGGCCCATCCGGTCCAGCGACTGGTCCAGGCTCGCGAGCAGGTACTTCCGCGACCCGAGATTCCCGTACGGGCCGGGCCACATGTCGTACCCGGCCTTGGTCGAGATCACCAGCTCGTCACGGAACGGCCGGAAGTCGTCCTTCAGATGCCGCCCGAAGTTCGTCTCGGCACTCCCGTACGGCGGGCCGTAGTTGTTGGCGAGGTCGAAGTGCGTGACGCCGAGATCGAACGCCCGCCGCAGGATGTCCCGCTGCGTGGCGAAGGCCTTGTCGTCACCGAAGTTGTGCCAGAGGCCCAGAGACACCGCGGGCAACTGCAGACCACTCCTTCCCACACGGCGGTACGGCATCTTCTCGTAACGGTCATCAGCAGGGTGAAAAGTCATGGATTCATCGTAGGCGAGTGAGCCGCCGGACTGCGGGCGGGCCCGCGGTGCCCCGTCCGCCCGGTGCCGACGGTCGTCACACCACCGGCCGCGCTATACTAAGCAGGCTGATGGTTGATGCCGTCAGCTGACGGAACCATCCGTAGTCCGTACCCGAAGGAGACGCCATGAGCACGAAGGTCGAGAAGAACATCCTGGTCAACGTCCCGGTCAGCATCGCCTACAACCAGTGGACCCAGTTCGAGGAGTTCCCCCACTTCATGGGTGGTGTCACGAAGGTCACGCAGCTCGACGACGAGCGGCTGAACTGGATCGTGGAGATCGGTGGTGTCCGTCGCGAGTGGGACGCGGTCATCCTCGAGCAGGTGCCCGACACGAAGGTGTCCTGGGCCGCCACGGAAGGGGCGACGAACGCGGGTGCGGTCTCCTTCGAGGACGTCGGTGGCGGACAGACGCAGATCCGCCTCGTCCTCGAGTACGCGCCCGAGGGTGTGGTGGAGACGATCGGCGACAAGCTCAATGTGGTCGAGAACCAGGCGGAGGCGGACCTGAATCGGTTCAAGGCATTCATCGAGGACGAGGGCTATGCGACCGGCGCCTGGCGCGGAACGGTGGGATCCGGCATCCCGACCGGGAACCCCGGGGTCGACGCCGCTGCCGCTTCCAGCGGTGACAGCGGCAGGGCAGGAGTGTCGGCCAAGGTCGTCGCCGGCGTCGGGCTCGCCGCCGCCGCTGCCGTCGCCGGGGTAGCGGCGGCCGGAAGAACCACGACGAGGCCTCGGAGGTGGGGGCTGACGTCACCCTGACTCCCGCTGTCGATTCCGTGTCGGAGAGCTACGCGGCCGAGGACAGCATCCTCTCACCCAGCACCGCAAGCACCCTGCTGCCCGTCGAGGGCGAGGACCCCACTCTTCCGGGCTCCGCCGCAGAGGGGGCCGGCTCCGGGGATGCCTCCCCGGAGGACCCGCGGCAGCACACGGACCGCGCAGCGGGCGAGGCTTTCTAGGAGAGCTGCACCCTGCCGGTGGGCCGGTGCGGGCGCAGTGGCCCGTGGTACCGGCCTGATCGACGAACCACGTCTTCCCCGCAGGAGAAGGTGGTTCGTCTGTCCCGCGCAGGATGCTCGCATCCGTCAGGTGAGCGAGCGTCCCGCCGAGGTAGTAAGCCGACTTGCTACCTGTTCGTCTACACCGTAGGATCTGTTCCGTAGAGCCCTCCCTGCCAGGAGCGCTCTCCCACTCCACAGACGGGTTCTCCTCCTTCAGCGCTGCAGTCGATCGCCGACGCCCGAACCCGCGGTCCCCGCGCTGCTACACCTCCTCGACATCCCCACGTTGCGTCGCGGCGGAGCAGCGCGCGCGGACAGGAGGATCCTCGGCGGACGATATGCCGCCCCAGCCAGATCCAGCATCGAAGGACCAGAACCATGAGTGAGACCGCGAATGCCGCAGTCGTCGGCACGATGGACGGGGCT
>WNZI01000009.1 GCA_009728235.1 Vibrio cholerae | reverse complement strand
GATCACTAACTGTCAACGGAAAAACTTCTCCGGAGCCCCGGTCGACACACCGCCCGGGTGCCTGACCGGCAGGGGCGCGCACCTGGACGCGGTCCTCCCCAGCATCTTCGAAAAAGGAAGGTTCACATCGAAAACGATCGGCAACGATCGTTCGCGAGACACTCCGAGTCGCGTTCGAAGGAGTGCGTGTGAATTCCGTCAAAAAGTGGCGGTGTTATCGCGCCGGTAAGTGTCAGCTCCGAGCTGGGGCGAGCTGACCGGTGGGTACTGTCTCCTGCCCTGAGGGAGGGCGGTTCCGTCGTGGGCTGCCGTAGGCTCCGAGCCATGCATTTGATCGCGTTGGGATGTCTGGCTATGGGCGTGGCGAGCGCGATTATTGGGGCATTGATCGGTGCCGACACCGTGTTCCTCTACATGTTTGTTGCGTTCTTCTGCGCCTCCGTCGCTGGTCAGCTGGCGCATCGGGTTCGCTCAGGACGGCTCTGGCCGGCCATCCCGTGGCGTGAGGTCGTCACCCTGAACTTGGCTACGCTCATGACGTTCGGGGCTTTCTATCTGGCGCTGGTTTGGATCCCTGCTTCCCTCGTTGCAGGGATCGAAGCGGCGTTTGCACCCTTGATCACACTGTTCATCGGCCTACGAGTTCGCAGGCGGGTGCCGGCGCTCACCTGGGTGCTTGCACTCGGTGTTCTCGCATGCTCGATTGCGTTCGGTGCGGCTCAGAATCAGACCCTGGCCATCCCGGGACCTCAATACATCACGGGAGTAGCCCTGGCGCTGACGGCCGGGGCAGGGATGGCGGTCCTCGCCTCGGTTTCTCATCGGCTCGGGGAGCGTGGCGTGAGTGCGGCGAGCATCCTAGCCGTGCGCTATCACTTGGCCTACGTGGTCGCGCTTCTCCTGGCCCTTCGGGAGAACCCACTCAAAGTTGGTCTTCCAGACCTTCTAGGGTCGCTGGTTTGGATGGTCCCTCTCGGGATCGCGGCGGTTGTGCTGCCGCTCTTCCTCATCCAGTCGGGAATGATGCGCACGGACCCAACATTGACGACGGTGATCATGGCCGGGCTACCCGCTATCAGCTTCCTCACCGAGGCCATCCTCTTGGGCTCACGCACGACCGTCGCGTCATGGGCACTGTTGGTGTTGTTGGTCGCGCTCATCGGCACGTACGGGGTCATCGATGTGAGGCGCACTCAACCGCGCCTGTAGGAATTACGGTCGTCGTCGAAAGAGCGCGCTGAGATTGGCGCCAACGGATGCTGAGGTGAGGGAGCTGTTTGAAGTCAACTTCTTCGGCTCGCTTAACGTGATCCGCGCGGTCCTGCCAGTGTTGCGCCACCAGCGAAGCGGTCACGTGGTGCAGATCTCGTCATTGGCTGGGGTTGCACCGCCTGCACCTGGCCTGGCGTCCTACTCCGCGTCGAAGTTCGCCGTTGAGGGGTTTGCGGAGGTGCTCGCGAAGGAGGTCGCGCATCTCGGTATCGGCGCGACGATCGTCGAGCCTGGCGACTTCCGTACGGGCTTCGGTGGTGCGCTGCGCGTGACCCCACCGGCGTTGCCGGACTATGCGGCGAGTGTCGGACGAGCGGCGCAGGCGTTTGCGCAGATGGAACCGGCCGCCCTGGGCGATCCGGACAGGGCGGCGGTCGCGATCGTGGATGCGATCACCAGCGGTGACGCTCCGCTTCGCCTGCCGCTAGGAAAGGATGCGATCGACGGCATCGGATCCAAGCTCCGCGGCCAGCTTTCCGACCTGCAGGTTTGGGCCGCAGCAGGTCGTAACATGTCGTCGTAGTGGTCGACCGGGCATCGACCGCATGTCAGCGCAGGTCGTACCCCTCGTCCCGAGAGGCGAGAGGCGAGAACGGCCCGTCAGCCGCCATCCGGCGCGACGGCATGTCGGCGACGGTGCAACCGGACGCATCGTCCCTCAAGACTCGTGGACTCTGTCGGGCATGGCATACCGCATGACGAGGATTGCCGAAGACTTTTCGGCAATACCCCGGTACAAGTGAGGGCGATCGCCCTCGAAGCGATGGCTCTCGGTCGATCGGAGGTGCACGGTGTCACCCTCGACGCCCACTTCGACGTGGCCGGTGATGACGGTCAGGACCTCGACGACGCCCGGAGCGTGGGAAAGCGAGTGACGTGTCTCCTGACTGATCGTCAATCGGTAGACCTCCACGAGCGCGGCGACGTCGGCCCACCGATCAACGAGCAGCGCGTCGACGCTCTGGCCCGACGCGTGAATAGCGTCGGGTGCCCCCCGGCCAGGTGCGTCGTCGTCGACAAGCAGCTGGCTCAGGGGCAGGTCCAGACATGTTGCGATGGCGAACAGGGTGTCCAATGTGGGGTTCCTGAGCCCACGTTCGAGCTCTGACAGCGTGCCCTTGCCGAGACCCGTAGCGGACGCCAGGGAGCCGAGCGAGATTCGACGCGCGACGCGCGTGCTGCGGATGCGGGCGCCGACGCCGCGGCCATCGTCTGACTCGCGCCACCGGGGCTGGGCTCTTGCGCTGAGGGCATGATCCGAGTGTACTGTTCCACAAACAGAACGAAGGAGTCACCGTGCCCGTAAGCCGACTGCAGCACATCCCTGGGATCGGCGTGGATGCCATGGGGGACCGAGCGGACGCCTCGGCCGACGGCTCGTTGCTCCGACTGGAGAATCTCGACACCGACATCCGCCCCCCAGTCATCTCGCTGTCGCGCACGATCGAGGCCATTGGAGAGGACAGCGCCAATAGCTACTTGCCATTCCAAGGGGCGGTCGGCCTGCGGGTGGCGGCGGCTGCACACGTCGGACGCGCCGCGGGCCGCTCCTACGAGCCGACCACAGAGTGCGTCGTCACGGCAGGAGGCCTCAACGGCGTCC
The DNA here is from genome assembly GCA_009728235.1 of Vibrio cholerae. Taxonomy (GTDB): domain Bacteria; phylum Actinomycetota; class Actinomycetes; order Actinomycetales; family Micrococcaceae; genus Arthrobacter_D. Next base: position 66,844 of record WNZI01000009.1, on the reverse strand, counting down.
TCAACACGCTGCTCGCCGTCGTGGAACCGGGCGACGAGGTCGTGATCGTCGATCCCATCTACGCCGGCCTCATCAACCGCATCCGACTCGCTGGGGGCGTCCCGCGCTTCGTGCCCCTCGAAGCGACGAGCATCGGCTGGCGGCTCGACCCCGAGCGCCTGGCAGCAGCAGTCACCGACCGGACGGCTGCAGTTCTCATGATGTCGCCCGCGATGCCGACCGGTTCGGTGCTCGGCCGCGACCACTGGGTCGCGCTGGCTCGAGCACTCGACCGATCCCGGGCGTGGCTCATTTACGACGCCGCAATGGAGCGCATTCGCTTCGACGATGCAGAGCACGTGCACCCCGCACGAGTGCCGGGACTTGCGCACCGCACAATCACGGTCGGCGCGGCGTCGAAGGAGCTGCGGATGATCGGATGGCGCATCGGCTGGGTAGTTGGCCCTGCCGAGATCCTCCACGACGTTAACCTCGTCGGGCTCAGCAACGTCGTGTGCCCCGTGGGAATTGCCCAGGAGGCCGTCGCCGCAGCCCTCACCGCACCGACGGCCGATGCCGACATGGCCCGCGCAACCTCGATCTGGAAGCGCCGAAGAGATCTGATCCTGCAGGAGCTCGACGGCTACGCAGTCATCCCACCCGACGGCGGGTGGTCCATGCTGATCGACGTCACCGCCCTCGGTCTCTCCGCGGACGCGGCAGTCGACCGCCTCTTCACGCGCGGTCGCATCGCAGCCACGCCCATGACGGGATGGGGCCCCGCGGGCGAACGCTACGTGCGATTCGTGTTCGCCAATGAACCCATCGAGCGCCTCGGAGATCTCCGCACCCGCGTCGACGCGGCATGGGTGCGATGACCGCGCTCGCTCGAGTGCCCGGCCAGCTGCCCGCGTTCCCCGGCGCCATCACCCACGCGGGCGTGATCTACACCTCCGGCTGCGTCGACCCGGACGCGCTCCGAGGCGAATCGCGCGACGCCGAGCAGCAAGCGATGTGCGCCCTTCAGGTGTTGCTGACGACGATCCAGCAGGCCGGCGGTGATGCCGACACGGTCCTCAGGGTCGAGGCCTTTCTCTCATCCAGCGTGGGCCTTGCCGCATGGGCGCAGGCGTTCGAAGCATGCTGGCCAGGCGCAGCTCCCACCAGGACGACCCTCATCACCAACCTCGCGCTTCCCAGCCTCACGATTGAAGTCCAAGCCATCGCCGCCATCCGCGAACCCTCCGACGGTTCAGAGCGGCTGACTGACTAGACGAGGGCGCTTCGTGCACAGGATCCCACCTGTCGGCCGGGGCCAGATCATCAGCGGCGACCGCTTGCGTGGCGCTGCATGACCGAACGAGTGTTCTGTTACTGAACCTGGCGGTTGCCATGGAGCAGCACCTGTCGAGCAGCGCTCACAGGGTGCGCGATGCCCTCACAGCTCTCGGAGGGTCGGGAGGGAACACCATGAGGAGACGCTTGGTACCGCCGCGCTGTTGCGCCCGCTGGCGATGCACCAGATCGCACCGCTCTAGGCGAGGACTCTGGAGAATCCGAGCTCCGAGGCTTTGCCTAGTCAGAGCCCAATCGGCTCCCTGAGCGACTCCGCGCTGAAGTCGTTCGCGTCGGATGCGGCCTCCTGCAGGAGATCGAGAAACTGGTAAAGGACGGCTGGTTCGAAGGTGGGGCGCGTTGCGACGAAGATCTCTCGGTAGAGCTCTTGCGACCGGGGCACGTCGATGATGCTAATCCGCTCGCCGCGCTGCAGTCCTGCGCGCACTACGGTCGCCGGGAGCAAGCTGACCGCCAATCCACTCGACACCAAGGTCATCGAGCAGTTCGGATCGGAGGTCTCAAACGAGATCCGAGGGTCGAAGCCCTGACCTTCCGCCCATTGCAGCAGCAGCCGCCGGTCGCCGAGCGTCCGGTCGCCGATCGACCAGTCGCTCGCCTGGCAGTCGACGAACGAACGCCGCTCGGCGCTGCACGCGACGACCAGCATCGACTCTCGGGCGACCACTCGCGTGGAGAGCGCCTCGGACGGACGGGGGTCGTCGGTCTTGAGGTAGCGGTATCCCAGCAGCATGTCGAGGGCCCCCGAGTGGATAAGCGGCAACGCATCCGGCGTCTCCATCTCGCGCATCGAGAGCGTCGGCAGCAGCCCCTCGAGGCGAAGTGCGTCCAGCACCTGGGGCAGTAAGTATTGGATCGCGGTCGCGTACGTGCCTAGGATCAACGTCGGCGCGTCGAGCTGCCCAACGGCCCGGGTGACGTCGCCGAACTCCGCGTGGGCCCGCAGCAGCGGCTTCGCCGCAGCATGGACGGCACGCCCCGCAGCGGTGAGCGCGATCCGGCTGCCAGGCTTCCTGACGAGCAGTTGCGTGCCCAGCTGTCCCTCCAGGCCCTTGATTTGCTGGGTCACCGCCGATGCGACGTAGCCGAGCTCAGCGGCCGCGGCCGCCATCGAGCCGTGCTCGACGACGGCGACGTACGTACGAATCACCTTCGGATCCCAGGATGGGTTCATCACACGTGAACTCTACCTTCTCGAAAGATCGCGGTGCATTTACGTGTGCACGACGCAGGATGGAGTGGCACGCCTCGCCCGGGGAGGTGCGAGCGCCAGACGACGCAGCGATGAGGAGCACTCCGATGACCACGGACTCACCCCCCTACGACATCGAACGACTGCGAGCGCAGTTCCCATCGCTCGATGCCGGCACCGCCTACTTCGACAGCCCCGGGGGAACCCAGACCCCAGCCAGCGTCGGCGAAGCCATTCGGGCCACCCTCTCCCGCCCCCTCTCGAACCGCGGACACGTCACGGGGGCAGAGCGCAACGCATCTGCGATCGTCACAAGCGCACGAGCAGCTATGGGCGACTTTCTCAACGTCGCCGACGACGCAGTCATCTTCGGTCGGAGCGCGACGTCGCTGACGTTCGACCTCGCGCGAACGATCTCGCGATCGTGGGGGCCATCCGACGAGGTCATCGTCACTCGACTCGATCACAACGCGAACGTGGCGCCGTGGCTACTGGCAGCCCACACATCCGGAGCCATGGTGCGTTGGGTGGACTTCGACCCGTCGTCGGCCGAGCTCGACACCGCCGCGGTCGAGGCGCAGCTCTCGAGCAGCACACGCCTCGTGGCGATCACCGCCGCCTCGAACGTCGTCGGCACGCAACCGGACATCCCGGCGATCGCGAGGGCAGCACATGCGGTCGGAGCACTGGTGTTCGTCGACGGCGTGCATTACGCAGCGCACGCTGTCGTCGACGTCCAGGCGCTCGGAGCCGACTTCTTCACGTGCTCGCCGTACAAGTTCCTCGGCCCGCACCTCGGCGTCGTCGCTGGCCGACCCGAGATCCTCGAGCAGCTGTCGCCCGACAAGCTGCTTGTCTCACCCGACACCATTCCTGAGCGCTTCGAGCTCGGCACGCTGCCCTACGAGCTGCTGAGCGGCTGCACGGCGGCCGTTGACTTCCTGGCGCAGATCGCCCCGAGGGGCGAGACCCGTCGCAAGCAGCTTGAGGCATCGATGAGTGCCATCCACCGCCACGAGTCCGCGCTTCGCGTCGCGCTCGAGGAAGGGCTGCACGCCATGCCGCAGCTGACGATCCACTCTCGCGCTGCGCGCCGCACGCCCACCCTCCTCGTCTCCCCGGCCGACGGTCGGGCGCGAGCTATGGCCGAGTTCCTCGCCGCGCAGGACATCAACGCGCCGGCCGGTCACTTCTACGCCGTCGACGCCTCGCGTCGGCTGGGCCTCGGGGACGACGGGGGCCTGAGGATCGGCCTCGCGCCCTACAACCATCGCGGAGACGTCGACCGCCTGCTCAACGCCGCGGCCGACTTCCTCACTGCCGCCTGACCGATCCGAAGGGCTGTCATGACCGACGATCTTCCCGCCTACGCAGAGCAACCGAACGAGTGGGGACGATGGGGCGCCGAGGACGAGATCGGCAGGGCGAACCTCCTCGACGCCCAGCGCGTGCTGGCCTCCGCTCAGTCGATCGTGACTGGCGAGCGATTCAGCTTGGCGCTGCCCATCGGCTCCCCAGGTGGCGACCCGTGCCTGCCGGGGCGCGGCGGGGCGCGGCACACCATGACGCAGTCCGCACTCGACTACGTCGACGGTCGCGCGCAACCCCTGGCTGGCGGCATGCAGTATGCGGACGACCGGATCGACGTCGCGTGCCACGGCACCACCCACATGGACGCGCTTGACCACGCGTTCGCCGCTGACACAAGCTGGAACGGCCGCACTGCGGATTCCGATGCGGACGGAGTGCACGGCGCCGACATCGCGGCGCTCTCCAGGAAGGGGATCGTCGGACGTGCCGTGCTCGTCGATCTCGCACGAGCGCGCGGCGTCGACGTCGTGCCGATGCACACCTCGATCACCGTTGCCGACATCCAGCACGCGCTCGCGCTGCAGCAGGTGGCGCTGAAGCCCGGCGACACGCTACTACTCCGCACAGGCATCTTCACCATGTTCTATGACGAGGGTCCTGCGCGCTTCTACGACGACTTCGCAGAACCCGGCCTCGTCTACGAACCCCGAACCGTCGACTTCTTCCGCGAGCATGACCTCGCTGGTCTCGGAAGCGACACCATCTGCAACGAGGAGGCGCACAGCAGCACGACGCCCGCCGCGTTCCCGCTGCACGTGCTCCTGCAGCGGAATCTGGGCGTCATCTTCCACGAGGCGCTGTGGCTCGAGGACCTTGCCGCCTATTGCGCCTCGGAGCAGCGGTACTCGTCGTTCTACATCGCGGCCCCGCTGCATATCGTCGGAGGCTCGGGCGCACCGATGAACCCCATCGCGATCATGTAAACGCGTTCCTTGACAGTCAGAAACCGAGGGAGAACACCCATGCAAGACTCCATTGATCTGCGAAATCAGGAAACCCCAGCCGATTTTGCAGCGTCCATACGACCAGCAAACAAAGTGGTTGTCATCCTGCTGGAAGAACTTGCCACGTGGCAAGAGCTGAACGTGACCGCATTCTTGATCAGTGGGATAGCGACGTGCGACTCGGGCCTCACGGGCCGACCGTACGAGGACCGAGACGGGAACAGATACCTGCCGATGCTGCGCCAACCAGTCATCGTGATGACGTCGAATGCCAACCACTTGGCGACCATCAGATCGAAGGGACTCCAGAGAGATATGTCGATCGCTATCTATACCCGCGAGCTCTTCGCGACGAGCACCGACGAAGCAAACCGCGCCGCGGTCGCAAACGGGTGGGCGGAGCAACTCGACTTGGTAGGTGTCGCAATCTACGGGCCCCGCAACGCTGTCGACCGACTAACTAAGGGAGCCGCCCTCCACGGTTGACCGACGAGACGGGCCGCAACACACCCGTGCCCAGCACTATCTGCCGTCGTACCAGCCCACTTGCACACGGATGCCTGACAGAACTAGTGTTCTGTTTACAGAACCTGGAGGTTGCAATGGATCAGCCGCTGTCGAGCAGTGCCCGCAGAGTGCGCGATGCCCTCACAGCCTTCGGGGCGTCGGGAGAGGTGCGCGAGCTGCCCGGGTCGACCAGGACGGCCGCTGACGCCGCAGTCACGTTGGGCGTCGACGTGGGTGCGATCGCAAACAGCCTGATCTTCCTCGCGGACGGCGAACCGCTCTTGGTGATGACGAGTGGTGCGCATCGGGTTGATGTCGAGGCTCTGGCGGCTCGCCTTCGGGTTGCTCGCATCCGGCGCGCATCTGCCCAACAGGTCCAGGCGGCGACAGGACAGGCGATCGGCGGTGTGGCACCGGTCGGTCACCCTGCACCGATCCGAACGGTGGTCGACGAGGGTCTGCGCGCGCATCCGCAGCTATGGGCCGCGGCTGGTACGCCGCATGCTGTCTTCCCAACCACGTTCGATGAGCTCGTCTCGATGACAACCGGCGCCGTGCATTCGGTAGAAGCATGAGCCCCAAGTACGACGCTCCACTAATCGGGCGCCGCGCTCGGCAGTTACCTCTCTTCTAGACTCACCCACCCAGAAAGGCCACCATGTCTGACTCTGCACACAACCTGCTGGACGCTCTCTCGACAATCAACACGCACTGGCAACCCCGCCGGCTAACGAGCATCAACGACTATGAGCTGAAGGTGGTCAAGATGCAGGGAGAGTTCGTCTGGCATACTCACCCCGCGACCGACGAACTCTTCATGGTGGTTCGTGGCGAGTTGATCATCCAGCTTCGAGATCGCGATGTAGTTCTGCGCCCAAACGACGTGTTCGTCGTACCGAAGGGCGTGGAGCACTGCCCGAAGGCAGTCGAAGAGGTGCACGCGATCCTCTTCGAGCCGAACGGAACGGTCAACACCGGCGACGCCGGTGGTGACCGGACGGCGGAGTTCCTAGATATTGAACCCTCCTGACCGCCTGGTCCCGTTCTCACCGCCCCGGATGGATGCGATCCGCAATCCGGAAGGAACGAAGACGACGTCCACAATCGACCGTTCATGAGTCAGCCGACACTCTCATCGCTCAGTTCGGCGAGTCGTGTCTCATGACTCGTGTCGGCGATCTATGTAAAGCGGGCGGCGTTCGCGTTACGCTGAGGCATGGCCACAATCGGTTACGCCCGCGTCTCGACCCGAGACCAGAATCCGGACGGCCAGACGGATGCGCTCGAAGCTGCGGGCTGCGACAAGATCTTCGTCGAACACGCATCTGGCACCCTGGCGAAGAGGCCGGCGCTGACGGAGGCCCTCGGGTATCTGCGAGAGGGTGACTCGCTCGTGGTGACGAAGCTTGACCGGCTCGGCCGGTCTGTGCGAAACCTCAAGCAAGTCGCGGATGAGCTTCAGCAGCGTGGGGTTGGGTTGAAGGCCCTGTCGCAGGGCATCGACACCACCACGCCTGGTGGCCGGTTGTTCTTCCATATGCTCGCGGCGATCGCGGAGTTCGAGCACGACCTCATCGTGGAGCGCACCCACGACGGCCTCGCGGCCGCCCGCGCTCGAGGACGGAAGGGTGGCCCGAAGTTCAAGATGACGCCGACGAAGATCCGGCAGGCCCGGGCGATGTATGACGAGGGCGGCCACACCGTGCAGGAAATTGCCGACACGTTCGGGGTGTCCCGGCCCACGATCTATCGGCACTTGGCCGAGCACGTCGAACGGGCCTGACGGGGGATCATGGCGCACCTCAGCGACCGGCAAAAGGCCGAGCTTGTGCGCCAACACCAGGACGGTGTGCCGTGGACGCGTCTTGCGGAACACTCCGGCGTCGCGGTGCGGACTCTGCAACGCTGGGCAGCTCGGATTGAGACAGGTCAACTCGCGAGAGCACCTCGCCGCGATAAGGGATCGACGCGCACTGCCGCCGAACTGGTCACAGCAATCGAGGCGCTTGCTGTGCGCCGGCCCGCGCCGACGATCGCGTATATCCACCGTCGCATCGGTGACATTGCTCGAGACCGCGGATTGCCAGCCCCGGGATACACCACGGTCCGCGAGATCGTGCACTCGCTCGACCCGGGTCTGACGGCCCTCGCGGACGGCGGGGACGCCGCATACCGGGACAGATTCGAGCTGGTCTACCGCCGCACGACGTCTGCCCCGAATGAACAATGGCAGATGGACCACACCCTGCTCGATGTGATGATCCTCAACGACCGACAGCAACCCGTCCGTCCATGGCTGACGATCGTGCTCGACGACTACTCGCGAGCGATCGCCGGCTACACGGTGGGCGTCTCAGCACCGACGGCCGAAAACTCCGCACTGGCGTTTCATCAGGCCGTCGCTCGGAAACAAAACCCGGCGTGGGTGGTGTCCGGGCTCCCGGACATCCTCTACAGCGATCATGGGTCCGATTTCACCTCGACCAGGATCGAACACGTCTGCCTCGACCTCCACGTGCGCCTGATCCACTCCCGGGTCGGCGTTCCGCAGGGGCGCGGCAAGATCGAACGGTTCTATCGAACGATCACGACCGAGTTGCTGCCGCACCTGCCGGGTTTCATCCCGCACGGCACTGGCGGATCACCGGTCAGCGGTCCCACGCTGACGCTGCACCAACTTGATGACGTGCTCGAGCGATTCATCGTCGACGAGTACAACGAACGACCACATTCAGCGACTGGCGAGGCCCCGCACGCACGATGGCGGAGCGACAGCTTTATCCCTCGAATGCCCGCCCACCCGGAAGACCTCGATTCGCTCCTGCTGACTGCCGCGGCAACGCGGCGTGTGCAACGCGACGGGATCCGCTTCGCATCAACCCGATACATCTCACCGGTCCTCGCCGCATACGTCGGCGAGGACGTCACGGTGCGTTACGACCCCCGCGACCTGGGCGAGGTGCGAGTGTTCCACGACAACACGTTCTTGTGTCGCGCGATCGCGCCCGAACGCTCCTCCGAGACCGTGTCCTTCACCGATCTGCAGGCGGCGAGGAACCAGCAACGCCGCGCACTGAAACAGCAGCTCCGCGAGCTCACCACTCACGCTGGCTCACTGCCTGAAGACACCCGCCACCGCCCCGAATTCGCGCCGGTAGTGGAGAGCGCACCCGACCGCACAACGCCACCCCCGGCCCGACACGGACTGAGAACGTATGCCAACGACTGAGCCAGACGACAGCAAACCCATCTCCGTCCTCTTCGAACCAGGCGACGACGGGCGCCGGTTCCTCAGCGGCCACTTCGACGAATTCAGAGAAGCACCACCACCCCACGCAGACACGCAGCCAGCGTTCGTGACCACGCGGGAGCACCGCCGTTTCAAGGAGTTCGCAGACACCGTCCGCTCGCACCGCTACATCGGCCTCTGCTACGGACCACCCGGGATCGGCAAGACACTCTCCGCCCGCCACTACGCCGGCACCGACGAATGGGAACAATGGCACCCACTTTCGCGCAGCGGCGGTTCACTGCCGCCCGTCCCTGAGGCGGTCCAACAAAGCAGAACGGCATTCTTCACTCCTACCGTCGCCGCGACCATCAAGCAGATCGATCAGGGCCTGCCTCGCGCTTGCCAACACATCTCCTGGGCAATCGACTACGCCCAACACGGCCACGTCGACCCCTACGTTCACGCCGAATCCCAACACAGCGGGAACACCGAACTCCTCATCATCGACGAAGCCGACCGACTCAAAACCGCCGGGCTCGAACAGGTCCGCGACTTCTACGACCGCCACAGTATGGGCGTCATCCTCATCGGCATGCCCGGCATCGAGAAACGCCTCGCCCGCTACCCCCAGCTCTACAGCCGCATCGGATTCGCCCACGAATACCGCCCGCTCCGCAGCGACGAACTCACCGCCGTCGTCGCGCAGCGCCTCCCGGACCCCGACCCGGATGATTCCGGTCTCGCCCACACGGCAGCTCTCGCCGCGATCGTCCGAGCGACCAACGGAAACTTCCGGCTGGCCGACCGGCTCGTCACCCAGGTCAACCGCATCCTCACCATCAACAAGCACACCCACCTCACCCCCGAAGCCGTCGACGCCGCCCAGGAAGCCCTGCTCATTGGACGCTAAACGGCGCCGAAACCACGACACCTACCGCCGCGATTCACAGGAGTGCGAGAACGCGGGGCCTCATTTGTAATGGTTCCCGTGTACCTTTCTATGTAACGTCCAGCCGGGTTACTGATACATTTTGGGAATGCGAATCGGATACGGGCGGGTGTCAACCCATGACCAGCACCCCGAAGCCCAGCACGACGCGCTGACAGCGGCCGGTTGCGAGCAGATCTTCCTCGACATGGCCTCAGGGAAACTGGCCCGCAGACCCGAACTGGACAAGGCCCTGCTCTCGGCCAACAGGGCAGGGGATCAGCTTGTCGTTACCAAGCTCGACCGGCTCGGCCGGTCGCTGGAGAACCTTATCGATCTGTCCAAGACGCTGCAGGAACGTGGTGTGGACTTGGTCGTCCTGGACCAAGGCATCGATACCTCCACAGCCATCGGTCGGATGTTCTTCCAGATCCTCGGCTCGATCGCCGAGTTCGAACACGCCCTGATGTCCGAACGGACCCGTGACGGTCTGGCCGCGGCCCGTGCGCGGGGCCGGATCGGCGGGCAGAAACCGAAACTAGGCCCCCGCCAGGTCAGGCTGGCGCGGGAAATGTATGAAGAGAAAGGCCCCGATGGGAAACGGGCCCACACGGTCGAGCACATCGCCCAGGAGTTCGGCGTCACCCGGCCCACCATCTACCGACACCTCGCCAAACCATGAACGGTGCCGTTGTAGACACCGTTGTAGATAAGGACGTCTGAGGTGGCTCTGCGGGCTGTGCTCACGGTGGCCGAGCGCGGCCAGATCCTGGCACTGCCCACCGATGCGGAGGACATCGCAGCCCGCTACACCCTCAGCGAGGCGGATATGTCGTTGATCCGCCAGCATCGCGGGGACGCGAATAGGTTGGGCTTCGCCATCCAATTGTGCTTGCTGCGCCACCCGGGAATTGCGCTGGGCGAAGACACCGACGTCGGGCTCGAACTGGTGTCATGGCTGGCGTCCTGTCTGGGCGTGTCCCCTGAGGTGTGGGACGAGTACGGGGAACGTGAGGAAACACGGCAGGAACACGGGCGGGAGATCCGCGCGTACCTGGGCATGACCGCGTTCGGCATGAAGGACTTCCGCCGACTGGTGGAGCACGTGGGTGAGGTTGCCGCGCACACGGACAAGGGCCTGCTCCTGGTGAGGAGCGCCCTGGACTTCCTCCAGACACAGAAGATCGCGTTGCCCGGGATCGGGGTCATTGAACGGGCCTGTGCGCAGGCACTTGTCCGGGCGAACCGGCGTATCTATGCCACCCTAGGTGAGCACCTGACGGTGGGCCACCGGCAACGCCTCGACGGGTTGCTGCGCCGCCGCCCCGACAGTTCCCTAACGGAAATCGGCTGGCTGCGGCAGGCACCGTTACGACCGAACGCGCGGGCGATGAATGAGCACATTGAACGGCTCACTGCCTGGCGTGCCCTGGACCTGCCGTGGGCGGCGGGCCGGCTGGTCCACCGGAACAGGCTGCTGAAGCTCGCCCGTGAAGGCGCCTCCATGACCGCAGCCGATCTGGCCAAATTCGAGCCCGCACGCCGGTACGCGACCCTCTTCGCCCTGGCCACCGAGAGCATGGCAACCGTCACCGATGAAATCATCGATCTGCACGACCGGATCGTCGGCCGGCTCATCCGGACCGCGCAGAACAAACACAACCAGGCCACCCTGGCATCCCGTTCCACCGTCACCGCCATGATGCGTCTGCACTCAAAGCTCGGGGACACCCTCATTCAAGCCAAGGACAACGGCGAAGACCCCTTCGCCGCGATCGAAACCGCCATCGGCTGGGAATCCCTGGCGACAAGCATCACCCAGGCGAAGGAACTGACCCGGCCGGCCCTCGAAGATCATCTGGCCCTCGTCAGCGCACACTTCACGACCCTGCGCCGCTACACGCCGGCGTTCCTTGCCGTCCTTGACCTCCACGCAGCCCCCGCAGCACAGGACCTGCTGGCCGCGATCAACGTCATCCGAACCCTGAACAGCACCGGTGCCCGGAAACTCCCCGATGATGCTCCCACCTCGTTCATCCGAACCCGGTGGAAACCGCTGGTCTTCACCAACACCCACACCGGCACCGACGCTGGTCTGGATCGAGGCTTCTACGAATTCTGTGCCCTCGCGGAGCTCAAGAACGCGCTGCGCTCCGGAGACATGTGGGTCACTGGATCGCGTCAGTTCCGCGACTTCGATGACTACCTCCTTGCTAGCGATGACTACACCGGGCTGAAAACCACCGGGAAACTGCCCCTGGTCACCGCAGACGGAAACGCCCGGTACCTCCAGGAACGGCTGGCCCTCCTTCAGGAACGGCTGACAGAAGTCAACGAGCTGGCCTCCCGCGATGAACTCCCCGGGGTGCTGATCACCGAGAAAGGTGTGAAAATCACCCCTTTGGAGACGATCGTTCCCGCGCACGCGCAGCCCCTGATCGATCAGGCCAGTGCCATGTTCCCGCGGATCCGGATCACCGACCTGTTGATGGAAGTCGATGGCTGGACCGGATTCACCCGCCACTTCACCAGCCTTAAGTCCGGCCAGCCGTCCAAGGACAAACAGCTTCTGCTCACCGCGATCCTCGCCGACGGGATCAACCTGGGTCTGACGAAAATGGCCGAGTCCTGCACCGGCGTCAGCTACGCCCGGCTGGACCGCCACCAGGCCTCGTACATCCGGGACGAAACCTACAGTGCCGCGCTGGCGGAACTGGTGAACACCCACCACAGTCACCCCTTCGCCGCACAATGGGGAGACGGAAGTACCTCGTCCTCTGACGGGCAGCGCTTCCGGGCCGGCAGCAAAGCCGAGTCCACCGGGCACGTGAACCCCAAATACGGTGCCGAACCCGGCCGGCTTGTCTACACACACGTCTCGGACCAGTACTCGCCCTTCCACAGCAAACTCGTCAACGTCGGGGACCGCGACGCGACCTACGTCCTGGACGGGCTGCTCTATCACGAGTCTGAACTGCAAATCCAGGAACACTACACCGACACCGCCGGATTCACGGACCATCTCTTCACCCTCATGCACCTGCTCGGATACCGGTTCGCACCACGAATCCGCAACATCGCAGACACCCGCCTCTACACCCCCACCAACGATCCCGGACTGTCAGCATTGGCCCCGCTGATCGGCGGGAGCATCAACACCACAACGATCGCCCTGCACTGGGACGAGATCCTCCGCCTGGCCGCGTCCATCAAAACCGGCACGGTAACCGCGTCCCTGATGATGCGGAAACTCGGCGCCTACCCCCGCCAGAACGGGCTCGCCCTGGCCCTGCGGGAACTCGGCAGAATGGAACGGACCCTCTTCCTGCTGGACTGGCTTCAAGACCCCGGTCTCCGCCGGAAAGTCACCGCCGGCCTGAACAAAGGCGAAGCCCGGAATACCCTCGCTCGGGCCGTGTTCTTCAACCGGCTCGGCGAAATCCGCGACCGATCCTTCGAGCAGCAACGCTACCGCGCCAGCGGGCTGAACCTCCTCACCGCAGCCATCGTCCTCTGGAACACCGTCTACCTCGACCGCACCATCACCACCCTCAACAAAGATGAGAACACTACGGATCCGGAGCTGCTGCGGTTCCTCTCACCCCTGGGATGGGAACACATCAACCTCACCGGCGACTACACCTGGCCCCGCGCCAACCACATCAAACCCGGCAAATACAGGCCACTACGACGCCCGGCAAAACCTTAGCGTCGGATAATTCACGTTTTCACAAGCCACCCCGAGTGGAGACCACTTCCGCAGCCTGACTTGAGCCCACCACTCTCGCGACGACTCACTAGTGGGCTGACCGCAGTTTCACTTGAGCCCACCCCACCGTGGAAACCATCAGTGTGTTTTTCCGACGGTGGAAGGCAGCGATGGAGTCGAAGGTGGAGTTATTCGAGCAAATCCGTAGGGACGCCAGAGTCAACGGTGACTCGATACGGTCCTTGGCCAAGAAGTACCGGGTCGCGCGGCGAACAGTCCGTCAGGCGCTCACGTCAGCGGAACCTCCACGGCGGAAACCTCCCGTCAGGAGTGCCCCTCAGCTCGGGCAGTTCAAGACTCTGATCGAAGCGATGCTGCGGGAGGACCTGAATGCACCGCGGAAGCAGCGTCATACTGCTCAGCGCATTCATGATCGGCTGGTCGATGAGCACGGCGCGACACTGTCGTATTCGACGGTCCGTCATTACGTCAAGAAGCGGCGCCCCGAACTCGAGCGGGAAGCTGGAACATCGACCGCGGACGTCTTCATTCCGCAGGAACACGCGCCCGGAGCTGAGGCCGAAGTCGACTTCGGCGAGGTGTGGGTGGACCTGGCTGGGGTCCGCACGAAGTGCTACATCTTCGCGTTCCGCCTGTCCTACTCAGGTAAAGCCGTGCACAGGGTCTACCCAACCCAAGGCCAGGAAGCCTTCCTGGAGGGACACCTCGAGGCATTCGCGACGATCGGTGGTGTTCCTACCGGTCACGTTCGCTACGACAACCTGACGGCCGCCGTGAAGCAGGTCGTGGGTACGTCTCGCGAACGGGTGGAGAACGACCGGTGGGTCCTCTTCCGTTCTCACTGCGGCTTCGACGCGTTCTACTGTCAGCCCGGGATCAAGGGCGCCCACGAAAAGGGCGGCATTGAAGGTGAGATCGGTAGATTCCGCAGGAACCGGCTGACCCCCGTCCCGGCCGTCGACTCGCTGGCGGAGCTCAACGCGAGCATCACCGTCTGGGATGAGGAAGACGATAGGCGCAGGATCAGCGGAAAGCTGACCACCATTGGTGCGGACTACGCGCAAGAACGAGTTCTTCTCAATGCACTGCCTTCCGGGGTCTTCGACCCCGGTGTGGTGCTCACCCCGAGGGTGGACAGGTCATCGCTGATCAGGGTCCGGATGGTGAAGTACTCGGTTCCGGTGCGTTTCATCGGACAAACCGTCCGGGTGTCGCTGCGTGCATCCGAGGTGCTGGTTTTCGACGGACGAACACTGATTGCCAGGCACGCGCGGGTCACGGCCAGGGACGGCAGCTGCGTTGACCTTGATCACTATCTCGAGGTCCTCCATCACAAACCGGGGGCGTTCCCCGGGTCGACCGCTCTCGCTCAGGCGCGCGCCTCAGGATCGTTCACCTCCGCGCATGACGCGTTCTGGGCAGCAGCCCGGCGTACGGACGGAGACACTCATGCCACCCGGGAACTGGTAGGTGTGCTCCTGCTGCACCGGTCGATGGCGGCTGCCGACGTTAGCGCCGGCATCGAAGCAGCCCTCACAGTCGGAGCGGTCACCGCCGACGTCGTCGCTGTCGAGGCCCGCCGCGCCGCCACCGAACGCCTCGGCATCGAACGCCTGAAAGGCGAGATGGCAGGTGAACAATCCACGCTCACGGCGCGTCCTACTACCCGTGACCGGCAGATCGTCAGCCTCACCCAACGCAGACTCGCAGACCCGGCAGCTGTTATCGCCGGCCTGCCACCGGACACCCGTCCACTGCCCTCGGTCGCGGGCTACGACGAGCTCCTCACCCGCCGCACCCCCGACCCGGGCCGTCACCCGTCCCATAGCGCGAGCACTGACCAGCAGCGGACCGGCACCACTACCTGAGGAACGAGGAAAACATCTCATGAGCCCCGCTAACACCCATCAGATCACCGTCACATCAACCCTGCGCCGCCGACGCGGGCTGACCGAGGAAGCAGCGATCGCCGCCGTCGATCAAGCCTGCAGACGGCTACGCCTGCCCACGATTCGTGCGGTCCTCGGCGAAGCGCTGACAGTCGCGGGTAAGGAACAGCTCTCTTACCAGGGCTTCCTTGCCGAACTCTTGCTGGCTGAGTGTGATGACCGAGACCGGCGATCATCCGTACGCCGGGTGAAGTCAGCGAACTTTCCCCGCGACAAATGGTTAGGAGACTTCGACTACGACGCGAACCCCAACATCAACGAGGCAACCATCAACACCCTCGCCACCGGCGACTGGATCCGCAAAGGCCAGCCCCTCTGCCTCATCGGGGACTCCGGTACCGGCAAGTCCCACCTCCTCATCGGGCTTGGGACAGCGGCCGCCGAGAAGGGTTACCGGGTGAAATACACGCTTGCCACCCGGCTCGTGAACGAACTCGTTGAAGCCGAAGACGACAAGGTCCTCGCCCGCACCATCGCCCGATACGGCCGGGTCGACCTGCTCTGCATCGACGAGCTCGGCTATATGGAACTCGACAAACGAGGCGCCGAACTCCTCTTCCAGGTCCTCACCGAACGAGAGGAAAAAGCGTCCGTCGCAATCGCCACCAACGAGTCGTTTTCTGGCTGGACCCGAACCTTCACCGACCCGCGACTCTGCGCCGCCATCGTCGACAGGCTCACCTTCAAAGGAACCATCATCGAGACCGGGACCGACTCCTACCGCCTCGCCCAAACCCGAAACCAGCTGCTTAGTAGCTGATCCGTGAGAGGCTTCCGGGCAGATCTGTTACAGCTTCAGAGCTCCGGCGAAGCGATCAGCTCCAGGGGCTTTGGTCTAGGCGAAGGGCCCAAAGTCCGCGTACAGCTTTTCCGGGGGTTCTCCGAGCTGTTCCTTGACGGCCCGGGTGTCGTCGTCGAGGAACTCGTGGGCGCCATCGATGAGAGCGTCTAAGATCCCTGAGATGACGACTTGAGGGTCGTTCTTCGGGATGTCCCAGCCCTTCATCATGTCGGTGTCTGTTGACGACAGATGCACGCCCATCACGTGAGTGCCCTGCCCTGCCAGTTCCAGGCGGGTGCTGTTGGTGAGCTGCCACTGCGCGGCCTTCGCCACGGCGTATGCGCCGTTGCCCGGGTAGGTGCGGAAAGACAGCAGCGACATGACATTGATGATCGCCCCGCCCCCATTGGCGCCGAGGATCGGAGTGAAAGTCCGGGTCATCATCAGCGTGCCCCAGAAGTGGGTATCGAGCTCCGACCGAACTCTGGCCAGATCGCCGGTGAGGAGGTTGGTTGCCGTCGCGATGCCGGCGTTATTGATGAGTAAATTTACGTCCGCAGCCTCAGCGGCGGCCGCGTCGATCGTGGAGGTGTCCGTGATGTCCACGAGGAGGGCTTTCACCTGCCCAGGGGCGCCCAGCTGCTCCAGGGCCTGTACCTCCTCGGGGCGGCGCGTCGTCGCATAGACCTTCCGTACTCCCCGCTCAACGAGCTGGGTCACGAACTCGCGTCCCAGTCCCCTGTTCGCCCCGGTTACCAGTGCTACTGCATTAGTTATATCCATGGGTCTACGGTAGAACCTGACATCAGTGTCAGGTTCAAGTCGAGGGGACAACACATGCGTATCGGTGAGCTCGCTGAAGGTAGCGGAGTCAGCGTCAGATCGCTGCGCTACTACGAATCCCAAGGCCTTCTTTTGTCCTCCCGTACGACTGGGGGTCAGCGCGAATACGGGAGCGAAGCCGTGGATCGGGTCATCCTCATCCAGGAACTCATGGCGGCCGGACTCACCAGCAAAGTCATCGTCCAATTGCTGCCCTGTATTTACTCTGGTACCACCACCCCAGCCATGGTCGAGCGGCTCCACCACCAACGCGACGATATCGACCGGCGAGCACGGGAACTCCTCGCCACTCGGGACCGCCTCGACAACATCATCATCGAGGCCCGCGACAGGCTGATCGCCGTGTCTTGAAAACCTCAAGCTTCTAGGCCGAGTCCACTGATACGAACGTGCTACTTCGGACTACTACTGTCGTGGAAGGCCTCGACCTCGTTCAGGCCGACCGCGTCATGCCGTGTCGCCCACGGCCCCACCTCAAGTAAAAAGAGCCCGTTTTTAACAACCGCCTACCGGTTAGTGCGCTCACGGTAATACCTCGACTCCGCAGTGGATAGCTCTTGTCGGCGGGCAGTAGATAGCCTGCGCTAACGGTGGGGTGGGCTCAAGTGAAACTGCGGTCAGTCCACTGGCGAGTCGTCGTGAGAGCGGTGGTGGACTCAAGTCAGGCTGCGGAAGTGGTCTCCACTCACGTTGACATTCTCACGCGCCTTCGGCCACTCGGCCAACCCTCCGCGCAATGCGAGGCGTGCACCCAGAGAGGCGCACATAGCTATCGTCACACACGAAGGCTGATTGAAGAAGACTTACTCGAATCGAAGGAGCTGGCTACCTTGACGGAGATACCACCGGAAGTGCTGCAACTGGGCGCTCGGTTGACGGAAAGCATGGCACGCAACGGCACGGCGCTGGTTAGGGACAAGATCCGTACTGCGCGAGCAGCGGGACGGGATCAAGAAACTATTGCTGCACTTACGGAGATCATCAACGATCTCCAGGATGACAAGACTGATCTCGTCCAGATCGCGCAGGGGTACAGGTCGCAGCTGGTGTCGCAGCAGCTTGCCAGCGGTGATATTAGGTACATCGCGGACACGCTTTTCCCCCTTATAGAGCAGTTGGTAGGTACGTCCGCTGAGAGCGACGACGAGGACGAGGACGACGACGCAAGAGCTGTGGCGGAAGCAAAACGACAAAGCTCCCTCCAGATGCTGGAGACAATGAGGGCCTTGCTATCCGTCGAGACGGCGCAAATCCTGCAACTTCTCGGCTTCAACTTCCGCCGTGCTATCGGCGAACCTTTGACTGCGCTGTGTGAATCACTGATCTTGGCCAAAGTTAGTGGAGCCAACGACCTTCAACAGCAGATCCAGCTAGCTCATCTTCAAAATCAGACCGCCATGGCGACAATGGTCAGCGATCCACTGGCGTACGACAGATTCAGGGCCATGTACGGATAGCTCTTTCCGCAATGTAACTCTGCGAATCTCAAGTCTCAGCAATTGGTGCGTATGCGGTAATCGTGGCTACGACTACATCAGCATCGTAGGGCACTCCTTCCTCAGGCCATGCGATAACAAGACCTTCTGCTATCGATTCAAGTCGAGTAATGGCACGGTATTCCACTGAAGATGGATCAGCTACGTAGCCGCGTCTTTGAACGAGGTCTAAAAGAAAACCAAAAGCGTTGCGCTCCAAAGCATCGAAATGGTTACCCTCGTATTGGCCCGGAGTGCCAGCTACGCAGATACGACTGTGTAGACGGTGGTAGCCCCTACGTAACGTGTTGTCGTCGTCATCATCGAACAACGCTCGGCACAAATGAACCAAGGTATACATCTTCAGCTCCGGCTCGATTCCATACCTCAGCACGGGAAGAGCTTCCAGCACCATGCTGTATGCCTCAGCTCGCCCAACTAGGGCCGTTGGTGCGTTACGGTGGCGACGCCACTTTGGGACGTAGCAAGCGTCGCTGATCCAGGTAGCCAGAATCGGCTGAACGCCAGCAGCCTTCAAGTCGCGGAAAAGGTCAACTGCTGCGTCGCCGAGTATTCCCATTGCACTAGATTGCCACACGATGCATCAGCTGATCGATAACCACCACTACTCGTGCAAAGGCAGAGTAAACTGGTCGTCGCGTGACGTCGCGCCACCACATCTATTCACTGTCGTATGACTTGCCATGAGTGGACTACCAGCCGGAACGACGGAGTTGATCGGGGATTGATGTGCAGAACGTAGGGGAACCTGGTCCGAGCATGGGTTTCAGGCACCTCGAAGACGGGCAGATACGGGCTGTGTTTACCTACGACGCTGATGAAGATGCCGTAAATTTGGCTGCGATGACTGTTCGTTCGGAAGTGTGGCCCCAATGGTTAACCATCGCCCGCGACGAGTTGGCATCGGCGCGCGTTGCGCGCGACTCGAATCCCGGACCTATTGCGGATGCAAGTTTTGATAAGGCGCTTCTCTACGAGTATCGCAGTGCTATGGTTTGTATCTGTGCAGTCGCATTCATGTTAGAGGCCTTTAGCAACTCCGTCGCCGTACGTTATCCGAGCCATAGTCAAGCGACAAGCCCGACCGCCGAAGGCAATCAATTGTCAGCCTCGGCACGTTGTCATCAAATTTGGACGTCTGCTTTTCGTCTCACGAATGTTAATAGCGCAAATACGAAGAAAACGCTAGAGCAAATCTTCAAAGCGAGGAACGCTGCGGTCCACGCCTCGGCAGGGTTCGTTGACCCCGTACAGCACCCGGTGTACCAAGTTGCGCTGGAAGGCAGATATGTCACCTACACAGTTGAGAACGCGTCCAGCGTGTACACAGCAGCGATAGACGCGCTTGACCACCTCCTGGATCATCCTCGCGGTGGAACAGCTGAGTGGTCGGCCTGGTGCGAAGCGATGAGGACTCGGTTAGGGGGCATCGTTTCTTGACCATCCCTCACATCGCATCGCTGGTCACGCACCATATGATCGCTGTATGACTTCAAAGGTTCCACAGCTGACAACGATCACCGTCTTCGAGGGGGATGGATCTGTCCTAGTTCGATACGACCTAGACAGTTCGGTACCGCCGACTAACACCTTCCTTGTCGGGTTCTACGCGGT
This sequence comes from Vibrio cholerae, assembly GCA_009728235.1. GTDB lineage: Bacteria > Actinomycetota > Actinomycetes > Actinomycetales > Micrococcaceae > Arthrobacter_D. The sequence continues at coordinate 46,922 of WNZI01000009.1, read as the reverse complement.
GAGCGCTGACGGCAAGGTCCGTAAGCAATTCGGCATCAAGTTCTTGGATGCGCAGGCAATCGCCCTTTTTGTTTTCGACAACGACGCGCGTCCGCAGCAAGAGAACTTCGACTACGTTGCAGCAACCAACGATCCAAACGTAATCATGACTCCTTACCCAACAAAGTTCTGGGATGCCCTGGGGGAAGAGCCGCAGCTCCGCGGCTTTCTCAACCACGACGGCGAGGACCGACAAACTGATGTCGTAGTGAAAGTAGTAAACCGAAACGCTGAGGATGGGCGATGACGAGACCAAAAGACGATTACACGCAGCAATTGGTCGAGGAAGAATATGAATCGTTGGGGGAGGGAGCTCGACGGGATCTCTTCGATCTTGGTCCGCGAGGAGATGCCGAGCAAAGAAGCAACGCTTCGTCTCCACAGCACTCGTCCGAATCTCCCACCTCGACCTGAGATGACGAGCGAGGATCTATCCCCGTCTTCTATTCCAGTCTGGCAACATCATTCACATGGATAGTTCAGTTTTCTGGGATGCAGTCGTTGCGGTAGTGGCGGTCGCAGCCCTTGCCGTCTCGCTCTACAACTTGCGCCAAACACGGCGAGCCCCCGCGCTCGCCCGTCAGCGGGAGTTGCAAGACCAAGTGCGGGCCCTCCTCGACCCAGTTATCGCCAAGCTCAAGGCAGCTAGGAGTGAAATTAGGAGGGGTAGCACTAGCTTCCCGGTCCTCCTTGTACTCGACCAGGACGCCCAAAGAATTTCTCAGATCCGCGTCAGACTCACGAAGCTCGATGGTCGTGTGGCACTCGTTGAAGCACAGCTACGGTTCGTGATGGCAGCGGCGTGGTCGGTCGAATCGGTGACCGCGAAGAACGAAAGCATAGAGACGCTGGCTCGCTCTGGTGGGACCACAGAGTTAACGCCGTCGAACAGCGCCGTCGCCATACAAGATCTCGATCTTGCATGCAAAGACGCGATAGATTACATCGAGCAAGTATTAGGCGAACTGAACCGGCTGGAAAACAGCTAGAAGCATAAGGAGAACGACTATGGCGCAGCGTGTGCAGATTCAGTTGGTTGATGATCTCGACGGGAAGGAAGCGCAGGAAACCGTGCGCTTCGGTCTGGATGGCTTGGAATATGAAATTGATCTGACGGCTAAGAACGCCGGCGAGCTTCGTTCGGCGCTCTCTGAGTATGTCGACAAGGGCCGCAAAGCCTCTGGCGGTCGCGCAGGACGCCGCGCACAGCGCGGGGCTCTCAGCTCTAAGCGAGAGGAAGTGCAACGGATTAGGCAGTGGGCGCAGGACAACGGTCACAGCCCGAGTGCTCGTGGGCGGATCTCACAGTCGATCGTTGATGCCTACAACGAGGCAACGAAGTAGTCACCCGGATCAAGACGGACTCAATCAGTCATGAGTAAGGCCCTTGACCAGATTTTTACGGCGTTACCGGAGAAGCTCAGTATCGACCAGCTCACTGACGTTCTTGGATTGTCTGCACGAACCGTGACGTACAAGTGGCTGAGGGAGGGAAATGTGCCGGCCATGAAGCTCGGCGGCTCGTGGCTGATCCTCCGCGATGACGTCAAAGAGCACCTTGAGCGCAGCTACAACGTCCTGCCGGGTATGATCGGCACGCCTTCACCTGATGACGACCACGAAACTTCTTCGGCGGTGCCGGCGGACGAGACCAAGAACGAGGATCAGGATTTCCTCCCCGATCCCGCGGTTGAAGATCCTACGTACCTAGCTCTAAATCAACGTGCGAGTCGTGCTGAAAGCCAACTCATCCGGAAGTGGGCGCGGGACAACGGTCTTGATCCAAACCCTCGTGGCCGCCTCGCGCGGTCGATCGTAGATGCCTACAACGCTGCTCAGAAGTGACCGCATGGCCTGGATCTGGCGCTTCGCCCGACCTGGTCGCTAGATCGCGCACACCGATCATACGAAACCTTTCTCTAAAACCTCCTGAGCGTAGTTACGTCGTGGTGTGAGTTTGTAACTGCCGCCGGATTGGAGCTCATATCGAAAGTCGTTCCACCCTGTTGTTGGAGCGTATTCTGCAAGAGGGATGCTCCGCTCTTGAGCTTTTTCCCTTCCGTAGTACACCGTTTTTATCACTAACTGACTCTCAAATAGCGCCGACCACAAGCCGTTGTTAAGTGGGTCCCATTTTATTTTTGATGGCCCCTTAGCGGTCACAACTACGTCGATTGCTGGCACTATGATGCGGAAGTCTTCGACGGGTTCAGAATAAAGCGTGAGTAACGGCTCGTTTGATTGGGGGTCTGTATAATCCCAACGCTGCCGGGGTTTTTTGAGGACCCTAAAATCGGTTTGAGCGATGACTGAGCTGCCTAGGTAATGATGGGTAGTTACGCGCATCGGCTCATCGTGTTTGTCTTGATTATTCAGAAATCGTGCCCAAGTAGATGCCCCAGCCTTCATCCACTCCTCATCAGGCGTCTTCCCATCAGGGCGCAAATCACGGAAGGGTTGGAAAAGCTCGATCCGATCCATGATTACCGGCGGAATAAAGCTGTACTTTTTCGCCGTAGTTCTCCACTGCTTCTCTGTGAAGCACGACGGCCAGTAAACTCCTCCTCTAATGTTATTTCTAGTTTCATCGTCGGACCAGCCGCTCGCTCGTCTCACTACGTCTCTAAATAGGTTGTCTCTAGCGCTGGAGAGCTGGTTGAAGATCTCGCCGGCAAGCAGAGCCCATTGGTCGACTGGTGGGCGAATGGAGAGGGAAAACTCATGGGTCGTACCGGAAGATTTCGAAACATACTTTATTTCAGGTGCGTAGGTCTGGAACCATGCAACTTGCGCCTCGTGAAAGCTACTAGCTTTAGCGAAGGCCCAGCGAAGCCTTTGTAGCGGAACTTCAGTCAGGTCTCGCCCGGGTTGTAATTGCGGGCTGTCCTGGTTTTGCAGCCAATTCTTCTCCGGGCCGTCAGTCATCAAAACCCCTTTCGGATTCAGTCCGCCAATTATGCGTGAGATTCTGCTGCGAGCTGTGATACTCGTTGGTGACTCATTCCTAGAATGGCCGCGATGTCCCGCAGGGTGTATCCGCTTGCACGTAGCGAACTGACGACCTCGCGGCTTGCTGCTGCGGCTTCTCGCGTGAGCTGCTGCGCCTGCAAAGTCTTCTCCCGAGCCTCCTGCCAAGTTGTCTCTGGCAGTTCAGGCGTGTTCACGGTGATGTTGACTCGAACTTCGGAGCGGTCGACGTCTTGCATGACCGCAGCTAGATCGGTCGCCATCTCTTTGATCTCGGCAACCGTTCGCGCCTGAGTGGTTTGACCAAGCTTCGGAATTTCAATCACCCACCACTTGCCTTCACGGCGTGCGATGGCGTCAAAGGTCTTCATTGCTTTCTCCTGTTCGATGATGCTGCTCATTCTTCCCTGCGCGGCGCTCAACCGCGCTGCACCCTCCTCACCTGGTGGTGGGAGGGAGGCCCCCTAGGGCCTCCCTCCCGATGTTCACCGCCAGTCCGGCGGGACTGACGGAAGCACTTTCGCGATCTGCCTCACTACTCCGGGGCTCACCGTCCGGTGCCTCGGGACGGCGATGGTCTGCTTTCCGTCCGCACTGGCCCAGACAGTGTGCCCGCCGCTGGTGCGGATGACCGCGAAACCGGCCTTGGTCAGCTCCCGCTCTGCCTGCTTCGTCTTGATCTCTTTCATACTATTAGTCTAGTCCCCCTAGCACAATAAAAGCAAGGGGGACTAGACAAACCTTTCATGATCCTTCAAAGGACGTGATGGCGTCCTGGATTTTGCTGGGATTGAGGCCGGACCAGTGGTTATCGTCATCCACCACGACTACAGGGGCTTGCGCGTATCCAAGTTCCTCGGTGACATATTCGAGTGCTGCGGGCGTGGTGGTCAGATCCACAATGTTCGGCTCGATTCCCGCCGCTCTCAATTTTTCGATGGTCTTCCTACATCCGAAGCACTGGGGCTTTGTGTAGATGGTGATTGTCTCCATAGCGGCAGTCTCTCCTACTCCTTACCGGGACTCGTTTCGTAGAGGGATTCTAGCCCCCCTAGACACTAAGAGTCAAGGGGGACTAGACAAGCTAGGCGGCTAGTTCGTGGTCGCTGCTGGCGAGTGCGTCCGCGAGGGTGTGGACGGTCCTGAGGACGTTGGCTGCGGTACCGCGGATGAGGTCGAGGTCTGCCCCTGCCCATCCTGCGATGTATCCGACGCTGTAGGCGCTGGTGTCGAGCCCGAGCATCCCGGCGACGACGTAGGCCACTGACTCGGCCTCGGTCTCCTTGATGCCTCGGTGTGCCACGTACTCGGCGTGATCCTCGGCGGCGTGCATGAGGACGTGGGCGGCTTCGTGTACGTGGGTCTTGGCTGATTGTGCGGGGGAGAGTCGGGAGTCAACTGCTACGCGCTTGCTGCCGTCCGTGGTGGTGTAGCCGTTCGTCTCGCCTGGGATCTCCTCGCCCTCCACGGTCCATCCGAGCGATTCAAGGTAGACGGTGACCTTGGCGCTGATTCCGGCCTCATCTTCGCCCGTGAGGCGCGTTACGGGATTGGTGTAGTCCGCTCCGGCTTCGCTGCCCTCAATGGGTTCGGTCTGATCGATGTCGAAGACGCTGAGGATAGGAAAGCGGGGCACCTTCTTTTCTTCTTCCTCACCGGTCTCGACGTTCTCGACGGTCACTTTCTTGCTGCTGTAGCCGAAAATCTTGATCGACTTCTCTCCCTTGCGAACCTGTCGCCCCCTGTCCTGCCACTGGCGGAACCCTGCAACAGCCGTGGCCGTAGGACGCTGCGAGAGAATCAACATGAGGTTGTTGAAGCTGTACGAGTGAAACGACTGGGCGAACTGCAAAAACTTGGCCCATTCTTCCGTGCTGGTAAGAGCTTCAATTTGGGCGGTGAGCTGATCGTGTAGCGCTTCTGCTTCTGCCTTGCGATCCTCGGGGCTTTTACGGGTAACCTTCTTGGCGACCATGATTCTTCCTCTCTTATCTGCTTACCTTCTTAGCTTGATTCTAGCCCCCCTAGACAGTTATATTCAAGGGGGGCTAGACAATTTCTAGGCGTGGTGGCCGGTGTCGTATCCACCGAAGGGTGAGCGCCCGGGGACGTGGCGGGTTGCCATGGCATCGCGTCGTGTGCGGACGGGTGCGCCGTCGACTTTCCATGCCTCGGGGTAGTCCTTGGGGATTCCGTGGCTGTATCCGCCGCTGTCCTTGGGTGCGGCTGTGATGAAGGGGAGATCTCGCCACCCTGCCCAGCAGTTGTCTAGGTGGTCCTCGACGGCGGCGTTTTCGGTGTCGTGGATGGCGGTGACGTGTCCGCAGCCGTCGCAGTAGATGCGGTAGAGCAAGCTGCCGACGCACTGGCAGTTCTGGCGGTGGTGGTCGCAGCGGGTGTCTGCCGTCATCATGAACGTCTCGTGTGCGCCGTGCATGGTGCGGTTTTTGCCGTACTCGTGTGCCCAGCTGCTCCACATGTGGGAGCATGGGCGGGCTCCTAGGTCGCCGTGCTCGAAGCACCAGCGCTTATTGGCCTTCTCGAACTCCTCGCGGGTGTAGATCTCCACGGTGAAGCCGAGGGGCGCGGTAATGGGTTCTGAGGCTTCCAATGCCTCGAAGAGGTCTATCTGATTGGCTATCTGCTGAACCACGCTGATTCCTGCCCTTCCCATCGTTTTTGCTGCTGGCGAGCTTGTCTCGCTGCGCTCACGGAGAGGGGTCTACCCGTAGGGACGTGGGGCCAGAAGTTTTCCCGGGAAATAAGCGAAGCGCCTGGGAAAAGTTGTGGACACTAAGGCCGGCGCAGCCGGTAGACGCATCGGAGAGAGTGCGTACGCTCCCTAGGCAGCAGCAAAAGACGTTGATTGTGAGCTGAGCGCAGCGAAGTGGGGTGGACTGATCCATTGATGTGCGCTGAACCAGGGTGTCTGCGTCGGTAGGGTTGCGGGATGGAAGCCTACGAACTCATTCTGGCTGGCGGAGCCGGTGGCGCTGTTGTAGGAGTTGGCCGGCTGCTGTATCTGCTGCACGACATCACCTCTGATACCCCCCGTTACGGGCAGGCGGTCGTGGTGCAGTTGGTTGCTACTGTCATCCTCGCCGTGCTGGGCGCGGCGTTCGCCTACTTTCTTGACGGGAAGAGCGGGGCTTTTATTCAAGGGATTACCGCTCTCAGCATGCTCCTGCTGCTCGGGGGTAACCTTCTAGAACGACATCCGGCAGGAGGGTCTGATCGTGGCGGCACCACTGGTTAAGAAGGATTCGTTCTTCGCGGACCTGTTCAATAGCTTGCTCATGCGCTCTCTCTATCGCGTTCCGAAAACCACGACGGAACCCGCCCCGACTGAGACTTTGCAGGAGGCTGGGGTTGTCCCTGGCAAGGACACCCCAAAGACCACGTCGGAGTCCCAACGCAATCCTTCTGGCGACATGGGAAGCCGCGCTGCTTCGGAAGATCCCATGGAAGGGTTGTCGGAGTCGGACACTATGGAAACTGAAACACCTGTGTACGTCGCAGGAGTCGATGTACGTGCTGCATTGGATCTGCCTGGAATAACCACGATGATTAATAGTGGTTCTTGGTCTGATTCGTTGGCTACATATGCCGACGAGACTTTTGGTCCGTTCCGCGTAATTGCAGGCCAGGTGGAAGCGTTTCCAGTTTCTGAAAAAGATGAGTTTGTAAATCCTCCGCGTGCGAGGATCTTTGCTCAGGTTGATGGAAGGGAATACGAGATTGTTACTGACCGGAGCGGTAATTCGTCTCCCCTCAACGAACTCCTAACAGCTCACCTTGCGATCTACAAGCGATTAAGGTCTGAAATCTCCTCCCCTGCACTTCTCGATGAGGTCATTCATGCCACTGAAACAGCGCTTGAGAGTGTTGACCCGCCACCTCGGCCCGGAGGTTCTTCCTCCGTCAGTCGCAGGGCCACTCAGTGATCGTCACTGGAGTCATTCGGGGTGAAACGCTCGATCAAGTGAGCGCGGAGGCAGCGACTTATGAGGAAGCGAAGGCTCAACTGGCCTTAGAAGTGCCGGCGGGGTATCAGCTCATCGCTATCCATGCCGATAGAGGCTGATTCGGTGGCGTTGAGCCCTGAGCAGCGCACTGCACAGCGGGTGTTTGTCGGTCTCGTGCGGGTCGGTGCGTTTCGACTCGACAAGGCATCAGGTTGGTCTATCTGGCGGATGGATGGCAGCGAGGGATGGCAGCGCGGCGTCTCGGAGCTCAGCGAGAGTCTTGACGCGCTCGACGTCCCGTACTCCGTGACCGTCGAACGACGGCGGGTACGGAACTATGCGCAGCCACAGATGGGGTTCCGCCTGATCGTCGGTTGGAACGACGTCGACCAGCTCGTGGCATGGGTGCCATCGTTGCGGCAGTACGTCGACGCAGTCGCAGGCGGCGCGAAGAGTGCAGGTCTCGGCTAGCGCCTGGTAGCGACTCTCTGCCGCCGCAGGCTGTTTGTCGGGGCGGGCCGATACGGTGTGCCGATGCCTCCCGAATCAACTCACGCACCGCGCCCAGGCTGGCATGGCATCCCGCCGAGTACGGATCGTTTCCGGCCTGCCGTGCAGCTGGACGCTCCCACTGGTGACGTGACGGAGCCTGCCAAGGCTTTGCCGATTTGGTTGGAGCTGTCCTACCCAGATGGCCGGAAACAGACGATGCGGGGGTTCGCGATGGCGTGGACGGCCAGTGAGGTCTTCGCACAGTGGGTCGAGTTCTCGCGGGCGCGTGAGGCGTGGGTGTTACCGGGTCAGTGCAGCCGCCGCGAGATCTCCGTCAAAGACCGTTTTGGTGCCTCGTCGTAGTTTGAGACCCAGCGGGAGCGGGTATGTCGTTGAACAGAAGCAGCCGACGCTCCGTGTAACCCCATTCACGTAGAGCGTCGGCTGCTTTTTTCTTTGGCCTGATCGAGGGTTAGAACCCTCGGGCGACGGCCGCTGCGGCCGCAAGCCATGCACGCTGCGTTTCGGGGCGCAGCGCCTCGTAGCGGATCGGGCCGTTGACCAACGCTGGGTCGTAGGGGATGCGGACGACGGAGCGGACGTAGGGCTCGAATCCGTCCGCGATGCGGCGGGCCTCCTGCTTTGCTCGCTTCAGAGCATCACCGGACATGCTGCGTTTGGCGTCGGTTGATTCGGAGACGATGACTACCGCGTTGCGTGCCAGTTCGGCGTCGTGGCCGCCGCGGGCGATGAGGGTTTGGAGTGTCAGGCGTGCGGCTTCGGCCCGGTCTTCAACGGCTGTCACGGGAACGACGAGCTGGTTGGTGTGGTGGATCATCCGCCGCCAGTTCGCGGCCCGGGCGGTGTTGCCTGAGTCCATGACGATCAGCCGGTAGTAGCGGGTGAGTACCTGGTGGGCGATGTCGACTTCCTCGGCGGTGACCTCGTGGTCGCCTTCCTCATCCTCATCTGAGCGCAGGACGTCGAACTTGTCGACGGTCTGGTGGTGGACGAACTTGGCAATCTCGGCTGCGTTGGTTTCGGGGGAGAGGAGCTGCTGGGAGGAGTCGATGAGATCCAGCACGCTTCGGTCGTGTGCTCCTTTCTCGGTGCGCCATCCCAGGGTGCCTTGGGACTCGTTGTTGTCCCACGCGCAGGTTGATGCGCCACTGTAGCGGGCGAGGATTGCACTGAGCATGACGACGGTGGGTGTTTTATTGGCTCCACCTTTGCGGTTCACAACGGCGATGAGGCGGGGACCGGGCCAGTGCTGACTGACAACTCTGATGTCGTCGCGCTCTGCCAGCTCGTCTGCTGACGGGGCCATGCGGAAGCCAAGTCTCGACATTGCTCCCCGCCACCCTCGGGTGGCTGGCTCCATGACCGGTTCGCTCACGAGGAAGGACGTGTCCTTCAGACTGCGGCGCGTTGGAGCGTCCTTAACGGGGTCCACAGGGCCAGCTGGGGCAGGCGTGGGATCGGTGCTCGGCGCAGGCTGTGAGCTTGCCGCGGAGCCCGGTACGGAGCTGATGGGTGGTGGCGCAGGCGTCGAGCGTTCCGGCCGCTCTGCGGGTCGGCTCGTGGCCGTTTGGGCCGCGCCGGCTGGCGTGAAGATCGGTGCGGGTGCGTCGTTCTCGACGGTGCGGGGCTTGGTCGGTGAGGTCGCCGGCGACTCGGAGCGACGGCGGCGGTTCTTGGTTTCGGGTGCGACTTCCTCGATGTTCCCGTTGGGGTGGACGATCAGCTCGCCCTTGCCTTCCGGGCCTTCGGTGTAGACGCGAACAGGCCGGTTCAACACGTTCGCCTGGGCCGTGATGACGGTCATTGATTCTCGGCGTAGCGCGGTCTCATCGGCCGCGGTGATGGGGCGGGAGTTCCCTGCGATGACGACTTCTCCGGTGCCGTTGGCACGGACGATGGCGCGGATCTGAGGGAAGTCTGAGACGTCGGCTGGGTTGGTGGTCATGCTGGTGTTCCTTTACGTCAGAGGCGGATCGGTAAAGAGCTGGTGGCGTAGCTGGGGATTAGTTGACGCCCTCGGGCGGGTAGAGACGATTGACCTTCCACGGCTCGTCCTGGCTTTGACGGAGCAGCTGCACACGGTACGGGCCGACGTCGGTCGGCACGGTCGCGATAACGCCGAACCCGTTGGCGGGATCGACGTCGAGGGTCGCCGGTCCCGTGATCTCGGTGACGGGCACGTTCGCGGGGTCGACGGCGGAATAGGCGGTGGTGGCTTCGGGGGTGAGCCATCGCGCAAAGTCGTTCGCCCACTGGGTTTCCTCGACGGTGGGACGGGCGAAATCGGTAAGCGCGTTCACGGCGGTTTCCTTCGCCGCGTCTTCGTCGCCGGGGAGCCATTTGGGGCTTGCCGGCACATTGGTTTCTGGTGCCTGCGGGCCGTCTCCGACACTTTGCGAGGGCGTGTAGGTACTGGTCGGGCTCGGCTCGGCCGCGGGAGTGGTTTCCTCGGTGGTGGCCCCTGTACGGTCACCACCGAAACAGGCGGTACACAGCAGCAGTGACGCTGCGGTGAGAGCGACGGCGCTGACGCGGACGTAGGACGGGCGGCGCCCGTGTCCGCTCAGGTGGCGGTGTGTGCCTTGGTATTGCTGCGCGGCGGGATTCATCAGGGGATCTCCTTTGTGATCGGCTTAGTCGTCGCCGGGGAAGTAGAGGTACGCACTGACCTCGTCGGCCTGGATGGTGCGCGAGCCGTACTGGTGATCGTTGGGCGGGGCTTGACCGTTGTATTCCTCGATCGCCACGGTGCCGTCGTCGTTGATGGCTGTTACCCACGCGACGTGTCCCACGGAGCCTGCGCCGCCGACGTTGGCGGCGTAGTAGGCGACCGCGTTGATGCGAGGCTCCTGTCCCGTTGCCCAGCCTTGGCGCTGCCACGCACCGATCCACGTTTCGGCGTTGCCAAGAGCGAGATCTGAGTTGTGGTACTTCCACGGGTCGCTTGTGACGCCGGCTGCGGCGTTCAACCGCCAGAGAGCGAAGTCAGTGCACTCGCGGTTGTACATGCCCAGCGGTGATACGGCTCCGGGCGGGCATGAGCCACCGATGGGACAAAAGGCGGAAGTTGACCAGGGCAAGTCATCGCCCGCTCCGATCGGCTGGCCAGTGCCACCTCCAAGACACGTCTCGAGGCCGTCGATGTCGGCTACTGCCGCAACGATCTGGACGGCGTCGGCCCAGTATTTTTCATAGTGGAAGGGGTCTGCGTTTCGCTGAACCTTGTGCGCGGCCTCGGTGGGCGCAAGAGACTCCCACCCTTCGACTGCTTGCAGCGCTTTGAAGAAGTTGGTTGCACTGGTCGTTGGGTTCATGCGGTCTTCGTAGGAACCCCACGCGCCGTTGTCGCGCTGCTGGAAGAGTCCTCGGGAGTCAGGTCCGGGTCCGTCTCCGCGGTCGAGTACCTGAAGGGTAGATTCACCCATGGCCGTCATGACGCCGATGGTCTGGCCCTTCACGCTCAAGTTCAGGGCTTTGCCAGCGTTGACGATTAGTGCCGCGTTGACCAGCTGTTCACCGGAATAGCCGGCGACGTCCTCGGTGGGCAGATTCGCCGGATCGACGTCGGAGCTGTTGGCGGGGGTGCAGTCGCCCGCTGCGGCGGGTTGTTCGCTACCGCTCATCAGAACGACCACGAGGATCAGCCCGAAGAAGAGCGCGGGCACCAGTGCCAGCGCGGTATAAATGAGACCTTTTGACTTCAACCTGTTCCCCCTGGGTACACCTTATTGCGGGTCATGCTCCGGCTCGGACGGTGCCTTTACTGGTTCATCCGCCGCGCTTTCGGCCGTCGACTGTGCCGACTTGTCTGCTGGTATTTCTGTCGACACATCGGGTGCGGATTGGACGTTGCGGGACTTCACCAGGTGGTCCCGTACCTCGTCGCGGAAGATGATCCACGTTCCGCCGAGCTTGTAAGCGGGCACCACTCCGCGGTTGAGCCACTGATAGGCGGTAGCCCGCTTAACGCCGAGCACGTCCGCCAGTTGTTCGATGGTCAGGTTCTCCGGTAACTCTGCAAACCGGTCATCCAAAACTCCCACGAGCTGTACACCTTCCATCGCCACATAATACACACTCAAACAGACAAAACAGGGTCATGTAGACAAAACAAGACGATCCTCTAAGCTGTAAGGACGGCAGAACGTGGATCGTCACCAATGCCTTATAGGATCATCCTCGATTCGAAAGGGGGAGTTATGAATCAGCAGCAGAACGCCTGGATTGCCGCCGTGACACCTGTGGTGCCACCGGCTGAGGCGGAGGCTGCGCCAGTTTCATTACCTCCACTGACAGGTGCGGCTCTCCCTCAGGGCGGGATCTCCGCACCGGACGCCGCCGATCGCCTTCCCCGCCGGCAGGTCTTGGGAACCGCCGCGCTCTGGGTTGTCGGAAGCCACGGCGGGGCAGGCGAGACCACCGTCTCGCGGCTGATTGAGGGATCTCGACCCACTCACCACTACTGGCCCGTAACCGGCGACGCCGGTGCTGAGCCGCGGGTGCTCTTGGTATGCCGCTCTAGTAAGAACGGATTGGAAGCCGCACAGCGAGCCCTCATCGAGTGGACGTCGACGCCGCCTGTGGCGGTCGAGCTGTTGGGGCTCGCGGTCATGGCCGACGCTCCGGGGAAGCTACCGAAGCCGTTGCGGGATCTCGCAACGCATATCGGTGGCGGTGCCCCGCGCCTCTGGCATTTGCCGTGGGTTGAAGCCTGGCGTACAGCGGACGTGGAGCCTGAACAACTGCCACGTGAAATCCGGAAATTCATCACTGAAATCAATTCGCTACTGCCCTGAATGGGTGCAGTCACGTCGCCTCTAATTGGAAGGTCTCACCATGATTCACTCTGCTATCGCACTTCAGTCCGCAGCTCTCGACGTTCTCGCAGTCGTTCCCAACCCCGGCGGCGGTGAGGCACCTCCCGGTTCTGAGGGTCTGCTGACGATCCTTCGCTGGGCGGCGTGGATCGGTTTCGCGATCGGCGTTCTCGGGGTCATCATCGCCGGAATTACGATGATGATTCAGGTCCGCAACGGCAGCGGCGGCGAGGGTCTTGCCCGCCTCGGCTGGGTACTCGCCGGCTGCGTCATCGTCGCGGGCGCATCCGGCCTCGTCGCCACCTTCGTCTAGTCAGAGACGGAGCCCGCGATGAGTGATACACCGACCGAGAACGAAAGCCGCAACCCCTTCACCCGGCCCGGTTTCATCCTCTCTGCCGCGCTGATCGTGGCGCTGATCGCGGCCGTGCTGGTCATTGCCTTCCTCCCACGGAACGGGAACGACGAAGCGACCACCCCAACCCCGGCGGAGACGTCTTCTGCCGCCACAACTGAACCCACCGCCACCGAAGCCGCGACGGCAGCAGAGAGCGTCTGCGGCCTACCCTCCAGCAGCGATACCGCGCTGGGTACTGCACCACAGAGCAATTGGGAGCTGACCGGGACGATGGCGGTTCCGAGCGACCCCGAACAGGTCGGCCCGGGTTCCGCAACGGCGGAGGGCACTCCGTTCTGTTTTGCAGCTACGCCAGCTGGAGCGCTGTACGCCGCAACCAACATTTTCGCTTCGCTGGTTTACGGCGATCAGATGAGTGTGTTCCAGCAGCAAGTAGCCAGCGGACAAGCACGGGATGAAGCGATTGCCGCACTAGAAGCCGATGGAGTAGCCAGCGACCCGGCCGACCCAGCATTTCAGGTACAAGGCTTCCAGATGCAGCGATACTCGCCTTCCGCAGCGACTGTAGTCCTGGGCTTTGAAATCGAAAACGGGTCAGTCGGTTCCATCACCATGCCTCTACTTTGGGAGGACGGCGATTGGAAGTTGGCACTAGAACAAAGTGGGCCTCCTGAGCCCCGGCAATTGAACGATCTCACCGGATTCATTCCGTGGAGCGGTGTTTAGGATGGAAGACGAAGAATGCCAATTCTGGGACGCGGGTTGCAAGATAAAGGAAGGAACTTCGGACTGGGTAGGTAGCGTGGCCGGTGATGCCCTCGAAAACCTGGGCGTGGCGATCACTGAGTCTCTAAGCCAGATAGTTACCACTCTTTCGACGTTCTGGGTCGATATGCCGACCAGTAACCTCACAACCGCCGACGGCGTTACCGGATCTCCCACGGTGTCGTTTCTTCAAGACGGACTCTGGTACTGGACGGCAGCTCTTGCGGTTGTGGCGGTCATCGTGGGTGGCACTCGCATGATGTGGGAGCAGCGCGGCGAACCTGTGCGCGATTTACTCCGGTCGCTGATGACTCTGACTCTCGTGTCCGGGATGGGTTTGGCGGTGATCGCACTCCTGATCGTGGCCTCTGACGGTTTCTCCTCGTGGATCATCGATCAATCCACGGACGGCAACGGGTTCGCGCCAGCGATTCAAGCGATGATTCTTAGCGGTGAAGGAGAAGTCGCCATTTTCATGGTGATTATCCTCGGCCTGGTGGGCATCATCACGTCGGTTATTCAGATCGTTCTGATGGTTGTTCGCAGCGGAATGCTTGTCATCCTGGCCGGCATTCTCCCCACGACGGCGGCGTTCACCAACACCGAGATGGGCAAGCAGTGGTTCCAAAAGACGGTGGGCTGGACCCTCGCGTTCATTCTGTACAAGCCAGCGGCCGCGATCGTCTACGCAACTGCGTTCCGACTCGTTGATACGGATCTCGCGAACGCCAACGTCCTCCTGAACACCATTACCGGTGTCGCGCTGATGATCGTGGCACTGCTGGCACTGCCGGCATTGCTCCGGTTCGTGACCCCTGTGGTGGGGGCTATCGCGAGCGGTGGAGGCGGCGGCATGGCTGCGGGAGCGCTCGGCGCTGCGGCCACAGCCGCGATGCCTTCGGGCGCGCGGTCGACGGGAGCCGCAGGCAGGGGCGGAGGCGCAGCGGCGCCGACGCCGGCTAGCAGCTCCAGCAGCGGTAAGAGTACCGGTGGCGGGGAGAGCGGCGGAAAGTCCTCCAGCTCGCCGTCTGGCAGCACTGTGGCGGGCAGCAGCTCCAGTGGAGCTAAGCCCACTGCCGGCTCGGACAGCAAGGGCACTCAGGGCGCCGCCGGAACCGGCACACCGGGGCCATCCGGTGCTCCGGTGCCGGCGATGGCTGGTGCGGGAGCTTCCAGTGCCGGCGCTGGTGCGTCCGGCGCAGCAGCAGGAGCGAAAATCGGCGCGGCAGCAGGTCCGGTAGGAGCCGCTGCGGGCGCGGCGATCTCCACGGCCTCCAAGGGTGCGCAGGCGGTAAAGCAGGTCTCAGACGAAGCAGCGGGGGATGGTCCAAGTGGCAGCAACGGTCAATAACTACAAGGAACCCACCTACGGAAACTGGCGGGTTCCCCGATCAGCTGGCCTCGGCAACTTCGGTGCCATTGGCACCGGAATCATTCTGGTGGGCCTGATTCTTGCGATCAGCTCATTCGCGATCTTCAACATCTTCGTCGGCCTGGGCGTGCTCGGTGTCTTCGGAATCGTTCTGCTGTTACTCACAATCAAGGACAAGCACGGGCAGACGCTCGTGGACAGGGTAGGGACGCGAGCTGTGTTCAATCGTGCACGACGCAAGGGAACCAACCTCTACCGTTCCGGGCCACTGGGAGTCACCCCCTGGGGAATGTTCCAACTCCCCGGCATCGCCGCTAAATCGCGTCTGTACGAGTTCGAGGACTCGTACAAGCGGCGTTTCGCGATGCTGCACATGCCTACCACTGGTCATTACACGGTGATCTTTTCGACGGAGCCCGATGGTGCCTCGCTGGTCGATCCTGAACAGATCGATAACTGGGTTGCGAACTGGGGTGGTTGGATTGCGGCCCTCGGGGATGAGGCCGGCATCGAGGCCGCGTCGGTGACGGTCGAGACCGCGCCCGATTCGGGGTATCGCCTTCGCAACGAGGTCGAGATGAACATTGATGAGTTGGCCCCGGAGATAGCGATAGAGATGCTGCGCGAGGTCGTGCGTATCTACCCTGAGGGCTCGGCCACGGTGCGGGCGTGGATCACGTTGACGTTCAACGCGACGATGCGTGCTGGTTCACGGAAGAGGGAGCCACAGGAGGTTGCACGTGACCTTGCCTCGCGTCTTCCTGGGCTGTCTCAGCGTCTACAGGCAACCGGTGCCGGTATCGCACGTCCGATGCCCGCACAAGAGCTGTGCGAGGTCGTGAGGGTCGCCTACGATCCGCCGGCTGCGCTGGTGATCGATGAGGCTCATGCTGCTGGTCACCCGGTGGCGCTGTCGTGGGCCGATGTGGGTCCGTCCGGCGCTCAAGCGAACTGGGACAACTACCGACATGAAGGGGCGATTTCGGCGTCTTGGACGATGACGGCCGCTCCCCGCGGGTCGGTTCATGCCAACGTGCTCTCCAAGCTCCTGGCGCCGCATGGCGACGTGGACCGCAAGCGGGTCACATTGCTGTACCGGCCGATGGACTCGGCGCGGGCGGCTCAGGTCGTGGAGCGCGACCAGAACAACGCGAACGTGCGGATCACGTCCGGGACGCGACCCTCAGCTCGTGCGCTGGTCGATGCTCGATCGGCTGCGCAAACGGCGGCTGAGGAAGCCCAAGGGGCCGGCCTGGTGAACTTCGGTCTGATCGTCACGGCCACCGTCAACGGTGTTGACAGGTTGCCCGACGCGGTCGCCGCGGTGGAGCAAACGTCGGGCGCCGCTCGGCTGCTCCTGCGCCGCGCCTACGGGGCTCAGGACACCGCGTTTGCGGCGTCGTTACCGATCGGTTTGGTCCTGCCTCGCCATGCCCTGTTGCCCAGTGAGATCCGGGAGGCCCTGTAGATGGCTCGCATGAAGATCCAGAAAGCCGCCCGCCGCCTCGACGCGGCGGAACCGAAGCCGAAAAAGGAGAAGAAGGCCCAGAAGCCTGTACTGATCCGGGAGAAGGTTCCGGGTTCGCGTGGTTGGCGCGGCCGCGGTGGCGGCGCGACGTCGTTGATTCCTACGGTCCGTGAGTACCGGGGAACGACGGTTCAGGTGTGCGGTCTGTGGCCGTTCGCCTCGGGCGCATCGTCCCCGATGATCGGGGTTCCTCTGGGCAAGCATGAGGAGACACAGGCCACGGTCTGTTGCGATCCGATCAGCTGGTTCCAGCGTGCGCGGCTGATCTCGAACCCATCTGCGTTCATCCTCGGGAAGCCTGCGCTGGGGAAGTCTACGCTGGTACGCCGGATGGCCCTCGGGCTCGCCGGTCAGGGCACGAGTCCCCTGATCCTCGGCGATCTGAAGGGTGAATACGTTGACCTGGTACGCGCGCTGGAGGGTCAGGTGATCCCGCTCGGCCGTGGCCGCGGGTACCTGAACATCCTCGATCCGGGAGAGGCTATCGAGGTCGCGCAGCTCCTCGAGCGGGAGGGCCACCATGAGGAGGCGTCCCGTGTGAGGGCCGACGCGCACGCACGCCGGCTGAACATGGTGGTCGCCCTGGTGACGATCAGCCGAAACATGCCACCCACCGACCAGGAACAGACGATCCTCGATCGAGCGTTGCGCTGGCTCGATGACAACTTCGAGGGCGTGCCGATTCTCGCGGATCTCCTCAAAGTCCTCCAGGACGGCCCTGACGAGTTGCAGCAGGTAGCGCTGAACCGTGGGGACTGGGCGCTGTACCAGCAGGAGACGCGGGCCCTGGAGGCAACACTGCTCGGGCTGACCGGCGGTGGGAAGCTCGGGGAGATCTTCTCTCAGCACACCTCGAACCCGATGAAGCGCGGCAAGGCCGTCGTCTTCGACGTCTCCAGCATCGATGAGACCGAGACCGACTTGCAGGCAGCGATCCTGCTGGCCTGCTGGTCCTACGGCTTCGGTACCGTCAACGTCGCTCACGCCCTGGCCGACGCGGGCCTGGAACCACGGCGGCACTATTTCGTGGTCCTCGATGAGCTGTGGCGGGCACTGCGTGCGGGAAAGGGCATGGTCGACCGCGTCGACGCGCTCACCCGCCTTAACCGTTCGGTCGGTGTGGGTCAGGTCATGATTTCCCACACGATGAGTGACCTCCTTGCACTACCGGCCGAAGAGGACCGGATGAAAGCGCAAGGCTTCGTGGAGCGCTCGGGCATGGTGATCTGCGGCGGTCTGCCGCAGTCGGAGATGGAGCTGCTGACCAAAGCAGTGCCCTTGTCGCGGCAGGAACAGCAGAAGCTCGTGTCGTGGCAAGATCCGCCGGCGTGGGATTCCCACGGGACCGACGTGGAACCGCCCGGGCGCGGCAAGTTCCTCATCAAGGTCGGCGGTCGCCCCGGCATCCCTCTCCACATCGGCCTGACCACCGTTGAAGCGAACCTCAACGACACCAACAAGCGGTGGCACAGCACGGCAGAGCCTCCGCTGCTCGCGGAGGAATCCGCGCCCGTACCTGGTGCGGCCACAGGGAATCTCATGGGAGATCTCGCATGAGCGCCCCGAAGCGGAAGAGCACCACCGGCAGCTACACCGAAGCAATCCTGTTGTTCTCGGGCCTCGGACTCCTCGCGGTCGTCGTGGGCGGCTCCTGGGTGTGCCTGCATTGGGGGTCAGCTCTCGCCGGCCTGCCGGCTCCCCCGTCGAATCCGGTGGAGCTCATCGCGGCTCTGGCAATGGCCGAGATCCCGTGGCCGATCCAATCAACCTTCGTCGCCGCCGGCCTCGGCGTGATCCTGCTGGCCCTGGTCGTCATGATCGTGCTGTTGGCTACCCGTTCCGGGAAGACGCGTACACGCGTCGACAAAGCCGCGGTGCACATGGGGCGGGGTAAGGATCTTGACCACCTTTCCACCAAGGGCGCGAAAGCCACCGCAGAGCGTCTGGGCGTCTCCGATTCGGTCGGTGTGCCGCTCGGCCGCACGGTAGCCGGCAAGCGGGCTCTCTGGTCCTCGTGGGAGGACATGCTGATTCTCATCGCGGGGCCGCGAACCATGAAAACGACGTCGTACGCGGTGCCGGCGATTCTGGAGGCGCCGGGAGCTGTCGTGGCGACGTCGAACAAGCGGGACATCGTGGACGTCACCCGCGCTATCCGCAGTGAGGCCGGCGACGTCTGGGTCTTCGACCCGCAGAGCGTGGCCGAAGAGGAAGCTACGTGGTGGTGGAATCCGCTGAGCTACGTCACCGATGAGGCGACGGCCGCGAAGCTGGCAGTGCACTTCGCCACCGGCTCGCGGGAACCGGGCGCCAAGCCTGACGCCTACTTCGACCCGGCCGCACGGAACCTGTTGAAGTCGTACCTGCTCGCAGCAGCTCTCGACGGTCAGCCGATCACACAGGTCTACCTATGGCTCACTCGGCAGGGCGACGAACGGCCCGCCGACATTCTCAGGGAACACAGCTATGACCTGCTCGCTGAGACAGTAATCTCGCGGCTGAACCAGCCGGACAAGCAGCGTGCCGGCGTGTTCGGCACTGCCCTGGAAATGGTCTCCTGCCTCACCGATCGGAAGGTGAGCAAGTGGATCAACCGCACCGACTCGGCTGATGGCTACGAGCGCCCGGAGTTCGTGCCGGAGGATTTCGTACGTGGCACGGGAACTCTGTACAGCCTCTCCCGTGAAGGTGAAGGGACCGCCGGCCCGCTCGTAACCGCCCTCACGGTCGCCGTGGTGGAAGCCGCGGAACGGTTCGCGACGTCCCAGCCCGGCGGCCGGCTCGCGCGTCCCCTCCTCGGCGTCCTGGACGAAGCCGCGAACGTCTGCCGGTGGAAGAACCTCCCGGACCAGTACAGCCACTACGGCTCGCGCGGCATCATCCTCATGACGATCCTTCAGTCCTGGTCACAGGGCGTGGAGGTCTGGAACGTCGAGGGAATGCGGAAGCTCTGGTCCGCCTCCAACGTGAAGATCTACGGCGGCGGCGTCTCGGAAGTGCAGTACCTCGATGAGCTGTCACGCCTCATCGGCCAATACAGCTACATCAACGTGTCCCGCAGCTCGGGCAAATCCGGGCGCTCCAGCTCACGGCAGGAATCAAAAGACGAGATCCTGTCCGTCTCCGATCTGACGGCACTGCCGCGCTTCCGCGCGATCATGCTGGCATCGGGAGCGCCGGCCACGATGATCGAGACGATCCCGTACATGAACGGTCCTCACGCCGAGCGGCTGAAGGCAGCGCAAGCCGCTGCGGCTGCTCGGGATCTCGGTGAGGTCGTCGCGTGAGTGACTTCGTGGATGTGTTCAACTCCGATGAGGACACGGCGGAGGCTGTCGACGCCACCACTGGTGAGCTGACAGGGTCCGTCGACGTCGACGGACCTGCTGCCGATGCCGAACCGGAAGACGCTGCACCGCAGCTGTACTACCCCAACCCGATCGCGTTCTTCGCCGGTACCTTGGGACCGTCCTACGTCCGCGACGTCGGTAACGGCTCCGAGTTCATCTGGTGCCCGGAGTGGCACAAGCACCCGGAGGCTCTGAGCCGGATCGAGGCCGTCTGGAGAGCGTGGGAGTACCTGCGTATGGACGGATCACTTGGGATCAGTACGTGGTGGATCAACCACGCTGACCCACACATGCGGATGCTGATGGCCCCCAACGGGTGCTTCAAGAAGTGCGTCTACAACGGCCACACGGAGCGCACGAAACCGGAGCATCTGAGCCTCCCCCACATCGAGCCTGAGATGGATCTGTACCCAGACTTCTAGGGGCGGTACGGCCCTCACCGACGCACTGACGACACCGGCGCCCTACCGTTTTCATCTTCAATGGAAGCAACCACAACTAGTGCCACCTGACCTGCACCTACGCCCTGTGAGCCGTTTTGAGGCACTAACGGAACCGCCCCAGTATGTTGCACTGCGCAACGCCGTGAGGGCTTCCTAGGCCCCTTGCAGGGCCGCTGAGAGGGTAGTCACCGCATAGCGAGCCACAGACGTGGTAGACTTATAAATAAGGCCAGTTCGGGAACGCAAAATGCCCTGCTGGCCACCTCTCAAAGGAGAGGAGTCCATCAGGGCTAGATATCGTTGTCAGGCGATAGATCTAGCTTACGTGGATTCGGTGGTTGTGTCTAATTTTTGGACCTGCCCCCTGCGCGAACCGGCATCCGCTGGCGAGCGGCGCGACCAACGTTGCGCGAAGAACCCACACCTGGACCAAACCGGTCTAGGAGAAAGCAGGTCCCTGTGTTCATCACAGACATTTTTTCCCTGCCCGCTGACATCCCCTTCCTGGACGTCGATGCGGACAACGACAACGCGGTCTTCTTGGACGGAAGTGCGATCCGGAATGCGACCGATTCGTACGGAGTTAGGGCGCAAGCTCAACTGGTCACCTTCTTTGAGGAAGTGATCCGCTTACGTCAGAGCCCGGTGCTCGCTGACAGGACGCGTGGTCTCTCGATCCTCACGCGAATGAGCGAGCCCGGCGAAACACGACTCGGATACTCAGCGAAGGGCACGAACGGCAAGGGTTTCGGTGATGGCCTGGGCAAGCTCCTCTGGGATGAGCTCGGAGGGCAGCTGTGTCAGTACCGAGCGCTCACGAGGATCGAACATCTTCCGCTGTTCTTACCGGGAATCGATCGCGACCTCATGTCAGACATGATGACGCGCGTCATCATGGACATCCTGGTGGAATTTACACACGACATGATGCAGCGGTATCCCGCCCTCCAGGCCACAACCACGAGGGACGAACTCATGGTGTGGGATGCGCAAGCGATGGACTGGACAGATCGGAAGTACGTCCTGCCCTTTGTCGGGGGTAAGCAGCTGATTCTCGTACCTCAGGGGTGGGTGACCGGGCGTCCTCTCATGCACTACGCCCCCTTCTACAACCGGTTCACAACTCAGGCCCTGCAAGCGGAACAGACGACTTACGATCAGGACGGTAGGGCCGTCCGCCCGTACAAGTCGAAGATCAAGGCGGACAACCCGAAGGTGAAAGAGTTCAACTCTGCCCGCACCCTGAAGGATCTTTCCGTGAGGAACCACGTTCAGGCCTATCAGAACGAAGTGGACGAGCTCTTCGTCCCCATCGACTCAGCCGAAGCTCGGCGCCGCATCCTGAGGGGCCTTCCGAAGGCTGGCTAGACACGGCTGTACAGGTCTCCTCGGGAAGACTATTAAGACTATTAAGACTAGTAAGACTAAAGTCTATACTGCTCTGACTGCTGATATGACTGTTCGCTTACCCCTTGGGCAGGCACACTTTCGAACGCAGAAGAGGGAGGGTCACGTGATCCTCCCTCTTCTGCGTGCAGCTCGGTCTACCTGGAAAGTCCGTCTTTCTCAATGGTGCGGCCGGGGCTGTGCGCGGTGCGGCTCTTGGCCGTCTGCGCTGTCTTCGGGCGGCTGCTCACCGCGGCACTTGGGTGGGTGCCCTGGTGGGTGTCCGCGATCATTCGCGCCTGAACGGCTTCGCTGCCCGCGCTCTTGCTGAGGGTGCCGGCGAGATCCGACCGTCGTTCCGCTGTGTCCCAGTTGTCCCGCGCGGACTCTGCCGAGAGTGCAGCGTCTTCCCTGCGTGCTCCTGCCACAGCCGCACCGGCTACTGCCTCATCAGCTCTAGCAGCTGCGCCGTTCGATCGTTCTTCCTGGGCTTGCCCGCGTGCCCGCTCGGCCTCAGCCAATGCGGCGGAGATCTGCTGTTCCGTCGCCCCGGTGTTGTCGACGTCGATCCCGTAGCGCTGCTGCACCTGCTCTTTGATCCGGACCGCGTGTTCAGCGCGACCGGGTCGTAGTCCTTCCACGCGGTCGCCGTCTCGTGCGCTCGTTCCACCATGGCGGGAGTTGCCTTGTCCCACCAGTCGTCGCGGCCTACTGGTTCGAGCTGGGCACGTGCTGCGGCTTGCGAAGCTGTGAACCGGTCTTGTAGGACACGGGCGCGTTCTTCTTCCTCCTGCTGGATACGGCGCTGATCCTGCTCGCGCAGACGCGCTAACTGCTCACCGATCCGTGCAGCTGCCATCAGCCCTGCCCGCAGCGTGTTCTCAACCACGTCATCAATGCCGTCTGCTTCGCTCATCAGTCGTCCCTCATCTCTTGCTCATCGTTCGAGGTCTGGTTCATTGGTCGTCTGGTGTTGTGCCCGTGCGGGTGCCGTCGACCCCGTCAGCGCAGCGGCACCGTCTCCCTTGGTGAGCGGTGTCGGTATCGGTGATCCTCCACGACCGCGGCCGGCGATCTGGAACGCTCTCAACGTCTCCTCGTCCGCACCTGGGTGCTTGGCCCGCAGTTCCTCCAGCGTCGACTCCTGGGGCTTCTCAGCGGCTCTCACGGCCTCTGCTGGTATCCGTACAGCCGCCGTCTCGGCGCCGGGTGCTGCGATCCTGATGGTGTTGGCGAGGGCGCTTGCCTCCACGGCCCGGGTGACGTCTGCCATCGCCGTGGTGAGCCGGCGCACGCGCTGAAGATCGTTGGTGGCCGCGTGCATGTCGTGGATCGCTTTGGCGGTGAGCGCGAGCTGCCGGAACATCAGCGCGTAGGCCGCGCGGTCGCTCTTCGACGTCGACGCGAGGAGGATCATCGTCGCTCCCCTGGCGGACACGATGCCGGCCTTTGGCGTCGGCTTTCCTACCCGCCGGTCGTCGGCCTGCGGGTAGTGCCTCAGCTGCGCGGACTTCGACAGCTCCCGTGCGGCATCCGCGAGCGGTCCCGGCGTCGCCTCGATCCTCTTCGACCACGCCCCGAACGCGGCTGACGTTTCACGCGCGGCCTGCGCCCACGCGACGTGATCGGTGTACGGGGTGGACGCGAGTTGAGCCCGCAGCTCCCCCACTTCCTCGGCGTGCTTCTGCCACAGCTCGGCACTTGGTGTGATCGTCTCTCGGCCCGGTGCTACTACGCGCTTGTTCCGTCCTGCGGCGGTCCACTCGCTGACGGCCTCAGTCGCGTTCTCTGGGGTACTCGTCCAGCCCTCGCGTAGCTTCGGCAAGGTCAAATCCCGGCCCATGGCGTTCCCGCCGTACCAGATGGCGCGCTCTCCCCTCGCGGGCCTCTCCGCGACTGAGTAGCCGGTCACGACGTCATTGCGGCCCGCGGCGAAACGAGGGCGGACCAACAACCCTTCTTGCCGTGTGCGGCGCACGAACTCCGCTTCGTCCGTCGACGCTGCGGCGCAGGAACGGACAGTGCGTGCCACTGTGTGCCGCTCGACTTCGGGTTTACCCTGCCGTCGTGCTTTTTCCTGCTCCGCGGGACTGAACCCACGTTCCGCTCGAACCTCCCCCAGCTGGTTCAGCCCGTACTTCTTCTCCAGCTCGCGCGACACCTGCTGTGACTTGTACTTCGATTTCCAGTCGTTCCACTTGGTACCGTCGTCGCGCACCATGGACGCCACGATGTGCACGTGATCGTTGCCGTTCTTGCTGACACCGTGCCGGACTGCAACCCACCGGCAGGGTGCCTTGCCATCGGATTCCGTGAATCCCATGGAGTCCATGTAATCGGTGGCGACGTCGGCCCACTGTTGGTCGGTGAGTTTGCCCTCCTCCGCCGAGAGGCTCAGTGAACAGTGGAAGACGTGGCCGCCGTCGACGTCGGTCCCGTAGAACTGCTTTGCCCGGTCTAGTGAATTGGCGATGTCGAGCGCCGCGTCCCGGTTCAGCTCGTTATCGTCGTGCCACGCCATCAGCGCCGAATCCCCCGCAACAAGGTGGGGCTCTTCGTGCTCATTCGCCCGCCCGGGGCCGGCGAGATACACCATGAGCCCGCTCATGCGATCACCCTGCGTGATGTTCGGGATCATGACTACCGGCCTGCCATCTCCGCGAGGAGACGGTCCACCCGGTAGATCACGCTCTTGGCGTGCGCGACAGACGCAGCAGCGTCCGCGGGGATCTCGCCAGTACTGTTCGCGTGGCGTGCAACCTGGTTGACGTTGTTTGCGACCGTCCCCACCAGACGTGCAAGGTTCGACAACTCCACGAACTGGTTACGCCGCTCGGACGGCGTCTCGCCGGCCTCACTCAACGCCGACTCAACCAGGAGCCGTGCGACGGTCACATGATGACGCTCCGCGATCATCGCGAGCTGCGCTTCTTCCTCGGGCGTAACCTTCACCACGTGGCGGTGCATTCTCCCGCCATCGACGTTCGCGCGACGGCGTCGAGACTTCCAACCAGCAAGGCCGCTACCAGCGCCGCTGCTTGCCTTGTCTTCGCTCATCCGCCGTACCGCCTTCCCGCCCGTTCGTTTCTGACTTTGCCAGCGCAGCGAACCCGGCTTGCCCGGGGACCACACTCCCAGTGTGCCCGACCGGACGCCGCGCGTCGAGGAAGGACCTAGTTTAGGGCACCTAAACTTCCAGCTTGCTCCGTCTGGGACTCCGTCCTGCTCTTTCGAACGCTTCCGTAAGACTCGGGATATTGACGTCCGGATGGAGCGCTTCGCGCCTGATGATCTTGGATCGGCTGCGCCGTTCCGTTTCGGCTGGTCAATGTACTGTCCGCCCTTCTCTTGGCAAGTCTCCGCCGGCGCTTTCGCGGCATATCCTCACTCGCTTCGCTCCCTCCGGTATTCCACGGTCCACCGTCTCCAACTTGCCAATTCACTTCGCGTCCAAGTGATGACGGCGTTGCCGAAAGGAACGGGGGCCAAGATGAAAGCGGGGAACACGATGAGCGCGATGGTTCTAGTGAGTACGCGTGAAGTACAGCGGAAATACGGTGTGACGGTTGCTGAGCTGGCGCGGTGGCGCCGCCTCGGAATCGGCCCCGATTACTACCAGCCGTTCGTAAGGATCATCCGGTACGACATCGGTGACGTCGATGACTGGTTCCACGATCCGGCGAACGCACACTTACACGACTTCCCAGCGGAGGCAGTGACCAATAGTTGTGTGGGCTAGTGCCGTCTGAGACACACACAGCTAGGCTGACAGCATGGCAAATATGAGCGTCGAAGAAACCCAAGAGCAGGCACGTAACCTTCTGACCTCGCGCATCGAGTCAGTGACCGCGTTGGTCAAAGCGAGGCAGCGAATCACAGACCTACAGGAGCAGCTAGCCGAAGCAGAGAAGGAAGATAAGCGCGCCTACGTCCGTGCGACGAAGGACGGATGGAGCGCCGATGAACTGAAGAAGCTCGGACTTGAAAATGGCGCTGCAACAACTCGCCGACGCAACAACCGCAAAGCCTCATCAGCTTCCAGCCAAGAAGCATCCGCAGCGAACGACAGTCACTCCGACGCATAACCACGGAAGAACAACCTGGGGGGTGTGATGGCGAACTGGGAAAGGTTCGATAACGAGCCAGTACGGTCACTGTGGCTCGATAGGTCCAACGAGAAGTACGGTGAGGCCGATTGGTCCTCGTTCTTCGGCGGGATGCTGTACCCATCGGAGCGGGTACCACTCATTCAATGGATCGAGCGTGACACTGGGGCCGGGTTACTCATGGGTTACAGCGGACGGCCTGGCATCCCTCCACACCGGTTGGAAGTGCTGTACGCCCCTCCCGTGTCCGGAATCTGGTGTATGCCACTGTTGAACAACACGTGGGTGCCCGTGAACCATCGTCACGGACACATCTTCACCTACGATCTGGCCTTCTGCCGGGTCATGGAACAAGTCACAGACTTCCTTACCATCGAGGACAAGTTCCTGGACATGTTCTACCCCGCCGACGGAGCGGACTACTACCGAGACGCGCCGCCCGGGCCGGCGACATAGACAACCCTGGGCTAGTCGCTTGGAGGACTCTTCTCCACTCCCACACGCTCCAGCTCGGCACGCATCGCGTCGATCCTTAGCGGTACATACGGGTGGGTACTGAATACCAACCCCGCCCACCGGTTGAACGGGTCGAACACTGCACGGAGGCGGCCCACTCCGCGGCGAGCTTTGGACACCTGTAGGTGGGTGAGCGCAGCCCACTGCAAGGCACCGTCAAGGGTTCCTGCATATTTGACGGCGAACCGGTCGGCTTCCCGTTCCTCCGCGCGGCTATCCGCGAACACAAGAGCCATGTACCCGGTGTAGGCGAACATGCCGGCCACAACGAAAATGCCACCCTCAGGTCCGTCCTGGTTGATGAACGTACTGACCACGAACCACAACGCACCGACACCGAGCAGCGCTCCGAAACCGACCATTCCAGCGGTGAGCAGTTTCTCTCTCATCCGGCGACCTGCAAACCGTTTGTAGTGGCAGACCTCGTGCGCGAGGAGCCACGTGAGAGCTGCGTCGGGATACTCCCGCACCACGCGCAGCGGGACGTCGATCACAGGTGACCCTCTCTCCGACCGTACGTGCGCGGTGAAGTCCGGACCCTTCGTGCCGTGCAATCTCTCCACGATCTCCACCCGAGCCCGTGGAATACCCGTTGCGTCGCAGACTTGGTCGACCTTCAAGCGAACCAGGTGAAAGGCATCAAGCTCATTCATGCAGGTCTACTTAGGAGGCCGGCGAGGCAGACGCGTCGGCGCCGGCGGAAGATCCGTCCGACCGCTCCGCTGCTTCACATCGGCTACCGCAGCCCGGACAGCATCCCTGACAAACGATGATCTCCCGTTGACGATCGCGAGGTTCTGCCGGTCTTCGGTGATCGCTTCATCCATGGCGCTGAGGGCGCTGATAGCGACGTCGAAACTCCGCGGCCGCGGTGCACCATTTTTACTCTCGACAGGTAGCCCCGCAACAACCTTCTGACGGCGGTTCGGTGACAGGCGGGCATGCCTCACGATTGCCGCCTCGATCCATTCGTTGAAGGCGTTGGGGGCGGTGTCGCTGAGGTCGAGATCCACCATGTACGCGCTCTTGGCCTCCTCGAACGTGACAGCCTGCCAGCTCGTACCCAGTCGGCTCTTACCGGCAGGGCTCGCGTTGCTGGAAGGCTTCTCCTCTACGGGCCGCGCCGGGGCTCTGACGGACGTCGAAGGGCGGACGGGGCTTCGCTCCACCGTGCCAGCGATCGCAGCGGCCTCCCGGTCCCGGACGGTCGTGGCCGTGACTTGGGGAGCTGCGGGAGCCCGGTCAGGCAGACTCACTCTCTTCGGGTTCGCCATGGTCAGAGGTTCCCTTCCGGCATGATCTGAGCGAACGCTGCGGCGTAGTCCAGCGCGACCGGGGCGGTTGGTCGGTAGGAGCTGATCGTCAGTGCAGCCGTGTACGAGTCCTTCACCGTGACTGCCTCGCGGATCGGAACCGTGACCCTTCCCGGGTAGTGCTTGCTGATTGCTTCGACCACTTCCCGATCGAGGATGCGCCGCTGGTCGAACCGCGTCGGCATCACCCACCCGATACTGATACCGGGATTGATGCGCTTCCCGAGCGTCACCGCGAGGATCGCGTCGAGGCGCTCCAGTTGGTCGTAGGACTCCGTTGCAGTCGCTACAGGCGCTATGACTACGTCCGCAGCGGCCAGGCCCGCCAGGGCGAGCCCTGTGGCCGAGGGAGGAGTATCAATGACGATGTCGTCGTACTCCCCCGCGATCGACGGCAGATGATCGCGCAGTGTCGTGACGAGATCCGCCGGCGGCTGGGACTCCACCGCCGCCAGCTCATGCGTTCCCACGAGTACGTGCGGGACGACGTCGGCCGAAATTGAAAGGGCCGGCACCGCGGCGTCTGCTGCGTCAGCGATGGCCGTCAACACCTGGGCAGTGCCGTACTTGATCTCGGCATCCTTGGTGAGTCCGAGCCGGTGCGAGAGATTGCCCTGCTGGTCGAGGTCGATCGCCAGGACACGTCGACCGAGGCGCGACAGGTAGTAAACGCCCTCAGCCGCGCAGATCGTTTTACCTGTCCCACCCTTCGGCAAAGCGAAAGTGTAGATCACGCGGTTTCCTCTCGTTAGTCTTACTGGTCCTTGCAGTCAGTCTAGTCTTATAAGTCTCTTAAGTCGCATAAGTCGTTCGTGTCATAGAAGGGTTCCGACGCCTCCTGTCCGACCCGGGCACGGCACAAGCTCCCCCGCTCCGCTGCTTGTCCCGCACCCACGTGGACAGCAGGAACCAGCCGACCGTCTGTACACAACCACCACCGTCACCAAAGCTCGAAAGGTCACCAAACATAGGTGGTGGCCGTGCACAGTCTGGTGGAGCGCCTGGGCCTGAGTTCAACCAAGCTAATCGCGGGTACGGGTACCAGCTCATCAGCGGTGACGTGAGCGATTGTTAGCGTGGCTGTATCGCTCGCTGCCCAAGGAAGGAATATCGATGAGTTCGTCTCCGAAATCCCAGGACGTTGCCCGTTTCGTCACTCTTCGTAAGGAGCTGACCCAATTACGATCCGAGGTAATTGAAAATGATGAGCCCTTGACGCAGACACAACGCGACGTCGTCGCGCTGGCGCAAGCTGAAGCACTGTGCGACCTCGCGGCGGCACTCAACGGATACATCTCAGTCTCAGTCGAGTGACCTGCCAAAGCGAACAGTACCAATATTTAGTCTTTATAGTCTTAATAGTCGCATCAGTCCTTTTTTTACTTTTAGTCTGTTTAGTCTTTGCAGTCATGTAAGTCTCACAAGTCCTTCGAGGCTGTGCATGGCCGCCAACAGCGCTAGGTGGACCTGACGACGTCGGTGCCATGGTGGCGGTGTGCAGCCGGTTCCGGTGGTTCCTGCTGTCCACGTGGGTGCGGGACAAGCAGCGGAGCGGAGGGAGCTTGTGCCGTGCCCAGGTCGGGCAGGAGGCTAACTGGCCCTCGACCACGCGAGATTATGAACGATCGTGCGGACGCGGCGCGGTCTGCTCGCGACCGGTCGAGCGCAACGAGTTCTTGTTGCCGGCGGTGATGGCGCGGATCTCTGCTAGCGCACGGATTTTGGCGGGGGAGTCACCGCGGCTGACGGAGGCTGCTCGCTCGGCGTGCTCCTCGAGGATGCGTCGACGCTCGATCGCATGGAGGGCGCGTTGCTCGCGTTGTTGGGCGTTGGCCCGCTGTCCGAGGGAGTAGAGCGGTTCCCCTGTTGACGTGCGCCAGGCACTCATTCGATAGGTGATCCAGCCGCGCAGCTGCGCACATGCCTGCCTGCGGTTCATCCGGTCGACGTCGGGTGTGCCGCTATGCGGCCAGCGAGTGCCGGCGGGGGTCCAGTCGAGAGCGTGCAGGAGATCCGCCAGCGTCCATCCGGCTTTGAGGAAGTCGCTGAATGAGTGCCGCACGTCCCTGGGGCTCATGATGCGAAACGCCGGGATTTGGTGACGTAGCTCGGTAGCGGCCACGAGACGCTGTATTGGCGTGTTTGTCGTTTTGTGCCGGGGCCACGTTGTTTCTGGCCGATGAGCTGGAAGAGGAGTGTCACCGCCGCTTGCGGCGGCTGATTCAATCAGGCGCGGCGAAGCCGTGTCCAAAGATGCTGTTTCGCGTGCGCGTGTATGGGTTAACTCTTCTTTAAGAAGGTGAGTACCGCCTAGGGCGGGAGGGGTGACATTTATATCCACATCAGCATCTACCTGGTGTGGCACAGCGGCTAGTTGCGAGGGCACACAGAGCACGTAGACGGCTGCTTCATTGATCCTCTCACCGTCGGGGCCGGCTGCCGCGTACTGGGCTTGCCTCCCGCCGGCCACACGGCCGAGGAGACCCCACGACTCCAGCTGGGCGAGGATGCGCCCGACGCTGCGCGTAGTGCAGCCTGCGGCTTCTGCTAGGGCTTCCCACCCGGGGCGGGTGGTCATCGTCGTATAGTCCGCGCGGGCGATGAGACAGGACAGAACCGCGATGCGGGCTCGCCGGCCATCAGCGCGCATACGACGGCGGGACAGCTCGTACAGCAGATGCGCCATCACCTGGTCACCGTGAGCGGCGCGAGCTGAACCGCTAGGAACGGCAGAAGCGATGAGCGCTGGGGCGGTCTCGTGGGCGCGATTCACCCGACGCAAACGGACAGGAATCCTGCGGCGTGGCGCGGGTGCACCACCCCTCAAGAGGGCATGGGCGTGTATGATCTCTCCTGACAGCACCACCCAAAAGGGTGTGTTGATCGGAGCCCTTCACCCGGGCGCCTGGCAGCAAGAGGGTGTAGAGCTGAAAGAATTGATTAGATTGAAGGCCCGCTACGGCGGGCCTTCGTCGTTAACTGGCCTGATCGATAGGCAAAATCTCCTGGTTCCGCACTTCGTCAAGATCGATTTTGGCGAGGTCGTCGGCAATGAGTTTGGCGATGTACGAACTCGTGGTTGTTCCGAGGATGTCCACGACCGCTCTAAGCTTTTCAGCCTGAGGAATTGGAATCTTCGTAGCCACTTGATGTCGATCGCCAAGATACGGCCGACCACCCTGCCTCAACTTTTGAAGTGCCATGTGCCCACTCTCACAGTTACGCATACTAAAACTGTGGAGGTAGTGGGCGTGTCGGCTGACTTACTGGTGGGGGAGTTGCGTGAGCTTGGTTGCTGTTGCTCTGCTGACGCCGAGTGCTTTGCCGATCGCGGTATAGGTCTTGCCTTCCTCGAACATGGTTCGAGCGAGTTTCCGGCGTTCCTCAGTCATCACTGAGGGGCGCCCGCCGATGCGTCCCTGGGCTCGCGCAGCGGCGAGGCCGGCCATTGTCCGCTCTATCAGGATCTCTCGCTCCAGAGTGGCTACTGCGGCCATCACGGCATAGACCATGCGGCCTCCGGGTGAGGTCGTGTCGATCGCTTCGGTCAATGATCGGAACTCAACTCCTCGTGCCTGTAGATCGTTGAGGATTGCGACGGCGTCGGCCGTCGATCGTGCCATCCTGTCGAGTCGGTATACCGCGAGGGTGTCGCCCGGGTTGAGGTAGTCGAGTGCTGCGGCCAGCTGCTCGCGTTGCGTGATCGCACCTGACGCCGTCTCCATGAAGATCCGAGCCGCGCCCGCACGCTCCAGAGCGTCGAGCTGTAACTGGGGATCTTGGTCCGTGGTCGACACCCGGGCGTATCCAACGATGTTCGGCATCCAACCATTGTCGCGCTGTAAAACGCTCCGGCGTGGTTTCTGGCGGGTTTGGTTTACAGCGGCGTTTCTCAGCGATTGGCCGTCCCGGTCATCGCCGCAACGGCGGGGGAGTGGAGGCCAGCCGATGGCACGAGCTGAGGGCGTCGAATAACGGTCGTTTTTTGGCACCCTCAGGCGAGGGTAAGGGATTCGAACCCTTGGTAGATGGTTTAGCACCCACACGCCGTTCTTAGCGGCGCGCCTGATTATGGGAGCTTGAGTGGGGGTGGCTTGTGAATTCGTCGAATATCAGACGCTAAGCCTGCGGCGTTTGGTACGGGAAGGGCAACGCTCAGCTATGAACCGGTCCGGCCGCCAACACGTATGGTCGGTCGTCTCTGGCGCATAGGGGTCTGAGGGGGATTGGTACGGGAATTTACGGTGAGGGGCTTGGTGGTCATTTTTTGATGACGTCTGCCCGGGCTGGCCAGAGTCGGTCGCATGGTCGTCTGGTTGGGGTGTACCAGGGATGTTTTGGCCGCTCATGCTTGGTTGTGTAGGGTCCGTGGATCAAGGGGGGGTCAAGGCTTAAAGTGGTGGGGTTGGAGGGTCGGTGCGAGGGCTTGGAGGGACTATTGATGGCAGCAGAACAGGATCTGGTGGGCGTGCGGGTGCTCGTCACCGGTGGGACAAGCGGCCTTGGACTCGCTATGGTCAGGGCGTTGGCCGGTGCGGGCGCTCGTGTCGCTTTGACGGGCAGGACAGCCCAGGGGGTCGGGGAGGCGGCGTCAGGGGTTCCAGGGGCGGTCGGGTTTGTCGCGGACGTCCGCGATCAGGCGTCCGTGGTTGGTGCCGTTGATGCCGCGTGGGACGCTTTTGGCGGGATCGACGTGCTGGTCAACAATGCGGGTCTGGGTATGAAGACAGTCAACCCGGACTTCATGGCACGGCCGCAGGGCTTCTGGGACGTACCGGTCGAGGGTTTCCGCGCTGTGATCGAGACCAACCTCACCGGCTATTTCTTGATGGCACGGGAAATCACGCCCAGGATGCTGGCCGCCGGGCATGGACGGATCGTGAACATCACGATGAATCATTCCACGATGAACCGTAAGGGCTTCGTCCCCTATGGGCCTTCCCGCGCCGGTGCTGAAGCTCTTTCCCGAATCATGGCCGCGGACCTGGCCGACACGGGAATCAGAGTCAATATGCTTTTGCCTGGTGGGGCGACCCAGACTGGGATGCTGCCCTCCGGGACGGAGCTGCCCGCGTCATTGCAGCTGCTCGACCCGGAGGTGATGGCAGCACCGGTGGTGTGGCTGGCTTCAAAGGAGGCCGCGGACGTCCACGACGAGCGGATCATCGCCACCGAGTTCGACGCGTGGCGCAGCCAGCGTCTGAGCGCATGACTCCGCAGCGCGGGGGCAGCCCGTTCAATGGTGTCAGGGACAAATACCGTGAGCCGATGACCTGCCCGCCGACGGTGTCCAGCCCGGCGAAGGCTTCCGGACTGAGGGGCGGGTCTGCAGGTCGGAAGATCCTCAACATTGTGGCTGGTGTCACCGCTGTGGGCGGGTTCGCGGCCGATTGGAATAGAACCCATTTGTTCAATCCGAACTGGTCGCCGCACGCGAAGTTCCACGACGCGCAAACGATTGCTGTTGGGTCGCTGTTGGGGGTGGGTGGCCTGTACGTGTTGAACCGGAAGGGCCCGGCGCTGCAGCGAGACACCGCACTCGGGGCGTTGCTGCCTGCATTTTTCTGGGCGTCCATGGGTGCCGCGTTCGTGTTTCCTGGCGCTGAGGGCTTGCAGTCCGAATTCCCTGAGGTAGTCCCACGGGTCCGGGGAGTATGGATCGACGAGCGGTTCGGCAGTGCTGTAATGCTGGGGTTGATCGCTGTGGGCTACGGTCTGGACCGCCGGTCGCAGTCCGGCCAGGCTCGCCGGTGATCCAGAGGTACTCAGGGGCCCTTGATGGTCTAGCGCAACGACGATGCTTAGGCAGCGATGTTCGTCTGGGTGGTGCCCGGTGGTGCTGGCCGCTGCCGTGTCGCTGGCCCGTCTGATGGAGGAGTTTGGGGCACTGTGTCCAGCACCATGTGCCCTCCGTGCACCCGCGCGGCCGCGCCTGCCGGTACCCGTTCCACAGCGTCCACGAGACAAGGTTCAATCGGTGGTGGGCGAATAAATTCCGGTTTTGATGGGTTAGGTCCTGAGTCAGTACATTCAAACAGAAGGGCGTCATGCTATGAAGCACGTCACATTGGGCTCTGCAGGGCTTGAGGTTTCCCGCCTGGGTCTGGGATGCATGGGTATGTCAGCGTTCTATACCGGCAGCGGCAGTAACGAGCCGGAGTCGATCGCCACGATCCACCGTGCCCTGGATCTGGGCGTCACGTTCTTCGACACGGCTGAGATGTACGGGCCTTACGTCAATGAGGAACTGCTGGGCCGTGCCCTGGGCTCCCGCCGCTCGGAAGTAGTGGTCGCCACGAAGTTCGGCACCATCTCCCACCGCGCCGACGATGCTTTCGGGTTGGACGGAAGCGCCGAGAACGTGCGGCTGTCGGTGGAGGGTTCACTGAAGCGGTTGAACACCGATTACATTGACCTGTACTACCAGCACCGGATGGACCCGGCCACTCCCGTGGAGGAAACCATGGGGGCCCTGGCTGAACTGGTCCAGGAGGGAAAAATCCGTCATATCGGGCTCTCCGAGGCTGCTCCGGACACGGTCCGCCGCGCTCATGCAGTTCACCCGGTGGCGGCGCTGCAGACGGAGTACTCGTTGTGGTCGCGGGATCCGGAACAGCAGATCCTGCCGACGGTGCGGGAACTGGGCATAGGTTTCGTGCCATACTCCCCGCTGGGGCGTGGCTTCCTCACCGGCACCATCCGTTCGGTGGATCAGTTGGACGAGGACGACTTCCGCCGCAACAACCCCCGCTTCGCCGGGGAAAACCTGCAGCACAACATCAGGATCGTGGAGCAGGTGGATACTGTGGCCGCCGAACTGGGCGTCAAGCCCGGGCAGGTGGCCCTGGCATGGTTGCTGGCCCAGGGCGATGACATCGCCCCGATCCCCGGCACCAAGCGGGTGGCGTACCTGGAGGAGAACACCGCAGCGGACGCCATCGAGCTCACCACCGCGCACCTGGCGGCACTCGACGAGGTGGCTGCTCCTGCCGGGGACCGTTACGAGGACATGTCCACGATCAACCGCTGACTATCATGCGGCACGACGGCACACCCCCGCCCATAGGACCCACAGGACCCACAGGGCCTGCAGCGCCCGTGCCACCAGGAAAAGACTGCGGGCTCCCCGGTCCCGGGCGGGTCTCTGAGCATCCTGTTACCGTCGATGCCGCTCTGAAGACTGCTGTTGAGGTGCTGGAGCGAGAGCTGACTTTGCTCTGGCGGAGGGAGCAGGTCATGTCCCGCCGGACATCCGGTCAAACATCCGGTCGGGTGTCCGGCGAAATCCGCGCAGGTTTGGAGCCGACGGTGTATGGGTTGTTGAACATCCTTCGGCGGGAGGGTCCTCTGCGTCTTACCGATATCGCAGCATTCCTGGAAGTGGGCAAGCCTTCGCTGAGCCGGCAGATCACGGTGCTGGAACACCTCGGCCTTGTCCGACGTCAAACGGACCCGCTGGATGCCCGTGCCCGGACGATCACCCTGACGGGTTCCGGCATCAGCCGGCTGGAGTCTGTTCAGGGTGCCCGCGCGCGCGCCTTCCAGAAGCTCCTAGCCGGTTGGGACATTGAGGACCTGACCGCCCTCACCGATCTGATGTCCCGGTTGAACTCCACCCACATCCGGGGCAAGCCCTCCCTGCACACCTAGCACCAGCATGCGCACCAATCTGTATTTGTGCATAGATTGCATTAATGCAAAAGTATGGGGTGACTGAAACCATTCCCGTATCTCTGCGTGAGCGCAGGCGGGCTGAGACCTGGGCGGAGATCCATGAGGCAGCCGCGCTGCTGGCGGTGGACCGAGGCATCGAACACACCACCATTGAGGCCATAGCAGGTGACGCCGGAGTGTCAGCGCGGACATTCTTCAATTACTTCCGCAGCAAGGAAGATGCGGTGCTGGGACTGCGTGAGCCGTCCCTTGACCGGAATCTGCTGTCGGAACTCTCTCTTGAGCAGGAGCTTTTAGGTCAGGTGTCACGCCTGTTGCTCGCGGTGGCCCAGACGGCGCTTGGCAGCACGGACTCGGCCAGGCGTCGGAGTCTGATGAAAGACCAGCCTCATCTGCGCCAGCGACAGATGGAATACATGATCAAGGCCGAGGACATGGTGCGCCGGGGACTGGCCGATTGGTTGACGGAAAACCCGGGCTGGCCAGGCAGCAGCACGGAGTTCAGCGCCGAAGAGATTTCCCGGATGCTCGTCATGGTTGGTGGCGTCCCGGTCCGGTTCACCCTGACAGCTCCGGGTTATGAACCCGGCACGGGCCTCACCGCGGAAGACATTGCCCCCGCGATAACACTCCTTCATCACCTGCAAAGGAACCTTTCATGACCACCGCCACCGCCCACAGAGCCAACCCCGGTGAAGGGAAGCAGCACATCGTTCTGCTCTTCGTCGGCCTGATGCTCTCGATGCTGCTGGCAGCGCTGAACCAGACGGTCCTGAGCACCGCCCTGCCCACGATCGTGGGCGAGCTCAACGGTGTTGACCAGATGCTGTGGGTGATCACCGCGTTCATCCTCGCCTCGACCATCATGATGCCGGTGTACGGCAAGCTCGGTGACCTGATGGGCCGCAAAGAGCTGCTGATGGCCGCCATCGTGCTGTTCATGGCGGGATCCGTCGTGGGAGCCCTGGCCGGGAACATGGAAGTGCTCATCACCGCCCGTGTCATTCAGGGCCTGGGTGGTGGTGGCCTGATGATCCTGTCCCAGGCGATCATCGCCGACGTTGTTCCGGCCCGGGAACGAGGCAAATACATGGGCGTCATGGGTGGGGTTTTCGCCATTTCCTCCGTGGCCGGCCCACTGTTGGGCGGTTGGTTCACGGAAGGCCCCGGCTGGAGATGGGTCTTTTGGATTAACATTCCGCTGGGCCTGCTGGCACTGGCCGGGGCTGTCTTCTTCCTGAAACTCCCCCGTCGCAGGGGGAAGCTGCGCCTGGACCTGGGCGGCATGGTGCTCATCGCCATCGCGACGACCTGCCTGGTGCTGTTCGCCACCTGGGGTGGAAGTAAGTACGAATGGACCGCCCCGATCATCCTGGCCCTGATCGCCGGCACTATCCTGGCCGCGGTGGCCTTTGTCCTCGTGGAGCGGCGCACGGCCGAGCCGATCATTCCCCTGCACCTGTTCAGGGACCGCAACTTCAACCTCACTACCATCGCGGGCCTGCTGATCGGTGTAGCGATGTTCGGGGCCATCGGCTACCTTCCGACCTACCTGCAGATGGCTTTCGGGGCCAGCGCCACCGAATCCGGGCTGCTGATGATCCCGATGATGGGCGCCCTGCTGGTCGCCTCGGTCGTCTCCGGCCAGCTGGTATCCAAGACCGGACGGTACAAATGGATGCCGATCGCCGGGAGCATCATCGTTGCCGTAGCTCTGGTACTGCTGTCCACCCTCACACCGGAACAGCCCCTGTGGGAGATCTGCGCCTACCTGGCCGTCATGGGCCTCGGGTTGGGCCTGAACATGCAGATCTTGGTCCTGATCGTGCAGAACTCCTTCCCCCTCAGCCAGGTCGGAACGGCCACCGCGTCGAACAACTTCTTCCGCCAGATCGGCGCCACCCTCGGATCAGCGGTCGTCGGCAGCCTGTTCGCCAGCCGCCTGCAGGACCTGCTCCTGGAACGACTCCCCGCAGCCGCCGGGAACGGGGCCAGCGCCGGTGCATCCAACTCGCTGACACCGGCACTGGTCAACACCCTGCCGGCCCCGGTCAGGGATGTGATCATCTCCTCCTACAACGACGCCCTGACACCGATCTTCATCTGGATGGTTCCCCTGGCACTGCTCGCCACCGTGCTGCTGTTCTTCGTCCAGGAAAAACCACTGGCCACCGGCCTCGAACACGACATCCTGCCCGAGTCGGTTTCCGAAGGCAACATCCTGATCACCACCGACGACGACAGCAGCACCGATACCGGCTCCCCTGCCGAGCGTGTCCGCTCCGGGCGGTAGCCTCCCCCTTCATTCGCTGGTAACTATCCGTACGGGAGGGTTTGCACTGCGTGCAAACCCTACCGTACGCTGTTTTCATGAGTGGTTCTTCAGGCGAGGTCCGCTCCGTCCAGTCCGGATGGGAAACGAACAAAGCCGCAACCCGGACCACGATTGTAAAGACGGCCATGGATCTCGTGCGTGTGAAAGGACCTGCCGGGTTAACCGTGGATGACATCGCCGCGGGTGCCGGAGTATCACGGCGTACGTTCTTC
This sequence comes from Vibrio cholerae, assembly GCA_009728235.1. GTDB lineage: Bacteria > Actinomycetota > Actinomycetes > Actinomycetales > Micrococcaceae > Arthrobacter_D. Next base: position 9,263 of record WNZI01000009.1, on the reverse strand, counting down.
AATTACTTCCCCAGTCGTGAGGCGGCCCTGGTGGTCAGCATCGAGGACTTCCTGGACCATGCGGCGGACCAGTTTCTGTCCCGCCCGGCGCAGGAGCCGCTGCTTGAATCGATGTACGAGGTGCTGATCGCCCTGGCGGACCCGATTCACCTGGCCGCGATGACCGAGGTATATGGCCTGGCTGGGACTGATGCGCAGATGAACCGGTTCCAGCTCCAAGGGTGGGAGAGCTGCGCTGACCGGCTGATCGCCGCTATCAGTCAGCGCCCCGGAGCCGCTCGATCCGCTCTACGCCAGTGCCTTGGTCGGCTCTGTGCTCTCATCCGGGAAGGCCGCGCTAGCCCAGTGGTACAGCCGTACCGGCGGCGATGTTACCGAGGAGTCTTTGCAGCTTTTGCGTCAGCTCCTAGTCGACGTGGTCGGATACCTGCGCCACGGCTTCACCCGATAATCCACCTTTCCATCAGAATTTTCACCAAAACCTTTATCAGAACGGCTGACATTCATGGCATCTCTGCTTTATCACCTGGGCCGGCTGGCCTACCGGCGCCGCTGGTTGGTCCTGGCTCTGTGGACGGCGGTGGTGCTGGGCACCGGTGGCGCCGCGGTGGCGTTCCACGGCACGATGAGCAACAACTTCAGCATTCCGGGTACCGAAAGCCAGCGTGTCCTGGATCAGCTCGAAGAGGAACTGCCCGAAGCAGCCGGCGGCAGTGGTGCCGTAGTCTTCGATGCCGGTTCCGGTAGTTTCACGCCCGCCCAGGAACAGGCCATCGCAGATGCGCTGGCCCGGCTGAGCGATGTCCCCGAGATCCAGTCAGCGGCCAACCCCTTCGAGCTGCAGAACCAGATCGACGACGGAGCAGTCCAACTGGCCGAGGGCAAAGCCCAGCTGGAGGCAGCCAAAGCACAGATCACTGAGGGCCGCCAGCAGCTGGATGCCCAGCAGGCACAGTTGGATGCCGCTGCGGCAGCCGGGGCCCCCGGCATAGACCAGGCCCTCGCCCAGTTGGGGGCAGCCCGTGAAGAGCTGGAAGCCGGCGCGAGCGAAATCGCCGCCAACGAGGAATCCCTGGCACTGGGCCAGCGCGCCCTTGATGCCTCAGCCGGCACCCGGACCGTCTCGGAGGACGGAACAACGGCCGTCACACAGGTCCAGTTCACCGAATCGATTTACGAAGTCGCGCCCGAAGTCCGTGAAGGAGTAAAGGACATTCTCTCGGAGCCCTCCGCCTCGGGGGTCGAGGTTTATCTGAGCCAGAGCATCACCCAGGATGTCTCCGAAGTCCTCGGCGCCGCGGAAATCATCGGAATCGGCGTCGCGGCCCTGGTTCTGATCGTCATGCTCGGAACCCTGGTCGCTGCCGGCCTGCCGTTGCTGATGGCCATCATCGGTGTGGCCGTCGGGGTCGGCGGGACCTTCGCGCTCTCCGGCGTGATCGAAATGGCGTCCGTGTCGGTATTTCTGGCTCTGATGCTCGGACTTGCCGTCGGCATCGATTATTCGCTCTTCATCGTCAACCGGCACCGAACCCAACTGCTGCGCGGCATGGGCATGGAGGAATCCGTGGCCCGGGCCACGGGAACGTCAGGGAATTCGGTGCTGTTCGCCGGGCTGACCGTCGTCATCGCCCTGGCCGCCCTGTCCGTGCCCGGTCTTCCCTTCCTGACCATCATGGGCCTGGCAGGTGCCGGTACCGTGGCGCTGGCCGTGCTCGTCGCCCTCACCCTGACCCCTGCGATGCTGGGATTCATCGGAACCCGGATCGTATCCAAACGCGCCTGGGGCAAAGCACGCGCCGTCAACGCCGCCGCGGCCGAGAAGGCCGCCCTTGGCGGGATGTCGGCTGCAGCCGTGGAAGAAGCAGCCGATCAGGAACACAGCCGCCATGGCTGGGGCGCGTTCGTGACCCGCCACCCCATCATTGTCCTGAGCGTGACGGTCCTGGCCCTGGCCATCACCGCGCTTCCAGCCGCGCAGCTCCGGGTAGCCCTGCCTGATGGAGGCAGCGAACCGGTGAACTCCGACGCCTACAAGGCCTACACCGCCCTCGGTGAATCCTTCGGTGAAGGCGTCAACGGTCCCATCATTGCCGTCGGTGAACTTCCTGCAGGCCTCAGCGACACCGAGTCACAAGAACTGCAGTACGACGTCGCTGACCGTCTCCGGGAGGTCAACAACGTGACCGCAGCCCTGCCCGCCCTCGTCAGCGAGGACGGGCGGACCGCGATCTTCCAGGTGATCCCGGCCGAAGGACCAGCCAGCGCCAGCACCGAACAAGCAGTCGCCGACCTGCGCAGCGCCGCCACGGACATCGAAACGGACACCGGGGTGAGCATCGGCCTGACCGGTCAGACAGCCGCCAACATTGACGTCTCCGAGAAACTGTTCAACGCCCTACCCCTATACCTGGGCGTCGTCATCGGGCTCTCACTGGTGCTGCTGCTGCTGGTCTTCCGCTCCATCCTGGTCCCGCTGCTGGCAACCGGCGGGTTCCTGCTCTCCATGGCAGCGACCTTCGGCGCCATCGTCGCCATCTACCAATGGGGCTGGCTCGGGGAAATCTTCGGGGTCCACAACCCCGCGGCAGTCCTCAGTTTCCTGCCGATCATCCTCATCGGCGTGCTGTTCGGCCTGGCCATGGACTACCAGGTATTCCTGGTCTCGGGCATGCGCGAATCCCACATCCACGGAGAAGACGCCCGCAGCGCCGTCCGGACCGGCTTCAGCCACGGTGCGCGCGTCGTCACCGCCGCAGCGATCATCATGACGGCCGTCTTCGCAGGATTCATCTTCTCCGGACTGACCATGGTCCGTCCCATCGGATTCAGCCTGTCCTTCGGTGTCCTGGTCGACGCATTCCTGATCCGGATGACAATCATCCCCGCCGCGATGCACCTCCTCGCCGAAAAGGCCTGGTGGATCCCCCGCTGGCTGGACCGCATCCTGCCCGATGTCGACGTCGAAGGCGCCAAACTCCCAGCCCCTCCTACCCCCACCGGGCCTTCCGCCCCGGAGCTGGTCAGCGCCCGCAGCTGACACAATCCCCCAGTGCCGGTCTACGCACGCCACAGGCCGGCACCGGCAACAGCCGTCCCTCCGCCAGCGACCCCCACCGCTGGCGGAGGGACCAGTAATCACCCCGGACGGGTCGGTGACAGGAGCTTCCCCGCTGCGGAATGTCCTTCCCGGGTCGGTCTATCCGTCACCTCATCTACCAGCTGACAGAGCTGTCCGGTGAAAGGGATCGGGTTCCGGTCCTTGCAGGAGATGATTAACACGACATCACCGGCGGCCGGCTGGTCTTCCACGTCTTCGCCGCTCCTGCCGATTTCGAACGCGACCTTATGAAGGAACGCATCAACGCCGGCCTCCCGGCAGCAGTTGTGCCCCGCATAGTGGTGTAGCGCGGTTGCCGGGTTCGTCGTGGTGATGGGCATGAAGGCGGCCACCGCGTGATCCTTCGAGGAATCTCCTACAACCCTCTCGAAAGGCATCATCACGATGACCGCTCCCCATATTCTCGACCCTGCCCGCCTCCTGACTGAAGCCCTCGGCGATGCGTCCCCGGATCTGATGCGTAGCCTGCTGCAAACCATGATTAATGCCCTGCTCTCTGCTGATGCCGACGCGGTGGCCGGCGCCGAGTGGGGCAAGCCCAGCCGTGAGCGTCTGGTCCAACGCAACGGGTACCGGCACCGCGACCTGGACACCCGGGTCGGCACCGTCGATGTTGCTGTTCCGAAGCTGCGCACCGGAACCTACTTCCCCGACTGGCTGCTCGAGCGCCGCAAACGTGCGGAGTCCGCCCTGATCACTGTGGTCGCGGACTGCTACCTCGCCGGCGTCAGCACCCGACGCATGGACAAGCTCGTGAAGACCCTTGGCATCAACAGCTTGTCGAAGTCGCAGGTCTCACGGATGGCCGCGGAGCTCGATGAGCACGTCAACGAGTTCCGTCACCGACCCTTGGGTGAGGCAGGCCCGTTCACGTTCCTGGCCGCGGACGCGCTCACCATGAAAGTCCGTGAAGGCGGCCGGGTCATCAACGCCGTCGTCCTGGTCGCGACCGGCGTCAACGCCGACGGGCGCCGCGAAGTCCTGGGCATGCGGATCGCCACCAGCGAGACGGGAGCGGCGTGGAACACGTTCTTCGCGGACCTCGTCGCCCGCGGCCTGACCGGTGTCCGGCTGGTCACCTCGGACGCCCACCAGGGTCTGGTCGAAGCGATCGGCTCGAATCTCCCCGGAGCCTCCTGGCAGCGCTGTCGCACCCATTACGCCGCGAACCTGATGTCCGTGACCCCAAAGAGCATGTGGCCGGCCGTGAAAGCGATGCTGCACTCGGTCTATGACCAGCCTGATGCCGGCTCCGTACATGCTCAGTTCGACCGGCTGCTGGACTACGTCGAGGAGAAACTTCCCGACGCCCATGAGCACCTCGACGCCGCCCGCGCCGACATCCTCGCTTTCACCGAGTTCCCCGAAGGCCTCTGGCAGCAGGTCTGGTCGAACAACCCCAACGAGCGGTTGAACCGTGAGATCCGGCGCCGCACAGACAGCGTCGGGATCTTCCCGAACCGGGACGCGATCATCCGACTCGTCGGAGCAGTCCTGGCCGAGCAGACCGATGAATGGGCCGAAGGACGCCGCTACCTGGGCTTGGACATCCTCACCAAATCCCGTCTCACACTCGTCACCGACACCGGGACGGAGGCAACTACCGACACCACCCTCGAACTCAGCGCCTAACAATCAGAAGGATCACCAACCGCTACACCACCACCAGGGACTTGACCCCGGCAGCCCCGACCACGAGGACGTAGCGGTGGGCGGTCAACGCCACCGTCAGCCTGCCAGAGAGCACCACCGGCGCGCGGCAAGCGGTGGCGCCCACTTGCGGATCAATAACGGCACGCAAACAACCGATTGCGCGTCGGGTCGCTTCGATGGTTCCTCGGCAGGCAGGCAGGCAGGGTCGGGGAAGGAATCGACCAGAATCAGCCAGCGGCGGGGTAGAGCACCCCGGTGAGCCGCTCGGACTCTTCCCACAGCCGCCGCGCCGCCGCGTCATCGGATGCCGCCGCAGAACGCTCGACCCTTTTCGGGGCGCCGCGCAGCTCGAACAGGGCCGGTCCCCAGTAGTCACCGGTGCGCACGTCCGGCATTGTGGCGGCGTAGATCGAGGGAAGGGCGCCGGCCTCGTCGCTCTGCGCCAGAACGGCGTTGCCGATCTTCATCACACTGGCCAGCAGTGATGAGCCGTGCCCGTTCTGCAGGTGGGTGGCGGCGTAACCAGGATGCGCTGCGGCGACACACAGCGCCGGGTAGCGGCGCCCCAGCTCGCGGGCGAACAGCAGGTTCGCCAGCTTGCTCTGGCCGTATGCGCCCCACCGAGAGTACGAGCGCTCGGACTGCAGGTCCTCAAAGCGCATCGCACCGATCCGGTGCGCTCCGCTGGAGACGACCACGACCCGAGGAGCGGGTGCCGCGAGCAGCAGCGGCAACAGATGGCCGGTCAGGGCGAAGTGCCCCAGATGATTGGTGCCCAACTGCATCTCGAAACCGTCCGCCGTGACACGCCGCGGTGTCGCCATAACGCCAGCATTATCGACCAACAGGTCCAGGACCGCGGCGCGTTCCTGCACCTGTCCGGCGGCCGCCTCCACTGAACTCAGCGCGGCCAGGTCCAGGGCGACGAGCTCCACGGTGGCGCCCGGAACCTCGGTCTCGACTCGCTGCAGCGCAGCCTGACCACGGGCGGCGTCGCGACACGCCATGAGGACTCGGGCACCCTTGCGGGCCAGTGCCAGGGTCGTCTGCAACCCGAGGCCGGAGTTCGCCCCGGTCACGAGCGCCGTGCGGCCGGTCTGATCGGGAGCGTCGGCCAGGGTCCAGGACGTCATGCGGCAACCTCGCCCTCAGGAGACATGGCGCCCGCTGTGACCCGTCGCACAACCCTGCGCACGTCGACGTGTTCCTCTACCAAACGCATCCGGACTCCTGTCATCACCGCCGACGTGCGTCTGCGGAAAGCCTTCACGCCCGTGGGCCGGACACGTAGAAGGGAATATTACACGCCGTGCTCGGCCACGAACCTCATCAGCCCGGCAAGCCGCCGTTCCTTACGGTGTTGTGGTGGGTGATGTCGGGGCTTGCCCCTGCCACCTCCCCAACCCTGCAAGCACCCCCATCTGGTCGGCAGCCAGCCGACCTACCCGATACACTTTTCACCGCCGGTACAGCCACCCATACAACCAAAGCTCTTCGACGTCATTCGGTTTTGCGCCGACAACCGAGTTGGTCCTACCGGATCAGGCGCCGCCTGAACAGGGGCGGATCGCGTTTCGCGGCAGCACGGATGGTCTACCGGACGCGCCGCAGGTTCGCCCGGCAGGGACGTCAGGCAGGAGGGTTTCCTGGGGAAAAGTGGAACAGAAGCAACAAGAAACACGAAATCCCGCGCGGTCATCTGGGCGGGGGGTCGTCTGCCTGCGGTGTCTGTGGGTGGCTGGTGGGTGCGGTCATGATCCTGCTCAGGAGGCCGATGGTGTGTTCCACGGGCGGGCGTGGGGTTGCGGTCGGATCGCGCATCCACGTGGTCATGGTGAACCGCAGGGCTCCAAAGACCAGGTTGGCCATCAGTCCGGCCTGGTCACGGAGATCTGTCGGGTGCGTCGTCGCGTCGTGGTTCCTGCCCAGGCGCAGCAGGATCAGTTCCGTCAGTTCGGCCTGGATGGAGTTCATTGCTTCCATTGCCTTGCCGAAGATCTGCGGGTAGCGCAGGGCGATCTGCATGCGGGCGACCATCAGGGTCGGGTCCGGTTCGGGGTTGCTGGCGGCGAGGCTGTCAGCCACGAGCTCGAGGCCCTCCACCAACAGGTTCGGTCCGTTCGAGACGAGGAACCCCCGGGCCCGGTCCTCGTGGATCCGCGGGGCCTGGGCGCCGGTGAGCGCCTCGTCCTTCGTCTTGTAGTAGTTGAAGAACGTACGTTGAGAAACTTCACTCTTCTGGCAGATCATATCCACGGTCACGTGTTCCAGTCCGTGCTCCTGGACCAGGGCGATGGCGCTGCGCTCGATGTTCAGGGCTCGGGCGCGCTTGCGGTCAACGGCCCCTTGTTCGTTGGACACCTCTGCTCCCGTCCTTTCGAGGCTATTCATAGCGCAAGGAATCGATGGGGTTCTGTTTCGCGGCCTGCCGGGCAGGCAGGGTGCCGGCCAGGAAAGCGATCGCCATGATCAACAGGATCACCCCGGCCACCGTGGCCGGTTCAAAGAGCATGATACTGAGCCCCGGCAGCCCGGACAGCGCCCCGTCGGCCAGCACGGAGCTGATCGTAGATCCGAGGGCCACGGCCACGGCGGCGCCTATCGCGCTGCCAAGGAAACCGATAACGACGGCCTCGAGGCTGAACAGGGTGAAAACCCTCCCCCCGCTCATCCCCATGGCCTTCATCAGTCCGATCTCCCGGGTGCGTTCCTGCACGCTCATCAGCAACGTGTTGATGATCCCGAAGCTCGCGGCGACCAAGGCAATCACGGCGAAAGCATTGAGAATACCCACAATGGCGCTGATGACGGTCTGAATCATTCCCAACTGATCCTCCGTGGTCCGGGCGTCATAACCGTCCTCGGCCAGGGAGGACTTGAGGGCATCGACCTCTTCCGCGGTCAGGGAAGTATCGAAGTAGGCGGTAACAGCGATGTAACCGGTGGAACCGCTATCAACACCGGCGGACTGGACCATGGAGAGTTCCGCAAGCAAGGCCTCGTTCATGCTCGCCCCGGAGGCCAGGAGGCTCTCCCGGGAGACCCCCACCACGGTGGCCTCCACAGTGTGCTGTTCACCGAGCACGTCAGTAAGGCCCAATTCGACGGTTGACCCGACAACCTGCTCGGCGGAGTCGAAGCCCAACGCTGTCACATAGGTGGTGGGGACGATGATCTGGTGCTCGTCGGAGGTCCGGTCAAGCTGTTGACCGGCCTCGAGGTCAACTTGGGCGATGCTGCCCACCGGGTTGGCCGTGAGTTCATAGGCAGTGCCACCGTCGGAGGTGATGTAGTCGGGGACGACCATGCGCAGCGGGTCCGCCTCGACGATGCCGGTCGTGCCCCGGATCGTCTCGAGGTCCTCATCGGTCAGCGGATCGGTGTCGCGTGGTCCCGGTCCCTCAACCCGGCGCGCGGCTTCGGGGTCGTATTCGGCAGGCCCGTCACCGGAGACGGTGTCCTCGGTGGCCTTCTGGACGAAAAGCATGTCGTCTGACCCCATGGCTGCGACCTGTTTGTCCACGTAGTCCGAGACCCCCGCCCCGACCGCGTTGGTGAGGGTCAAGGTGAACGCGCCCACGAAGATCGCCAGCACGGTCAACGTGGTGCGCAGCTTGGAGCGGAAGGTGTTGGCCACCGCTGAGGAGATCAGGTCCCGGGCATTCATGCGTGGCTCGTTTCTGCTGCGCTGTCGTGAGCTGACCGGCTCGTGCGTTCGATCAGTCCGTCGCGGACGAAGATCTGCCGGTCACAGCGGGCAGCGAGGTCGACATCGTGGGTCACCACGATGAGGGTAATGCCCTTGTCCTTGTTCAACCCGAACAGGATGTCCTCCACGGTCGCGCCGGTGGCGGTGTCCAGGTTCCCGGTCGGCTCGTCGGCGAAGATGATGCTGGGCTCGTTCACCAGCGCACGGCTGATCACAGCCCGTTGCTTCTGCCCCCCGGACAGATCCGTCGCCTTGTTGTCCGCCTTGTCCGCCAGTTCCAGCTGTTCCAGCACCGCCATGCCCCTGCGGCGCCGCTCGGATGGGCTCACGCCCGCGATCTTCAGCGGAAGTACGACGTTGTCCAACACGGTGGTGTTCGGGGTCAGGAAGAATTGCTGGAACACGAACCCGAACTCCTGGTTGCGCAACGTGTTGAGCTGCTTGGCCGACAACTCCCGCGCGTCCCGCCCGGTAACCCGCAAGGATCCATCGTCCGGCTCGTCCAAAAGGGCCAGGATGTGCATCAGCGTGGACTTACCCGAACCACTTTTCCCGATGATGGCCACACTTTCACCCGCCACAATCTGGAGGGACACACCCTTCAGTGCGTCGAAGCGCGTCGCTCCCGCACCATAGGACTTGGTGATGCCCTCGGCATTGATCACCAACTCACCACTCACCGTCGTTCCACCCTCATGCCCTACCCGCTTTCTCCACGCCACCCATAAATGCAGTTGCTGCAAAATTTAGTTTATTGACTGCAATTTACAGGCAGTTCCT